>CAZIPE010000044.1:0-1001 GCA_964541305.1 uncultured Candidatus Saccharibacteria bacterium | reverse complement strand
TGTTACCGTCCTCAACCCTTCCCCAACGAAACAAAAAGAATAGAATTCCTTTTTGAATTATATGAAAAATACACAAAGCCGTTATTAGCAGAAAAGAAAACAAAGAAGAAATAAAAATTATGATGGATCGTGTCAGCTAATTCTGAAGAAATAAAATTATTATCAGTCATTACTTGCCCATTTTGTGGTTACAGCAAGGAAGAAAAGATGCCAGTGGATAGTTGCATTTATTTTTATGAATGCACCCGTTGCAAAGCAATTATTAAACCTAAAGAAGGTGATTGCTGTGTCTTTTGTTCTTATGGCTCAGTAAAATGCCCGCCGGTTCAATCAGGGAATAAATGTAATTGTTAATGTTTTAATAAAAGAAAGGTGATTCAAATGGCAGAACAAGTCATACATTCAATATTACTCGCACTTCATAATATTGCACTTGTCGGTTGTGCTGCAGCACCATTTTATAACCGTGCTCTCGTTTTAAAAAGAGGACAATATGGACCAAAGCTTTATTTCGAAATGGACAAAGTTGTTGAAGAAACATTGCAGGGCAATGCACCATACTGCATCACATTTATAATTACTCTTATTATTACCGGTATTGCAATGCCTTTAAATTATTATTTGTTTTATGGAACATTCAGAGCAACAAACTCTGTTGTTATTACTGCTCTTGTATTAAAGCTTATTGCAGTTGCCGGTATGGTAGTAATTATGTTAAGGATTTTTTATCGGATTAATCCACGATTAAAAAAACTCTTTAGCAAATTCTCTCCATCTGCAAAACCGGATGAATCAAATGAAAAAGAATTCTTTACGCTCCGTGCGAAACGAAAATCACTTTGTGAAGTGTGTCTGGTGTTTGCAATTATTGTATTGCTGGCAAGTGCTTTTCTTGGATTTGGAGTTTAGTAAAGATTTAACGGAAAAAATACATAGGAGAATTAAATGAAAATATTAATCTTAATTAATGATGCACCTTACGGAACCGAAAAATTTTACAA
>CAZIPE010000043.1:0-1007 GCA_964541305.1 uncultured Candidatus Saccharibacteria bacterium | reverse complement strand
AAATTTTTTGCTTCCTGTGAATTATCAATTTTGGGTCCGAACAGAACGGGAACACCATACACAGCAGCTTCAAGTACATTGTGGACGTTGATTTTAAAGCTGCCGCCGATGAATGCAGCGCCAGCGTAACTGTAAAGTATTGACAAAACTCCGATTGAATCAACAATGATAATCCGCTGATTGTTATAGTTATTTATATGCGATAAGCGGATTACACTTGTTTCTCCGGAAAATTCATGCTCCAGCTTTTCGAGATGAAGTAATGTCGGTTCATGAGGTGCAATAATCAACAATGCACGTTTGTCGTTCTTCAATAATTTTAAAAAGACCGGAATAAGCACATCTTCATCCTGCTGCCAGGTGCTTCCGGCTACTAACACTCGCTTGTTCTGCAGTATTTCAGAATTAATGATTTTTGCATTTTTTGAAGCAAGACTCCTGTTATAAACTCTGTCAAATCGTGTATCACCAACAACTTTAATCTGAACATTTCTGCAATTGAAGCTTTTAAAACCATCAGCATCTTCTGAAGATACTGTGAGTATTTTGGAAAAATCTTCAAACAGATATTTATGAAACGATTTTGCTAATGGAAATTTCCGGGGTGATTTTTTCTTCATCGTTGCATCAACCAGCAGGCAGGGAATTTTCTTTTCTTTCAATGTCCAGATATGATTTGGCCAGATATCATATCGCATAAATACAGCCATATCTGGTGAAACAATATCAACAAATCTTTTAGCTCTCCATTTAGAATCGAAAGGCAAATAAGTTATTATATCTGCATAAGGATATTTTTTCGAATTTTCATATCCCGATGGAGAAAAGAAGCTCACTACAATATTTGTGTTGGTTTCTTTTTTAAGTTTTTCAATTATTGGTTTAGCTTGTTCAAATTCTCCAAGTGAAGAAGAATGAAACCAGATTATTTTTTTTGTTAAGTCCAAACCGAGCCGGGTTAAAATCAAGTCTTCAAATATTCTTTTCCTTCCGGATATTCCTGTACG
>CAZIPE010000042.1:0-1024 GCA_964541305.1 uncultured Candidatus Saccharibacteria bacterium | reverse complement strand
AATACCAAAAGAAATCATTACACAATAACGTCGAAGTAAAATTAATGCATCAAAACGGGGAATCTCTTCCCTTCTCTGATAACAGTATTAATGCAGTTGTAAGCACATACACATTGTGCAGCATTAAAAATATTAATTCGGCATTGAAAGAAATTTTTCGAGTACTTAAACCTGAAGGTAAATATTATTTTCTTGAACATGGTCTGGCAGATAATCCTAAAACACAAAAGTGGCAGCATAGATTAAATCCTATTCAAAAAATCTGGGCAGATGGCTGCAATCTTAACAGGGATATGAAATCATTAATAAATAATACTGGCTTTAAGATAAGTGAATTGAAAAATTATTATATGGAAAGAGATCCGAAAATTGTTGGCTATATGTATGAAGGGATCGCTGTAAAATGATTGATAACATAATCTTTACCGGGAATGTTGTCGCCCCTGTTTTTTTGCTGATTGCACTTGGTTACTTTGTGAAAAAAATAAACGTTATCAATGAAAACTTTGTTGATGTAACATCAAAATTCGTTTACTCTGTTTCTCTGCCTGCACTTGTGTTTATAAACATTGCCGAAATTGATTTAAGTGAAGCGATTGATTTCAACCAGATTATTTACATCTATGCAGCAACACTGGTTAGCTTTTTCGTCATTTGGATTTTTTCAATCCCTTTCATTAAAGACGGAAAAAATCTCAGCGTGTTTGTACAAGGGGCCTACAGAAGTAACTTTGCAATTGTCGGTTTCGCTATTGTTTCGAAATTATTTGGAAGTTATGCACTAGGAAAAGCTGCGATTGTTCTTGCATTCATTTTACCGATGTACAATATTCTCGCCGTTATAATTTTAACTGTTCCAATGCGAAAAGAACGAAAGCTAAATATTAAATCTACAGTTTACGAAATTCTTTTTAATCCGCTAATAATTGCAGTGATTCTAGGTTTACCTTTTTCGATTTATCGTGTTGAAATACCTTCTTTAATAAATCTTACTCTGGGATTTTTAGCAGAACTGGCACTTCCT
>CAZIPE010000041.1:0-1029 GCA_964541305.1 uncultured Candidatus Saccharibacteria bacterium | reverse complement strand
ATCCTAAAACGATTGATAAAAGTATCCAGGCCGCTGTATCATCAATCATACCTGCGGCAATTGTTATCTGTCCGATGTCTCGCCTGATAAGTTTCAAATCAATCAATACTTTTGCAATAACAGGAATTGCAGAAAGTGAAATAGCCGTTGCAAGGAACAAACCGAAGATTATTCGTTGAGATGGATCAGTTAGAAAATGATCTGGGATATATTGGCTGAAAAAATAACCTGCAGAGAATGGTATCACTAAGCCACCGAATGCAGTTGCAGCAGCTTTCTTTGAATGATGTTTAATTAGTACAAGATCAGTTTCAAGCCCTGTTATAAGAAGCAGGAAAATTGCACCGATTAATGTGATAACTTCAAGAAGGTTGATCTGCATTTCAGTTGCAGGTATAATCCATCCATGAATGAATGGAAATAGGTTACCCAACAAAGAAGGACCAAGAACTATACCGGCAAGAATTTCACCGAGCACCGCTGGTTGACCGATTTTCTGAGAAAGCTCGCCAAATATCCGGGCTGTTAGCAGCAGCACGGTAATCTGAATAAGTAGTTTCAGGATATCGTTATTGATTGCAGCGTGAACTATTTCACCGGATAATGGCATTTAATAATAAGTTGAATTTTGGATAATAGTCGTAAATTTTTTTCACGAAGCTAATCAAAATCAGGTTGATTAGAAAGCAGCACAAAATATATCCTTCTCCAAGATTTTTTATGTAATTATTTCGATTGATATCAAGCAAATTAGAATGATCGAGGTGCTGGATAAAGTTTAAAAAATATATTAGTCGATTAAGAATAAAAATTTTAGAAAATGTGAAGTCGGAATTTTGGGTATAACGGTTGTGGTGTAAAAAAATAATTATTTCATTCAACCGGTAAAAAGATTACTATATGAATAAAATTATTATTTGAAAAAATATCTTTAATAAAAATAAAACATTGCTCAACCTGATGGATAACTAGTGGTGATATTTATTATTAGGTAAAGTGATAATAAACTTTGTACCAATATCAACCATA
>CAZIPE010000040.1:0-1086 GCA_964541305.1 uncultured Candidatus Saccharibacteria bacterium | reverse complement strand
GCAGCTGGTACATCGCCAACTCCTTCAGCACCACCTCCGCAAACTACTTCATCGCTGCAAGCAGCACGATTCCGCACATCGGCGGCTCACAAGTCGGTGACCTGCTCGCCTGGAATGGCTCAACGTGGGGCACCACCTCCACCTCGTCCTTGGGCCTCGGCGACACCACCCTCGAAGGCCTCAACGACGTCGCCAGCATGACGAAAACGCTCGGTGACCTCCTCTACTGGAACGGCAGTACCTGGATCAATATCGCGACCTCCTCGCTCCACCTCTCGACAACCGACCTCGTCGAAGGCACCCAGCAGTTCTTCACCACCGCACGCGCTTCCTCAACCGCCGCCGCATACATCAGCAGCTCTTCCTCCATCCCCCACATCAGTGGCTCCTCATGGGGAGAGCTCCTCTACTGGGATGGCTCGGGCTGGGCCACCACCTCCACCTCCTCCCTCGGCATTGACCTCGGCTCGATGACCGGTGTCCTCGCGATAGCGCACGGCGGCACCGGCACGAGTACCGCTCCGGGGAGTAACCAGCTTCTCATAGGCGACGGGGCAGGTAACTACCGCTTCACCAGCACCTCGTCCCTAGGCCTCGGCAACAACACCTTCCTCGGCCTCGCTGACACCATCGCCGCGTACAGTACCGGCCGCATCCTCTTCGAGAGCGGGAGCAGCGTCATCGACGATCCCTCCTTCACCTACACTGCCGGTCTCCTCGCTGCGCCGTACCTGGCGATGGCAAGTACCACCGCCACCTCCTCCTTCGCGGGTGGCCTCGCCGCAGCCTCGGCAAGTACGACCGTCCTCCGCGTCACCGCATTCTTTGAGAATGGTCTCGGTGACTGCAGCAGTGAGAACCAGACCATCCTGTACAATGCAGCAACCGGCGTCTTCTCGTGCGGCTTCGACTCCGGCAGCGGCGCAAGCGAAGCGGTGTGGGCCACCACGACTGACGGCCTTGCGATCTACCCCGCCGACCAGACCGACGTCGTCATCGTGGGCCGCAGCAGCACCACGACCGATGCGCTCCTCGAAGTCGCGGGCAAGGTTGCCGCCACCATCTTCACCGCTTCTTCCACGACCA
>CAZIPE010000039.1:0-1165 GCA_964541305.1 uncultured Candidatus Saccharibacteria bacterium | reverse complement strand
TGGGATAGTAGAAACCCACAACCCACCTGAACTTTGGAGCAATGAAGAAGAGTAAATGGACGGAAGCGCAGATCGTAGGGATGCTGCGCGAGCATGAGCAGGGCCGCAAAGTGGCGGACATCTGCCGGGAGCACGGAGTAAGCCAGCCGACGTTCTACCAGTGGAAGGCCAAGTATGGTGGCATGGGCGCAAGCGAGCTCAAGGAGCTACGGGCATTGCGCGAGGAGAATACCAAGCTGAAGCTCAAGCTGGCCGACACGATCCTGGACCGTGACATCCTCAAGGAGATCCTGGGAAAAAAGCCCTAGGGCTCGCCGAGAAGCGTGAGATGGCACACTGGCTTGTAACGCAGTGCAAGCGCAGTGTTCGGCGGGTCTGCAAGCTGCTATGCTTGAGCCAGAGCGTGTATCGCTACGAGCCCAAGCCGAAGGACGATATCGACGTGATCGAACACATGAACCACTGGGTGACCAAGAAACCGACCTGGGGCTTTTGGAAGGTGTACACTCGTGTACGCAAGGACGGCCGTGTGGTGAACCACAAGCGCCTACACCGGCTGTACACCACAGCAGGGCTCAACCTGCGTCGACCTACGAAGAAGCGCGTTCCGGACCGGGTGAAAGAGCCACTGTGTTTGCCGATCGGCCCGAACATCACTTGGAGCATGGACTTCATGGCCGACCGGCTGCTGAACGGCAACAAGCTGCGCACGTTCAACGTCATTGACGACTTCGGCCGCGAGGCACTGAACATCACGATCGACACCTCTATCCGCGCCCAGTACGTGACGCGTGAACTGGACAAGTTGATCGAGTGGCGTGGCAAGCCAGAGCGGCTGCGAGTGGACAATGGCCCTGAGTTCATCGCCCAGGAGATGGAATTGTGGGCGGAACGCAACGGCATCGCACTTACGTTCATCGAGAAGGGGCGTCCCATGCAGAACGGCCTGATCGAGCGATTCAATCGCACCTACCGGGAAGAAGTGCTGGACGCCTACCTGTTCGAGAACCTCGAACAGCTTCGCCAGCTGACCATCGAGTTCATCTGGAGCTACAACAACGAGCGGCCCCATGATGCACTCCTGGACCTGACCCCGCGCGAGTTCCTGTTGAAATGTGGACAACTCCCTGCCCACTACACAGGCTCACGCGCGGACTTCCCCACA
>CAZIPE010000038.1:0-1218 GCA_964541305.1 uncultured Candidatus Saccharibacteria bacterium | reverse complement strand
CATATTGCCCTCGCAGTTCATGAAATAATGTAGAATAGATACTTATGGGATTAAGCATAAAAGAAATACGAGAGAATTGCGTTCGGGCACGGCATCTGATGCAGAGGTCGCGACAGCAGAAATTTGCAGTAGGTGCATTCAATATCGATAATCAAGAAACGCTTATAGCTGTTGCACGAGCGGCTCAGGCTAAGAATGCTCCCGTTATGATAGAGGTGAGCCACGGTGAGGTTGAGGCACTTGGTCTTGACAACATACGAGACATGGTTGATAACTACGCCCAAGAATATAGGGTTGAGATGTACATTAATCTTGACCATTCGCCAACCGTTGAAGATGCGAAACGCGGAATTGATGCAGGGTTTGAGTTTATTCATATTGATATTTCTCAGGCACGACATGATGCGCATGAAGAAGATATCATCAAAGAAACGCGCGAGGTGGTAGAATATGCACGGTTTACTGGGGCCTTGGTGGAGAGCGAACCGCACTACTTTGGTGGGAGCTCTAATGTGCATGATGAAAAAATAGATTACGAAGAAATCAAAAAGACGTTCTCTACACCAGAAGATGCAAAGGAGTTCGTCGGCGCAACAGGAATTGACACCTTCGCAGCAGCAGTTGGTAATCTTCATGGAAAATATCCGGTGCCAAAACAGCTTGATCTGGAACTACTCACTAAAATCAGAAAAGCAATTGGATGTAATATTTCACTACATGGTGGTTCGGGCACACCACTGCATTATTTTGAAGAGGCTGCGAAGATTGGGGTGAGCAAAATAAATATCAACTCAGATATGCGCTATGCCTTTCGGACAGTGCTTGAAGAAGAGTTGAAGGCTCACCCCGATGAGTTTGCTGTAGTTAAGCTGATGGATAAGGTTAAAGATGCTATTCAAAAGGTGGTTGAAGAAAAAATTGATGCTTTTGGATCTTCAGGTAAAGCAATCCGTTAATATCTGATATACTTTTAAACATGAGTAAACCGTTTATGGTTTGTATTGGTAAGGCGGGTCAGGATGTCTTTTTAGAAGGCGATGTTTTCAAGCCAAAACGTGAAAATGGTATTTTGTACGAGCATATGCAGTTGGGTAATAAGTACTATGTTGATAGAGCGACCGTTACAACGGGTAATAATGCGGTAAATGCTGCGGTGACGTTTGCCCGCCAGCACCTTCCTGTGCAGTTGGTAACTTGTATTGGCGATGACCCAGCAGG
>CAZIPE010000037.1:0-1220 GCA_964541305.1 uncultured Candidatus Saccharibacteria bacterium | reverse complement strand
TTAGAAAGGGTACACATTTTTCAGGTGAAAACGTCATTGAAGTTCTTTGACAATTCGGAAAAGAAAATAAGAACGCAGGGGCAGTTGTTGCTAATAGCCAGTTGAGCAATTGCAATTGGGGTGATTTTATGCAGCCTGTCTTTTCGCACGATCACTTCGAGGCTTTGCAGGGGTTCTTTTTGTTTGATGAACAGTCCCATACAGAAACTGAACACGAACGAGAAGGCGACCACGATGATCAGGTTTGCCAGTTTTTCGGGACATTTCAGTCGGGTTTTGTGGAGGTAAAAGCCAGCCGACTTAAGGTGCTTGAACAAGGTTTCGATCTTGAAGCGGCGCTTGTAGTAGTGGCAGGCCTCGTAGCCCAAATCCAGGTTTGTCAACAGGAAAAGGGGCTTTGCGTGTCCTTTTTCATGCCAATACACGGCGTTTGCCAGCGACAAGGCGCCTTCTATGAAACAAATGCTGCGGGTGGTCTGGATGGAGTCGAAGCGGGCAAGTTCGCCGTCAAAATCCAGGAGGCGGTCTGAGGATGTCCTGACGACGAACGACCAATGGTTGTCCGCGCACCACTGCTGCAGGCTCAGAGCGTCGAACTCACCGTCGCCCAAAAGCACCAAGCGGCACCCGGTGGGACAAATGGGGGCGACCAACTTGAGCAGGTCGGTGTGCATTTCCTCGGGAAAATGCCCTTTTTCTCCTTTTTTGACCACCCAGGCCACCGGAATGGCAAAGCCCCTGCACAAAACCGAAAGCATCAGTGTGGTGTTGGCCGAACCCGTCTGGCTGCCGTCCATGACAAAGACGATCTCGCCTTTGGCCCCCAAACCCTGCAAAAAGTGCCGGGCAAAAGGCAGGTAAAACGTTTGCCAGTCGGTCCATTTGTTCGACAACCAACGCTTGGCCTGTTGCAACAAACTGGATTTCTTCCGTGCCCGGTAAGCATACGTGGATTCGCTCAGGCTTTCCAAACGGCAGTGCCCGTTGCGTATACATGCCTGTATCAGGCTCGCCATCAGGCAAAATCGCCTGTACATTTGACCGCTACCGGCCCCGGGCGTAACCTGTTGCAAAAAATCGAAAATATCTTTGTGGGCGCTTCGGCGCATGGAAGGGGGGATTTATGCGTGAGAAACACAAATTTCCCCTCCATTTTTCTTTTCCGACATTTCAAAGAACTAAGACCGGTTTTTTCCCGGAAAAATGTGTACCCTTTCTAA
>CAZIPE010000036.1:0-1347 GCA_964541305.1 uncultured Candidatus Saccharibacteria bacterium | reverse complement strand
TCAAGTTGTTTATTTTTAGCAATAAAACGATAGATAGCGTTCATTGACAAGGCTGGTAAGAGATCAAATACTTGGCGCACCTTTTCCCAGAATGCTTTTTTGGTTTGGTAAACAGCCAGTGCTTTTTGGAAAGCGGTGTCAAGGCATTGTGCGATTTGATCGGTCAAAAAGGCGAGGAAAGTCAGAATGGCGAAGTTAGTAGCCAGATATTGTTTTCCATGTCCGTAGTTGTGCTCCAGGTAGTAGCCCTGGTTTTTCAGGGTATTGAAGGTTTCATTTTCAATTTTCCAGCGCGTACGCGCCACGGTGACCATTTCGGCGGCATTTTCCTCGTTGATGGCCAAATCCGTGATCCAGGAACTAAAAAAGAGGACTTCTGCACTTTGGGCGTCCACTTCCACATACTCCAAATAGTTGACCAACAAGTCTTGATTTTGTCCATTGAGAATCAAATCATTGGCAAAGCGAACGGCGCATATCCGGCTGTCGGCTTCCCAGGAAACCTCCTTTAAAGCGCCCTGTTCGGCTAATCGCTCAGTTTGGACGAGCACATAGCCTTCCTTGATGCCGATCAAAAAGGAAATGTGTTCCTCTTTTAACAGGCGGACAAGCGGTGCATTGGCATACAGGGCATCCAAGGTGAGCAAAAGCCGATCTTGAGGCATGGCCTGTCGGATTTGGGGGATCAAGCGTTTGGCCGCATTCAACTCGCAATCGTTCTTTTGCTTTCCATCCTGACGGATAATGGGTTCCACCGCTACCGGAAAAACGGTTTTTTCGCCCGGTTGAACCCATACCGCCCCAAGAATTTGGTGATGATAGGTGGTCGAGCCATTTCGATGATGCTTCGTCAGGCAGTGCGGACAAGAGCGATTGGAGGAGCAAAAATGCTGCGTGCCATCGCCGGCCAAGAGGGTGTAGCCGCCTAAAACCTGGCGCTTCTCCATTAATCCTTCCTCCCGCAAGCGCTCGATTAAGGGCTTGAATTGTGTTTGCAGGCAAGCCGGATCAATACCATCGAGTCCTTGGCGAAGTGCCGTATCTTCCGGGATTCGCTCAATCCCGTAAATCCGCTTTAGATTCTCGCTCCGCTGCGGATATTGCTCCCGAAAGGCCAGCAATGACGGGTCTTTAAGTGAAAAAATAGCAAAACCGGCGCTTAACAGGTCCTCCAACGAATAGGTGGAGTTGTACTTGCGATGATCCCCAACCGACTTAAAGCCTTCTCTTACCAGTTTGATCAATTCGTCAATCATTCATCTTTTTGAACGAAAGGTATTGATCTTCAAAGAACTCTGTCAAAGATTAAAATTCACATTATGAATTTTTACAAACCGAGAATCGCTG
>CAZIPE010000035.1:0-1370 GCA_964541305.1 uncultured Candidatus Saccharibacteria bacterium | reverse complement strand
GGCGGTAAAACAGCTTTGCTTGGTGGAATTGCTATTGGCGGTGTTAGAGATTATAGTGCGACATTCTACAATCCTGGTGCATTAGGCTTTGTGAGCAAAAAAAGTATGAATGTCAATTTTAATATGTACGGCATTAAAGATTTCTCATTCATTGATGGTGGTGGGCCTGGCATTGATTCCAGATACACAAGAGTTTCTTTATACCCAGCATCGTTAGCCGGTCCGTTGCCTTTTTTAGGAGATTCGCTTAACCGGTTCAGTTATATGATTTATGCAAACGGTTATTCATACGTTAGAATATCTGAACGATATGAGGGCTATTCTGATGTCATTCCAACAAGAAACCAAACTAACCTTTTCGCTGGAGATGAATATTTAATCAACCAGGGGAAACTTGATGTATTACTCTCTGAAGTTACTGTAGGATTTGGATATGCCAAAAAGATTTCCGATAACGTTGGAATAGGTGTTACTATATTAGCCGCTTACCGTGATCAGACAAAACAACGGTATGAATCCTATGTTGCTTTTGATACAACTAATCAACGCTCAGCTACTTCAGATGTTTTTGTTGACATAGATTATTGGGCAGTCAGGTTCTCCGGTAAGTTTGGAATTGCAGCAGAATGGGAAGACTTGAAATTAGGGGCAACAATTACAACACCAAGCTTTGCAATAAAAAAGGCAAGCGGCGGAACTGATCATGCGAGTCTTACATCAAATAACGTTTTAGTTGACACTGCCGGAGCTCCAATTGATATTCTTGCATCGGACAGGCAGGAAGGTTTGCCTGTTCATTATAAATCACCTTTTTCTATTGGAGCGGGCATTGAATATAAAATTTTTGATGGAACATCAGTGCATTTTGCTGCAGAATGGTTTGCACCGATATCAACTTATGCAGTTATGGAGCCGGAAAGCGGGGATTTTATTCTGAATAATCCTGCTACAGTGAGACCGGTTAATAGTGCAGAACTATTAAAAGTATATGATTCAATGAAAGGTGTTTTTAATCTGGGCATTGCAGTTGAACATAAAATGAATGATAAAATCACCGGTTATGCAGCTATAAGAACAGATTTCAGTAATGCAAACTTTGAGGATATAGATGGATTATTTGTTGGCTATACAGATTTAAATATTTATCATTTTACACTCGGAGCTTCAACAACTATGGATGATACAACGATTGGACTTGGATTTGAATATAGTCACGGACAAAGATCAGATTTTCCGCAGGCATTTAATTTTCCATCAGGAGCGGTTGGTCCAAGCGATATAGTCTTATTCAATCAACGCGGTGTTAGTGAGGCAATTTACAATAACTTTAATTTGTTCTTTGGAGTAACACAGTTGTTTTAAAGATATTT
>CAZIPE010000034.1:0-1485 GCA_964541305.1 uncultured Candidatus Saccharibacteria bacterium | reverse complement strand
ACCGAGGCCTGCGCTGGGCGCGCCGCTTCGGACAGCCCGTCGCACGCGCCTTCGCCGGCGACAACCTTGCGTGCGTCGCGCGCCGAACCCGGAACAACGCAAGTTGCAGCAATTGAGGAGTTGAGCCATGGCACTAGCGAAACCCTACAAGGACGTCCCGGGCACGACGATCTTCGACGCCGAGCAGTCGCGCAAGGGCTACCACCTGAACCAGTTCTGCATGTCGCTGATGAAGCCCGGGAACCGGGCGCGCTTCAAGGCGAACGAGCGCGCCTATCTCGACGAGTGGCCGATGACCGAAGCGCAGAAGCAGGCGGTGATGGCGCGCGACCTCAACCGCTGCATCGAGCTGGGTGGCAACATCTACTTCCTGGCCAAGATCGGCGCGACCGACGGCAAGAGCTTCCAGCAGATGGCGGGCAGCATGACCGGAATGACCGAGGAGGAATACCGCGACATGATGATCCGCGGGGGGCGCTCGATCGAGGGCAACCGCTACGTCGGGGAGAAGAAGTGATGGCATCGATCACCGCCAGCGTCTACACCTCGCACGTGCCGGCCATCGGCGCGGCGCTCGACCTCGGCAAGACGCACGAACCGTACTGGCAGAAGGTCTTCGCCGGCTACGAGTTCTCGAAGCAGTGGCTGAAGGACAACCGCCCCGACGTGATCTTCCTGGTCTACAACGACCACGCCAACGCGTTCAGCCTCGAGCTCATCCCGACCTTCGCGATCGGCACCGCCGCCGAGTTCACGCCCGCCGACGAGGGCTGGGGCCCGCGCCCGGTGCCGAAGGTGATCGGCCATCCGGAGCTCGCCTCGCACATCGCGCAGTCGGTGATCCAGGACGACTTCGACCTGACGATCGTCAACCGCATGGACGTCGACCACGGACTGACGGTGCCGCTGTCGCTGATGTGCGGAAAGACCGAGGCCTGGCCGTGCCCGGTGATCCCGTTCGCGGTCAACGTCGTGCAGTACCCGGTGCCTTCGGGGCAGCGCTGCTTCCGGCTCGGCCAGGCGATCCGCCGCGCGATCGAATCGTTCGACGAGCCGCTGAAGGTGCAGGTCTGGGGCACCGGCGGCATGAGCCACCAGCTGCAGGGCCCGCGCGCCGGGCTGATCAACCGCGAATTCGACAACGCGTTCCTCGACCGGCTGATCGCCGACCCCGAGGGACTGTCGAAGATGCCGCACATCGACTACGTGCGCGAGGCCGGCTCGGAGGGCATCGAGCTGGTGATGTGGCTGATCGCCCGCGGCGCGATGGCCGACGTCGCCGGCGGCAAGCCGCCGAAGGTCGCGCACCGCTTCTACCACGTGCCCGCGTCGAACACGGCGGTCGGGCACCTGATCCTCGAGAACCAGCGCTGATCGCATCGGCGCGAACGGACACGGAGCTTCCATGAAGACGATCAGGGTCGCGCTGGCCGGCGCCGGCGCGTTCGGCGTCAAGCACATCGAGGGCATCCGCAACATCGACGG
>CAZIPE010000033.1:0-1568 GCA_964541305.1 uncultured Candidatus Saccharibacteria bacterium | reverse complement strand
GGGAGTGTTCAAATAACTGTGTCAAAGGATTTGAAAAAGTTCACATCTTCACGAATCAAAAAAACGCAGTTATGAAGAAACGAAAAGAGACTTATTTTCTTCCTGGAGTTGAACAGGAATTGATTAAACAATTGCGAAGCGGCGAAGGGTTACCGGCGGTGATGGCCCCTCTGATTAAGCGTTTAGTTGAGGCTGGTTTGGAAGGGGAATTGGATTTTCACTTGGCCGAAGATCAATCTAATGGTCAAAGCAATCGGCGCAATGGCGCGGCGCCCAAGACACTTCGCAGTGAATATGGTCCGATTGCAATAGCCCCTTCGCGAGACCGAGCGGGCACCTTTGAGCCAGCGTTGGTCGGCAAACGGGATCGGCAATTGGGATATGGTTTGGAACACAAGGTTTTGAGTTTATACGGATTGGGGATGAGTTATGAGGATATACGCAGTCATTTGAAGGCATTGTACGCTGTGGAGTTGTCGGATGGTCAACTCAGCACGATAACCGACCGGGTTACGGTGGAGTTAGAGCGTTGGCGCAACCGGCCCCTGGAGCCTTTGTACGTGATGGCTTGGTTGGATGCCATACGGTACAAAGTGCGGGAAAATGGCCGGGTAGTGACCAAAACTGTTTACTTCATCATTGGGGTGGATTTAGAGGGGCAAAGGGATGTTTTAGGCTTCTATGTCGGTGATTTTGAGAGTTCTAAGTTTTGGTTGCAGGTATTGACCAACTTACAAATTCGTGGAGTAAAAGACATTTTGATTGCCTCGATCGACAATCTGGCTGGTTTTGCTGATGCCATTGAAAGCGTCTTTCCCGATTGCGAAGTGCAGTTGTGCATCGTCCACCAGGTGCGTAATTCGCTCAAGTACATCCCCTATAAAGACTACCGGGTCTTTGCTGCGGGACTCAAGACGATCTATCAGGCGGCGGATGAACAACAGGCGCTGCTGGCCCTGGAGCACATGGAAGCAACCTGGGGAAAAAAATACGCCCCGGCCCTTGAAAACTGGCGGCGAGACTGGCCCCGTCTGATCCCCATGTTCCAATACGGCCCCGAAATCCGGCGCTTGATCTATACGACCAATACGGTAGAAGGCCTGCATCGGCAGTTACGAAAAGCCACCAAAACAAAAGGGGCATTTACCTCCGAAGACGCCCTCAAAAAACTCTTGTATGTCACATTAGACCGGATTCTGAGCAAATGGAATACCCCGATTTATGCCTGGAAAACCATTTTCACTCAACTAAAACTACATTTCAATGAACGAATCACTCCCTATTTGTAAACGGCTTGCCGCTGGCGCCTCGGTTGTAATCCACTTTCGTCCGGCTCGCCTCCGTAAACTCCCGTTCGCTCGGACGAAAGTGGATTACAACCGAGATATGATTTTTTGACACAGTTATTTGAACACCCTCGTTGTTCACTGCGTGCGATACGACAACCAGGAACTAATAACCAAGAACCAGGAACCAACAACCAAGAACCAATAACCAATAACCAGGAACCAGGAACCAGGAACCAACAACCAACAACCAAATTATTTCCCCGCCAGGATCACTTTGTA
>CAZIPE010000032.1:0-1628 GCA_964541305.1 uncultured Candidatus Saccharibacteria bacterium | reverse complement strand
CCCGGATATCTCACAGAAGTAGGTGCATCGGGGCTCTGAATCTGAGATAAATCTTCTGCAAACAAAGTCTTATCGGACAGCAGAGGAGTTCCCCGATGCTTACAGAGTGTAGCGCAAAGTCGTTTGGATTTGCACGCGTAGAATCGCGGTCGGTGGTGTCGGCGTTTGACGGCGGGGCGGTGACCAGCGATGCTGGCGGGCTGCTGCTGGGCGCGACCGACCGGGCGATCGGGCTGACGGATCGCTTCGCGGCGTGTTTTTCGGATCATCGCCGGACGGATTTGATCGAGCATGCGGTAGGCACGCTGGTGGGCCAGCGGGTGTTCGGGATCGCGCTGGGTTATGAAGACCTGAACGATCACGACCAGCTGCGCCATGATCCGGTGATGGCAACGCTCGCCGGCAAGCTGACGGCACGGCGGCGGGACTGCGCACCGCTGGCGGGCAAGAGCACGCTCAATCGGCTTGAGCTGAGCCGGCCGGAGCCGTCGCGCTATCACCGGATCAGCCATGATCCGGCGGCGATCGAGGCGCTATTCGTCGACCTGTTCCTGGAAGCCCATGCGAAAGCGCCGGAGCAAATCATCCTCGATCTCGACGCGACGGACGATCCGATCCATGGCGATCAGGAGGGCAAGTTCTTCCACGGCTATTATGACAGCTACTGCTATTTGCCGCTCTACATCTTCTGTGGCCGGCACCTGCTGGCGGCGAAGCTCAGGCGTTCGAACACCGACGGCGCGGCGGGTGCCCGCGAGGAGGTCGAGCGCATCGTCGCCCAGATCCGGCGGCGCTGGCCGCGTACCCGTATCCTGCTGCGCGCCGACTCAGGCTTTTGCCGCGACGAGCTGATGAGCTGGTGCGAGGCGAACGAGGTCGATTA
The DNA here is from genome assembly GCA_964541305.1 of uncultured Candidatus Saccharibacteria bacterium. Lineage (GTDB taxonomy): Bacteria > Patescibacteriota > Saccharimonadia > Saccharimonadales > UBA7683 > CAZIPE01. The sequence goes on along the minus strand of CAZIPE010000032.1, from coordinate 745 downwards.
TCTGTTCGGCCTGGCCCGCAACAAACGCCTGGTCGCCGAGATCGAGGATGAACTGGCCGAAGCGATGAAGGAAGGCGAGCAGACCGGCAAGCCGGCGCGCCGCTTCAAGGACTTCATGTGGTCCACGCTCGATAGCTGGAGCCGCAGACGCCGGGTCGTCGCCAAGGCCGAAGTGACGCGCGGCGACACCAATCCGCGCTTCGTAGTGACCTCGCTCCCTTATGCCGAGGCCGAAACCCGCCATCTCTACGAAAAGCTCTACTGCGCCCGCGGTGAGATGGAGAACCGCATCAAAGAGTGCCAGATGGACCTGTTCGCCGATCGCACCTCGGCCGCCACCATGCGTGCCAACCAGTTGCGGCTGTGGTTCGCCTCGATGGCCTATGTGCTCATGTCCGCGCTCCGCCGCATCGGTCTGGCCGCTACCGACTTCGCGCGCGCTACCTGCGGCACCATCCGCCTCAAGCTGCTCAAAATCGGCGCGCTGGTCACCGTCAGCGTCCGTCGCGTCAGGATCGCCATGGCTTCCGCCCATCCATGGCAGCGCGAATGGGCCATCGCGCATGACCGATTATGTGCCGCCAGCGCCTGAAGCGCCTTCGCCCAGTCCCTCTCAACCCTCTAACCACATCGCCAACCATCGCACCGCCTCGCCAGGCGGCAGAAAAAACGCGCCCTACGATAATCAGCCATCCATAAACCCAGCTTCGTTTACCCGCTCATGGACACCGGTGAGAAATCCGGG
>CAZIPE010000031.1:0-1704 GCA_964541305.1 uncultured Candidatus Saccharibacteria bacterium | reverse complement strand
TTTACGCAGCCATTTACGCTTATACGATCCGCGCTGCGTAGTAGCCCTTTGGCTACATAGGCTAGCGTTCGCTCTTCTCTCTTTCTCTACACTGATTGGTCGAGAATTGACAACAACTCATCGGCTGTCTGGGCTATCATAAGTTTTTCGCGCAGTTCTTTAGCGCCAGGGAACCCCTCTATATAGACTTTGCAGAATTTGTTGAGTGTATGCAGCTTGTGTTCATTATTATGGTGGGTTTTTACAAAAAGCTTAACATGTGAAGTATACAGTGCAATCCGCTGTCTTTTGGGCATCTCTTCCCACATACTGGCCGAAGAAAAAACGTACGGATCATGAAAAACGCCGCGGCCAATCATAATACCGTCAAGCCCGTGCTTCTCTGCAAGTTCTACACCTTTTTGACGCGTCAAAACATCACCATTGCCAACAACGAGCGTGTCTGGCGAAAGGGAAGTGCGAAGTTCTGCAATATGCCCAATTGCATCCCAATCGGCCGGTACTTTAGACATTTGAGATACAGTTCTCCCATGTATAGTTAACATGTTAAGTTTATATTGTAACAAATACTCGTGCCACGAATAGTCGATAGCGCCATAGCCCAGTCGTGTTTTAACACTGACAGGGAAGTCCGGGCCAACCCCTTCCCTAACCGCCTGTAAAATCTCCCCTGTTAGACCCCTGTTATCGATGAGTGCTGCGCAACAACCGTTTTTTAGGACAGCCTTCACTGGACACCCCATGTTTATGTCTATGCCAGCAAACCCCATTTGCTTGATGTCTTGGGCTGTTTTGTAATAATTTTCGGGATTCTTGCCCCATACTTGCGCAATAATTGGCTGTTCTTTCTCTGTAAATGCTAACTTAGGCAGTAGCTTACTTCGCCCAGGACTTTGCAGGCCATCTACATTTACAAATTCGGTGAAAAACAGATCTGGCCTAGCGGTGCCGGCAATAATCTGACGAAAGACTGTATCGGTCACATCATCCATTGGGGCAAGGACAAAGAACGGTCGCGGCAGTTTTTCTAAAACGTTTGTCATGCCTTAGCCAGCCACACCAAGATGTTCAAGTGCGCGATTAGCAATTGGGCGCGACAATGCATGTGCTCTTGTCTCACGTAATCGATCTACCCAGAATGCTAATCTTTTTTCTTGATCAGCAATCGCTCGATCAACCAAAAGACGTGCATCTTTAACGCTTGTCCTGGCCATCACGCGCTCGATCCGGGCAACAACGTTTGGGTCTAGCTCTGGCACACTGTACGGATCAAGAATGGTTCTGCCGCCATTGGGACCACGAACGCGAGCAGCTTTTTTGAATGGATCCCAAAAAGGTCGATCTTTGCCACCGCTTTCCAGAAATTTACTCTGATCAATAAAACGAACAAGCTGTCTAACCCCACCGTCTGTTCGATCACCAATATCTTCTAGCAACGGTACGGCGGGGTTCATGAGTTCGGCAATATCTGCCTTGAGTAAAAGCAGTCGGCCCGTATCTTCTTGTGCTGAGCCAGCAAAGCCCGCGAACTCTGCAGTCTTGCTGTGGACTGCCATTTTGGGGTCAACCGTAGTAGCTTTTTTTTGGTGGAGCAATACTTCGTTGAGGTACTGAGCAGATCGACCATGCTCACCCTGAAATGCAAGAAGACCAACAGCGTCGTTCAGTTCGTCGTGTGTCGTTGGTAAAAAACCCCGTGTTCTT
>CAZIPE010000030.1:0-1875 GCA_964541305.1 uncultured Candidatus Saccharibacteria bacterium | reverse complement strand
ACTCAACTGCTGGAACTTTAAATACTTCAACAATGTATTTTAATTCTGCTGATCCAACCACTGTACCAACGAGTGGATTAACTTATACTTTTTCAGTCCCTGCAATACTGAATCCAACAGGAGTTTCCGCAACAACTATAAGTCAAAGTCAAATAGATGTTGCTTTCACTCCATACTCTGGTAACAATGTAATCATCGCATTTAACAATACAGGGATATTTACTATTCCTTCGGGTACCCCACCAGCTCCGGGGCAACCTTTTGCAGGAGGTACTTTAATTTATAATGGGTTGGTTTCTCCATTTGCACATACTTCTTTGACTCCTTCAACACTCTACTATTATAAAGTGTTTACCTGGGGCGGTGGAACAACATATTCTACTGGAGTTCAGGTTAACGCAACAACTTTATGTGTTCCCTTTGTAGGTGCGTGGACAGAAAACTTTGAAGGTGGAGTTTTTCCACCAACATGTTGGTCTATTACTCCAACTACACCATTACTTTGGAATAACTCAATTGGATTGGCTCCAGGGATAAGTGGTTATGGTGTTGGTAACGCTTCAGCGTGGGCAGATTTCTGGGGCATTTCTTCCGGAACCCCTGTCGATCTCGTGTCACTTGATTTTGATGCATCCGGAATAATCAACGCAACACTAAAATTTGACTGGACATATGATATATATTTAACTAATACAGACACCTTAAAAATCTATTCATCTACCAACGGTGGAGTTAATTGGGTTTTATTAGCAACGGGTTACAATGGTGCTTCCGGTGCAGGAGAATTTAATTTAGTTACAGTAAGTAATGGTCTCACATCCGAATACGGCGGTACTTCAAACCCGGTACTTGCAACCGATTGGCAAACAATTGGATTTAGTCTACCTTCTGGGACAAATAAGGTTAAATTCACAGCAATCTCAGATTTCGGTAACAACTTGTTTGTTGATAACATTAAGGTGATTCAACCATTGGCAAACGATGTTGGCACCTTGTCTGTAGATGTAGCCTCATCGATCGGTGCTGGAACTATTGCACCACAAGCAACTGTGAAGAATTATGGAACGAACACAAATTCTTTTAATGTTCAAATGCTAATTACTGGCGGTTATTCATCTACTAAAGCTGTTACCAATCTAGCTCCTGGTGCTACACAACAGGTTACCTTTGATAACTGGAATGCTACTCCTGGTGCTTATACAATAAATGTTTGCACACAGCTTGGTGGTGACGGAGATCCTGCTAATGATTGTAAATCGAAAAATGTTGGTGTTTTCAGTGGTTCATGGGCATCAGGAAGTTTATACCCGGATGCTACTTACATGGGTAGTGGTGTTGCTGCAGGTGGTAATTTGTTTAGTTTTGGTGGAAACACAATCTCTGGTCTTCAAACTGAATGCTTTAAATATGATGTAGCAACAGACACCTGGACTCCAATAGCTCCATTACCGGCAGGTAGGGTAGTATTTCCAACTGCAACTGTTGGTAACTTTATTTATGCTATTGGTGGTTCAGATCCAACAGGTACATATCAAACTACAGTTTATAAGTATGATATTACATTAAATTCATGGTCAACTGTTGCTTCATTGCCAGTAGCATTAGCTTGGGGCAAAGCAGTAGGATACAATACTAAAATATATTTAGCTGGTGGTGTACTTACAGGATCGGTAGTTGTAGCGACAGTATATGTATATGATACAGTTGCTGATACCTGGACAGCGGCTACCTCAATGCCTGGGCCAAAATTTGGCGGCGCATTCTCAATAGTTGGCAATAAACTTATCTATGCAGCTGGTGCTAACGCAACCGTAATCTCCAGTGATGTTTATGTAGGAACAATTGATGGAACAGATCCAACAATAATTGTTTGGA
>CAZIPE010000029.1:0-2021 GCA_964541305.1 uncultured Candidatus Saccharibacteria bacterium | reverse complement strand
AAGCACAGCGTATTCGTCTTGCAACCCAGATTGGTTCGGGTTTGCAGGGGGTTCTGTACGTTTTGGACGAGCCATCAATTGGTTTGCACCAACGAGATAACGGTCGCTTGATAGCTACGCTGAAACACTTACGAGATATTGGCAATACTGTTATCGTGGTCGAGCACGACGAAGACACCATTAGAACTGCCGACTACTTGTTGGACATTGGACCCGGTGCGGGCATTCATGGTGGTCAAGTCGTTGCTAGCGGCACGCCAGAACAAGTTGCTAAAACAAAGAATAGCATCACAGGCGAATACTTACGTGGCGAAAAATATATCGCTGTGCCCAAGAAGCGGCGCAAGGGTAGTGGAAATGCCCTACGGATCGAGGGCGCTCGAGAGAACAATTTGCAGAATGTAACCGTCGAAATACCACTCGGTTGTTTAGTAGTCGTCAGTGGAGTCTCGGGCAGTGGTAAATCGAGCCTTATTAACGACATTCTTGCTAAAGAGCTGTCGGCTCGTCTTATGCGTGCGAATACTGTGCCAGGTAAACATGATGACATCCAGGGGATTAAACATCTGGACAAGGCAATTATTATTGATCAATCACCAATTGGTCGCACACCACGGAGCAACCCAGCGACCTATACGGGTTTGTTTACGCCCATACGTGAGTTGTTTGCAAGCGTTCCAGAAGCCAAACTGCGCGGGTATAGTGCGGGCAGATTCAGCTTTAATGTAAAAGGCGGACGCTGCGAAAACTGTTCCGGCGATGGCATTATCAAAATCGAGATGCACTTCTTGCCGGATGTATATGTGCCCTGTGAGGTCTGCCATGGCAAACGCTATAATCGCGAGGCACTAGAGATTCACTACAAAGGCAAAACAGTCAGCGATGTGCTCGCAATGACCTGCGAGCAAGCGCTAGATTTTTTCAATAATATTCCCTCGATTGCGCGCAAGTTACAAACACTGGTAGACGTGGGCCTTGGCTACATAGCACTCGGTCAGCCAGCCACAACACTCAGTGGCGGCGAAGCACAACGCATCAAATTAGCAACGGAGTTGAGCCGTCGACCAACGGGTAGGACACTCTATATATTGGATGAACCAACAACTGGCTTACATATGGCGGATGTCGATAAACTCTTGCATGTTCTCCATGCTTTGGTAGATGCGGGGAACAGTATGATTGTTATTGAACACAACCTAGACGTTATAAAATCAGCAGATTACATTATAGATATGGGACCAGATGGTGGCGCTGGCGGTGGCCAAGTTATCGCAACAGGAACACCAGAAGTAGTTGCAAAGAGCAAAAACTCGTACACGGCAACCTATCTAAAGTCGATGCTCTAAGCTCGGGCTACTTATTTCGTAATTTATTGATAAGCCTCTGTCGTACTTCTTTATCACCCAACAGATGATGTAGGGCCGGCAAAACGCTCAGAGCAACTGCGAGGCCAATGATAGGGTAGATGTACTTGTCTATGTTTGGTATCTTGCTGCCAAGCCAGTAACCAAGAAGGCTGACACCACCACCCCAAAGAACGCCACCTACAATATTAAACGCCAGGAATCGTCGATGAGACATTTTTCCTACACCCGCTACAACCGGCGCAAATGTTCTTACAACCGGTATAAAACGTGCCAATATCACGGTTTTGCCGCCATGTTTTTCATAGAATGCTTCGGCACGAGCAATATGTTCATGTCGAAAGAACAAGCCGTCTTTCTTGCGAAAAATTCTATGCCCATTACGTTTACCAATTTCGTACCCTACATTATCGCCAACAATGGCCGCAGTCATGACAACAGCCATGAGCCCTAAAATTGGCAACTCGCCCTGCGAAGCAAAAAAACCAGCACTAAATAGCAATGTATCACCCGGCAGAAAGAACCCAACGAGCAGCCCTGACTCGGCAAAAACAATCGCACCAATTAATAACAAACCACCACTTTGAATAAGATGTTCAACATTCATCTATATAGCCTATAGTTTTGTCTACGTTTCGTCCACTAAATTTGCTATAC
>CAZIPE010000028.1:0-2100 GCA_964541305.1 uncultured Candidatus Saccharibacteria bacterium | reverse complement strand
TTACTGCGTCAACTGGATGTCATTGCACCACAATTGGTAGTGACATTAGGTCGGCACAGTATGGAATATTTTCTACCTAATCAGAAAATTAGTGCCATACATGGTGAGCCGAAGAGAATTCAGTTGGGTGAGCGAAAGCAGGTAGTCATGCCGCTATTTCACCCAGCAGCAGCGTTATATAACGGAGGATTGAGACAAACGCTGATAGATGATTTTAGTAAAATACCAGCAATTATAAAGAAATTAAAAGATAATTAATCAAAAGAGTAGATTCTGAATTCAGAGTCATACGAAAGGAAAAGAAAATATGTTACCAAGAATGCAACCACAAAATCCAGAACCTCAGCGCGAGAAGGCGCAGAAGTATCCTAAGCCCGCACCTCGGCCGAGTCGACAGGGCGATAGACAACCACGCGCAAATAACAACAACCAAGCACGTCCGCAAATATCTGCGATGAAGACTAACCGCGGGGAAGCTATGCGCGCTGGTCGGCGCAACTACGAAACAGCCGACAAAGCTGTTGATAGGTGGAACGTGTTTGAAAAACACCATGAACACCAGGCAAACTTCATCCCACTTACCGAATCAGATAAGGTACGTATTGTACCACTCGGTGGACTAACTGGTATTGGTGAAAAGAATATGATGGTGATTGAATACCAAAATGATGCAATTATTGTAGACTGCGGATTTGACCTCTCGGTAGATTTACCTGGCGTCAACTATGCCATTCCCGCCACCACATATCTTGAAAATATTAAAGATAAAATACGAGCCTACGTCATCACGCATCCACACATGGATCACACTGGTGGGCTACCGTACGTATACGAACAATTTCCAGCACCAATCTTCATTGGTAGCCACTTTGGCAAAGGAATGATAGAAAAGCAGTTCGAGAGCGTAAACGAAGAAAGAGGCTTAGAGCTAGAGCCTGAGATTGTGGTACTTGCCATGGATAATCACGAACGTAACGTCATATCTCCTGCTTTTACGATTGAATTTGTTCGTGTAACGCACTCAATTCCAGATTGCTCGGTACTCGTAATCGATACACCAGTTGGGCGCTTAATCGACACCGGTGACTTCAGACTTGATCCTGAACCGCTCGATAAAATGCCTTCTGATATCGAACGTATAAAAGCACTTGGTAAAGAAGGTGTACTTCTACTCATGAGCGACAGTACTAACGCACGATATGTTGGTCGAGTAAAAACTGAGCACACTTTGCAACAGAGTTTTGATGACATTTTTGCAAAATCTAACGGGCGTATATTTGTTGCTATTTTCTCGACTAATATGAACCGCATTCAGATGATTATTAATTCAGCTGAGGCTGCAGGGCGAAAAGTCGCCTTTGATGGTCGAAGTATGATGGCTGTAGCTGAAATTGCCGTGCGAAGTGGTAACTTGAAAATTCCAAAAGGCACTGTTGTGCCAATGCGCGAAGCTCCGAACGTAAAGGATGATCAGCTCGTTGTTGTGTGTACCGGTGGACAGGGTGAGCCAAATGCAGCCTTGCAACGAATGAGTATTGGTGAGCACAAACACATTAAGCTCAAAGAGGGTGACACGATTATCGTGAGCTCTTCGCCGATTCCAGGAAACGAAGTGCGTTATCAGCAAATTGGTAATGACCTTATCGACAGAGGTGCAACAGTCTATCGTCATCCATCACACCTGGTTGACGGATGTGGGCCACTCCATGTTTCAGGTCACGCCAACAGGGAAGAGTTAGCTGAAATGGTGGAAATGACGAAGCCGAAGTTCATGATGCCTATTCACGGTGGTTCACTCGATAGAAAATATCACCAAGATGTCGCAGTTGAAGCAGGTATGAGCCGAGAGAACGTTCTGCTTGCGCATAATGGTTCAATTCTTGAGCTTGATCAGAATGGGTTTAAAGAAGTGGGTGATGCACCCGCCGGAGCTATTTTGGTAGATCAGACAGGCGCTATTGTTCCTGGGCTTGTTGCAAAAGATCGACTCCTCATGTCAGAAGAGGGTATGGTGGTCATCATCTTAACTGTTGATAAAAAATCGGGCAGACTGCTTACCAGCCCCGACATCATCACGCGCGGCTTCATTTATATTCGCGA
>CAZIPE010000027.1:0-2865 GCA_964541305.1 uncultured Candidatus Saccharibacteria bacterium | reverse complement strand
ATTGTTGCTTAATTGCTTGTGAAACATATTCGTACACAGCGTTCGACTGTGTCACCAAGTTAAACGCCAGAGGTTGGTTGGTTTTATCTACGCGTATACCCTTTGGCCCCATCACCCAGCCTGCCTCGTCAAGTAATTTATTGGCTTGCTGAATGTTATTGGTGTTTTGCAATAGCGTTTTGTCGTAGCCAAGCTGATCTGGTAGAAGTGGTGAACGAGCGGGCAGAACCGGCCGCCCTAAATTAGCGAGAATCTTCCCTGTATCGGTGGCATAGGCAAGCCCTTGGCGCACCTTTTGGTTGCTTAAAATCGGATTGCTAGTTTTTAGGAACACCATAACTTCACTGGTGAGTGGAATATTGTAATCTGTCACGGCACGATTCTGTGTTAAGTCTTCCGTCATTGTAGACAAGCCGGCTGCAGCCGATAATTCCCCTTTGTCGAGTGCTTTTGCGAGCTGTTTTTCATCGCTGAAGGATCGAATGATGAACCGATCGATCTTGGGCGAGCCACCTTGGTAGAGCGTATTTGGGACCAATGCAAGACGTTGCTCGCGTTTTTCGACATCGTTGCCCAACACCTCAACAGCACTCAGCTTAAAGGGTCCGGAACCAATTGGCTGCGTGGTGTTAAATGCAATGGACCGTAGTTGGCTGGCTGGATATATCTCGAGCTTGTGTTTTGGCACAATGCCGTTAACCATGGAGTAAGGAAACGTGTTAAGAATGTTCGGAAGAACAAACACCACCGTGGCTGCATCGGGTGCCGAGACCTTAACACCCTGCCAACTGGATGCAAGGGGAGACTTAGCATCGGCGTTCTGAATGGTCTGATACGTATACACAACGTCAGCGCTCGTTAACGCTACTCCGTCTTGCCACTTAAGATTTGGCTTGAGGCGCACTGTATACGTCGTACCACGTTCATCTACACTCCAACTTTGCGCCAACTCACCCACCAGTTGATTCTTCTGGTCAAATTTAAAAAGACCATTAAATATAAGGGTAGCGACACTATTGTCGAGGCTACTGGCAGCGTAGAGCGGATTGGCGTTTGTAAAGCTCCCCAGTATACCTTCGGTGTAGATACCTCCGCTGATGGGCGTACTTTCGAGATAGTACTTTCCAAGCGAACGAGCCTGATACAAAACACCACCGATCATAAATAGGAACAGAACAACCCAGGCGGCGACGAAACGACGAACTCGAGTAAGCCTACTTAGACGTCGGAAGAAATGACGCTCTAAGCCTTCTTCGGCTTGTGTCCCGAACTCCTCCACATGCTGTTTGCCGCGGCGAACACGACGACGCCACCGTAATTTCGTCGTTCGATCTATCATAGGCGTACAGTTACTCCTTGGCCACCCTTACAGTTTGCTATTGTACAATTCCTAGAATAAGCGACAAGCCAAACACTAGCACGAGAACAATTGTTATCTGGTGAAGGGTTTTGTCAGAGCCACGCCGCACTGTGTTCACTTCGGCGCCCCCGCCTAAGCCAGCACCAAGACTTGCCCCCCGCGTTTGCAGCAATATAAGCAATGTGAGTAAGACCGCCGAACCAAGTGTGATGTAGTTAAAGATATTCACTTCTCTTCTAGTATAGTGGTCACCAAGTAATTCACCAAGCCAATTACCATACCTGCAAGCATCGCGGCGGCGAAGTTGGTAACGTGCAGTGGTTCGTATAGTTTACTTACCAATAGAACCATGAGTCCGTTGATGACAATCATGAAAAGCCCAAGTGTAAATAAGATTGCTGGCAGTGACAGAATGATAACTATTGGCTTGATAATTGCGTTCACCACCGCCAGCAATAGTCCAGATACTATGATGACGCCAAGTCGTCTGTCGTAACTAATTCTATCGCCTAATATGCCGGCAGCAACCCAGATACCCAGGGAACAAACAAACCAACGGATTAAAAATCTTGAGAAAGGACGTTTCATAAACTTAAGCTCATTATATCATAGCCCTCTTGGGAGTTTCTTGCTCATCACAATCGCTCCATCTTCAGTAACCAGCACATCGTCTTCGATACGTATGCCAAAACCCTGTTCGGGGACGTATATCCCTGGCTCAACTGTCAGTATAACGCCAGGCTCCAGGGGGCGATCGTAGTCGCCGATATCGTGTGTATCGAGTCCTAAAAAGTGAGACGTTGCATGGGGAAAGTAGCGCCGAATTTCATCGTGTTCCACGTTTTTAATCAGCCCGAGACTACGTAATTTTTCGCCCATGTACTGTTCGATTTGTTTCTCGTATGCCCGCAGCGTTATGCCCGGTTTTATCAAGTTTGTTGCATAGTCTTGTACATCAACAACAACGTCGTAGACTTTTTTGTACTTGCGCTTTGGCTCACCAACCACGTATGTACGAGATATATCTGCTGCATAATTCGATACTTCCGCACCCACATCTAGAAGAATAATGTCTCTTTCCGCGACGGAACCCGCATTTTTGACGTAGTGGATGGTGCTGGTATGCGACCCTGCAGCAACAACCGGGGTAAACGCATGCCCTTGCGCACCACGACTACGGAATCCGTGCGAAATACTCGCTTCTATTTGGTATTCCCACTGGAACCTAGAGAGCTTCTTACGTACGTCTTTTAACGTTGCTGAGGTTATGTCTATTGCCTGTTGGATTGCAGCTATTTCTGGCATCTGTTTAACCATGCGCATAACGGCCAGTTGCTGACGGAGATCTAGGAGCTCAACAGCGCTATTTATATCTTTAATTCGCAGGGCAAGCTGTTGTCTGGCAGGATTTGTATAGAAACCGAAGACGGGGACATAGGCTGGCGGCGGCGCAATGGTTGCCACATGTTTAACTTTTTTAATTCTGCTAGCGAGTCGTTTCCAGC
>CAZIPE010000026.1:0-3176 GCA_964541305.1 uncultured Candidatus Saccharibacteria bacterium | reverse complement strand
AATAAAATATTCCTCGCCAAGCGAGCTGAAACTAAGCAGTTTCTTCCCGGTGTGTGGGTTTCAGAGCATGACATCCAAAAGGCCTACACCGCTACTAAGGGGCAGGATGACAAAGAGTTTGTTATCGCACGACGCGGTTTAGGTATCCTTAACGGGCAACCGCTTCGATTCTCCTAAAGCATTGCTATTTCTATGCACAGTACGGCTTGCTATAATCCTTGAGTGATTATGGCGCGGTGGCCGAGGAGTTAGGCAAAGGTCTGCAAAACCTTGTACACGAGTGCGAATCTCGTCCGCGCCTCCAGTTCGTTTTGCAACTACAGCTTCCGTAAGACAGCGGAGGCTGTTTTACTTTCAGCTTTCGAGCAAATCATAGCTATCCATTCAAAGATTCCTCTCTTTGCAGGGGAAAGGGCGTGCGTTTATTTGAATCACAACGCGTATTCTGTAGGGGCGTATACTGTTTGTTATGAATCCATGGAAAAGCGCCCAGAAGAACTTACAAGAAGCTGCCAAAATTGCAGGTATTGATCAAAAACTCATTAATAAGTTACTTACACACGAGAACAATATACAGGTAGATGTGCCATTTAACCGTGATGATGGGACTGAAAACACCGCGCAGGGTTATCGCTTGCAGCACAACAGTTTGCGCGGGCCATACAAAGGTGGCCTACGCTTTCACCCGCAAGTCGACGAAGATGAAGTGAAGGCGCTTAGTTTGTGGATGACCATTAAAAACGCTATCGTCGACGTGCCATTCGGAGGGGGTAAGGGCGGGGTGTCGGTAGATCCGAAATCTCTATCTAGCACAGAGCTAGAGAGCCTAACACGCTCATTCGCTCGACAGCTTAAACCACACATTGGCCCCGACAAAGATGTGCCAGCACCTGACGTGAATACGAATGGGCAGGTTATGGGTTGGATTGCAGATGAGTATGGAGACCCCGCTGTGGTCACGGGGAAATTATTAGAGCATGGTGGCTCGTTGGGTAGAACAGAAGCCACTGGTCTCGGTGGCATCTATGTGCTTTTAGCTATGCTGGAGCATCTGGGCGAAGACCACCAAAAGATGACTGCAGCAGTTCAGGGTTTTGGTAATGTCGGAGTCTATGCGGCTCACTTCATGGTAGAAAATGGGATAAAAGTTGTGGCCCTGTCGGACTCACGCGCAACGATTTATATGGCAGGGGGCTTTGACGACGTGCTTTCCCTCGAAAAAGCTAAAAGAGAATACGGCAATTTAGTCGAAGCCGCTCAATCATTGGGTCTTTCCCCCGAGATACTGCCCGCCAATGCCGTTCTTACTGTCACCTCCGACATATTGGTGCCTGCAGCCCTGGAAGGAGCCATAGATAGTGAAATTGCCGCAAACATCAAAGCTAGGCTTATACTTGAGTTAGCAAATGGTCCGACAACACCCGCAGCCGATGAGGTGCTTGAAAAGCGGCAGATTAAGGTTGTGCCAGATGTACTTGCTAATGCCGGGGGAGTGGTTGTGAGTTATTTCGAGTGGTACCAAAATCGACACAATGAGCATTGGTCAAAAACAGATGTCTTTACGAAACTAGAAAATAAGATGCAAGAGGCTACCCTGAAGGTTCTACAGACACAGTCAAAAGCAGACGTGTCTATGCGTCAGGCGGCCTATGTAGTTGCTCTTCGCTCTCTGTCACGTGCCTGGAAAAACTAACCAGTTATTGCTACAATAAGCGCAATGCGTAAGCTAAAACTCCGCTATTTTGTCGTGGCCTTAGGATTTCTTAGCTACTCTTTGAACGCTGTTCTCCAACCTGTTGTAGGCGCTGCAGCAACGTCCATTACCATAACGAGCCCAACGAACGGTCAATCCTTTGCAGGGAACAGCTTCAAAATATCGGGGACGACAGATCCCACCTCAACGGTTTTAATCCAGAGAGACTCAAAGGTGCTGGCACAGACAATTTCTGGAACGGACGGCAAGTGGACAGTAGATTTAACGGGTCTGCCAGACGGGAATAATGCCATAAAAGCAAAGGTAATTAAAAACACGGGATATGCATATTTTGTGACTTTTAGCGCTGATCTGTCTGCCTCAAAGATTAATCAATTGCGTTTGTCCGACCATGCAATTAACCCAAACGTTGGGTGGCCTGTAAGTACGTCTGAACCGACCCTCTTTGTTGCGCCATCTCCAGCTTTGAATATATTTTATACAGGCGGACTAGATGGAGCAGGAACCAAGCCTCAAAAATTTGATGCATCTACTGCCAGCCCACCAGTTGCATTGACCAATGCTTCGTCATATCCAGACAACCCCGGTGCTGGCAAGGGTGACTTTACAAGCGATGGCACCAAGTACTACGTCCCGAATCAGTCACTCACATCTGTCTCTGTCATTGATGTCGCAACCAACACCTGGATTAAAGATATCAATATGGGTGAAACGCCCGTAACTATATGGCGGGGGACAAACGGCAAGTTATATGTTGTCGTACAGAATGTGGTAAAGATTATAGATCCAGCAACTGACACCATTATAAAAAGTGTGCCCATACCGTGCGACATTAACCCCCATGCAACCACTGTAGGATTCTCCCCGGACATCACCTATCCATATTATTTTGTGCCATGCATGAGTGGTGGAAAGATACTCCGTTACAAAATTAGTGACGATACGCTCGATGCGTCATGGACCTTACCTGCCGGTGTGCATGTTGGCGGTATGGCAATAACATTTGATAGTAAAAAGATTTATACCTTTGTACCCGCACCAAGCACCCTGCCCGATGCTGATAAAATTCGTGTGCTTGATGCTGAAAGTGGTGCGCTTCTCAGCACCATTCAGCTCCAGTCTGGTGCAATTGGCTTTTTGCAATCTCCTGATTTTCAGAAACTATACGTTGCAACACCTAATTACGATCTCTCGGAGCATAATATTGACATCGTTGATTTGAGCGATAATTCCGTGGACCATAACCCACTCGACGAAGCAGCAACGTTTGTTTCATCGAACGGTTCGGCTCAGGATATTGCGGATGTGAATGTAAGTGTTGTTTTAGGTGTTAAAACAACATTGGCAAATACGGGTGTACGGGCAGTTTCAGCCACCCTGTTACTAGGAACAATAATCGGCTCCACGAGCTATATATACTACGACTATCGAAGGCACAAAAAACCGCTATTAATAGAGGACC
>CAZIPE010000025.1:0-3389 GCA_964541305.1 uncultured Candidatus Saccharibacteria bacterium | reverse complement strand
TTGTCCCACCGATAGGATTCGAACCTACATCATTTCGGTTAAAAGCCGAAAGCATTGCTCAATTATGCTACGGTGGAATAATGTCGTTAAGTACTCTCTGCAGGAATCGAACCCACATCTGGCTGCTTAGAAGACAGCTGCATTATCCTTTATGCTAAGAGAGTGTTTGAATCGTTATAAGGATTTGAACCCTAATCTCCTGGTTCGTAGCCAGGCATCTTATCCATTAGACGATAACGACATTGAGCCAACGCAAGGATTCGAACCCTGTTCTCCGGTTTACAAAACCGGTGCATCAACCTGTAATGCTTCGAAGGCATTCGTACAAGTAGAAGGATTCGAACCTTCAAGCCCTCTCGGGCAGTAGTTTCTAAGACTACCGTGTATACCAATTCCACCATACTTGCATTCAGGGTGTAAGCTAAGATTTGAACTTAGTCCTATTGGGTCACAGCCAATCATGCTGCCATTACACCACAAACACCATAATAATGTCGTGAAAGGAAATGAATACCTATCTTAAAAATTTTTAAATCAATCTATCTAAGAACGATAAAGTCCTACGGGTAGGATTCGCACCCACTATCTCCCGGATATAAGCCGGGTGCATTTACTAATTATGCTTCCGTAGGGTAGCGGGTATTGGATTCGAACCAATGACCTTCAGCTTATGAAACTGATGAGCTTCCGCTGCTCAAACCCGCCAAATGATTTGTGGAAAGGGTAGGAATCGAACCCACGCAATCAACGGGCTTCAACCGCTTGCTCTACCTGCTGAGCTACCTTTCCATATTTTGCAGTCCCGGCAGGATTTGAACCTACATCTTTGGGTTCAAAGCCCAATGTGCTTACCATTGCACCACAGAACTATTGAGTCGGTAAAGGGAGTTGAACCCTTACTTCAAGTTTGGAAGACTTACGTGCTGGTTCCGTTAAACACTATACCGACGGATTGAAAAATTGATTCTTTGCTGAACAGACAGGACTCGAACCTGCATCATTCCGGTTAACAGCCGGGCGCTTCACCATTGAGCTACTGTTCAATTAATTTTATTCAAGCTTTATCACCAATTTTAATCTGATATTGCTTCTCATTAATTTTTTCGACGCTGATATTTATTCCTAAAAATTTTTTCACAACCTCAATGTTTGTAACAGTGTGTAATGAAGGTTCCGTAGTAACGAAACTTCCTCCACCAGCAAGAGCCATCGGAATTATTAACTGATCTGCCAGATGTTTATAAACAGGAACATCAGCATCAACATATTCAGCATATTCACTCAGAACGTCATCAACTACATTTTTCAGCTTATAATTTCTTCTTCCGAATCCGGTAAACACTTCTGTTGAATTATCATTTTCATCAATGAGAATAACAACATTACCCGGTCCAGGAGAATCAACCAGTCTTGCCGTACAGTTTACTTCATTCCAACCTAGTTTTTTTTGAATGATTTTCATCTCACTTCTACCAATGTTTTCTGGTATGAGTGAAGAATACGCAATTGCTTTCTTATTAAGCTGATTTCCCCTTTTTGTGATTTCAATCTGATTCAGTTTACTAACTGGTTTTATATTCACATTAATCTTTCCGCCTCCTACCGGAAAGAATCCGAATTTCCCGATATTAATATTTACTACCGGTCCCATTTTTCTCAACTGGTTAAAAAAAGAATAATTCAAAAAATCCACTGGCGGAGAAAATTCATTATGAGTACCTCCGCCTAAACTAATATTCGATTCACCATTCGCAAGCATAAGAACAGGAAGAATAGTTTGGAGTACAAGAGTAGTACTTCCTGCAGTCCCTATATCAAAATTGTAATTACCGGATTTAATTTTTCCCGGGTCAAAGTATAATTTCAAAGAACTAATTTCAGCACCCCGAACTTGAGCGTCACAAATTTCTGCGGCTGCTTTTACTGCAGTGAGATGTTGCCTCATTAAGCCGGGCTTTTTTCTTCCGGCTCTTATATTCTTAATAACTACCGGTTGTTGCGTATACATTGATAAGGAAAGAGACGACCTGAGAATCTGGCCGCCTCCTTCTCCGAATGAACCATCTATTTCAATGAGCTTTTTCATGCTTAAAGTAAGTTAACAATTTTGTCAGTTAACCCTTTATCACCAAGCATAATTTTCAGATCAGTTCTTGCAGCGATCTTTTCAAGAACTTCAAGCTCTTTGAGCTTCATAAGTACTGGATTGCTCTCGAGCATTTTAGCTGTGTTAGCCTGGTTTCTCATTGCGGCAGTCTCTTCTCTTCTGGAGATGAGATTTGCCTCTGCTTCTTTTTTAGCAAGGATAACTTTGTTCAGTATCTCTTTCATATCACCAGGAAGAATTATATCCCTGATTCCATGACTTAGAACCTCGATACCGTACTTGATCATTCTTGCAGCCAGTCTTTCCTCAAGCTCTTTCGCAACAGAGTCCTTTTCAGCCAGTATGGCTTCAAGTTCTCTTGTTCCGATTACTTCTCTAAGAACAAGCTGTGCTTCTCTGTAGAGTGCCTGAGTAGAATCTTCAACCATTGATACAGATTTGTATGCATCTACAATTCTGTAGTTAACAAGGGTATTTAGTCTTAAAGAAACTTTATCTGCAGTCATAATTTCTTGTCCGGAAATATCGCTTGACTTTACTCTCAGATCTACCTGATAAAGTTTTACTTTGGAAACACCTATCCAGAATGCATATCTGCCAGGTTTTAGATTCCCAATGAAGTTTCCATTTTCGAAGTACAGACCCATATGGTTGTCTTCTACAATGAATTCATTTAGTACAGCTTTCGATGCACCTGCATCCATAATTATATCCAGTTTTTCATGGACAAATTGTGGGCTTTTAACATCGATCACTTCTACTAAAACTTCACGACCAACTTTCCAAAGAGCATAAATACCAGAGTAAAGAATTCTGTCAAATCTTCCGTCAATCCAAACGACTGCACGTTGATTATCTTTTATATCGATTACCTCTAATTCATCTTTATTGATTTTATCGGACTTGATTATTGATTCGAGTTCCTTATGGACAAGCCACGCCTCTTTTACAGAAACAATATCAAGTGCTTCATCCTTAAATGGATCTGTAAACCAGTATGAACCTTCATTGAGTATTTCAACAAATTGTTCATCCACAAAGTACAGTCCTCTTTCGTGTGCAAGGATTCTTCTTTTACCAAACATGGCTTATCTCCTTTTTATTTTTGTTAATCAGTTAATTAAAAGGGCTAATTGAAGAAAGACAACTAACTCAGCACATTTCTTCTGCGGAGCGTTACTTAAGCAATTCAAAGTTGTATCGTATCTGCAAACTCAAATTCAACAACACAACTTTTAAAGAGCGGTATCCGCACGCTGCAAGGCAGAATACTAATGCTGCA
>CAZIPE010000024.1:0-3475 GCA_964541305.1 uncultured Candidatus Saccharibacteria bacterium | reverse complement strand
CATCTCGTTTACACCGAGAGGGTCGGGGGTTCGAGTCCCTCATCACCCACCAAATTAAGGATCCTGCTTATGCAGGATTTTTTGTTTGGTTGCTGTCTGGCTCTAACTTCTGCCCCTAAGGTTTGGGGTGAAGAATGTCGGTGACTCGAGTCCCTCATCACCCACCACATTGAAGTTCAGTACCATTGCTGGCCTGTTCATAACATATACCGCTGGTGCTTGCATTCCCGACGATTGCTGGGACAATTAGCTCCAATGAATGCACGTAACTTCAGTGAACAGCCGGGCTTCGGACCCTATAACTATACGGATCGAGAGTTAGAAGAAGCCTGGACTTCACCGTTCCCGACGGCGGTGATCGGTATCAACGATGAACTGCTCGGTGTTGGGCAAGTCATTGGTGCTATCACTGACGAAGACTGGGATGACATGCCCGTCATCCAACTTGATGATCCAAAGAGTCCCACTGGCAAGGTTGAGATCCTTGGCGTTGAGTGTTGGTGGACGCCAGGCCTCGAAGACGAACTCGTTGATGTAATAGCGTCGAAAGCGGCTGGGCGCACCATCATGGAAGCATCGGTCTATGTCCAGATGCTTGAAGCCGACAATAACTAACTCCACCCCCTCCTTGGTCGGATTGGGACGCCTGCTCGATGTAAGGCCCCTCGCATGGTGGCTGCATCCATACCGAAGGTATGGATAAATTTGACTGAAAAAGGTTGTAACAGAAGTTCTTTTATGTAATGCTTATGCTATATAAATAAAACTGGAGATACTACAATGCCCTCAACAAAAAGTAAAAGTAAAAATGCTACCACGCAGCGAGCACAGACAAAGTCTGGCCTCAGTCTTGCATCATTAAAAAAGAAAAAAGGCTTTCGGCTTTGGCTTACTGTTTTTTCGGTTGGGCTAATCGCAGCAGTGGGCTTCACCGTAGTTAACTATGGACAGGCGAGCAGCCACTACGCCTATGAGTGCTATGCGCTACATACTAAAGCAGATCCCAACACGACTAATAAATGTGTTGGTGCCCAATTTGCGTCGGGCAATACCGGCGACCTCATAACGGTATCGGACTTTCCTACATACAGTGGCTTCACTGGAAGATATACAACGGGTGATCAAATTTGCGTGGAAATACTGAGCGAAGTAGCGCCGCGAGTCATCATTGGCCCGAACCAGTATGCACCAACCCCACAAGATAGGGTTTCAGTGGCATTAACACTAAAGAGCAATCCTGCTACTCGTAAGGAATTGACTGTTCGAAGGTACGGCGCGGGCGGCAATACTGCCGGATTCAAATGCGCACCTTTGGTGGGTTCAGGCTACGACTACAGGGACGCTACGACTACCCCCGGAGGAATACAGGTAAAAGTTCTTACAGGACCTATAAAGAAGCTACGAGTGTTTGTGAGTCATTCGAGCGATAGGCCTGTCGGTGGGGTCCTCGACGTCTTTCGTACTGATGGCAGAAGCAGTAGATAGTTTATTGTAGACAAGAGGGTGTGCTAAACCGAAAGGTAGCACAGCTTGTACAGCAAAGCAGAAGACCGCATCACCAGGTTTTCTGCTTTTGCATTAAGAGATATATAATCTAGTGCATGGGTCTCGCAGATTATCAAAAACAGATCGATGACGAACTGCAACAGTACGAATTGCCGTATTGGGCGCCACTTAGCATCCTAGCGCGGTTAACAGAAGAGGTGGGCGAGGTAGCGCGTATTCTTAACCATCAATATGGTGACAAGCCCAAGAAACAGGGGGAAGAGCACGAAGCCTTGGAAGATGAACTTGCAGATGTGTTGTATGCAGTGATCTGTCTTGCCAACAGCCAGGGGATTGACTTGGATGAACCATTGCAGCGGTCAATGGCAAAGCTAAGCACACGAGATGCTGGTCGCTTCAGAAAAAAACCATGAAGAAATTGTTATAATAAGTGCATGGCAACAAGCGATAAACTAAAACAAGCACACGATCGTATGAGGCGTTCACACGAAAATCGCCGCCGACAGATAGAAGATAAGAAAAAGATACTCGAGAACATTAGCAGGTTAGCCGCTGTCCTGCAGAATGAAATTTCAGAAGATGAGCGTGAGGCTTCAGAATCTGAGGCGCATCTTCGAGAAATAAACACCATCATTGGAGAGATCAAACGTTTCGAATAGCCAGCCTCATCTTGCTTCCTTGTTTGAAAAATTACCCCTGATGGCGTATCCTAGAGCAGGTGTGGCTCTTTAGCTCAGTTGGTAGAGCAGAGGCCTGAAGAGCCTTGTGTCCCCAGTTCGAGTCTGGGAGGAGCCACCATAATTCCCCTGACCGGGGGAGTTTTTATTTAGAGCGGTAAGCATAACCATGAAATTGCCTGTAATCATCCCCGCACATAACGAAGAAGCACTATTACCTCGTGCCCTTGCGGCATTACCAGCCGACCTTATAGAGCCAATTGTCATACCAAATGGTTGTGATGACAGAACCGAGACGATTGCCCGAGAAGCAGGAGCAACAGTTTTATCGCTACCAGAAGCAAGTAAGATGCGTGCCATCCAGGCAGGGATACACTTCTTGGGTTGCCGTGCCATGGAGCCAATGTTGCTATTAGATGCCGATAGCCATCCAATCTTTCCAAGATTCTGGCCAGGTGCGATGGTAAGAGCCACAAGACTCATTGCCGCCCCAGCAATAACAGTAGGGCCGGTAGTGCTTCGTGGCGGGCCAGGATTAGCGGCCAATATGGCCCGCAGTGCCTTTAGGTACACGCAACAATACAGAAATCGTACGAATCCAGAGGGAGGAAGTTTTGGAGGCGCAAATACTGCTTTCCATTTAAAAATGAAAGACGTGGTCGATGCAATACTTGACCTAGACGACTATTGGCCTGGTGAGGACGAGGCGATTAAAGATGTGATTATAGGTAGCGGCGGATCTTCTTACAAGTCATGTTCGCCGCTTGCGGGTGTTGCAAGCGATGCAGACCGACAGTTGGGTTTACGAGAGCGTATTCTGTTAGGGCGACAGGGTGCAACGGAGTCGTTTACTGAATCTTATGCAAAAGATTGCCCACAGGGTGCGGTTCCGTATCTTCGTGGGAAAAAACCACCCAAACCCGTAACCAGTCAGTTGTAGGTTTGTCGAAGGCGACAATTGCGGGCTCTTGAACGTAAACCAGTTATACCGTATAATTTGCATCTGTTATGCGGGTGTAGCTCAGTTGTTTAGAGTGAGTTGTGCCTGGGCATAACGCAAGGAAACTTTCTCTTGAAAACTTGTTTTCAAAGATGAAATTTCGGGGTCGCCAAAGGTGACCTGACTTGCCAGGCCAAGGATGCGCCTGAAACCAAGCATCGAACGTGCGGGTGTAGCTCAGTTGTTTAGAGCGCATCCTTGCCAAGGATGAGGCCAGGGGTTAGAGTCCCCTCACCCGCACCAAATGTTTGAATTATGAGCCGAAAGGCTCTTTTTCTTTGTCTCAACGATT
>CAZIPE010000023.1:0-4928 GCA_964541305.1 uncultured Candidatus Saccharibacteria bacterium | reverse complement strand
CGTCAGCCTCCGACAAGCTCCGTAAGGTCAAAAGCACTTCGTGCAATTTCCCATACTTCGCTTGTCTCCGGCTTCGCGTCGGCCCGAGGCTTCACCACCGATCCTGTGGTGGCTTGTACGTCCGCTCACCACACGCAAGCACCTCGCATAAGCCGCTCACATTCGTTCGCGTGGCCTGCTCGGTGCCTGCGTGCGTTCGCTGTCAAGGTTGCGACTACTGTTGATAATGGGCTGAGTTAGATGGTCTTTTCAATCTCGTACTCGTCCCCCTTGTCCTTAATTTCCAGCGCCTTATCAATAGCCGTTTGAGGTTTGGTGATGAAATCAACAAAGCTCACGAGATGGAGATATGAATGGTCACCGTCATATATTGTTGATGGGCACAAAAGTCCTTGGCATTGAGTGCCATCGTCACCTTTCTTGTTAAAGATGTTCTGTTTGAGAATATTAAAGAGGTAATGCTTGTTAAGCATTGGAATGTGTTGACAATGTGCACAGTTTGATTGGGTCCATATATAGTCGTAGCTGTTCTCCCGATCAGGCAGCACGACTCCAAGTAATGCATTTGTGGTGCTAGTTCTGCCGCCACGGTCTACTTCCCAAAGAGAGTACCGAATCTCTTGAGGCATCCATTGCTTAGTCTCTGGCTCCAAGAAATTTTTCATGCCTGGAGAAATCACAACAAGGGTTATAGTACTGTCATGCACCATCGGTTTCAAATATTCCCATATCTGATCATCAGTCTTTCCAACCAATGGCTCCCCGTCGGATTCACCCTTGTAGATGTTATCTTCTCCAATCACTTCTTCAATCCAGTTTAGGTAGCCACGCGATGTGGCCTCTTTTGCGTTTTCTGCCCAGTAGTTTTGAGGCAACCCCTGATACACCTGATTGTCTCCAAATTTATAGCTTGCAAATATTTTTGACATACTACGTCTATATGATATTGATAATTAAAAGCATTACACCACCAAGAAGTGGATAGAATGCAAGTAGTGTTATTGAAAGCAATGCCCCAACCCACGTGTTTTTTGCATACTTCTTTAGATCGCTAACGTCCATTGAGAAGTCCACCTCACCTTCATTTTTATTGCGCACCACGTTATATAGATCACGATAACAACGTTCGAGTGCAAGAAAATATGCGTCGAAGCACCAAAAAAATACGATTACACCTACTAAAGTTAGTTGCAGATACCAGTTTTCGGTAAATGATACGGAGGCGGCAAACAGTGCGACAATGAGTGTTACTGCCCAACCTTTAAGAAAAAATAGGTTGCCGCCCATTCGGTTAATGATCCCCTGTATCATTTGTAGGTGTGCACGCTTATTGTCTCCCTGAGTTTGTTCTTGTTCGTTTAACATACTGGGTTGCTGTGGATAAGTGGTTGATAATAGTAGAGTTTTACTATACTATATATTTTATAGAATAAATATGGAAGTTGCAACCCCCACAATAAAAAAGCGTCAGAAGCAGGTTTTCGACTACATTACCCTCTTTACCTCGGAGCACGGCTACGCTCCCACGCTAGAAGCAATACAGGGGCAGTTTGGTTTTAAGTCCATATCGACCGCGCATTACCATGTGGAGAAGCTCAGGAACGCTGGATATTTAGATAGGAACGAGAGACATTCACGATCACTTAAGGTAATGAGTGCGAACTTCGGGAGCTTCCTCGCAAACAAAACACCAACGTATTTTTCACTCCCCGTTCTTGGTTCGGCTAACTGCGGTCCCGCAAATATTTTTGCAGTTGAGGACCCGCGTGAGTATGTAACTATTTCTGCAGACTCACTTGGCAAGAGCAACAAGGGCGGTCTGTTTATTATTGAAGCGCAGGGTGATTCGATGAATCTCGCAAAAGTCGGCACAAAGGGACTTGCGATTGAGGATGGCGACTATGTTGTGGTTGATTCCAATATCACCAGCCCACACGAAGGAGACTACGTACTCTCTGTGATTGATGGTTGCGCAAATATCAAACGTTTCAAAAAAGTAGGCGGTCGCCTCGCACTTGTTTCAGAGTCAAAGTCTACTGCATACAAACCGATGTTTCTTGGATCGAGTGATGATTTTATTGTGAATGGAAAGATTATTTCGGTTATAAAAAGATAGTTGTCATTATCGATAAACCACCACCAGTATTATAATAGGATTAGGTATGTCAGCCATTACACCACAACAAATAAATAAAGAGCTTTCAGGCTATTCTTTTGAGGATGTCGAAACTGAAGTTGTAAGAAGGATATTACAAAAGTCTGGCCTCAACAGTGTACAGAATCACCAAATATTAAAGATCCTTGAAAGAAAAGTTAGTTCGGGAGTGACTTTCTGGTTTACAACCAAAAGCGTTGATCCCGACCTTGAGTTGCTCGAAAAACTCTACGAGTTAAACGTTTCGGATGGTGATCGAAAAGTGAATGGTTCTTACTACACGCCTACTCACATAGTTAATTATATTGTAGAAAAAACAATTAATGCATTAGGCTCTGTATGTGATCCTGCGTGTGGTAGTGGCGCCTTTTTGATTGAGTCCGCAAAATATCTACACAATAAGTTTGGTGTTTCTTTTTATGAGATATACAAAAATTATCTTTTTGGGGTAGATATCTTGCCAACGAGTGTCGAGAGGACTAAAATCATGCTTTCGTTGCTTGCCATTACGCATGGTGAGGATATTGACTTCGAATACAACATACATGTCGGCAACAGCCTGAATTTTAACTGGGATACGTTAAGTGTGGGGCAAGGTTTTGACTTTGTTGTAGGCAATCCTCCGTATGTAAGAACAAAGAATTTGAGGAGCGACGTTAGAGAAAGTGTTAGGAAATGGAGTACCGCAAGTTTTGGTAATGTTGACTTGTACATTCCCTTCTTTGAGTTAGGGGTAGGAATATCAAAAACAAATGGTCGTATAGGTTATATTACACCAAGTACCTACCTCACATCGTACAACGCAACGTTAGTACGTGATTTTCTTACCTCAAATTTACTTTTGAACACTGTGGTTGATTTCAATGGCTGGCAAATATTTGAGGGTGCAATTACATATACCTGCATAACAATTTTAGACAAACGTAAGTCAGAATCGATTGCGTATACTCTTGTTGACAGCAAGGAAAAATTAAACAATCTCAACGAACTAGCGTTTAATCTCATTGAGACGAAGTCTCTTGTGGGGAAAGAGTGGAGGCTTTTGTCAAAAATCGATGCGGGAAAAATATTCAAAATTGAAAATGCTGGCTCTCCGCTTTTTAGATATGTAGACAGGTTTGTGACTGGGATAGCGACACTGAGTAACGATTTATTTCTAGTGTGTGATATTCCTAACGAGGAAACATATTTAAAAAAAGAATATGGGGGCAGCACTTTTCTCATCGAACGGAGTATCACCAAGGCGATAATTAAACCCAACATAGTCAAAGACAAAACTGCTTTGAGAAATAACATGGAAAGAGTCATATACCCCTACAAAAAGAATCGTTCGGGGGTTATTGAAATAATTCCAGAACAAGAGCTGAAAACCTCATACCCAATGGTGTATAAATATCTTTGCGCTACTAGACAGGATTTGGAGTTGAGGGATAAGGGTGGAAAAAAGTATGAAGCGTGGTATGCGTATGGAAGAAGACAAGGCCTCGACACCTTTGGAAAAAAGATTATCCTGCCCATGATGAATAACAAACCCTCCTTCATCACCGTAGACGACGAAGAAACTTTGATCTATTGCGGGTACGCAATTTATCCTAAACGTGCTGATGACTTTTGGCTGCTTGAAAAGGTATTGAACTCCGAAATAATGTGGTTTTATCTAAAAAAGACTAGCAAAAACTATTCTGGTGGTTTCAAGTCCTTTGCAAAAAACTATGTGAAAAACTTCTCCATCCCTGATTTCTCTGATCGAGAAAAAAAAGAACTTCATGCACTAAGCACGCGAGACGCCATCGACGCTTTTTTACTAAAGAAATACGGACTTTCCTAGTCGTTACTCTTAAGTAACGGAAAGTTTCTCTCGATATATTTCTGATACAGCTTGTCAAAAAAGTCTTCAATGCGCAGCTGCTCAATTGATGGGAATTGTCGATCAAGTGTGGGCGGACTCTCGTGGAAGTTTACACGCAAATAGGCAATTTCTTCATAGTGAGATTGTGGGTCTGAGCTTTTTTCCCGTCCCGAGATCAGCTTAAACATCTTTTCTGCCCTATCAAAGTCAAAAGTTTCTTTCTTACTACCAGGCAAAATACTTTCCGTTGGGTGTAAGTAGAGAAGCCCCACAACACATAACGGGTATCTCTCGTGGATTGCGGAAACGTCACCAACCTCCATCTCATAGTAGTTTAAAAAGTTTTTACCCAAGGAACTCATTTGACTTCGCACCCCAATTACCAAAAGGGGTCCTGACGTGGGGTGCACTACCGCAACATCAACGTCTTTAAACTTGTGACTTGTAAGCACCTTAATCTCACCTTTTGGTTCCAATTCACCCTTAAAACCACGACTCTTGAGTTCATCAATGCAATAGCTATGGAGCTGTTTAATAAAGTTTTGCCCCCTCACCGCAACGTTTGGATCCGCGAGGAACGTATTTTTCATTTCGGATAAAACTCTATCCAACCCGTCTTTATTGTAAGCCATAATTATTTTATAAAGAAATTAACGTCCTTCTTATATACCTCTGCAATTTCTGCCAACTCCACAACATCAACTCGTCGCTCACCCCTCTCAATCTTTGATATGTATGACTGAGGACGTTTGAGCCTTTCTGAAACCTCTACCTGTGTTAACCCAACTTCAAGACGAGCAGCTTTCAGCTGCTCTACAACTTTCTTGTACTTATCTGTATATAAAGATTTACTCATATCAACAGCATAAGCATATAACCTATTGTAGGATAACCCAAAGCAGGTTATAGTGACTGTGTCAGGTA
>CAZIPE010000022.1:3044-5306 GCA_964541305.1 uncultured Candidatus Saccharibacteria bacterium | reverse complement strand
TATGGTGACCCCGGCGGGATTCGAACCCGCGATCTTCTGGATGAGAACCAGATATCCTAAACCACTAGACGACGGGGCCACAGTTGATATAACTCAAAAACTATATCATAACAGGGGTAGAAAACACAAGGTATCGATGGTAAAGATAAGCATAATCAGATATACTACAGATTAAGAATTATGCAACATCTGAAAGTACGTTGGCTCAGAGTTTTCAATTATAGCCTGATTGGTGTCACGGTAATCCTTTATAGTGTCTATATTTTATTCAACCAACTGAGTGTAAGTGCTGAAACACAAGCAAAGTGGGGAATCACACCAACTATTCTAATGTTTGGTGCAATCCACGCAGTATACGTCATTATTTCAGACCGACTGTTCATTAAACGATTCCCTTGGATAGTTACCATGATATCTATTGCACTATATGCGTTCTTAAATGCATCTATTATTGAATCGAGTGGCAATACGAATGTCGTATACCGTATTTCCTATGGTGTACTCATATTCTTTATGGGGGTGAACGGACCAGTCCCGATTGTAACTGCATTAATTTTTACCTGGATGATTCTGATATTCACGTTCACCGGCATAGCTACACCAACCAATGCTTCGCCATTGTTTAATATTGTAGTAGATACATTCCTAACACTATCCGGCTTTCTTGGATGGCTTGTTTTTAAAAGATGGTACGTAGTAGGAAATACCGATAGAAAAGCCCTGGAGCTTAAAGGATTGCTTGAGGAGGAGCAGTTTAAAACAAGTGCGCTACTCGAGTCCATTACTGACGGCGTGTTAGTGGTGAATAAAAATGAAGTAGTAGAGATTGCAAATATTAGTGCGGCAACGATGCTGGGCTGGGAAAAGAACGAGGTGGTGGGGCTGAATTATAAATCTATCTTCAAGATATCACCCAATGAAAGTACTGCCGAGAATGGAGCGAGTGATTCTACGAATGCGATTACCTCAACATTACACACAGGTACGCCATCTCAACAAGTTATTCAGGTAGTCACTCATCATGATCGTCAGTTGTATATAGACATGGTAGTTTCACCAATTTTTCAAACTGTTGTAAATAAAGACGGCAAACAAACAAAGGTGCTTACCGGTGCAATTGCCGTACTGCGCGACGTGGATAAACAAAAGCATCAGGAACAACAACGAAGTGATTTCATCTCTACCGCCAGCCATGAAATGCGCACACCCGTAGCTTCAATTCAAGGATATCTCGAACTAGCTCTTAACCCTAAAATAAGTACGTTAGATGAAAAAACGAAAGGGTACGTAACAAAAGCATACGAAGCTACCCGAAACCTTGGGCAACTATTCCAAGATTTGCTGAATGTGAGTGAGAGTGATGACGGAAAATTGGCGAACCACCCTGAGATAATAAATGTAAATGAACTCATAGGAGAGGTGGTAACCCAAGAGGAAAGTAATGCCACAAAGAAACAGTTGAGATTAGTTTTTGATAACGCCCCCTCACAAGAGAAAGGCAAAATTTCGCCATTACTATATGTACACGCAGATCCTGAACGCCTGCGTGAAGTAATCATTAATCTTGTCGAAAATGCCATTAAATACACTAAGCAAGGCATTATTACTCTCGGGGCCGAAATCAAAGATCAATCCATTATTATTCGTGTTTCTGACACCGGAACAGGCATCGCTGAAGAGGATATACCCCACCTATTTCAGCGCTTTTACCGTGTAGACAACTCTGAAACTCGTGAAATTGGTGGCACCGGTCTCGGGCTTTTTATCACGAAACAAATTGTGGAAATGATGGGCGGAAAAGTGTGGGTTGAAAGTCGTCTGGGAACTGGAAGCACCTTCTTCGTGCAACTTCCGCGCATTTCGCCAGACGCCATTAGTCGGCAGGGTACCAATAAAACATAACCGTGTGATACTATAAATATATAACAAGCAAGGAAATACCATGGCAAAAATCCTTTTAGTAGAAGATGACAGTAACTTAAGAGAAATTTACGGTGCCCGACTCGAAGCCGAAGGCTATGAAATAAAATCAGCAGGTGATGGTGAAGAGGCGCTCGCGATTGCCGTAAAAGAAAAACCCGATCTTATCATCAGTGATGTCATGATGCCAAAAATTAGTGGTTTTGACATGCTAGACATTCTACGTGCAACCCCTGAAACAAAAGATGTAAAAGTCATCATGATGACTGCTCTAAGCCAAGATGAAGACCGGCAACGCGGAGAAAGTCTTGGTGCAGACCGCTACTTTGTAAAAAGTCAGGT
>CAZIPE010000022.1:0-2944 GCA_964541305.1 uncultured Candidatus Saccharibacteria bacterium | reverse complement strand
TAGCGAAGTCCCGCCCACACCGAGCAACCCAGCCTAGAAAAGAACCTATATGCCTGATTACGTGCGACTCAATAAGCATCTTGCCCATACACTTGGTATGAGCAGGCGAGAGGCAGATGAGCGCATTTCGCGCGGTGAAGTAATAGTTAATGGCAAAATAGCAATTCTTGGCACTGTCGTCCAGCCAGATCGCGATGATGTAACACTTAATTCAGATTCGCTCACCAAGCAGAAAAAACGCTACACCTATGTACTACTTAATAAACCCGAGGGATATGTCTGTTCTCGAAAGAAACAAGGCGATAGCCCCACTATTTACGAACTTCTACCACGAGAATATCAAAGCCTCAAAGTGGCGGGCAGGTTAGATAAAGATAGCTGCGGCTTGCTACTACTAACAGATGATGGCGACACAATCTTCAGGCTTACGCATCCTAAGTTTGGAAAGAAGAAAGTGTACACCGTCGGACTCAATAAGCCCCTAAAAGACATTGACCTCAAGAAAATTGATACAGGGGTTCATCTCGAAGACGGGACAAGCAAGTTCCTCATTACTAGCACTAAATTACACAAACCTACCGCCCGTAAACTAAAGCCCAATACCTACACGGTAACTATGTACGAAGGGCGAAATCGCCAAATCCGTAGAACCTTGAAAGCTCTTGGCTACTCCGTAACCTTCCTCGAACGTACCCACTTTGGTCCGTACGTTATGCACGACCTACACGGCAATCAAATAAAACAACTAACGGTTGCTAAAATCACCTAGTTACAATATCTACACTAATTGGGTTGTGATCGGAAAGACCCGTGCGTGACCAGCGCCGAAAATCAACAATCTCAACATGTCCGTTGACAAAAATATGATCGAGCTGAGTCCGTGTGACATGGGTAGACAGCGATTGCGGATCAGCATCGCTAAGCCCAGAATCTTTCAGTAGTCTCAGGGTATCTCCACTTGCCATTCCAACTAAACGCCTAGACACACCCTTGGCACGCAAGATCTTGCTATTTAAATGGGAGGTAAAGGTTCTTTCAGCCACAAGGGGCACTTCGTGCCGTGGCTTAAACCCATCCACCAAAGGCAGGCATCGTTGCAATAATCTTGCTTTGTTACTTTCACTATGCATCGCGTTAAAATCACCTAACACTATGGCAGGTATGTCAGTACTAGTAATGTGAGCAAGTCTCTGAGCCTGCTGGTTGCGAACATCACTGTCAAAACTATCGAGATGAACACCGTATAACTCCAGCGGACCAGCGTGACCACTGATATGAAGGTAGTGTGCATTCTGCCCGCCAATAGATAGCGGTGTATGAGCACCCTTCAGGCCGACTCGTGCTAGCGCCAGCATTTTATATCGTGATAACTCTCCCGAAGTTGCATAGGAAGCAGTTGCGCTGTCATAGCCTCTATCCTCAATACCGCCTTCGAAAAAGCTTTTGACCTGTGGCGCATCATTCATTAACGCCTCTTGTAATACCATTACATCTGGGTTTATTTCTTCAATCACATCAATAATGGCGCGCGCCTTGGCTTCGTTCGGAAGTCCACCTGAAATATTCCAAGTTGCTATACGTAGGCTCTCTTTGTTCATTATCACTATTATAATTTTGTATTTTAATTTTGTCAATATGCCTTAATCTGTTAGAATGGGCGTATGAGTAAAAAATTACCGGTTGTAGCAATTGTTGGGCGTGCCAATGTTGGTAAGTCTAGTTTGTTCAACCGTATGATCGGTAAACAGCAACAAGTAGTTGCCCGAGAGGCGGGGACCACGCGAGATGCCGTCTATGGTCAAGTTGAATATGGCGAGCATCACTTTTGGCTGGTAGATACAGCTGGACTTAAAGATGCTGAAGATGAATTTGAGGCCTCTATTCAAGATCAGATTGAAGAGGCTGCCGAAGCGGCAGACGTTATTATCGTTGTCGTTGAAGCACAGACACAAATTACTGAAGAAGATCGTCGCGTTGCTAAAAAAGCACTAAAGAGTAAAAAACCTGTCATTCTCGTTACCAACAAGGTCGATCAAGTTCAAAAGGCGGGGAGTGATACGTTGTGGGAACGCCTTGGTATTAAAACAATCGTAAAAACCAGCGCCTCACAGAATCGTGGAACGAACATAATTTTAGATAAAGTAACTGAAATTATTCCTATCACCTCCGCTTTACCAGATGATGGCGTTGTTCGCGTAGCACTACTTGGACGCCCTAATGTAGGAAAGAGTCAGCTTTTCAATACGCTTGCCAAAAAACAACAGGCAATAGTTGCTAACAAAGCGGGAACCACCCGAGATGTAAACCGTATCCGCATCAAATACGAAACACGAGAATTTGAACTTCTCGATACTGCTGGTATTCGTCGCCCCGGCAGAATTGAAGTGGGTATAGAAAAGTTTAGTGTTCTGCGTAGTCTGCAGGCTATTGAAGAATCTGATATCTGTCTTTTATTAATGGACGCCAACGAACTCAATACGGCGCTAGATCAGAAAATCGCCGGTTTAATTAAAGAGGCGGGCAAGGGATTGATAATCGTAGTCAGTAAGTGGGACTCTCTCGATAAAGACGCCTATTCGCGCGATGAAATTGCTCCGCGCATAGCTAGCACCTTCAAGTTTGCCCCCTGGGCACCTCTGATTTTTACAAGCGCCGTTACGGGTCAGAATGTAGCAAAATTATTTGATCTTGCCCTTGCTATATACAAGCGTCGACAGCAAGAACTAAAAACAACTGATCTCAACAAAGTACTTGCGCAGGCAGTCCAATCACATCCACCAGCCGGCCTAAAGGGCAGGCACCCAAAACCTCGCTACATTGTTCAAGATGCCACCTCGCCACCAACCTTTAGACTCTACGGAGCGCACCTCGAATACTTACACTGGAGTTGGAAGCGTTACTTGGAAAAAATCTTGAGAGAAACCGCAGATTTCGCCGGCACCCC
>CAZIPE010000021.1:0-5869 GCA_964541305.1 uncultured Candidatus Saccharibacteria bacterium | reverse complement strand
CCTTGGGTGCGGTTCTAATGTCAGCCTCAACAGTTATTGTTGCATTAAATGCTCAGTTATTAAGACGAGTAAATCTAAAGGGCGTGTAATGAACGAGCAGAAATATCAATGTTCTGAATGTGGGCTACACTATGAAGATAAAGAAATAGCTGAAAAGTGCGAAAAATGGTGTAGTGAAACTCAAAGCTGCAACCTAGAAATAACACAATACTCTATTGAAAGTAAAAACTCGCATAAAAAATAGGCATTGCTGCCTAGAGGTTTGAAAATCTGAACCGACTTATATCAAATTGTCGGCAAGTTGGAATTGTTCAACGAGGTATTTCAGTTTATAATCCTCTTGTGCATCAATAGCTGCCGTTTGAAATGCGTCAACTATGCTGCACCATTTGAACCTAAAAGAAATTTTTATAGTATTGTTTCTAACTCGGGAGCTTTATCTCGAGTTTTTATTTATAATTAGATTATGGAAAAAGTATTTATCAAACTTGGTAATTCAGGAGCTGAGCAAGAGA
This sequence comes from uncultured Candidatus Saccharibacteria bacterium, assembly GCA_964541305.1. GTDB lineage: Bacteria > Patescibacteriota > Saccharimonadia > Saccharimonadales > UBA7683 > CAZIPE01. Next base: position 5,354 of record CAZIPE010000021.1, on the reverse strand, counting down.
CGCTGCGTGCTATCACCTTATGGGCTGCTGACTGCGCCGATAAGGCCTTGCCTGTTTTTGAGAGAGAGTACCCCAGAGATAGTCGACCAAGAGATGCAATAATAGCGGGTCGACAATATGGAGAAGGTAAACCACGTGATAAAAACTTGCGTGAAGTTGCAATGGCTGCTTTTAAGCTAGGAAAGGATGTTAACGAGTCTTCAAAATTCGTGACTAAATCCGCTCAATTAGTTGCAGCCCTTGCCTATACGCATACTGATTTACAAGAGGGGGAGCAGGGCATTCGTCAAGCAAAACATATTCTTGGCCCAGCCGTTTACGCTGCAATGGCTATCGAAAAAGCAGCAGGAAATGATAGCAAGGTTGGCGATGAGTTGATACAATCTTTCGCAAACGCTGCCCCTATTGAAATAGCGATAATTAACTATTTTCCTAGCCAATCAGAAAGTGATGCACGAGTAGGTGAGCTATTTTACGTCCTTGATTCCTTATTGCGTATCAAGTTTCCTCTCGGATAAGCCGAACATCTTTACAAGCTCATTGAGTTTGTGACGGTTAATTTCCTCAATTCGTAAGGTTTGAAATACGTCGCTAATGTGGCGCCAATTTGTTAATTTGACAAATACGCTTTTGGGCGTATTTTTGATACGCTAAGAATATGTCAGTACAAAAAAAGAAAATTGAAGTCATTGATGGATACATTATAAAGTATCACGCCAATGGCATCACTCGTTGGTCAAAAGGTAAAGTTGTTGACGGACAGTCTGACGGTTACTGGGAGTGGTATCGCCCAGACGGCACGTTGAAGCGGTCAGTACATTTTAAATTAGGTGAACCAGTCGGCGAGTGGATTACCTATGATGAAAAAGGCGAAGTCTACAAGGTAACCGAGCGTTAATCTAATGCAGAAGTATAAAACTGTAGAAGAATTTCTAAGCGACTTAGATAACGATAAGCGAGAGCAAGTTGATGCACTGAGAGGTATTATTCTCGGCAGCAAGCACAACTTTGAAGAACATATCAAATGGAATGCACCTAGTTACGTCTTTGGTGGCGAGGATCGGATTACATTCAACCTTATGAACAAACAAGGTTTAGTCAAGCTTGTACTTCATATGGGAGTTACGCGTAAGGAAGATAAAAAAAGCGCACCTGTAATGAAAGATGAAAGCGGACTGGTAGAGTGGAGTTCAGACATCAGAGGAATGATTACATTTACTTCAATTGAAGACATCAATACTAATACGAGTGCGCTGAAAAAGATAATTAAAGATTGGCTCTCAATTCCATCAGCGATTTGATTAGTAAATAATTACAGCTCTGTTTTTCTGCACGATCGGAACAATTGGTACTTTCGTCAACCGACCATCGACTACCGCTGCAAAAAGTTTAAGTACATTCTGTAGCTCCGCACCAAAATGACGCCTAAATATAGCAAGTGGCAACGGTTTATAGTCTAAAATCAGTATTCTGATAAGATAGAGATATGCCCAAAAAACTTCGCATCATCGTTATAACTCTACTTTTACTCATACCAACAGGATTCACCTATCTATTGTTGAGTGGCGACAATAACTATATTAAAAATAGCAAAACAACCGAGCAAAAAAATCCGGCTTCATTAAAGCAAGAAAATGAACAAACGATACAGACAGGTACGTATGCTGACTACTCAGCGGATGTGGTTGCGAGTACCAAAGGTCAGCGTATCCTCTTTTTTCACGCACCGTGGTGTCCGCAGTGTCGGCAGCTTGAAGCGAGTATTAAAGTAGGAACAATACCAAGTGATGTCACGATCTTTAAGGTTGATTACGACAGTAGCCAAAAGTTACGCCAGCAGTATGGAGTTACTATCCAAACAACCCTTGTCTTACTTGATGACAAGGGTAATGGTGCGAAAAAATATGTCGCCTATGACCAGCCTAGCCTTGATACCATAGTAAAGAACTTGCTTTAGGATGCACGTACTTATTGTTTCGTATTTTGCAGGAGTGCTTACAGTAGCTGCACCATGTATCTTGCCGCTTTTGCCCATAATTGTAGGCGGTTCTATTGCGTTAGATGACACTAAAAAACGATGGTGGCGACCACTTGTTATCACTGGTAGCCTAGCTGCATCGGTAGTAATATTTACGCTTCTACTCAAAGCAACAACATCTTTGCTTGGCGTACCTCAAATTGTCTGGAACAGTATTTCTGGGATAATTGTGCTGTTGTTCGGTATAAGTCTACTATTTCCTCATTTATGGGAATGGTTTGCTTTAAAGAGTGGCTTGCATGGACAGTCAAGCAGGCTAATGCAACACACTGGGCGTGCGCAGCCAGGCTTAGGGAAAGATATGCTGTTGGGAGCATCTCTTGGACCAGTCTTTTCAAGTTGTAGCCCAACCTACGCTCTGATAGTAGCTGTTGTACTGCCCAGTTCTTTCTATGAAGGATTGGGTTATCTCATTGCATATGCGTTGGGTCTAGCTACTGTATTGTTGCTAATAGCCGTTGCTGGTCAGTCATTGGTACGGAAGTTAGGCTGGCTGAGCAATCCGTCTGGGCTGTTCCGTAAAGTCGTGGGTGCATTGTTCGTGGTTGTGGGGTTAGCGGTATTGACTGGACTTGACCGTAATTTCCAATCTTATGTACTTGAGCGGGGATGGTACGACCCGATAATGAAACTAGAACAAAAGCTAGAATAAAACACAGGCAAAAAACGCTTGGGAAAACCTGATCCCACAAAAGAAGAGAAGCTTTAGTAAATAATCAAGCTGGGCACTATTTGACTTGGGCAAAGTCGGCACAGAGCGAATTTCATCCGTAATGAGCGAGCCAAGGAGTATGAGAAGACTATGTGGCGCTGCACCATTGTTTGAAGCACTTTTTCTAGGTGTTTTTTGTTATCATGAGTCCATGGTTGAATACGATAAAGACTTGTATTTTGTAGCTGTTAAATTGTTAATCCGTGATGGCAACAAACTTTTAATTACACATGACATCTTCGGTGTCTGGGATTTGCCGGGCGGCAGAATCAAGAAAGACGAGTTTAAGGCTAGCTTGCCTAGCGTTATTGAAAGAAAGATGGAAGAAGAGCTTGGTAGCGAATTCAAATATAGCGTAGGTCCACCAGCCGTATTTTTCAGGGTTGAGCGTGAAGAGCATGGCCTAAACAACCAAAGGGTTAGAATTTTTGCTGTTGGATACGAGGCACTGTATGAAGGCGGAGAAGTGCAGCTTGGAAAACACCACGATAGATATGAATGGGTGGATATAGACACATTTAATCCAGACGAGTATTTCCTAGACGGCTGGCTTGAAGGAGTCCAAGAATATTTAGCTACGCAAGCCACCTGATAATGCGAGTACCTTAGCCTGGTGTTGATGTTAATAATCATCTTGTGCCTCAATGGTTAATGTTTGAAATGCATCAACTTTTCTGCACCATTCGCAATTTTAGGACCCGATGGGGGCTCTTTTCTACTTATTCAAGCCCTGCTGAATAATTCAGGTGAGCGTCGATAAATATGAGCACCTAAACCCGTGGTGTGAGCTCCGGCACTACGTGCGCGCGAACAAAATCCTAGACGGTAAATTGAACTATAAAACCTTGTTTACAAGCTGCATATTTGGTGGTACTATAAAAATAATCAAAGGAGTTCACATGATTACATATAAGATCGATAAGACTGCACAGACCCAAGCTGATAGCGATATTAGCGATATGGAGGATGTCTTAAACGAAATTACGCCAACACTCAGAACCCTATATGAAATAATTACTCGACACGAATTAGCAATTAGTTATCCTAGTATGTCTGAGTTTCGTGCTCAACTAAAGCAGGAAATTGGCCAAGCTATTGAGTCAACAAGAGCAATCGCAGAAAAATCTAAAAAGCTAGTTCTTGTTAGTGATCAAGCCGCGAAGCACCTTGTTGCTATAGAAGAACACTTCGGCGCTGCACTACGTGCGAACAATGATGCTCCTCGTGAAGCAAGCGCACAAATGGCACGCCAAGACTAGGTGCTTAGTGCGTGGGCATTGACAGAAGTTAAAATTCCGTGTTTAATACGCTGTATAATCATGATTTTGACTAGTAGACCAAAAATTAGAAATATAGAGAGTGCTCTGCAACAGTTGCAAGAGGATATTACTTCTCTATACAACCAATCTAATCAAGCTGTTTCCAACAAAACAGATAATCAAACATCAGCAAAAAAGAAGCTACGATTTGTCGAAACTGCTAACACCCAAACAACCCGCAATCTCTACGTAAGTCTTTCGGTGTCATGGGAACGGTATGGTATTAAGCTGCCGCCCTATCAGAAGATTGCCCCCAAGCTCAGCCGTGCAGTACAAGTGTTAAAGCACGCAACGGAGCACAGCCCCGAACTACATGGAAAACTAAATGTAGTTTTAGTGCCACCTCTAAAGGTACTATCGTTTCCGCTTTTGACCTCAATGCGCTCTGCTCAGGGCCTGCCGGCAGATCTTGTCATAGATAATCTGCCCAAGTCAGCGAAGGGCGCTCAACGGCAATGGAAGGTAGTAGTTGCCTACACCGGCGAACAAGGTCTTTACTTGGGTACACCAAAAGATATCCTATTCGATAAATCATATATGATAGCAGGGTTTAACACATTGAAGTTGGGCTACCGAGAATATGCCGCTTTAAGTTTGCAGCAATCGAAGCCCATCGACCAAAAGACCTGGACTGTTTTGCTGGGCGATTACCAAGAAGATAGTCCATTTGTACCATGTGCAGGATTTATCAATGGACAGTATCGGTTCGAACTAATAGAAATAGACACTGTTTTTGGCAATGATCGTTTTCGACCAGCAATAGAGGTGACATAGATGAGTAAAGAAAAACCGATGAGAAGCGATCCAATTCAGGGGATCCTTTTCACTCAAGAACCGGTACATCTACGAGCTCTTGCGGCCGCTCGTCGTGCTCGCGAGAAGCAGCAAACTACTAGCAATTTCTTTAGCGTGCTCAAGCGCCCCAGTCTAAAGGGCTATCCTGATCGCATATCACGACGAAGAGCCAGGGCGTTGTCCGATGAAATTATTATCTCTGATAAACTGCCAAAAAAATCTCAAACCGGGCTATAGAGCGGATCTTATGGCAGGCTGAAAAATAGCCCAAGAAAACAGAAGCTCAAACATTAGTTGTAATGATTTTCTCAGGGTTTATTTAGTACAAGACAGTATTTTTTCTTTGTGGTAGTGAATCCTAAGGATGGGCATGATAGAATAAGATCTGATAAACAATTAATTTGAGGTACATAGACATGGTTACAGGATATTGCGTTAAGTGTAAGGAAAAGGCTGTTGAATTGTCAGCGCCAGAGATTGTCCAAACTAA
>CAZIPE010000020.1:0-7537 GCA_964541305.1 uncultured Candidatus Saccharibacteria bacterium | reverse complement strand
AGTTTTACTATACGGTCAGATTGTTCCAGTGTTTTTTTACTGATGCCATGTCGTTCTGTGCCGAATACAAGGAGTGCATTACGCGGTACTGTGTATTTTTCAATATTGTCACCAGTTGGGTCCAGCGAAACTATTGCACGAGAGGTCATGCCCGCTGTTTTAGAAAAGATCTTCGATACGTCGTCTACACTAAATACAGGTATAGCAAACTGTAAGCCAGCTGCTCCGCGAACAACGGCTGGATGCCAGACGTCTACTGGCCCACTAATAATTACTGCCCCCGCGTCAGCTGCTGCCGAGACACGTATGACTGCGCCAATGTTTTCTAAATCTCGCGGATCCTCGAGGTAGACAATTGGCTTCTCTGGATCGATATCCGTCAGTGAATACGATGCGCGTAGTGAAGTAGCGATAACTTTTGTGCGCGGTGGTTGAGGGCTTAGTTTTTGAAACGTGTCATTACTCACTTCACGAATGTGTTTCAAAATAGTATCTTTAACATCATCTGCCAGTTCTTCAAGTAAATTTTTGAGCATGGGTATATCACATGTGATAACTTCCTGAATTTCCGCCTTAAATCTTACCGCATGCTTGAGGGCTTGAACTCCCTCGATAACAACAAGTGCATCATCTTTTCGTGCCCGTTGGAATGTGTCGATTATCTGGCTGTCTTTCATGAAAAATCGAATATTTCGTTTAGTTGGCTGGGATATTCGAAACTACGATACTTATTCGGTACAGTATGAAATTGAATGAAGTCGACGGCATCTGCACAAATTTGTGCCGTTAAGATTCCATGACATGTAGTCCTTTTCTCAACCGCAAACATATCACCAACTAATCCAAAAAGTTGATCGAACACCTCTAGATCATCAAGCCTTACTCTATTAGCGATAGCAACCAGTGCACAGACCGTCAGATTGTGGGGCGCATTCAGTTCGGCGAGATTATCTAGGCCATCCCGGCATCGTTGTTCCACGTATCGCAAGTAAGAAATCCCTTGAGTAGCTACGGTATCGTAGAAGAGTCGACAATCCCCCTCGTAGGTAAGAACACACGGATTTTCTACTTCGCGTTGTGCAGGCCGCCAACTAAGAGGTGTAACATCTATTTTTTCAATTGTTGTCATGGGATAGGTTATGATTCTACATCTGTTGCAGGCTTTTTTCAAGCCGTGCCAAAACCACTTCTTTACCAAGTACTGCCAGTGTATCGGCCAGTGCGGGGCTTGCGGGTGCCCAGGTGGTAGCTATTCGAATAATGCTAAATAGTATGGCTGGTTTTTCGGCAGTCTGCTCAAGCAGATGATTGAGCCTGTTTTGAATTTCTTCAGGTGTGAAATCACTTTCTTGGAGATCATTGAGTGTAATCTGCAACAGTTCTTTGAGTCGTGACTTCTCTACTTTCTTCAGCTGTTTGTTATTTTCAATAAGGCTTTTGTCTACCGGCAAATCAACAAAGAAGAAACGGGTTAATTCAGGCAGTTCAGCAAAATACTTCAAACGCTCTTGAACTAAACCAAGCACGCCTTTTTTATATTCATCGGTTGCCTCTTTAGCTTCTTCTGGCCAGTAGTTAGCTGTTTTTTCGTACAGCTCATCGAGTGGAAGTTCGCGGATAAAGTGGCCATTTACCCATAGTAGACGTTTTTGGTCGAAATGTGCGCCACCTTTACCCACACGGTCCAAGCTGAACTTTTTTATCAGCTCTTCGCGCGTGAACACTTCTTGCTCCGTGCCATCGTTCCAGCCGAGTGTGGCGATGAAACTCACCAGCGCATCTGGTAGGAAGCCTTCACGAACGTAATCGAGGACGTCTTTAGCGCCGTCACGCTTGCCGAGCTTCTTGTTGCCCTGTTCATTTAAAATATGAGGCATAGTAGCAAAGGTTGGTAGATAGTAGTTGGTAGATAGTAATTGGTAGGCAGTTGAATCTTGACTCACGCGTGCGTCATCTTCAGAAAAAATACCCAGTGCTTCGTATAAGTTGAGGTAATTAGGTGTGCTTGAAATAAACTCTTGTCCTCGGATGATATGGGTAATTTCCATTTCGGCATCATCAATAACATGGGCAAAATTGTAGGTTGGATAGCCATCGCTTTTAATCAGGATAAAATCGTCTATAACTTCGGGACCTGTTTTTAAATCCCCCATTACTTCGTCGTGCCAGGCATATTTTTTAGGGTCAGATTTAAAGCGTAATGGCATGGAACCATCCCATTCCGGCGGGTTCTCGGGTCGATGGTTTCGATATAAAAATGGTTGTTTTGCCTTTTGGGCTTGTTCACGGAAGCCTTGAACTTCTTCGGCGCTGTAGGGGTCGGCGTAGGCACTACCACTGTCGATTAGTTTCTGAGCCCACTTTTTGTATATCTCGAGTCGTTCACTTTGACGATATGGCCCTAGCGACCCAGGTAAATCAGGGCCTTCATCGTAATGAAGCCCTAGTGTTTTCAAACATGCGATTAAATGCTCAGCGGAGCCCTCGACTTCACGTTTTTTATCGGTGTCCTCGAGTCGGAGTATGAATTGACCCCCAGATTGGCGTGCTACTAACCATGCGAAAAGTGCCGTGCGAATACCGCCAACGTGTAAATATCCAGTCGGACTGGGTGCAAATCGAGTGCGTACTTTATTACTCATCCAAATTAGTATAACAGATAGAAAGAGCTGATCTTACATGCTGGTGGCGAGTTTGCTGATTTGTTCTATGCCCAGTTGTGAACCTTTAGTGTCGAGCTTGTACATTTTGCCAGCGTTGACCCAGGTGGCTTCACCATCAGTGAAATAGAGTGTTAAGCCACTATCTTGCCAGGTGTAGGGTGGGCTTTTTTTAGAAACATAGTTTTCGAGTAAGGCTTGGGAATCCCAGCTGGTTGGTTGTTGTGTAATACTGAACTTGCGTTGATCGACGTTAGATTTAAAATCTATCGTTACTTGCCCGGGTGAATAGCTGATTGGCCCTTTGAAGCTATAGCCAGCAGGTTTGTAGCTTGGGAGTGTCGCAGCAAAACCAGCTCGGCTGGCTGCAATCTTCATGGAGAGCGTTGGCACATTAAGATATGCAACGTAGCCCACTAAAATGAGCGCTGTCAGTGCAGTGGTGGCAAACCCAATGAATGAAGCGTGCTTCCGTTGTTTGCGGGTAGTTTTAGCTTCTTTCTTGAGCTGTTCGTGGTGTGGTTGGTGGGTTGGCGTGGTCCGAATGGCGGGAATAGTTGGCGGAGCTACTGGTTGCTTCTTTGGTGGGGTGATGTCTCGAGCCATTGATTCTTCAACCTTTCGTTCGTTCTTGATTTCTGGTTCTACTTTGGTTTGTGCGCGGGAAAATTTATGCACCACAGGACTCCGCGTTACGTGCAGAGCTCGTTTTAGTCGCTCATCATTGACTGCGTGCGGTACGACACGGGGTGTTGTATGCACGTCGGTATCTTTAAAGACAGGCTTTTTAACTGACTGTCTGTGAAGCGTGTGAGCGTGTTGCAGGGAGTGTGTGAAGTGTGGTGCGGGCTTGTGTGCCTTATGCGCCGTCTTTGCTACTGACGTGCTCTCAATGGTTCGTTTTGGTGCAGGTCGAGCTACCTTGTGTGGCTGTGCGATTGGTCGAGTATTTTTTGCGAAACCATCAATTGAACGTCCATGTTGGGGTCGTTGTGGTTGGGGGCGTTTTGCATGGCTCGGTGATGATGTATGTTTTGCTGGTATTGAGGGTGTATTAACAGGTTGAAGTGGTTGACCGGCACCAACAAGTTCACCGCCGTGGGCATTGTAGAGTTTGCCGTTAATTTCAATCACATTCATCTTTTTCATGTAGTTATCTCAAAAACTGTACTGTTTATGGTTTTCCTATAATCAATAGTACGCGAGCCAGCAACGTCGTGCAAGTGATATTATATATGTACATGCATCGCGTACACGTTAATAAACGACAAAAACTCATATTACGCTTTGTGGCTTATGGAGTTATTTCAGTACTGACTGTTATCACAACAATTGCCTTACTCTACGTTGCTCTTGGGTATCGCTTGGGTAAAAGTGGCGAAGTTGTGCGAAGTGGCATGTTACTTGTTGATTCGAAGCCCGAGTCCGTCCAAGTTAGAATCAATGGTGAGGAAAAAGATAGCTCAACCCCTAGCCGATTTGTCTTGCCTGCCGGAACCTACCAGTTAAATCTGCAAAGAGACGGCTATCGCCCGTGGAACAAAACAGTAGACTTGGGTGTTTCAGCCGTCCGTGAGGTGTATTATCCACGGCTACTGCCCCTTAAGCTCACACCGCGGTCTCTCACAAAAGTGACCGCACCAGATGCAATAAGCCAGTCGCCTGATCGTAAGCTTATTTTCTCGTATTCAGCACAGGAGGAAAACCCATTTCTGATTACCCTGAACGGCGCTAAGGTTCCAGAGATACAACCCCTCGCCTTGCCTGCTGGTATCACTCGAGAAAATGGCTTGCTTGGCTCTCTCCAGCCAATTGAGTGGTCAGACGACAATCGTCATGTACTCACGTTACAGTCGCTCAGTGCAGGTAAGAAACGCCTGCTCAGTATTGATGTTGGTCGGCCCGAACGAAGCCTAGATATCACCACCTTATTTAACAACAAGATTCCTAGCGACCCCCATTTTGTACCTGGCACGACCGATGAGTTCTTTGCAATTCAGGCCGACCAGTTAAATCGGTATGAGTTATCAGGCAATAAGACGACTCCGCTTTTGAAGCAGGTAAAAAGCTATACAGTCTACAATAAAAATACTGTTAGTTTTGCGCGACTGAGCGATGACAAGAAAGCCATAGAATACGGCGTACTAAACAATGATGGCGGGGTAGTTGTTGCGCGTGGTAGCGTAAAAGCGAAAAACCCACTTACAAGTTATGATGAATATGATAACCATGTGTATCTCACTGTTGGTTCGGCGAGCGATGCACGTGCCACAATCTACCGAGATCCGCTTAAAAAACCAATCCTTATTAAACAACTTCCTTATGCGTACATTAAACTTCCCGCCATAGAATCACTTGAATTGAGCGATGATAATCAGTTCTTGCTGGCGCGCAGTGACCAAAAAGTGGTGGTCTATAACTTCGATGAGGCTCTTCAATATACGTTTACATTACCTAAGAAAACTACTACCGTTGATTGGCTTGATGGTTGGCATCTACAAGTTAAAACAGAAGAAAACAAAACATATCTTACCGAATATGACGGTCAGAATATCCAAGAATTGATAGATGCGCCACTTGGAAATGTCATGTTTTCAAATGACATAAAATTCCTCTATCGCTTTGATACCGAGAAAAAAGTTACCAATTTGCAGGTCATTGACTTAGTGGTTCAGTAGCTAGATTTTACAGTATCTAAAGTGCCCACATATGCTATGGGTACTGCGCTTTCATAGTATTAAATGAATCTCGGATAATTCGCTTGAGGGGTTTAACCTCTATATCAGCTAGCTTTTTAATGTAGAGACAGGAAACACTGGTTTTGTGCTTGCCTAGTTCAGCTAAATCTTTCTTGTAGGCATCAAATCCGGGCATGATATAAATAGTGAGATTCTGCTTTCTGGGCGAGAATCCAGTCATCATCCAGTCGCCTTCTTGCGAGCTTCTTTCAGATTTGTAGTGATAACTGCCGTATCCAACAATGCTTGTGCCCCACATTACAGGCTCCTCGTTGGTGCACTCTTTAAATATCTGTAGCAACGTAAGACAATCCTGTCTTTTTGTTTCATCTTCAATTGAATCTATAAACTCTAGAACACTGGAATTATTTTTGCGGGTTTTTAGCTCTGCCATAGTACCATCATACCAATACTAAGATTCACTATCACCAAGTTTGATGAAAATCACGTCGGCACATTTATGAATGACAGTTACGCTTAGCGCAACCGCAAGTATCCCAAAAAAACCGTTTATTGTAACCGCGTCTCCAAAAAACAGATCAACCGTCCAGACGAATACAAACTTAGACGAAAACATGATAAACCAAATAATAAAGATGAGAAGTGCCTTATGTGGTGGATTCTCACGTTCATTAAATCGCGCGACAAGGCCATGTTTCAGCTGGAATACCAAGAAAGTAAGTATCTCTAAAACTAATGATGCAAAAAATATCGTTGAAAAACTTTGCGAATACACGATGGATGTATAGTCATTAAAAAAGCCAAGCACTACTGCATAAATAAGGGTACCAACAAATAATTCTTTAAAGTATAATTGCTTTTGATTGATGACAGGATTTTTTAACTTCATGGACCAATCATATCAGACCGTACTAACAGCTAAACGTCGGAAGCCTTATCGACAAGTAATGCCTGGTATCTGTACGGAATAAATCGTACAAATACATTTGTGAGAAACTTATTTCGCAGTCCATGCGTAACTTCAATTTTGCCTGCCATCATTGCTTTGTAGCCCAGTTCAGCTACGGCTTTTGCTGAAGCACCACCGCGTAACCCCGGGGCATTGGAAGAGGCAAAGAAGCGAGTATTTGTTACGCCTGGATGAAGTGCTGTCACCGTTACGTTTGAATTTCTTAGATTGTATGCCAGTGATCTAGTAAGACTTCTGACAAAGGCCTTAGTTGCGTAATACACCGGCTGCTTCGGTCCCGGTAAAAACGCTGTGATTGAACCGATATTTAAAATTCTACCTGTATTCTTAGCTAAAAAATCACGACCAAATGATTGAGACAATTCCATGAGACTAATCATATTCAATTGTGCCATCTGTACTGTGCGACTAGTGTTATCGTGAAAAAAGTCACCCTTAAGACCAACCCCGGCATTGTTGACGATAATTTCAATATCCGTGTCCTTTGTTTGACTATAAAGCTTTAAGGCAGAACCAGGGAGTGATAAGTCGGCAGTGTGTATCGCCACTTTCACATTTGATATTTGCAGGATCTCCTCCTTGACCTTACGTAGCTCTACTTTGTTACGAGCAACTAATACCAGATTATGACCAGCTTGTGCCATCACAAATGCTATTTCTTTACCAATCCCGCTCGATGCACCCGTTATCATCGCTTTTTGCTTGTGCACAGCACCATAATTAGTATTGGTCATTGTTCTAGCATAGCAAAAAAGACATCATCGCGTCCTATGAGTATACGGAACATTCGAAGATCTTAGTCAGATTCATCTATTTTTGATGCCGTCAAGTCGTAGCTCATCGCTGTCGTCGTTATGCGAGCCACCATTACTCACGTGCTTACCACTAATTTTGGCACCATTCTTTATAACATGCGCCATTGCCATTGCATGACCGTGGCCAAGTCCATAGTCCTTTTTTAGCCATGCAATTATTTCGCCAGCCTTCGTGTCTTTATTAAAGCCTTTGGCTTTCGAAAGCTCTACGAGTTCGTTTGGGGTTTTTCCTGTTTTTAATTCAATGTTATCTAAGTAAGCTTGAAATGACATATATGAATTATACCAAAAGGGACTAGAACAGAACTAAATATCAGATACTAATTAGTGTCAATAAAACATAACCACTGCTATTGGAGGCAACTGGTATCTGTTTCGGTATATTTGGAGGGC
>CAZIPE010000019.1:0-9515 GCA_964541305.1 uncultured Candidatus Saccharibacteria bacterium | reverse complement strand
ATTCCAATAGATAAACTCACTAGATAATATTAACAGAGGTGTAGTATTATGGCTATCATGAAACAAGTCACGTTTATTACCGGCAATCAAGGGAAAGCGGATTATTTAGCGAAATATCTTAGTGTTCCTGTTGAGCATATTAAGTTAGACCTTGATGAGATTCAGTCGTTAGAGTTAAAAGAGGTTGTTCATCATAAAGTTCGTGAAGCATACAAGAAGGTCGGCAAGCCAGTTTTGGTTGAAGATGTCTCGTTAGAATTTAGTAATCTCGGCAAGCTACCCGGGCCGCTCATTAAATGGTTTTTAGAAGAATTAACTTCAGAGCAATTGTGTCGGCTTGCTGACGGAGGCGACCGGAAGGCTACAGGGAGGTGTATGTTCGGCTACTTTGATGGCACCGAAGAAATGTATTTTCAAGGCGAGCTGCACGGTACTATAACCCAGCACCCGAGTGGCGTCGGTGGGTTTGGTTGGGACCAGATTTTTATTCCAGACGGCCACAGTGTAACTAGGGCCGAACTGAACGAATCAGATTACGAAAAGGTATATCGGCAGATTAGGCCAATTGAAAAACTAAAAAACTATGTAGAGTTACTATAATTGTTGTCAAAAAAATGAAATGATTGATCGTGCTTTCACTTCTGTGCATAGCACTGATTGGCAGGTATGCTTTTACAGCTAGGCTATGATATAATTCAATCATAAGTAACCACAAGAAGTATATGTACCTAATTAAGTCAAAATATAGTTTTCAACAGCTGCATCCAAAACTACTCATATTATTTTTGGTTACGTTGGTATCTGCCCAAGGTTTGCTTCTGATTCAGCCCATAAGGGTAGGAGCGGCGTCGTATATGGACCAGTATCCAGCTTCAGCTGCAGCTAAAGCTTATTGCGATGAAGGGGGTCGGGTTTTTGATAATAGCATTGGGCGTGATAGGTATGTGAGGGCGGGTACCGGTACGGCTCGGGTTATACCCACTACTGGGATAGAACTTTACGGTGGTGAATCTACTGAACAATATGTTAACTATCGGGGTACCGGTTGTAAGGCGCCCAATGATTCGTTCCGAAACGTGGTGTTTTACGGGGTAAGTAAATATCTTAATGGAGAAATTCCGCTTATTTTTGGTTGTGGACCAGGGTGTGATGATTTAAACAAGAATGGCGCCACTGTAGAGGATGTTACTGAGTGGAGAGATAAGGGACTCATACTTAATGATTTAAAAATTCCTATGAAAGGAGATAGAATCTATATGGTAGATTTTGGGCCAACCCCGCCAGAAGGGCCTGAATATATCGGTACCGATCTTTGGGTGCAGCTCAACAAAGACACTGATATTTTTCCGTTAAAGCCGACCACATATATAAGAGGATTTGATGTATACGGAATGGCATGGTATTTTGAAGACAACCCCTTGCTCCGCGGCGAAAAATGCCCAAATCGCTTAGTGTGGGACGACATAGCCTTTGAAAGAGAATACGGCACGATGAAAAAGTGCATCCGAAACAACGGTACTAACGAAATTACTTATAGGTGGCAAATTAGAGTCTTGCCAACTACAACTAGTAAGGCAAACCGACCATTTCTTCGAGTTTCAGGAGGAGATGTCAGAAGTGGTGCAAATTTCGAGGGATATCCTGGGGGTAAATGTACATCGTCCGATGCCACGAAAAATGCCGCAATAGAAACAAATGGTTACCAAAATACAGGAACTACACCATGGGGTTCGTCGTCTGCCCAGTATGGAGTTTTTGCTACAGGTGAAATAAAAAGCCAAACTGGTAACAACAGTATTAACGACGCAAATTTTTTTGGCAATGATTTTAAATTCTACAACGAAAGAAAAAGTTTGTTGTTTGCAAATGCCGGACTAGCCGCCGACCCTTACGGTAAATTTTATGGGGGCGGAGAGGGTGTGCCATGCATAGACGTAAGTGGGCTTGTTAAGGGTACTGTAGAAATTCCTTCCTCAACTCCAGTCGGAGCGGGGGATACAATCGAAGAAATTATTGGCAATCGGGATAAGAATAAGAGTAAAGACATCTATAAGGGTAATGTAACAATTGAGGAAAATTCAAGGGTAATTGTAAGAGGTAGTCACGTCGTTGTTATTGACGGAGATTTAACTATTGAATCAAATATTTCATATAATGCCGATTACGGCACAGAAATAGACAAAATTCCTAACCTTACAGTTGTTGTCATGGGTAACATAAATATTAAATCAGATGTTAAAACACTCAACGGTACATATATCGCATATCCGAAGAATGCGAGTAGTGGGGTAATAAATACTTGTTCTGATGCTCCAGAAAAGCTAAGCGTAAATGATGTATGTTCAGATGATCAACTGAAAGTCACCGGACGTTTAATTGCAAATTCGATCGTCTGGAACAGAACTCGGGGCACGGTTGGTGAAGCTGGTAGTGTAATTTCGCTACCCACTGGGTGTATAGCCGCTGGACCCGTAGACTCTCAAGTTTCAAACTCTAATAATTGCGCAGCTGAAAACATAGTGTTCTCGCCTGAAGCATTTTTCAATAATACCGAAAATATTAGTTTTGGAGAAGTGAGCAATGTACCAGTTACAACAAAAGATTTGCCCCCTGTTTATTAAAAGACACTATTTGTTTTGCATCAATAAAACGCTTATGCTACACTTTAAATAAGCATGAAAAATACGATATTTAACGCGGTGGGCGATTTCTTTTCACTAGATATAGGAAGCTCGGCAATACGGATTGTTCAATTAAAGGGCACAGGAGAAAATTCAGCTCTAGTAAAGTTTGGTTCTGCCCCTGTTGATGTTAAAACAGCACTATCAGATGCACCAATTGATCAAGCCAAGGTAGCTGAAATTATTAAATCACTTATAAATGAATCTGACATTAGCACTACTAACGTTGCGGTTGGTCTAGCATCGAACAAAACTTTTGTAACGGTGGTAGATGTTCCAAAAATGAACCCTCAGGATTTCGGCAGTACCATTAAGTATCAAACAGATCAATTTATTCCTATGGCCGCTGAAGATTCGAAGGTAGATTGGGCTATCTTGGGTGATTCTCCTGTTGATAAAGATAAAATGGAAGTATTGCTTGCTAGTGTGAGTAAAAAATTTACTGAATCACGCCTTACCATGCTGGAATCAATCGGATTAAACGTTATCTCTTTCGAGCCAGATTCTCTGGCAATTTCTCGCTCTCTTACCCCTACGGGTGACCCTAATGCTTATCTCATTGTTGATATGGGTGAATATGCTACGGACATTGTAATTACCTATAATGGTTCACCTCGGCTTGTGCGTTCAATACCAAGCGGCGGTCAGGCACTACTGAGATCGGTGGTTCAGACTCTAAATATAGACGAAAATCAGGCACAACAATTTGTTTTCAAATTTGGACTTGATAGCACCAAGTTAGAGGGTCAGGTGGCGCGAGCGCTTATTACTAGTATTGATATTGTTTCAACAGAAATTCAAAAGTCTCTTAAGTTTTTTGGAACACGATATCCAAACGTTCCAATTCATAATGTAGCGACCTCAGGTGCGGCGAGTGTTTTGCCGGGTCTTGGTCAATATCTTTCACAGACAATAAATAATCTACCTGTATTGCCAGGAAACAGCTGGCAGAATGTGAGTTACGGTAGTGATGCTCATGAACAGCTTATGAGTGTAAATCATCAATTTTCGGTCGCGGTTGGTCTCGCAATGGGAGGGGTATAGCAATGGTGCGAGTTAATTTATTACCAGATGTTAAGCGAGAATATCTTCACGCCCAGCAAACCAAACATGCCGTGATTATAGCCTCAGTCTTAGTTTCTGTAGGAGCAATTGCAATGATGGTGCTGCTTTTTGTATACGTTCAGTTAATTCAGCCACAGCACCGGGCTAATATACAGGAAGATATTGATAGTTCCATTTCACAGATTAAAGGAGTTCCAGACGCTGTCAAAATTGTTACGGTACAAGGTGCGCTAGAGCAATTGCCAGCCCTACAAAGTTCAAAGAATATATCTTCTCGGGTGTTTACCTACATTAAAGGATTCACCCCACGCTCTGTTGCGTATAGCGAGGTGACGCTGAATCTTAATACGGGCATGCTAACTCTGCGAGGAGCAACGGATGACCTTAAACAGTCAAATGTGCTTGCAAATAACATAAAGAGTGCTGAGCTAACCTATACTCAAGGTGATGCAAAGCAAAAAATAAAACCTTTTTCAAAAGTAGTTTTCAGCAGTCTCGGACGTGCAGAGTCTACAGCAGGAAATAGGAGTGTAAACTTCCAAGTAGATTTTCTCGTTAATCCAATAATGTTCAATGAATCTATAAAAGATATAAAATTATCCGTTGACGCTGCCTCTAAAGAGCTTATTATTCCTACAGCAAAACCATTCGTAGCAACTCAAGCCCCTAAGGAGCAACAATGAGCACCAAGACTAATAAGAGCACAAACCACAGAGAAAGGATTCTAAAGGCAAATTCTACGGTTTTTATTTCTGTAGCTATTGGTTCAGTTCTTGTGGCGTTTAGTGTGGTATCAATACGTTTTTTGTGGGAACGTAAAAGCTATAATGAAAGGGTAATTGCCGCTAAAACAACCGCACGCGATGGCCTGCAATCTAACTTGGATAATTTGAACTCCCTCAAGGGTCAGTTTGCAGAGCTTGATAAGAGCTCCTCTACGAACTCGAAAATTATACTTCATGCATTACCGCCAAACTATGATTATGCGGCTCTGGCAAGTTCGATGGAATCTCTTGCTCAGCGTGCTAATGTAAATTTCAGTGGTTCGGTGGGCGCAGACGATTCAGCTAATTCGATACCAAACTCCAACACATCTGCACCAGTTGAGATTCCGATTTCGCTGCGCGTAAAGGGTGGTTATGATAGAATCACCTCTTACATCCAACTGTTAGAGACTAGTATTCGACCAATTTCAATAAAAAATGTAACTTATTCGGGCACAAATACAGATCTTGAGGCAAGCATTCAAGCTGTAACGTATTATCAACCTACGCGCAATCTGGATGTTTCAAGGAGTAAAATACAATGAAGAAAAATGATATCGCCGCTATTATCCTCATAGCTGCATTTTCAGCAATAATTTCTTATTTTATTGCAAACACACTAATTGGGAAACCACAGAATGACCCCGTAGAAGTAGAACAGGTTACGTCTATCCAAGGTAGCTTCCCCGCACCAGATTCACGAATCTTTAACGATAATAGCATTGATCCCACCGTCGAAATAAAAGGAGGATCAAAGGCCAACGAGACGCCGTTTACAAACTAAGACTGCAAGGAGACGGCTTGAGCGTTTTATCTGAAGAGAACCAAAAAAAATTAGAGCAGTTGCTTGTAAGCGAGAAACTAGTAGATACCGATAAACTAGCATCACTTAAGAATGAGGCATTAAAAACACATCAACCATTTTTCGCACATCTTTTACAACAAAAAGCTGTTACTAATGAACAGCTAACAAAGTTGATGGCTATTACCGCGGGATTTCCATATGTTAATCTTATTGCCTCTAAGGTTAGCCCTATGGTTCTGAATCTTCTTCCTGTGGACGTTGCTGAGCGTTTTATGGCGGTTCCGATGGGCGATACCGAACATCGTTTAGCGATTGCTATGCTCGACCCCAATAACGTCCAGGCAGTCGACTTTATCTCTAACAAAGTAGGTCGCCCGCTTAAAGTCTATATGGCAAGCGAAGAGGGGATTCGTCATATTCTTGAACAGTACAATACAAATTTGCAAGAAGGCGTCTCAGAAGCAATTACTTCGGTAGATGATCAGCTGCAATCAGAGCTTAATGAATCACTCAACGAAAAGAAAGGTTCGCGTAGAACCAAAAACGAAGATATAACAACAATTGTTCAAGATTCTCCAATCAGTCGCGCACTAAGCACTATCTTAGAATATGCTATCCGTTCTCGTGCGTCAGATATCCACATTGAACCGCTAGAAACATCACTACGCATTAGGTGTAGGGTTGATGGCGTGTTGCGTGAAATAATGAAACTACCTAAAACAATTGAGCCTGCGCTTATCTCGCGTGTCAAAATTCTTTCAAATCTTAAAATTGACGAACATAGGGTGCCTCAAGACGGTCAATTTACGGTGCGTATATCTCAGCGAAACGCCGATCTACGCATCGCAATCTCACCGGTTGTATGGGGTGAACAAGTGATTATTCGTATTCTCGATAAGTCTAGCACTAGCTTTAAGCTCAAAGACCTTGGGTATGTGGGGCGAAGCCTCAGAGCTATCAGAAAGGGTCTTAAGCGCCCGAATGGTATGGTGCTTGCGAGTGGTCCAACAGGTTCGGGTAAATCTACTAGTCTGTATGCTCTTATTCAAGAGATAAAGAACGACAGCATTAATATAGTAACTCTTGAAGATCCCGTTGAATACAAAATGGAGGGCGTTAACCAAATTCAGGTTAATCCTGATGTTGGCTTAACCTTTGCAAATGGCCTGCGTTCAATCTTGCGTCAGGATCCCGATGTTGTGTTGGTGGGTGAGATTCGCGATAAGGAAACCGCTGATCTGGCAGTACAAGCCGCTCTTACTGGACATTTAGTTTTCTCAACTCTGCACACTAATTCGGCTGCGGGCGTTCTACCAAGACTTCTTGATATGGGTATTGAGCCTTTTTTAATTGCATCAACAGTTAATACTATCATTGGTCAACGCTTGGTCAGGCGTGTCGGAGAAGAAAATACTCCCATTCAAGCCGATAAGGTGGAGGTCGAGTCAATCCACTCAACTTTGGCACGTTTATTACCACAAAACGAAACAGATGCCGAAAAGGCCACTAAAGATCTTGGATACGAGCACTTGCCACTTGCTACCCAAAACGCTTATACTTTAAAGCAAGGCAAAGATACGTCACAGGCACCTGGGGGGTATCATGGTCAAATTGGACTTTACGAAGTGATTGACGTGAACGAGCAAATTCAAGAGATGATTCTTGCTCGAGCATCACAGAACGAGATCAAGAGTAAAGCAATGGAACGGGGAATGATTACAATGAGAGAAGACGGTTATCTAAAAGCAATAAATGGTATGACCACACTAGACGAAGTGAACAGGGTCACCGCAGCTGATAACTCTTAGAAAGGGGTGGTATGGCCGAAGTGATACAAATAGAAAATTTACTCGAACAGGTGGTGACCAGCAAGGGCTCTGACCTACATATTCAAGTTGGTTTGCCCCCGATGCTACGCATTGACGGTGCGTTAAAGCCGGTACAAGATGTCGGAGTGCTAAACGAGGAAGGTGTTGAAAAGCTTGTATTTTCAATTCTTGATGATGAGCAGAAGAAGATTTTACTCAAAGATAAAGAATTTGATTTTAGCTTTTCATTTGGGAACTACGGTCGTTTTCGAGTAAATGCCTTTCACGAAAGAGGTAACCTAGCCGCAGCGATGCGTTTGATTCCTAACGAGCTACTGAGTGTAGAAGAACTCGGTTTACCAAATGTCATCAATAGTTTTGCTGATTTTCCTCGTGGTCTTGTTCTCGTAACAGGGCCAACTGGATCTGGTAAATCTACAACGCTGGCTGCCTTAGTAGATAAAATTAACTCTGAGCGCGCAGCACACATTATTACCATAGAAGACCCAGTTGAATTTATGCACAGATCTAAACGATCGGTGGTAGTGCAAAGAGAGGTACATTACGATACGTACTCATTTAGCGCAGCTCTTCGTTCGAGCTTGCGCCAAGACCCCGATGTCGTATTGATTGGTGAAATGCGCGATCTAGAAACAATTGCTGCTGCGATTACCATTGCTGAGACAGGTCACCTTGTATTTGCAACACTTCACACTAATTCGGCTGCTCAAAGTATCGATCGTATGATTGATGTCTTTCCACCTCATCAACAACCTCAGATTCGTTCACAGCTTTCTAACATGCTTATGGCAATTTGTTCTCAGCGTTTGGTGCCAAAAATAGGTGGTGGGCGCGTTGCAGCAGCCGAGGTACTGGTAGTTACTAACGCCGTCAGAAACATCGTTCGTGAAGGTAAAAGCCACCAGCTCGATGCCGTTATTCAAACGGGCGCAGACCACGGTATGCAGTCGATGGATCGCACCCTTATCAGCCTCATAAAAAGTGGAACAATTACCTATGACGATGCGCGAATGTTTGCGGTTGATCTGGATGAATTTGAAAGGCTTATGAGAGGCTAATATGCTCAGCTTTACCTACACAGCAAAGAACGCCCAAGGGAAAACCTCATCCGGTCTGGTTGAGGCTGAATCTGAAGGTGCGGCCGCTAAAGTGCTACTCAGTCAGGGGCTAAGTCCGCTCAAGATAGAAATGAAGAATGAAGCAACAGGGCTGTTCGCTCGCTTTAGCAATAGAGTCAGCTCCAAAGATAGGATTATATTTACTCGACAACTCGCCACACTTATTAACGCAGGACTTCCGCTTACACAGAGTCTTCATACGGTTGCCGGTCAGACCAACAGTAAGCCGCTTGCAATTATCGTTCAGCAAATCATTAGTTCAGTAGAGGGTGGAACTACGCTAGCGGATTCACTCGCAAAGCACCCAAAAATATTTAACGAAGTGTACGTCGCACTCGTAGCCGCTGGTGAATCTTCGGGTACGCTCGACCAAGCACTCGATAGAATCGCCACTCAACAAGAAAAAGACGCCGAGATGCTGAGTAAGATTCGAGGCGCCTTAATATACCCACTCATAGTCTTGTTTGTCATTGGTGCAGTGGTGGTGTTCTTGCTTACAACTGTAGTTCCACAAATTGAGCTTCTGTATAACGATTTCAACAAAGAACTTCCGTTTTTGACAGCTATTCTAATTGCCGTTGCTAAGTTCATGATTAACTTTTGGTGGTTAATACCCATTACAGCAGGATTTGTCATATTCTTTGGGAGCAAGTGGGTTCGCACAGGCCCTGGACAGCGTGTTGTCGATCAAATAAAACTGAAGATACCACTCTTCGGTGATTTATTCAGAAAGCTCTACATGGCACGCTTCTCGCGCACGGGGGCAACTCTACTGCAAAGTGGTGTACCGATGCTTGAGATGCTACGTATTACAGGTAGAGCGGTAGATAACTTGTATGTTACTGATGCGATTGATCGTGCAGCGGAGAAGGTAAAGGGTGGTAAGGCGCTCTCCTCGGCGCTATCGAAGGAGCCTACGTTCCTGGCGCTTGTACCGCAGATGTTAAGCATTGGTGAGCAATCTGGTGCAATTGATGACATGATGAACAAAACAGCAGTTTACTATGAGAACGAACTTGATAACAAAATTAAAAACATTAGTACTATAATTGAACCAATTTTGATGGTGTTTCTGGCCATTGTGGTGGGGGGTATTGTCATGGCTATATTATTGCCTGTGTATAACTTGGTAGGTGATAACCTCTCGGCATAAAAAACTATTGACACAGCTGACACTACGGCTATAATAAGCATTAGCATTAAGAAAATGTAGAATAAGAAAGGGTGTGGAATGAGTAGAAAATTAAACAAAA
>CAZIPE010000018.1:0-9923 GCA_964541305.1 uncultured Candidatus Saccharibacteria bacterium | reverse complement strand
ATCTAGCAGATGCATTACAGTACCTCCTCAAGTGTTTTGCCCGCGTGCTCAACGAGGCTCATAACACTTCGATAGCTTTGACGAGTAGGCCCAAGAATGCCTATATAACTGTTGTCCGAGTACGGGCTTCTATATTTACTTATGACCAAGCTTACGCCCGCTTGTCGTCCGATAGGATTTTCATTACCAATATACACATTAAGTGCTTCGTTTGGTTCCGCCTCACGGAGCCATGGCTCGAGGTTATCGAGCAAACCTGCTACTTCTCGAGCGTGATGTGGGTCAATAAATTCTGGTTGACCAAATAAGTTAGAGTAACCTGCAACATACAGCTGGTTGCCGATTGTAGCCAGCCCTAAATTATGCGTAAGCTGTACCAGTGAATCTACCGCAGATTTTATGGCTTGTGAAGTACCGCCCGCTCCGCTGACGCGTGTTGCCATTGCCCGGGTATTTCTCTCGGATGTATGTGGCAGATGTTGATTCGTTATTTCGTTGACATAATAACGATAGCCTTTGTCGGTTGGAATTCGCCCCGCAGAAGTGTGTGGCTGTGTAATAAACCCTTGATTTTCGAGTTCTGCCATATCGTTTCGAATGGTGGCGCTCGATACATTAAATAGCTTCGCTAGCATAACACTGCCAACAGGCGCAGCTACTTCAGCGTACTGTTCAATTATAGTGGAGAGAATTTTACTTTGACGATCAGTCATTATGGATATGATTATATAATTTTGGCACTCAAAACACAAGAGTGCTAAGATTTATTTCGTTTCTCATACTCTCGAATAATCATATCGATTACCTGATCAAGACTATTGTTAAGTGTGTCGATTACTAGGTCGTAATTATCCATACTATAAGGATCGGCGTTGTACAGAGATTTATATCTTCGTGATTCACTGTCTAGTCGCTCCTGGAGTACACTTGAATACTCTGCGATATCATTCGGTATCTTCTCAGCTTCCATGCGCTCAGGTGTTATGTTTTTTAAGATGCGCTCAGCTGCGGTTTTCAGATCTAGATCTAAAAAAACCTTAAAAGAAGCTGGTATCCAATGCCAGGCCATGCGTGAATCTATAACAATGTTGTCTTGATTTTTTCCGATATCTCTAAGACGCTTATCAACAAGCTCATCAACATACGAGATACCTTTTTGCTTTTCAGCGGCTTGGTTTAGTTCAAGTATATCTACACCCTGTTGTTTAGATACTTCACGGAATAAGTCACCAGATGAAAAATGCGCGAAATTAAGTTTTTCAGCAACACCTTTAGCGGTGGATGATTTACCGCTTCCGGGTCTACCAGCTATTGTAATTATGTGCTTTGTTAATATGTTCATTTTATAATTATAGCAAGAATAGTGAAGGCTTAGTTCGGATGCCCTTTTAAACCCGCGACGTCATCTAGTCTTTGTAGCGTTATAAAAGTATATGAATATGGATTTTGATCATCTGGTCGATGAGTATTTTCAGAAGTGATGCGCCAATCTGCTTTGTTATATTTAGGGAAAAAGGTGTCCGCCTTAAATTCACCATCGATTTCGGTCAGATGCATCCGCTGAGCGTACGGCAGTAGTTGCTCAAAAATACGTGCCCCGCCTACTACATATAGATCTTTCGTTTTTGCTCGTTCAACTATTGGTTGAATATCCTCAAGCACCTCAACGCCGGGCACTGGTGAACTCATTGTTCGTGAAAGAACTATCGCATGTTCGGTGGCATACGATGCATTAACTGATGCGTAGTTATGGATTGTTCTCTCACCCATTACTACTGTTTTACCGTCAGCAATTGCATGTAGGTGCGCCCTATCGGCCTTCATTAACGGCCATGGCAGACCACCCTTTAAGCCCATCTCCAGCTTCTTGCCATACGCTGCTACGAAAATTATCATTGTTTAGTTATATACTAATAGAAGTTACTAATCAAAGAGGTTATTATTTTCACCCCACTTTTATCTTACGAAGAAGGATGTCATCATTTAATGTACGAGCTGCCAAAGACCAATAAGAGTATCTTCCGCGATGCCAAGGGCTTTGAGCGCTCCCAGCGTATCCTGGAGGCACTGGGCAACCCTCAAAACACTCACAAAGCTATTCATGTGGCTGGCACCAGTGGCAAAGGCTCTGTCTGCTACCAAATCGAGGCGATTTTACAGGCGCACGGCAAAAAAACGGCCCTGATGGTGAGCCCGCATGTCTATGATATACGTGAACGAATACAAATAAATGGCAGCTTGATAGGCAAAGACACCTTTCTCAGACTCACTAATACACTACTTCAGAAGCTCGAGCACTTCGCACCCAGCTATTTCGAAGCACTTACCTGCCTGGGTTTTTTAGCAAGCGCCGAAGAAAATATTGACTACCTGGTAGTAGAAACGGGTTTTGGTGGCCTATGGGACACTACCAATACCATCACTCGTAAGGATAAGGTGTGTGCTATAAACCAAATTGGCTACGATCACACCGCCATACTCGGCGACACACTTGAAAAAATAGCTTTTCAAAAAGCCGGTATTATTCAAAAAAACGGTAACCTCATATATCTCAACCAGGAAGCAGGTGTTAACCGCGTTGTAGAAACTTACGCCAAAAAACAACACGCTACAGTCACTACAGTCGATAAAAATGATAGTTACCAGAAAACAAATAAGTCACTCTCACTTTCTACAGCCAAGTTACTTGCCCAGCGAGACGGATGGAAGTTTGATATACACCTTGCCACACGGGCGGTCGATGAAGTATTTATTCCTGGTAGATACGAAAAAATGACACACCAAGACCACACTGTTGTTTTAGACGGTGCCCACAATCCCCAGAAGCTTCAGGCATTAGTTGACAGACTAGCTCATGATAACCTGCTGCCTGCCACATTTATTCTGGCGATGGGCGAGCGAAAAGACTGGCGCACATGCCTAGAAATCTTGAAGCCGGCTGCCAAACGAATCATTGCGACTGAGTTTTTTACCGAGACCAGTGCCACTCCCCACCGAGCACTTTCTAGCGCTCAACTCGCTGAGGCCTGTAAAGAAATTGGAATTACCACATCTAACCACGTAGCTCCTGGAGACGCTCTAGGCGCTGCGTTATCATTTAACGAGCCAATCATTGTAACGGGGTCGTTCTATCTGTTGGGAGAAATGAGTCTTGACAATACATCAAACAAAAGTGCTTAGCTCACACTATTCTTTCTTCTCGCGAACAACAGCCTGCCTACCATTACGCTGCCGATTGTCGCCACCAACACTGCCACATAAGCAAGTATCTTTCGGTTCTGTCCCGTATCGCTTAGTGTATTGTCTACGACATCTTCAGTAGCTCCTGATCCCACGTAGGCTACACGGTCGTAGTTTTCGTTTACAAGGGTATCTAAGACATCTTCGGTGGCACCATATAAATCGGTGTAGAGACTTGGAAGGTCTGGATCTCCATTAACACTTCCTTGTAATGAATAGAAATTGAAGCTATTTGAAACATCATTGTCCGCAGTAAATTGGAGACGTACCGTAAAACTATCTCCTGGAGCAATTATTTGGCTTGGCCCAGTGTAGGCACAGATCAAAAGTTGATAATCGGGGTGTTCAGTCCCACCATTATTTAGGTAGGCTATACTTCCTGGCCCTGCACTACCACACACTACATTAGCAGTAGTTGAACCGACTATGGTAATATCCTCTGCCGCATAAGCAGAAGCTATTAATGTTTTGGTAGAAAAGTTATTGTAAGTCGTCAAGTCTATGCCAGTATTACCATTATTGGTCAGTGTGACGTTGTAATAGACTGCATCACTCGGTGATATATCTCCGGTGTTTTCTAACTCGGCCGAGACATCTATATCTGCAGGAAGTTCAGCCATAGCAAAGTTGTTGAGAGATGGATATTGGCTGGTCATTTCGTTGATGGGATCATTGCCTGAATTATCCACAGCTGTCAAATCGTCTTGATCTGGATCTTCGCTTGCTGTCGGAGCAGTTACTAAGGAATAGTTAGTAAAGGCGAGCTCAGAATCATTGGCAACAGTAAAGTTCAAATCCATTTGAAGACTACTGTCATCTTCAAGAACGGTGTCCGCTCCTACGTACAGGCAACTTATAACGCCGTAGTCTAAATGATTAGTATAGCTTGGTAAGAAGGCAGCCACAGAACCTGGACCAGCCCAGAGACAAACGATATCTGCATTACCAGTGTCGCTAATATAAAACGTATCAGGAAAAGGACCAGGAGCCCCAAGATCGGATGGAGTAAGATCAGGATGTAAGATGTCCAGAAGTAACGGTGGTGCACCGTTGAACTCAGCTAAATTGAGAACATCTGGCCCATTATTGGTGTAAGTAAACTGATAGTTGAGTGTTGCGCCTTGAGCAACATCTTCTGGATTGGTAAGTTCTTTGGTAAGCGATACGTCAGTTACAGGTTTTGTAGTAGTTGCTGATGATAAATTGTTAATATTTGTACCAAGTTCGTCAATGATATCTTCGCCCGAATTCACAGCTGCTGTGTACGCGGTTGTTTCGGGGTCAAAGCCTGTTGGAACGGAAAGTGTGTAGTTAGTAAATACTGTCTGGAGTGGATTAACTACACTAAACGTGAGGGTAAAGCTAAGTGATTCACCGAACTCAAGTGCGGTATCAACTCCACTGTACCCACAAGATAGAACCGTAAAAGCGCCGTGATTACTAAATAGCGTACCAAATGTAGCGGCATTATTTTGAATGCTACAATCCGCATCTCCCGTAACAGAAGTAAACGTGAGATTAGCCGGGAAGATATCATTGAATAGTGCCGTATTGAGTGGATTGACTCCACTTGCATCGCGTAATGTGGGATTAATTGGGTCGGTACCGTTATTGGTATATGTTACTTCGTACTGGATAGTTCCACTTGTTGTAATAGTTGATTGATCAACGACAGTCTTCGTCACTTCAGCATCTACATCTTCCTGTGCAAAATCACTATATTCACTAGTTGGACCGTATCCACTTACGCTCAAAGCATCCACTTCGGTTATGGTAGCGTATATATTATCGTGCGTATTACCAACGAGCGTAGTACTGAACTGCTGTACCCCCGACCCATTACTTGTAATAGGCCCATCGAAGCCTATAAACTGCTGTCCTTCACCGTATCCTGTTGGATCAGCACTGTTGTTACTATAAAATTCAACCCGATATTCACCCGCTGGCACATCAACCCGATATGTTATATCTGTGTTTGCACCATTTATCACACCCGGAAACAACTTTGGAAAATTAAGCAGATCATTCGGACCAGTATCAGGATCAAGCATGTCATTCTGATTTACCCCATTAGGCGCAATATCAATTCCAAGACCACCATTAGCATATAGTGAGTTACCAAGTATACTAACTCTAGAGGTGGCGTCCTGAACATGTATACCGTCTAATCCACTGTTCGCAATTATATTTCCTTCGCCCGCGCCCGTGCCCCCTATTATCAAACCGACACAATCCATCGCCAAGATACCGTAGCTTCCATTTCCTAGTGCCGTCGTACCATCTTCTGCCACACCGATGTAATTACCCTGTATTGCGACGGATCCTGAATTATACAACGTAATTGCATTCCCGTAAACGAGTGGATAATTAATGTCGGCTCCAAGAATGTCGTTGCCCGATATAACATTTCGTCCTGCCGTGGTTCCGTCACCAATTTGAGTGCCCGAAGAGTCACCACTAATATTAATACCGCCATGATTCCCTGAAATTCTGTTTCCCAAAATAGCCGAATTGGTTGAAGTATTAAGACTTACTGCAGCAAAGTTATTGTTGTTTTCAATACTATTGCCTTCTCCAGCGCCAGTGCCACCTATTAATGCGTTATTGCCATAAAGGTCAATAAGATATGCATTCATGCTAATTGTAGTAGGGAGAGGTGTCACACCATCGGCTCCAACGCCGATATAATTACCCTGTATCGTAGTGTTGTTTAGCTCAGTTGAGATTGCTGAAAATTCGCATGCTATGACGTTTCTTTCTGTTGGTAAATTCCCTCCTACAACCAACCCGCTACCGCCATCTGCGCCAAAGATACATCGCTTGGAGTCGCCTTTAACCAACCCGCTTGAATCTGTACCAATATAGTTACCGTAGAAGCTGATATTATTTCGTGTACCGTTCAAATAGAATTCTGAAGTAGGCGAGCCATTCACAATAAGTCCTTTGAATGTCACATTATCCGAATCTATTGAAAATGCGTTGTAATTGTTTGGGATTCCTGAGCTATCAACCTCTATTGTTAGAGTACCATCAAATGGGGCTGGCCATGCCTGTAAATTTGCAACCGCACCGCTTTGTGTATAACCGTCAACTTCTAACGATTCAGAGATAGTAAACTGCGCACTAGTAGTTATTGTGTGAAGGCCGGTACCCGCAATATTAAAGGTAATTTTATCTTGATCGGAAGGATTTCCGTTAGTGTTTGCCTGCTCTATAGCCGCCCTTAATGTACACTCACTGGCAGTAGATGTCTCACATACTCCATCACCATTATTGGCGTCAACCCCATCATTCACACTGTTGACAATAAATGTCGCGGATGCCGCCTGAGCTGTTTTAGGATACTGGATAAAGATACCCACTGCGAAGAACATACTAAACGCAATGATTATCTTAAGTCTGCTCCTATTCCTCTTCATCATACTTACCTCTTTTTTCTTATGCTTATATCTTATCATAATGCAACGCTTTCTGTATCAGAAACCGTGTTGTTGACTCGTCGGAGGGTAAGCTGGCTTAACAGCCCAATGTCTTGCTTGAGCTGCCCGAGAACGTAGCTCCCTGGGCTTACAAGCTTAAAAGTTACATCATGCCGGGGCAGGTATGCGGCTTGACCGGGTACAATTACAGAACCTGACGGAATAGTATAGTTAAGTTCTTCGATTTTCCATCCAGATATATCAATTGATTCCGCGGTATTGTTTTGTAGTTTTATATAGTCCTCTTGATGATTGTTGATATTTACATTTAGAGACTCGATGTTTATGACCGGATTAGAAGTCTGAGCCGGGGGGATTACATTATGGTATCTATATCTTACAAGTAGGTCTTTCTTGGTTTTATAGTACTGCTCATTAATCTTTTCAAGGGCTTGCTGAGGGCTCCCATATCTTTGCCACTTCTGTGAATCCAGCACTGCATCAGCTTCCACTCGAGTATACAAATCCTGAATCATGTCTAGATACTTATCAGTACCATAATACTCATCAGCGAGCGTGCGGAGTCTTCTGTAGAATCCCTCCCTAAAGTCAAGCTCCTCATAAAGTGCAGCGAATTGGAATCGTCCTTCCGAAAAATAGCCTCCAAACGGGGCATCAAATGGACTTATTTGCCTATCAATATTACCAGCTGAAGTCATAGTGCAATCAATGTCGTGAGCTAACATCTTCCACCTGTTTGTATCGAGTACATCATGTGCCTTTATCATATTCTTACCATTGTGCCATTCGCAGTTATGAATAATCGCCATGAATGCCATGTAATTAATCATGTTCGGAATATCAGAGTTGTCTACAGCATAATCTCTCCTAGTTATACTTTTTGGCACCATGAGCGCTGCCTTCCATTGTTGTATTTCTGAAACTGGGTCTGCGACAATGTTTGTCTTTACTTTATCTGTGCCATGGTAAGACATGTTTTCATATCCGAAAACTTCTCGCCATGTTTTGTCATCCTCTTCTAAGAATGTATACAGTCCATAGAAATCAGAATTATTCTGGAGGCGCACCTTGAATATTTGAGGTATATCGAGTCCAGACTCTTTGGCTATCTGCCAAGCAGCGGTAAGTGAAGTTCCGCTCGGATCGACATAGTCAGAGTCCAGGTGAAACTCATCAACTGACCTTGTCATATCGGGAGAGATTTGCAACTTGTACCCTTGAGGTAGCTCAAAAGCAAAACTTTTTTTAGGAAAAACTCTTTTGACACCGCCTTTTATGTGCACCTTGGTGTTATCATATACATTGTTGCCGTAAGCTACTACTGTTGGAAAATCTTGATCGTCAAAGCTATGGTCTGCTATCATAGCATCCCTTTCGCTATCCTCCATGAACCATTGAATAACTGGGAGTTGCGAAGTAACGACTGGGTCTTGTACGACATATCCTTGGTAATTTATCGTGTCACTTGCTCCTGGTTTTGTCTGTGTGCCATTAGCATTAGTTGCCGACACTTTAAACCGGACTAGTTTACCTGCAGCTTGAGCAGGAATTACTGCACCATATACTCCATCTCCAGAACTACCGTCCCCGTGGTTTCCATCATCATACATGCTAGTTGACTGCTCGGCACCAAACATAACCTTGTACGTTAGAGTAACTGTCGTGGCGTCGGTTGCATTTACCGTTATTGTCGGCGTAGCACTCGACAGTACATTCTGCGGTGTACTAAGATTTACGATATCAGGTAGACCAGCTGTGAATACTTCGTTGACTAGCCCTGGGCTTGAGCCACAAGGACAGGCCGCCCAAGACGAGGACAGTGAATTGTCCATGGCTGGATCTTTAAGTGCTAAAGAAGGGCCTGTTCCATCAGGAGTAGTTGGCCATGGTGGTGAATCATCGTAAGTGATGCTATTTATGATTGTTGAGCTATTGTCTCTTAAAACCAGCATCTCTCCGCTATTGGCTAATCTGCCCGTGTATGTTCCTATGGTCGTGACACTATAGGTAGCGAGTGTCTGCGTTGCATTTGGGCTAACCACAGCATAGGCACCGGCTGCGATAGTAGCGCCAGGACCGAAACAAAGGACTACCCCATCCGTAAAGCACCAGTTCTCTAAATCTACTGTCGTACCAGTCGTATTATGAATTTCAACAAACTCATCATCCTCATTTCCTGAAACGGGGTGGTACATAATTTCATTAATAGTAATGACAGGGGCATCGGCTCGCACCTTTGCTTGGTGAAAACTGAAAATACTCACCATCACTAATAGTGTGCCCAAAAAATGTAAGACCGTTGGGATCTTTGTATTCCTCATCTCTGTTATCTATCTTAGCATAAGCGTTGTGAAAATATGCGGGAAATGCTGTAATTTAGAGGGCTATTTTAGAAACTTCAACAGCTATTGTTTTGTTATCTTTTTTGCTGCCTTCTACTTTTGGCACGGTAACCGTTATGAGGCGATTCCCTTTTCGAACCGTGAGCTGATTAGCGCTCTTGTTATAGAACGCTTCGTCACCGAGCTGTGTAATATTTTCACCGTCTTCATTACCAGATCTAATCGTAATGATTGTCTTTTTTGCCGTACCGTCATCTTTCATGTCACGCAGTAAGATTGAGACGGTCTGCGCCTTATTTGCATCATTCTTCGAGACATAGATGCAAGTAGACACAAGCAACGGTTTAGTTTTGTCGGGAACAAAACCTGATAGTCGCTGAACCTCAGCGTCTAGTATTTTTGCAACTTTTTCCTGCGGAAACGTGTCACATGCAACACTCTTCACATTTTTATCTGCAACCTTGCCGCCAACAACCGATCCGCTACTATTCTGCCTAGCTTTTGACCGTGCACTCTGCGGACTTCTTACCTGATATCCCAATAATGTGCCTTCTCGTATGAATCTCTCGCTCTGGGTGATAACTAAAATGGCAATAACTATGATAAGTGGTAGATACTTTCTTGCCATATCCCAAAACACCGAACGCCCCGAAGAGTGACTAAATTTAACCAAAACACCTCCAAAAAACATTATTTTTACCTACTAATATTATCACAAGCAAAACGCGGCATATTATCACGATTCAATTACTTTATCGTCTGTCTAAACACCAACGTAGCCACCGTTCCTTCCTTGAGTTTACTCATTATCTCTACCTCTCCACCTAGGGCATGCATAATAAGTCTGTCGATGAAGAGGCTTAGGCCTATGCCTTCACGGTTGAAGGTAGTGACAGGGCCT
>CAZIPE010000017.1:8544-10098 GCA_964541305.1 uncultured Candidatus Saccharibacteria bacterium | reverse complement strand
AAAAGTGTTGTAATTTTTTAATGCTTATGGTATACTACACGGGTACATGGCAAAAAGAAAAAGACATTCTCGAAAAGCAAAAAAAGCCGAGGCCAAGGTTCAGCACGTCTTGCCTACGGGCTGGTGGGAGCAAGTTGTCAGTGTTGTTATAAGCATCACTGCACTCTTACTGATATTGGCAATGTTTGGTTTGGCTGGTCCGCTACCGGCAGGTCTTCTGGAAGCCATGCGTACGTTGTTTGGCTATAGTGCATTCGTTTTTCCATTAGTTCTTCTGGTTCTTATGGCGCAGAAGTTCTTGAGCGAAGAAAATCGGCTCAGTATTAGCGTGTACGTTGGTGCACTTATATTTATGGCATCACTGAGTAGCTTTATACACCTATTTGTTGATCCGGCTGAATCAAATGCCGTTGTTCAAGCGGGCAAAGGTGGTGGCATGGTAGGTGCGGCACTCGTTACTTTCCTGCGTGGTTTCCTGAGTGATATTGCAGCTGGATTTATCTTGTTCGCACTTATACTCATTTCAATCCTATTCATTTTGAAGATTCCAATTAAAGAAGTGGTCAAATCATTCTTCTCTATATTCAGGAAAGAAGATTTGGGTGATGGGCTTCAAAATGCGAACGCAGAGAAGGTTGCCGAATCACCAGGCCTCAAGCTGAACACGAATGTACTGATTGAAGATCAGCCTGAAGGAGGCCTAAAGCCATCACGACTTTCAACACTGCGTAATAGCGTTCAGCCAGATAAGCTGCAAGAAAACAAAGAAGCTCTGACGGTGGCAAGTGACCCCAACTGGAACCTACCAGGGCTGGATCTGCTCAGCGACAAGCAGTACAAAGCCGATGCGGGTGATATTAAGCATAACGCTCAGGTCATTAAAGAAACTCTGCAAGATTTTAAAATCGATGTCGCCATGGAAGAGGCTAATGTTGGTCCGCGCGTTACGCAGTTTACGCTGAAGCCTCCTGCGGGAGTGCGTTTGAATAAGATTTCTTCACTTGATACGAACCTTGCACTCAATTTGGCGGCGGAATCTATTCGCGTAGAAGCACCAATTCCTGGCAAGCGAGCCGTGGGTGTCGAGGTGCCAAACAAAAAATCTGCTACCGTAACGCTACACAATGTCTTGGAATCTAAAAACTGGGCTGCGAGTTCATCGCCACTAGCGTTTGGTATTGGTAAAGATATTTCAGGTGAGTCAGTGGTGGGGGAGTTAGAGAGCATGCCACATCTTTTGATTGCTGGTCAGACTAACTCGGGTAAATCGGTTATGATTAATACCTTAATCACGAGTCTTTTATATCGTAATTCACCGGCAGACTTAAAGCTCATTATGATTGACCCGAAGCAGGTAGAGCTGGCGGCATATAATCATATTCCACACCTGTTAACCGAAGTTATCTCACAGCCTGAAAAGTGCATCTCTGCACTTAAATGGGCGGTCAACGAGATGGAACGACGCTACTCACTGCTAAAAGAGAAGAATAAAAAGAATATTCAGGGTTATAACCAAAGCAACAAAGAAGATCACATGCCGTATATCGTTATTGT
>CAZIPE010000017.1:0-8444 GCA_964541305.1 uncultured Candidatus Saccharibacteria bacterium | reverse complement strand
AAGTTGCTCGGTAAGGGTGACATGCTGATGACCACGGCGACTATGCCGAAGCCAAAACGTATTCAGGGTGTATTTGTGGATGATAGTGAGGTTCTGAAGGTAACTAACTTCATTAAAGACCAGCGCCCACCAGACTATAATGATGAAATTACGGCATTGCCGGTTCAACTCGGCAAGGGTGGAGTAGTGATGGATCACGATACAGGCTCAGACGATGCTATGTTCCAAGATGCGGTCCGTTGCGTCATTGAAAGTGGTAAAGCCTCCGCAAGTCTCTTACAACGACGCCTGCGTGTGGGGTATGCCCGTGCGGCTCGCTTGGTCGAAGACATGGAAGACAGGGGGATTATTGGCCCAGCTGACGGCGCACGCCCACGAGAGGTATTAGTTTCGTCGCTCGATGAGGTATTTAACGGTGATGAGGGGTCAGAACAGCCACCAGAAATAGAGTAGGTTTCTGATTATTCTTACGGTATAATTATCGTAAGCATGATCACATTACAGAATGTAACAAAAACCTACAAGATGGGTGGTAAGACGGTTGAGGCACTAAAAGACGTGTCTCTCACTATTGGGGATGGCGAGGCAGTTGTTGTAATGGGGCCGAGTGGATCAGGCAAGAGTACTCTCTTGCAACTGATGGGCGCACTGGATAGTGCCTCTTCAGGTACGGTGCAGTTTGATTCGCAAGATATTAAAAAACTCTCAGACTCAAAGCGATCAAAATTCCGACGTTCTACCATAGGTTTTGTGTTTCAGCAGTTTTATCTTCAGCCATTTTTGAATGCCCTAGATAACGTCGCACTTCCCATGAGGTTAAATGGCACCAAACCACACGATGCACGCGCTCGCGCGCTTGAGTTACTACAGAAAGTCGGGTTGGGCGAAAAAGCCCATCGACGCCCAAATCAACTTTCTGGCGGAGAGATGCAGAGAATCGCCATTGCTCGCGCGCTTGCGAATAAGCCGAAGCTTTTACTTGCAGATGAGCCTACTGGAAACCTCGACAGAACAAACGCCGATGAAGTCGTTGAAATATTCAAGCGATTAGCTGATGATGGAACCTCGGTAGTTGTGGTGACACACGATGAAAAAGTTGGTTCTGCTTTCCCCCGTGTTATTCGTTTAGAAAATGGAGTAATTGAAAAGGAGCTGAATAATGAGTATGCCACTCAGTTTCGCTACTAAAGTCAGCTTTGCAAGCATGCGGAAGCGGTGGATTCGCACTCT
Organism: uncultured Candidatus Saccharibacteria bacterium; assembly: GCA_964541305.1. Taxonomy (GTDB): domain Bacteria; phylum Patescibacteriota; class Saccharimonadia; order Saccharimonadales; family UBA7683; genus CAZIPE01. The sequence goes on along the minus strand of CAZIPE010000017.1, from coordinate 7,214 downwards.
GCTGGCGTTGTTCCCGTGTGTTTTGCTCATTGCAGTAATGTTTGTGGGTTCAACCATTCCAAATGGTGTTGTAAACGAAATGGATAAGAAGGTACTACAAAATGCAGAAAGCTCGCAAGAGATTGTTCAGCTTGACCCCTATTATTTCATTCAAAACAACTTTTCTGGTTCTGGTGGTGATATGTCATCTAACTCTAGTTTTGATCAGAAGAAATACGATGTCGCAACTAAAGCACCGCAAGTACAGGATGTATATCCTCAGCTCGGATTTTTGAATATCATTCCTGATTCTCTAGGCAATACTACAAAGCCATTCTTGGGCGTCGCAGGTAATAGTGCCGAATTTGCCAAGCTCTATACCGGTGAGTCATTCGTATATAAAAAAGGTGAGCCTATCCCAATCATCATTAATCCAAAGGCTATTTCCTCTGCACAATACAACTGGGGTGATAAAAAAAGTATCGATATTAACTATAACGAAGCAGAGAGTGTAAAAAAATCAATAGATAATCAACAGTTGAAAGATGCAGATGCGTTAATGGGGTCTGTGATTACAGCAAATCTTAATGATTTCGGCGTTCTTCCCGAGGCCTTCGAGGAGACTAATTCAGATGGGTCGTCAGTTAAGATAACAAAGCTTACAAAGAGAGACGAAAAAACGCTAGATAAGAAGATAGCCGAGGTTTATTCTCCCTACTGGAAAATAAACGAACTCAAAAAACCTCTCACTACAAAGTTTAAAGTAGTCGGATTAATAAAAGGGCAGTCAAGTTATCAGGGCCAAGCCTTTATTCCTAACGAGGCAGTCATTGATTTAATAAATACCCAGTTTGTTAACCAAAAGAAGGCTCGAACGACAAAAGCACTCGACAACGAGTTTCTTGCAAATGAACAATCAAAAATTGAAATAAAAAAGGAGATTATAGATTTCAGTAATGCTAACAGCTTCGGTGTAAGTAACACCTGGCAGAAAGACCCAGAGAGTAGCGTATCAGATGTAGCGATAGTAACTGGCGTGAGCGGACTCATAGTTGAGCCTACGAAGAATAAGAAAGGAAAGGTTGAGTACAAAGAGACTACTCTAGGCAAGCTGACCGAAAAGAACTTTCAGCCATCCGGTGCCATGGTCAGGCTCGATTCGGCAGACAGTCGACAGTCATATATCGAGTACTTAAAAACCAAAGGTATAGAAATATATGACGAAAGTCCACTTTCAATAATTAAGTCATTCCGAAAAGGCACCCAACTTGCGGTAACCTGGCTTACTATCATTCTCGGTTCCGTCGTTGCATTGGTGCTACTTACGACTATGGGTCGATTTGTAGCCGACTCTAAACGAGAGATTGGCGTGTGGCGGGCAATTGGAGCGACTCGATTTGACATTAAAAAGCTGGTTCTTACTCGTATGGCCATTCTGCTACTTATTGGTGTGGGCGTGGGGTTGCTCATTGGGTTTATTGCGTCTTATGTGCTTTCAGGTATGTTGGCAAGTCAATTTAACCAAGCAACGAATAACTATGACCCATATGCGACTACTAGCTTTGCGGCAACTCTTATTATTTCATTCCTTGGTGGAGAAGTTCCTCAACTAAATCAAATGGCTCTGCTCGCAACTGACTGGGGGTTACTACTTTCTCGTTTGGGTATCTTGACGCTAATCACCCTAGTCTTTGGTTTGTTGCCCGCTAGACGAGCCTCAAGAATCAGCCCGGTGACGGCAATTCGCGAGAGCGAATGATAATACAAGTGATGTGTAGTTAATAGCCGTAATCGGTAGTTTTGACCTTATAGCAGATGTCTCCGCCTGGATGTTCGTATACCGAAAGGTACGTTTCGTAGCCTGAAGGGTCTGTACTTGCTGGTGGGTCGTAGCGAGTTTCGTAATCATCATAGTTTGAACTTGGTTCTGAATAGGTAACACACAATTGGTAGTAATAATCGTTTCTGGTTGTGGTTGATCGGAGAAGTGTTTGGCCTTGGTTATTATTTATATCCGACTGCTCCGTTGTAGCTGTATAAGTATTTGGCTTGTATACGACAAGGTTAGAACTGATTAGTTTCTTCACACCCTCACTGCTGGATTTAATTTCACCAAGTGTTTCAGGAAGTTTATCATTAGCTTTCGCGTAGTCTTCTATGTCGTTACTAAGACTACTCAGGTTACTAACAATGAGTTTGTCGTTCTTTGTCCTGCGTTCAAAGCTGATGGGCCCAACGATTGCTAGGATTATTGTTATTGTTGTAACTGTAATCATAAAGAACAGATAGATACGATTTATTAGGGGAATCTTCGCTGGGTGTAGTGTGCGAACAAAAGTAGCTCCGTAAATAATAGCCATACTTAAAGCCGTAATTATTACAGGGGTCACTTCTTTGGCGCTCGCGTCGGATATCGACAGCGAAACAACTGTAAAAACTACCGTAATGAGTGATCCAATTCCAAGGAGCGCAAATATCACTGCATGAATTACCATCACAATGCTAGCTGCGCCAGTCTTCTTCTCAGGTTCATGCTTAGAATAAAGTATGTCGCACACCACTGCGATAGGAAGTAGCACAAGAGTTGCCGCTATGCCGTAAGGAGTGAAGCCTTCTGCTCCTGATCCACTCATCATGTGAGAAAGCGTTGTTGCAAGCAGAGTTCCTAGCGCAATAATCGTCCAACCCCAGAAAGCGTACGTAAGCCACTGAAGGACAATGACACCCGGTTTGTTGATTACCTGATTATTACCACCCGCAGAGGCTTCTGTGACTACGGGATTTTGAGTAGTTTGGGGTGGAACGGGGTTGGTGTTTTGTGGCGCCGCACGTTCTTCAATTGGCTGCATGGGTTCTGGTCTCATATCAGGATTAGTTGCTGGATCCATTATAATTTAGACTCCTTTTTTACTTTTTTACTACAGACATTTAAGCATAAAAATATAGGTATTAAAAACATATGATCACTTCATTGGCCGGTATTGATTGACTAACAGGGGTAAGTGCGGTATAATTGATTCACAATATTAACTCAAGCGTAACTTAGAAGGTTACGCCCCTCCAAGGCATTATGCAGCGGACGGGTCCGAAGGGAGAAAGACTATGTCAGAAGTGACTAAACTGTACGAACTAACTGTACTGTTACACCCAGATCTAGAAATTGATCTGGAAAAACCACTCAAGAAACTTGAGGGGATAATTAAAGATAATGGTGGAACAATCACCACTCAGGACAATTGGGGTAAGAAGAAGCTTGCATATCCGATTAAGAACCAAGAATTTGCAGTCTATGTCTACAGCGAAGTTTCAATCGCGCCTGCTAATGCCAACAAGGTACAGGGTTTGCTCAATATTACCGATGAAGTACTACGCTATCTTATGGTAGAAAAAGATCTTAAAGCTCCTGAAGCTAAGTCAGAAAAAAAGTCTGACGGATCTTCAGAAGAGGAAAATAAGGAGGGCTAGTTATGGCCAAGGGTTTTAACAAAGTAGTTCTAATGGGGAACCTGGTACGCGATCCTGAAACGCGCACTACCCCAAATGGTCAAAGTGTTACTAATTTTTCACTTGCCGTGAACCGAACTTGGAAGGGTCAGGATGGCACTACTCAAGAGACTGTCAGTTATATTGACTGCGTTGCATGGGGCCGTCAAGGCGAAGTTATCGCTCAGTATATGCAAAAAGGTCGCCCTATTCTTGTAGAAGGTCGCCTAGACCAACGAAGCTGGGAGCAAGACGGCAACAAGCGTAGCAAAGTAGAAGTAAATGTTGAAAACTTTAACTTTGTTGGTGGAGCGGGGGATGGTGGTGGATTTAGTGGCAACTCAAACCCATCAAGTACTTCAGCCCCAAGCTCAACAAAGTCATCTACCAAAAAAAGTGACTCAACCGATGATGTTGTTATTGAAGACATCGACGATAAACCAATTGATTTAAGCGAAATACCTTTTTAATAAAGGCAAAGGAGAAATATGAACGGAAATAATAAGCGAAAACCAGATTTAGTTGCTTTTGACTATAAAGATGTAAAAACTCTTCAGAAGTTCGTTAACATCTTTGGCCAAATTGAACCTGCTGCAAAAACAGGTCTTAGCGCAAAGCAACAGCGAGCACTTTCAGTAGCGGTTAAACGTGCTCGACATTTGGCGCTACTGCCATTTGTAGGCTAATAGATAGGATTATTGAATTTAGATTATTGATTATGGAAGATAGACCAAAAGACCGTAAAATTGCTTCATACACTGATCTTATGGTGTGGCAAGAGGCCCGTAAATTAGCGAAACTTACATATGAGTTGACGAGTAGTTTTCCTCATGACGAGAAGTATGGTCTATCCTCGCAGATCAAGCGTGCGGTGGTTTCTGTGCCGAGTAATATAGCAGAAGGTTTCGGAAGATCTTCAGCTAAAGAGAAAAATCAATTCTACTATATTGCAAAAGGTTCTTTAGCTGAGCTTGAGACACAAGGCTATATTTCTCAGGACGTTGGGTTATTAAGCAAAAGAGATTTGGATAAACTGCTTGATCAATCAACCGTAGTACAAAAACTACTTCACGGCTTAATTAAGGCGAATAAGGAGCGCTTTTGATTCTGGTTTTACAATAATCCATAATCTTCAATCAATAATCTACTATGTATAATCCGACTGACTTAAAAAAAGGTGTAGTTGTTCAAATTGAGGGTAAGCCGTACCGGGTTATCGATTATGCCCAGAAAGTGATGGGACGTGGCGGTTCTATTGTAAACGTCAAGCTTAAAAACCTACTTGATGGCTCGGTCATTCCAAAAACATTCAAGGGTGCTGATAAGATTGAATCCGCATCAGTAACGAGCAAGCCAGTGCAGTTTCTATACAGCGACACCGAGTTTCATTTTATGGACCCTGAGAGTTTCGAGCAGTATTCAGTTTCAAGTAATCTGGCCGAGAATGCCCGCAACTATCTTAAAGAAGGTGACAGTGTAAGTCTGCAATTTTTTGAAGGGCAGGTTATTACAGTTGAGCTACCGAAGAACCTACATCTAAAGGTTACCTATGCCGAAGAGATTGTCAGAGGCGATACTGCAAATGCCATCACAAAAGACGCAACTGTTGAAACAGGGCTGGTTGTTAAAGTGCCCGCCTTTATAAAAACCGGTGATGTCATCAGCGTTGATACTGAAACGGGCGCATATCGCGAACGCAAGAAATAACAAGATACTTTGGTCATCCTGAACTTGCTTCAGGATCTAGTATCATAAAGAGGTGAGATCATATTTCGTGTACATATTAACAAATAAACCCAAAGGCACTTTATATATCGGTATTACAAACGATATTGAGCGCAGAGGCAACGAACATTATATGAAATACGGTAGTCAATTTACGAAAAAGTACAAGCTAACAAAGCTTGTGTACCTTGAAGAGACTAATAGTCCCAATGACGCGATCGCTCGCGAGAAGCAATTAAAGAATTGGCATAGAGACTGGAAGATTAATCTCATTGAATCGGTTAACCCAAATTGGGAAGATTTGTTTGAAAGAGAAGGGAGATCCTGAAACAAGTCCAGGATGACACCATATGAAGATTCGTCTAGATCATTTATTAGTTCAGCAGAAATTGGTGCCCACGCGAAGTCAGGCTGAAAGTTATATTCGACTTAATCAGGTGAAAGTTGATGGCCGGGTAGTGAGTAAGCCAGGTTATTTCGTATCACCAGAAGCAAGAATTGAATTTGGGGTGAAAACCCAGTATGTATCACGGGCTGCCCTTAAACTTTCATCAGTATCCTCTCTATTAAAATTAGATTTTACAGATAAGGTTGTACTCGATGTCGGATCAAGTACCGGTGGCTTCACCGATTACGCCCTTCAACACGGAGCAAATAAAGTCATTGCGGTGGATGTCGGGACAGATCAACTACATCCGAAACTACGCGAAGATCAGCGTGTTGAGGTCCACGAAAAAACAGATATTCGTAAATTTACGATAAGCGAGCAAGCCGATATGGCAGTAATTGATGTAAGTTTCATTTCCATGACAAAGGTACTACCCAGTGTAAAAAAACTCATCAAAAGTGGGGGGCAAATTATTGCGATGCTCAAACCCCAATTCGAGGCCGGTAAGGATCAGCTGAATAAAGGCGTGGTAAAAAACAGTGCTCAACGTAGAGACATTATTCAGCGCTTCGAACTGTGGCTTAAAGATAATAACTTCGTGATTGAAACGAAGTCAGATAGCGCTATCGCTGGTGAAAAAGGCAACGTGGAAAGATTTTACCTATTAAAGTAGTTCTTTGAGTTTTTCGGGCTCACAGATTTCAATAAGGTTACCGGTTAGTTTGATGTAGCCTTTACGAGCGAGGGCAGTAAGCTCGCGACTGGCCGTCTCGCGACTGGCATTAATTGAACTTGCAATATCGTGCCGACGGATTGGTGCTTCAATAGTAATACCATTGAGGGTTTCTTTACCAAACCGATCAGCCAGCGAGAGGAGGAACATAGCAATCCGTTCTCGAACGGTACGATATTCAAGGTTCATTACCCGTTCAGAATGAAGGCGGTACGACTCAATGGCAATTTCGAGTATTGCTATTAAGGAATGTTCATTCTTCTTAAGGTAGCCAAGAAAGTCACTTTTTGCCACCCGAAGTAGGGTTGTGTCGCTCATTGCTTCATAGGTAATGTCTCTATGCTGTCCCGTAAAAATCCAGATAAATGGGAAAATATCGTCTTTTTGTCGAATAATCAGCAAGTTCTGCTCACCGTATTTGGTGATTGCGTAGGCTTTAACGTAACCAGAGGTTATGTAGTAGATACCTCGTGGCTCATCGCCAGCATGCACGATTGATTCACCTTTTTTGTAGTGTAGTTGCGTTCCCGTGTGGAAGAAGGAAATCAATTGTTCGTGTGCTGCTTTGTCGGCTAACATGTATCCATTATGTCATCTGAGACTTATCTTGACAATAGATATAGTGTGTGTGACGAAAGTCACACGCTATATGTGCGATAGCGTACATTACGCGCCGGGTGGTTGATATACACTACATATGGAAACGAAAAGATGGAGGTGCGGGATGATCGCAACACAGAAAAGGCAGTATCCGGGGCGCTTGAGCCGCTTGAGCTTCTTCACGCGACTTGAAATGACTGAGCTACCAAAGCTTCTCATGATGAACGAGCGTGTGCTTGGAGTAATTAGTGGTTTTTCTGGCGCCGGCACGGTGTTGCTCGCCGTTACTTCTAATCGAATGTTAAT
>CAZIPE010000016.1:0-10542 GCA_964541305.1 uncultured Candidatus Saccharibacteria bacterium | reverse complement strand
CATCTCGTTTACACCGAGAGGGTCGGGGGTTCGAGTCCCTCATCACCCACCAAATAAGACTCAAACTTTTGGGTCTTTTGCTTTATAAAGACTAGATATATATACTCTGCTGCATGAGCATTGCAGATTACCAAAAACAGATTGACGACGAACTGCAACAGTACGAATTGCCGTATTGGGCGCCACTTAGCATCCTAGCGCGGTTAACAGAAGAGGTGGGCGAGGTAGCGCGTATTCTTAACCATCAATATGGTGACAAGCCCAAGAAACAGGGGGAAGAGCACGAAGCCTTGGAAGATGAACTTGCAGATGTGTTGTATGCAGTGATCTGTCTTGCCAACAGCCAGGGGATTGACTTGGATGAACCATTGCAGCGGTCAATGGCAAAGCTAAGCACACGAGATGCTGGTCGCTTCAGAAAAAAACCATGAAGAAATTGTTATAATAAGTGCATGGCAACAAGCGATAAACTAAAACAAGCACACGATCGTATGAGGCGTTCACACGAAAATCGCCGCCGACAGATAGAAGATAAGAAAAAGATACTCGAGAACATTAGCAGGTTAGCCGCTGTCCTGCAGAATGAAATTTCAGAAGATGAGCGTGAGGCTTCAGAATCTGAGGCGCATCTTCGAGAAATAAACACCATCATTGGAGAGATCAAACGTTTCGAATAGCCAGCCTCATCTTGCTTCCTTGTTTGAAAAATTACCCCTGATGGCGTATCCTAGAGCAGGTGTGGCTCTTTAGCTCAGTTGGTAGAGCAGAGGCCTGAAGAGCCTTGTGTCCCCAGTTCGAGTCTGGGAGGAGCCACCATATTACTCTCAGACGAGAACTGGGATACTGCAAAGCAGCCAGTTCGGTAGAGCAAAGGCCACGCACAGATGCTTGCATCGAGCATGGCTAAGCGGAAAAGGACGTATGTCCGCTGTCTGGGAGGAGCCACCATAATTCCCCTGACCGGGGGAGTTTTTATTTAGAGCGGTAAGCATAACCATGAAATTGCCTGTAATCATCCCCGCACATAACGAAGAAGCACTATTACCTCGTGCCCTTGCGGCATTACCAGCCGACCTTATAGAGCCAATTGTCATACCAAATGGTTGTGATGACAGAACCGAGACGATTGCCCGAGAAGCAGGAGCAACAGTTTTATCGCTACCAGAAGCAAGTAAGATGCGTGCCATCCAGGCAGGGATACACTTCTTGGGTTGCCGTGCCATGGAGCCAATGTTGCTATTAGATGCCGATAGCCATCCAATCTTTCCAAGATTCTGGCCAGGTGCGATGGTAAGAGCCACAAGACTCATTGCCGCCCCAGCAATAACAGTAGGGCCGGTAGTGCTTCGTGGCGGGCCAGGATTAGCGGCCAATATGGCCCGCAGTGCCTTTAGGTACACGCAACAATACAGAAATCGTACGAATCCAGAGGGAGGAAGTTTTGGAGGCGCAAATACTGCTTTCCATTTAAAAAAGAAAGACGTGGTTGATGCAATACTTGGCCTAGACGACTATTGGCCCGGCGAGGACGAGGCGATTAAAGATGTGATTATGGGTAGCGGCGGATCTTCCTACAAGTCGCCTTCGCCACTTGCGGGTGTTGCAAGCGATGCAGACCGACAGCTTGGTTTACGAGAGCGTATTCTGATAGGGCGACAGGGTGCAACGGAGTCGTTTACTGAATCTTATGCAAAAGACTGCCCACAGGGTGCGATTCCGTATCTTCGCGGGAATAAACCACCCAAACCCGTATCCAGTCAGTTGTAGGTTTGTTGAAAGCGACAATAGCGGGCTCTTGAACGTAAACCAGTTATACCGTATAATTTGCATCTGTTATGCGGGTGTAGCTCAGTTGTTTAGAGTGAGTTGTGCCTGGGCATAACGCAAGGAAACTTTCTCTTGAAAACTTGTTTTCAAAGATGAAATTTCGGGGTCGCCAAAGGTGACCTGACTTGCCAGGCCAAGGATGCGCCTGAAACCAAGCATCGAACGTGCGGGTGTAGCTCAGTTGTTTAGAGCGCATCCTTGCCAAGGATGAGGCCAGGGGTTAGAGTCCCCTCACCCGCACCAACCATAAGCATTTTGGAAAAGAGGCCATCTGGTCTCTTTTTGTTATAGTAAAGAACATGAAGACAATTATTCTTGAGGGTATTGCAACTAGTGGTAAGTCCACAATTATCAGTATGATTGAAGCAGCAAGTGAAAATAAGTCTTTGTTAAAAATTGTTCCCGAAGAGCAAACACTTATGGCAATAGTAGACAATAAGGATTTAGCGGTCAGTATTAATTACCTAAATAATTTACTAGCCAATGTTTATGTTAGTCAGTTTGAATTGGTAGTTTTTGATAGGTTACACCTAACCCATGCTTTTAGGACCGATAGTAGCATTGAGGATTATGCAGATATTGAAGAGCTATTATTGAAAAAATCACCAAAGTTACTATTTCTTGAAGTACAAGAGCATGCGATTGCTGAGAGAGTTAAAAAAGCTTCAGAGCATAGAAACCCGTTATGGAAAGATTATTTAGCCACAAAAGGTAAAGACTTTAACGAGATTGCTGATTACTATATACAGCAGCAAAGAAAACAGATTGTACTACTGAAAAATTCTAAAATACCGTATAAGATTTTTGATACTACAAATCACGACTATGCATTAGTACTGGAACATGTTCTTGACGTGTAACCCCCATCTCTTACTGACGGAGCAAATACTCCCGATATGATACTTCCAAAATTATCCTCCAACGAGCTATCTCACTAGAGATAAGGTGGAACTTTTTACCCACTTGCTGCACCAATATGAAACCTTGAAAAGCTCCCTTGTTCGGGAGCTTTTTGTTTGTTTTGCTATAGTAGTAACAATGAAGGCACTTATTTTTGACTCACTGCGGGACGAGCTTATTACGGAGCAAGAATGAGCAAAGCAAAGTCACTCACCATTCCTTGCATAGGCTATGAGATAGCTGCTGATTGGTATGAAGGCAATGATAATGTATTGCTCGTTCTTCCGGGCTTTACTTCAAGCAAAGCAAATTATAAGGAGTTAGTTTCTGCAATCGTCGGCAAAACTGGAACATCTGCCCTTGTAATAGATTATTCTGGTCACGGGGAAAGCCCATTTGATATTCAAGATATTACAATTTCGGAAAACTTCTCAGAGGTTGTCCGTGCCTATGATTGGTTAAAAGAGCATCATCCAGGCAAAACGATTGATGTTATGGGCACAAGCTATGGTGGGTTTTTTGCCGCCATGCTTGCGGGTGTTAGAGATATTAGAAAATTAATCCTTAGAGTTCCTGCTAACTATGACCCTAAGGATCTTTATACGCCTTGGCGAAGACTTGATAGAGAGCAAATCAGGAATGAATACAGGGCAGACCCAGCGAACTTTGAAAATCACCCAGTATTAGCGGAAGCAGCTCACTTTAAGGGTGAAGCGTATGTACTAACTCACGAATTGGATGAAGCTTGCCCAAAAAGTAGTACCGACCCATATATTGAAGCATTCAAGGCGGTACATTGGGAAGTAAAGGGTTTTGTGCACGGCTTAGGAAAGAGCAAATTCACTGAGCAGCAACTTGAAGAATACCAAAACAAAATAGCAGAGTGGTTGAAGCAATGAGAGTTTTGGTTTTTGGTGACAGCATCACCCAAGGCTTTTGGGATATGGAAGGTGGCTGGGTTAGTCGTATTCGCAAACATTATGACCAACAGATGATTTATGATGCAGATAATGACCTGCCATCCATTTTTAATCTTGGCGTCTCTGCAGACAGTAGTGATGATGTTTTAGTTCGTTTTGAAAATGAAACTAAAGTCAGGGCCACGGAAGAAATAGCTTTCATAATAGCGATTGGAGTTAATGATGCGCGAACAAAAGCCTACTAGACCCCTTGTTGCAAAAATCTAATCAGTATTAGATGATGCTGCAGTGGTGAGGTCTTAGCCTTGTGGCACTATGCGAACCAGTATGACACCTAAAAAAGCTCCCTTGATTGGGAGTTTTTTTATGTACTGAATTACTTGACCTAATATGCAAAAGTAAGATACCGAAATAACTGATTCTTGTCGGCCGAAATGGTTTTGCATAACACTTATGGTTGTGAGATAATTCCATCCATAATTTAAGGAAACTAAAATGAAAAAGCACTTTAACAAACTTAACCAAATTGGTGCAGCTCATCTGCTAGCGCCACTACTCGTAACCGCTTTAATCGCAGCTGTTGGTGTATACGTGCTCAATAAAAGTCGTGCGGCAACACTAGTTCGAACGAGCTATTCAACTACGCCAGTGCTTTTCTCGACCCAGGACCATACGGATCAAGCCAAGATAATCCAATCCATTAAAACCATAACCGCCGAGGGGACTAGCCCATTAACTCAAGCAGAACAAACGAGTGATAAATACACGCTTACAAGCGGGAAATATGATCCAACTAAATCATATATTGCGTACGCTGAAACAGCAAAAGGGAGTAGTAGTAGCAGGTTTATTATAAAACCACTCAAGTCAGTTGGCATTTCTCCCCCCAAGGTTTTTTCTAATGGGGTGAGTGAGGTAGAAGACTTTATCTGGTCGCCAGACGGTAGGCGTATTATCTATCAGACGTGGGCAGTGGCGGGCAACATTGTAAAGTTCAAGGCGCTCGATGTTAACACGGGTAGTGTTTCTGAACTTGCAACCGTATCTCTGTCGAATGGTGGTGTAATCTGGTACATTAATAACTTCGACATGTTGGGCGACAACCAGACAATTGTGTATAGCCTTGGTAATTCTATCTATCAAATTAAAGCGAGTACCTCTGTATCATCCCCCGCGGAAGATAATGTTGGTAGCTGTGTACTTGTAGGTAGACGCCCAGGGACCACGACAGAGTTTGCCTACACGTGTTATAGCGATACCACGCGAACCACTAATCTTTACACCAAAGTTTTAACGTTACCAGAAAAATTAGTCTACGTTTCCCCAGCTTGGTCCTGGAACAATGGTGCAGTCAATAAATACATTGATGGTGTTGCATGGTCACCAAATGGTGCACAGCTTGCATTAGCGCGAAATAATGAGACGGTTATCGATAGTGAAACGTGTTCACGAAAAGAACAGCCAAGCGTAGATGTCATCAATGCCGATGGTACGGGATTCCGTACCCTTACGAATACCGACGCTATCGATACTTTCACAGGGTGCGGTGGCGCTGGTGGTGGCCGAGAAGGTCAGCAGACTGTTTGGAGCAAAAGCGGTAACATTGCTGTTAGGACGATATCTTCATCAACCATTGCAGTTAAAGTAGTTAGCACAACCGCCCCTTATAATGTGACCACGGTCGCCAAAATACCAAAAAATGGTCAAATGGCTGTGAACAACATCGACTGGTAGGGTGCCTGCTCAGACTATTGAGCACATAGGCCTAACACGTACACAAAGCATCTCCAGGCAGCTTCTCGCTGCAGGTTAAGTGCTATTCTTATAGTGCGAATAGCATTAATAGAAGGAGCAAAGAACATGACTAAATATGTTGATGGATTTATACTTGTAGTCCCTAAGGGAAAAGAGGCTGAGTACGAAAAAATGGCAGAAATGGGGCGAGATGCCTGGATGAAGCATGGCGCGCTTCAATACTTTGAGTGCAGAGGGGAGGATCTTAAGCAGCAGGAAATGGGTGACGAGAAATCACGGGCCTATACCGAGATGACGGGTGCGGGTAATGATGAGAATGTGTGGTTCTCTTTTATTGTTTTTGAGTCCAAGGAACATCGCGACGAGGTAAATAAAAAAGTAATGGAAGAGATGAGCGAAAGCTTTAAGGATCTAGGCAATTTCGAGATGCCAAATGATATGACGAAGATGGCATACGGCGGTTTTGAAGTAGTAGTCGAAGGATAGCAGTCTTCACTTGTCGAATCTATCCTTTGTTACGCACACCTTGGATTTGAGTGGGTTTTTATTTTGATATACTGGCCGCATGAGTAAAGCCGATGAAAGAAACGATATTACGGTAGAGCAATACCTGGGTTCATTAGATGATCAGTCGCTGAAGGATGATGCGCAAACATTGGTAGAAATAATGAAGCGCATCAGCGGCGAAGAGCCAGTTTTATATGGAATAGGCACCATCGGCTTCGGGGTCTATAAGTATGAGTATTCGAGTGGTCGAAAAGGAGAGGCTCACACCCTGGCTTTTTACCCAAGAAAAGGCAAGATCACGGTTTATATAATGGACGGTACGGCTCGTTATTCATCATTACTTTCTCGGCTGGGCAAGCATACGATGACGGGCTTCTGTGTCTATATAAAAAGACTCAGCGATATTGAGCTTCCAGTCCTCGTAAAAATCTTAGAAGAATCTTATAAGAATATACAAAAGCAATCTCAGAAAGGCCCTATCGACCGAATTTTGTGGCAAGCAGATGAATAGCGAGTAGATCAACTAATAATTCGAAGATCTTTGGGCAATAACCCGTACTCTTTTGATAAACTGCCCGTTCGTGTATGAATTATTTTAAATGAGGCTCCGAATGAGCCTCATTTTATGCCACGTTCCTGATTATTTGGTTACTTCTTATTTGTTCGTACTTCAATTTTTTTTGGTTCTGGTAGGGGTGTGAGGGGCACACTGACCTTTAGCACACCTTCGTTTAGGTGGGCCTCTACACTATCGGCATCGGCTCGCTGGGGAAGTGACACACGTCGGTAAAAGCTACTCGAGCTTTCCCTAACGACATATTTCTTGTCTTTATCTTCTTCTTTCTCATGGCGTTCTGCACTGATGACAAGCGCATTTCCATCCACCTGTATGTTTACATCTTTTTGCTCAAAATTTGGGAGGTGGGCCTCAACTACCAGTGTGTTGTCTTTTGTGTAGACATCAGTGGTAGGAATGTTCACGCCCTTAAACGATGACAAAAGATCATCTCCAAAGAATTGTTTTTGCAGCGTACTTAGTTCTGCAAAGGGATCCCACCGCATAAGATTGCTCATAATATATTCTCCTTTCGTTATTATGTAACGTGGCGGAGAGCACTTACGGCTCTGTACTTTTATTGTAGTAAATTGGCACTCGTGTGTCAAGAGTGCCAGGTAGTGTTGCCTGCTCTGTCACGGCCGAATTGTATAAAATGAGAAGTAGTGCAAGTATTGAATTAAATAGGCGCAACTCACTGGGTCTCTCGACTGTTAAATGGCAGAGTTTGTTGCTGCTTAACCATAAACGAAATATACTGTACGTATGAAAAACGAAAATGGCTTCACGCATTATGTATTGTTACTTGTCCTGTTGTCGGTAATTGGGGGTGTCGGGGTTTTAGCATTCACACGAGTTAAAAATCAAGACAACCCACCACCGCAAAAATCACAAAAGGTTGGGCCAGCCCAAAACTCCAAAGCTGCTGGTCTTGAATTTGAACCTGGCGTTCGGCTTCAGCCAAGTTTATTTGGAGTACAAGCAGGATTGCCAGTTGCAGACGTTTCGGCGATTAAGCTCGACAACGGAAGCTGGCGCATATATGCATTCGCACAAAAAAAGGGGATAGTTAGTGCAACGAGCAAGGACGGATTGGAATTTACAGCCGAGGCAGGCGCGCGTCTAGGGGATGGGGCTGGTATGCCCAGAGTCATGCGGCTGGATGATGGACGATTCCGTTTGTACTTCATTGACGGGGGTGGCATCGGCTCAGCGATTAGTAGCGATGGCCTGACGTTTGCTAAAGAGGCAGGTAAAAGGATACTGGCACCAACCGGAGTCAAAGATATATCGGGCATCTCTACGCCTGTTAAGCTCAAGGACGGAAAATGGCATGTTTATTTCTCTGATTTGCCAAGACCGGGTGAAGGTGTAAGGCCCCATTACATATATAGCGCTACGTCGTCAGACCTGATGAATTGGGCTCTAGAAGACGGGTATCGAATTGGTGGGGGCAAGGTTGCCACTTCTGGTGAGCACCCAGATGTACGGCTGGCAGATGACGGGACACTCCTGCTCTATTACTTTATCAATGACACAAAAAAACTTGTCACGTCCACATCAACAGATGGCCTGACATTCGGTGATTATAAAGAAACGGGGCTGGACTGCAACGACCCTAACCTAGTGAAGCTTGACTCGAAGAGCTACCGAATCTATTGCGGTGACTTCGATAAAGAAATTGGTGGCTTTGTGAAGAGTGCCAAACTTGTGCTCTAGCCGTAGGTTGTTACTTTGCGATCCAAAGCTACAGTAACACTTTGGGGCATAGGTCACTTTGCTAACTGATGTAGGAGCAGCGGAAACCTGCATAACAGATTGTATTTTTTACATAAGCACTTTACAATGACACTATGGAAACAACAAAACAAAAACAACTCGGTTTTGCCCTGGTCGAAATGCTTATCATCATCGTTATTATTGCAGCGATAGCTGGCGTGGGCTTCTTTGTCGTGGGCAAAAATAAGGACACCAAAATCACCTCGTCAAACTCCCAGGTGGTCGCAAAAAAAAGTGAAGTCAAGATAAAGCATCTAGGCGTTATTCTGGAGGAATACGATGCGACAACCAACAAAGCGGGGGACTTTGTATTTACCAAAGAAAAACTAGAATTTAATCGCGTGTTCTTTGATTACGGATTTGAAGTTCCTGCCAACTCAGCAGGACCTGCGAAAAAGAACCCACAACCAACCTTCATTTTGCCATTGGGTACAAAGGTGCACTCGTTGATCGACGGCGAAGTGTTCGATGTACCGAAGCTATATAGTAGCGATTACAGCGTTATGGTTAAGGGAGAGGGTAGCGAGTTAATTTTCGAGACAGAGCACGTTATGAATGTAAAAGTTAAAAAGGGTGACAAAGTTAAGGCAGGTGACGTTATAGCGGAAGTCAGTAACTATGATGCAAAAAATTATGCAGGCATGGGCTTGGTAGAGATCGGGGTTCTAAAAGGTGGAAATCCTCCAAGCCATCTTTGCCCGTTTGATTATCTAGATGACTCAATAAGAGACAGTACCCTGAAGAAGATAACCGCCTTACAAAAATCATGGGAAGAATATCGCGGTGACAATAGTATTTACGACGAGTCAAAAGTTCTAATCCCTGGCTGCATATCTCGCGACCCTATTGAGGGTTAACACATAGGCGCGTTAGTAGTTGCAGGTACTTACGTGTATCGTTAGTTATGGGTATGGAAAAGAGTAAACGAAAGAAGAAGTTACGTATGATACTGATGATAGTGGGCTCACTGTTTTTGATAGAGGTTTTTGCACTGATTTGGCTAGTAACGAGTATTGGCCACTTTAAAAAGTACTGGCTGGAAGCCGCCAAAAGACCAGGAGAAATAACCTATCTGGCGTTGGGCGATTCGGCAGCACAGGGTATAGGCGCCACGAGCCCGGCGCGGGGCTACGTTGGTATTGTTGCTTCTCGATTAGAGAAGAAAACAGGGAAGAAAATTCAGACCATCAATGTGAGTAAGTCTGGCGCCAAGATGGAGGACTACCTGCGGGAGCAAGCGAGTAGTGCACGATCTATACCTGCAGACGTCGTAACCATAGAGATTGGTGCAAATGACATGGTGCAATTTAATGCTAAGACATTTCGCAGTTCGTTTAGAAAAGTGCTCGCTTCGTTACCAGAAGGCGCATTTGTTTCGAATATGCCACTTTTTAATAGTCGCCCGGGGCGCACTTCCGCCGGCAAAGAAGCAAGTACCATAATCGAGGAGGAATTGGCGCATTACCCTAAATTACATTTTGTAGACTTGCAAAAACAAACTACAGAACACGCAAGTATCTTTGGCTTTGCGCCAGATCTGTTCCATCCAAATAACCTTAGTTATAAAAACTGGGCCGATGCGTTTTGGGCTCAAATAGATAACCAGCCCATATAATCGTTTCGCGTAAAGGGCTCGCATAGCAATAAGAGGGTGGCCATGAATATTGACATAAAATAAAAAAAATGCTAATGTATAAGATTATAGATTACCGTAACCGGTAATCTTTTTATTTTTGAAGGAGTTTGCAGGAATGACAATTAATGGTCCCGTTGGTATGCCCCCAGAAGCTTTACATGAGGCTTATTTGCCTTTTCCTGTTGCACACGGACAAGACATCATTGCTGATGTGCACTATAAAGGTCTTGCCCCGCAGGATGCTGCTTTGTCGATACAGAATGGCAGAATGCCTACAGGGGCAGGCATCGTAACGATTGATGACAGATTTGCCGCATTCGATCACGTTGTAGCTACACGACTAGATAAAACTCGTCTCGAAGTTGCCCCATCTGCAAAGCAAGCCGTGGATGGCGAGTCCGATGCTATACTTGACGCTGGTCTGGTTATGTTGTCACAACTTGATAGGCAAGGCGGTGGCAGCATAACTCCATACGCACTGGCGATGTCCGCAGAACGAGCCGCTTGGCTTGGTGTTGATAGGGCTACACTTCGTTATTCGCAAGACGGCAAGATCGCTCTGGCACTGTTTGGCATAGATGCCCCTGTGTATGATTTACATGATATAGATTCGGCCAATGGCTCTATTGTTGCCCGTGCACAACGTAGATATTTCTAGTAGT
>CAZIPE010000015.1:7138-11002 GCA_964541305.1 uncultured Candidatus Saccharibacteria bacterium | reverse complement strand
TCAACGATTGAAGGAGTGGTGTCGAAAGATTCGTTGGGGGTGTAGCCGTAGGCTTGGAGAACATCATCGTGAGAGATATGAACTTTTTTGCCATCTTTATCAATACCATACATATGGTCAGTACCGTTCTTATAGGTCATCTGATCTAGCTTTTCAAAATGCGCTAAATCTTCTGGTAGGCTAGTTTCTACGATTCTTGATATCTTTTCGCTCATTGTTGTTTCCTGTTCGTACTTCTTGTGTTTATTATGTTTATATTTAACAGTATCTATTATAATCACATGCTTTATTATTTGTCAAGTATATTTTAGCTATTATTGACATAAATGTAGTACATTTTGTGCAATATCTGAGTAATTCACGATTTAGCGAAACATGCCCAAACTAGCCTAGCTTACGTGTAACATCTAGTTCGAATTCAAAGCCCAAAGTATCAGTTGCTTCTTTGATGGTTTTACTTTTCTCTTAAAAACGATAAATGGATCGTTTTTGATCTGCTGGGCTGTCCAGTTATAGCCAGCGACAGCTGTTTTAATGGCAATCCGCTGACGTTTGGGAATATACGAAAAGCCTTCACTCGCCTCTTTCTGCCACTGCTCATAGCGTCGTAGCTCAAACCACATAAATTCTTTGAAGTGTTTTTTATGGAGCATTGCGGTCTTTTGTGTAATGTCTGAGAGTCCAAATCTTTCAAGATCTTGCGCAGGAAAGTAACATCGGCCCAATGAGTTGTCTTCTTGTATATCGCGCAAGAAGTTTATAAACTGCATAGCCCGCCCTTGCATGCTCGCAGCGTGGTACGACTCTTTAGGTAGCTGTAAGATCTTACACATCATCAAGCCAATAACTTCAGCTGAACCATATATGTACGCTATAGTGTCGTCAAGAGTTTCATACTTCTTTCCCTGCGCATCCCACTTCATAGATTGAAAGAACGCTTGTAGCCACTCTTCTTCAAAATCAAACTTCTTTGTGAGCTCAACAATATTTTGTACAACTCGAATCTCATCAGGTGACAAACTTGAATACTTCTCAACTCGCAAAGATTGATTTGTATCATTGTTCATTAAATCTTGTCTGAGTTTTTCGCTCAATTCTAATTTTTTTGGTTGAGTTGGTTGTTCATCAACGTAATTGTCCATAACCCTTACATAGGAATAGAGCTTAAATACATCCGCACGAGCCTTCTTGGGAAAGAACTTAGAAGACCAGTAATAAGTGGTGCTCCCGTTTTTAAAGATTTCTTTATCGCTTTCCATATACACTTCTTCCAATCGCTCTTGCAACGACTTTTCCCGAAAGAACACATAGCGGCACACCCGTGCCCGGATTGGTAAACTGTCCGGCATAAAATAAGTTTTTTACTTGCTTGCTTCTGACAGATGGGCGCAGAAATGCACTTTGCATTAGAGTATGAGCAAGTCCAAACGCGTTGGCCTTATAGGCGTTAAATTGCTCAGTAAAGTATTTTTGTGCCCGTACATCTTCACTAATAATGTGCTTCGCTACATCAATTTGAGCTCGTTCGCCGATACGAAGGTAGACGTTTTGTTTAATTTCTTCAATTGCGTCATCGTCTTGCTCTATGCCAGGCGCGACCGGAACAAGAACAAACACGTTCTCGCAACCTTTAGGAGCGGAAGTGCTATCTGTTTTACTGGGCACACAAGCATAAAAAAGTGGCTCTTTTGTCCATTCACCCCTGTCGATTGCTTTAAAATGTTCATCCCACTTGGTATCAAAAAATAAATTATGATGTGTAAGATTTTGTAGTTTTGTATTGAGACCAATAGAAATAAGTAGTGCCGACGGTGAAAGTTTTCTCTTTGACCAATACTTATTGGAATAACGACGATGATTTTCTTTCAAAAGGTTCGTTTCAACGTGGGCATAATCGGTCGCCCCAACTACTACATCACAAGCAATACGCTTTTTTCCAACACGAACGCCACGAGCAACCCCATCTTTTATGTCAATAGAGGTTACCTCTTGCTTGTAATTAATTTGTGCACCCTGACTTTTTGCGAATTTCTCGAACGAACGAGCCAACTCCTCGAACCCCCCACGTGGGTACCAAATTCCTAAATTCATATCAACATGTGCGAGCAAACCATAAAGAGCTGGTATGTTTTTTGCTGAGCCACCCAGAAAAACTGTCATGAACTCAAGAATTTGTTGCAATCGAACATCTTGAAAGGATTGTTTAACTTTAGAGTGGTATGAAGTAGACCAGGGTAGCTTGATTAAATCCAGTAACTTCTGTGGTGCTAGTAGCGACAGTTTACTTTGATAATCTTGTGTTAAAAACTTCGAGCGAGCTATGGTGTAAAGCTTTTCGCTTTTTACTAGGTACCGCTCAAGTTCAACACTCGCACCAGGTTCAAGCTGGCTGAATAGTTCTGCATTTTTATACGGAGTGGAAAGATCGTAGTGCTGGTTACCAGAAAAGAATACTCGGTAGCTTGGGTCAAGCTTTTGAATATGATAATGGTTCTCTGATTTCTCGTTAAAATCTGCGAAAAACTCCTCAAATATATCCGGCATCATATACCAACTAGGACCAAGCTCGAACCGAAACCCATCTTGATGAAGTGTAAACGCCCGTCCACCAGGCTGACCGTTTTTTTCCAACACTGTAACTTCGTATCCGTCACGCGCAAGATAAGCTGCGGTACTTAAGCCCGAAAAGCCCGCCCCTATTACTACGGCATGTTTTTTACTACTCATAGCTTTCTATTATGGCGAGTAAGCCACGTTTCTCCAACTTCGCATTAGTTTTTTCTATCTATAAGTGCTTTAGCGAGACCACCAAGAAATTCTCGATGCTCATCTTCAATTTCAATATCATTCAGACAATTAAGCGCTTGCTGAACATATTCTTGAGCTTTATTCTTAGCGTACTCTAAGGCACCTGTTTGCAAAATAACCTCTTTGACTCGTTCAAATTGTGCCAAAGTAATATGCTCGTTGCCAAGTTGAGAAATCAGAAAGTTCTTGCCGGCGCTGTCTGCATGCTCGAGAGCATACGCAATCAACAGTGTACGCTTACCCTCTTTAATGTCATCCATTTGACTCTTGCCCGTCTTCGCTTCTTCACCAAAAATACCCATTATGTCATCTGTAATTTGGAAGGCAAATCCAGCAGCCTTGCCGTATGCGACAACTTCTTCGCGCGATTCATCGCTGGCACCAGCTAAGGCCATACCCGCCTGAATCGGACCAACAAAGGTATACTGCGCCGTCTTCCAATTGAGCACGTTTGTAATGTCGCTTTCGCTTACATCTGCCGATGCTTCATTATACACATCGTTCGTTTGCCCATGCGCTGTTATCATCATGGTACGATTAATAATCTGTGATGCAGTAAGTTTGTACGCAGGCTCTACATCCAAACTACTGAGCACAATCTGTGCATTATGCACCCCAAACAGAGCGCCGTTGAGTGCAAGTGAAATACCAAAATGAGCACTGTCTCCAGCGAGATGCAAATTTTCGTGGTGTTTTTGAATAATAATGTGTGCTGAGTCACCACCACGACGCGCACTGCTCCGATCTTGAATATCATCAATCATTAATATGTAGGCATGCATCATTTCTACCGCTCGTGCGGCAACCAAGGCCATCTTCATGTCTTTTCCACCCGACATTTCGTAGCCAACCATGACAAGAGCACCACGTATACGCTTTCCTCCTCTTTCGAGAATTGAGGTGAAGGCTTCAACCGCAAGTGCTGATCGCTCTCCAAATTGCTCGGTCGTATCAGCCAGCAGAATACGTGAGTAGCTTTCAACGTCTTGATCAAGTATCTTTTTATACTGAGCAAGCTTTTTTTGAAACGAAACCACTTGATCTGTTGTTTTCATA
>CAZIPE010000015.1:0-7038 GCA_964541305.1 uncultured Candidatus Saccharibacteria bacterium | reverse complement strand
TATTCATAGAGCTTACGAGCATCTTTATGTTTTCTTAGTTTCGCAAGTGCCTTAGCCTCAATTTGACGAATACGCTCACGGGTAACTGAAAATTCATGTCCAACCTCTTCAAGTGTGTGGTTCTTCCCGTCTTCTAGGCCAAATCTCATTTTGATAATTTTGAGTTCCCGCTCTGAAAGCGCAGATGCAAGAATGTCTTGAACCTGTTCTTTCAGCAGCTGTTCGGTAGCCGCCTCGTCAGGACTCTTTGTGTCTTCATCTTCAATGAAATCACCCAGCACTGAATCTTCTTCGTCATCACGAACTGCTGCATCGAGCGAATTTACATCTTGCTTAATTTTAATCACGTATTCAATCTTCTCGGGTTCCATCTCAAGTTCTTTGGCAAGTTCATCAATGGTAGGCTCGCGGTTAAGTTCTTGGGTCATACGACGCTGTGTGCGAAGCAATTTGTTGATGGTTTCTACCATGTGAACAGGGATACGAATCACGCGGGCTTGATCAGCAATCGCTCGAGTAATAGCTTGGCGAATCCACCAGGTCGCGTAGGTTGAAAACTTAAAACCTTTATCAGGATCAAATTTTTCGACCGCACGGAGCAAACCAGTATTCCCCTCTTGAATTAAGTCAAGAAAATCGAGACCACGGCCACTATATCGTTTTGCGATCGACACAACTAAACGCATATTTGCCTCGGCCATTTGGTCTTTAGCGCGCTTGTCTCCAGCAACCACTTTTTGAGCGAGTGCCAGTTCCTCAGGTGCAGTCAGCAAAGGGATTTTACCTATTTCTCGCAGGTAGAGTCGCACTGAATCATCAGATATGTCATCCAAGTAGGACGTATCCTGCTCAACAATCTCTTCTTCATCTTCAGTCGTTGCCCAGATATCATCATCTGCTGGTTCATCTTTAGTTGTCACTACTACTTTTTCTTTGGCAAGGCGTGTGTAAATTACCTCCAGTTGGTCATATAACGCAAACTCTTCAACACCGTCGAGAACCTCTTGCTGGTCAAGTAAATGATCTTTGCCGTTGGCTTTTTTTATAAGTGTCGAGATTAAATCTTCGAGCTTTTCGGCTTTCGCAGCATCTGTTGGTTTTTGATTCTTCTTTTGAGGTTTTGTTGGTGCTTTTTTAGCGGCCATGCCTACTCCTTTTGTAACAGTTGATGATAGTCATTGAGTAACGATGCAGCTTTTTCTAGATCTCCGCTCGCCTCTGCTTGTGCAATTTCTTGAGTTAATATATTTTTTTGTTCTTTTAGATGTTCTTTACTTACGCGTCGAGCGAGTGCCATAGTTTCGGCCATGATATCAGCAGGATTCCAACCTGCATACTTTTCCTCTACGAGCAATCCTAGTATTTTTACATAGTTTTCATCTAATTTCAAGGTGTCAGCTTGCTCAGAATCGAGTCTAGCGCTAGATTTTAGTTCCGTGAGTACATTTTTTACCTGCTCTCGTTGTTCAGTGTGTAGCACTACGCCTGCAATAAGCTTTAAGCTGTCTCTCACGTCTGGGAAGGAAGCATTAAGTGCGAGAAGATCGTCTTCGTAGGCGGTATTATCTGGCGAACTACGCTTGGCGTTTACTTCTTTCTTGGTTGAGCGAGTAGCTTTTACTTGCTTGAGCTTAAAGACAAGCGATGATTCGCTCACCTGCAATTCTTTCGCCAAACTCTTCAGATGCTGCTCCCTTTCAACCGGATCGCTGAGTCGTGCAATAACCGCAATGGCCTTGCTCGAAAGCTGGCGTTTACCTTCTGCGGTGGTTTTGTCGTACTGTTTTTCATAGTGTTTTAGAATCCAGCTCACAGCATCGTCGGCTTTTTCAACAGACTGCTGCCACAGTTGTGGGTCTTTTTGAATTATCTGATCTGGATCCTTAGCATCACCAGGCAAACTAATAACCGTTAAATCGACGCCAACCTGTTGAGCAATCTCAATGGCACGCTCCGTCGCTTTTAAGCCTGCCTGATCGGCATCAAATGCTAACCGAATATTCATGCTCAACCGGCTTAGTGCGCGTAAATGATCGGCAGTCATGGCGGTACCTGCACAGGCCACCACATTTGTAACACCCGCTTGGTAGGAACTGATGACATCAAAGTTACCCTCCACCATAACTGTGTAGTCTAGCTTTCGAATACTGTCTTTGGCATGATGAAACCCAAACACCTGACGACCCTTATCGTAGATAGGCGTTTGGGGAGTGTTAAAGTACTTCGGTGCGTTCTTATCATCTTTCAGTAAACGTGCAGTAAACCCCACTACCTGCCCCTGCCCATCGCTCAGTGGAACCATAATTCTACCCCGAAACATATCACCCAAACCATTTGCTCGTCGCGTTACGAGCCCCGCTTTGATGAGTTCATCATCTGAGAAGCTTTTTTTCTTTAAAAATTGGTAGAGTTGCGTACCAGAGTTGGGGCTATAGCCAAGCTTCCAAGTACGAATTGTCTCGGCGCTGAAACCTCGTTTTTCTTTAATGTAAGTGAGTGCTTCGGGTGTTTGAGATAGTGCCAAGTGGTAAAAGTCAGTGGCATGCTTATGCGCCTCAAGCAATCGCTTCTTCGTCTTTCCCACTCCACCATCGCCTCGCTGAAACTGAGAAAGGTCAAGTTGCGCTTTTCGCGCTAGAATCTCAAGCGCTTCTTTAAAATCTACACCCTCAACTTCCATCACAAAACTAAACATGTCACCACCCTTATTAGATGAAAAATCATGCCAGATCTGTTTTTCTGGGCTTACCATAAAGCTCGGGGTCTTTTCATTGCTAAATGGACTAATCGCCTTCCAGTTACGACCCGAGCGTTTTAGTTCAAGATAATCACCTATCACATCTTCGAGGCTCAATCTTCGTTTAATTTCATCCTTAGCATCCATCCAAACCAAGTATGTCGCATCAAGTAGTGAGTATCAAGCAAAAGAGCTTTTCGGGTAGACGCGCTACCAACTGCACTCAAAATCCACTATACTAATGCTTATGAATCTCCCAATGCCAGGTCAGCCCCAAAAGCCAGTCTTTGGTCAACCCACCAATACTGATCCCTATCAGCTGAACCAACCCGAGGCCGACAAAAAGAAGATGTACATGATGATAGGTGGAGGAATACTGCTAATAATCCTGCTACTATGGGTGGTACTTGGTGGCAAGGCTACTCCCGGTGAAGCTGAGATGAAGAATGTCGTAAAGAATACTTCCGAATCACTCGCCATTCTCGACAAATATAACAAAGATCTCAGCTTCAATGACACCAAAAATGATCTCGCTCTTGTTCAAATTCTGGTGCGCGACAACTATACTGACCTTAATACCATGTACAATAAAACCTTCAAACCAAAAAAACGATTCTCTACAGCACCACAACCAGACGCAGATTCGAAAGAAACACTTGATAGCGCCCAGCGGTCTAACCAGCTGGATAGCAAAATGGTTGAGGTACTCAAAGTAAAAGTACTCAACGTTCGAAAAGCTCTCGTTGCAGCAAAAGTTCACTTCAGCTCAAAAGAAAAACTCGAGATAATAACGGAAGCACAACAAGATTTCGAAGCCATCAGTGAAATCCTTGAACAACCTCGATAGTTTTTCTACATAAATACTAGCTGTTCGTTAATTTTTCTTGCTCACCTTTTGGTAAGCCATCTAGCACAAGCTGATACGAATGATTGATTAAATCAGTAACTTCTTGATCGCCGAGTTCACCACTTGTCACAATAGTGTTCCAGTGTTTTTTGTGCAGATGATATCCTGGCATCACTGTTGCATACTTTTTGCGAAGTTGTAGCGCTAGAATCGGATCGCATTTTAAGCTAATCGTTGCCGGATCTTTACCCTCAGGAATTAAGGCAAACATTTTACCGTTCTCTTTCGAGCCCACTTTGTAAACCGCTACTTCCTCGCCAAAAGGAAAGTCGAGCCAACTGCCTGGTTTACTCAAAATGTAGTTTTCAAGTTGCGTATGAGTCATCGCTACACACTATAAATCTTGTTTTAATTTTTCTAAATAGTACTGTAGTTCAGCAATAGATGCTTGAATGTCATCGAAGGCTCGGTGGACATCTTTTTTTGCATACCGAGTACCAAATTTTGCTTCCATCAGAATTTTAAAGCTACTGACATCCAGCATGCGGTAGTGGAGTCGCAAATCAAAGCCGGGCCACCACACTTTTATAAAATTTCTATCGTTATGAATTGAGTTGCCTGCTAAAATTGCTGGTTCGTGTCCAAATTCTTTTTCAACCAACTCAATAAGTTCGTTTTCTACTTGTTTTAAGCTCGGAGCGCTCGTGACATTCTTTAAAAAATCATCTCTATTTTCAGGATATTCCTTCCACCAAATATTCGCCTGCATCCGTTCTTCAACCTTAGCTTTTGGCTGTCGAATGCGAGACTCATAGGTTGCTAGCGTCTTGAAATTAAAATCCGTTACTTCGGCAGCTACCTCTAGCAAAACATCTTTCTGTGGATCGAGCCCTGTCATTTCTAAATCAACCCACAACAGTTTTGTCGGAATGAGTTTTTTCAAATCTTTCATATCAGTAAGTATACAGGATTATCTCACAAGTTCTTCAAGGGCAATCTCAAACGCCGCATCTTTAAGGGTAATGTGTTCAAGTTGAGCGCGCTCAATCATCTTGCCTGAAGCTGAAACTAAAATGTGTTCAAGTTTTTGGTTCACCACTGATTCACTCCAGTGTTCACCAGCCTTATTCTGTAACCATTCAAGATAACTTACGACTACTCCGCCAGCATTAGCAATCACATCAGGAATGACGTGAATACTTCTCTGCTCCAACTTCTGCAAAGCACTGTCTTCAACCGGCCCATTGGCAAGCTCTAAGATGATACTAGCGCACACAGCATCTACATTTTCATCTGTTATTACGTCACCGAGCGCTGCCAGCACCAATACGTCTACTTTCATCGTTACTATGGCATCTCTGTTTAAAAACTCGGTATGGCTGTCTTCAAGATCTTCAATTAAACCCTTTTTGTAACCACTAAACGGCACAAGGGAAAGCACATTGTTGTTCTGAGCAAAATTCTTGACCGCCAGTGTTCGCTTTGAATCTGATACAGCGACAACGCGCACGCCAAGTTCAGCCTCAGCACACTGAGCAAAAAAGAAGCCTACGTTTCCTACACCCTGAACCGCAACTGTAATGTCACGTGAATCTTTTTCGATTGATTTAAGGTATTCGCGGAGCACAATCATGCCACCGCGACCAGTTGCTGCCTCTCTGCCCTCACTACCGTTGTTAGCAAGTGATTTACCCGTAAAACTGGCTTTACTGCTATCGCCCGTAATCTGTTCATATTCATCCACCATATAGTCAATAATCTCGGCGCTCGTATTTGCATCTGGTGCTGGTACATCTTTTTCTGGTCCAATATGCGGATGAAGCGCCTGCACAAATGCTCGAGACACTGCCTCAATATGAGCTTGATCATGTTCTCTCGGGTCAATCACCACGCCGCCCTTCCCTCCACCCATCGGTATGCCCACAGCAGCCGTCTTGAGGCTCATCAGTAGCGCCAAAGCTCGCACTTCGTCTTTATCTACCTCTGGATGAAATCGAATACCGCCTTTATACGGCCCCCGTGTATTAGAATGCTGAACCCGATACGCCAGGTGTGTTTTATCATTCACCTTAAGTTCGAATTCATGCTCAAAGTCTGGCTTTAATAGCGCCTTAATCTGGCCATCGCTAAGTTTCATCCGTCGAGCCGAGCGCTTCAAGGCATTCTGCGCCGAATCGAGCATCGACACGCTACCTCTTCCCTTCTGGTTTAAACGCCAAGCACACCGAATTAATGCAGTATCTTTTACCGGTTGGCTGATCAAAAGCATCATCAAAAATATGCCCAAGATGCCCGCCACACTTCGTACAGCTCACTTCTGTTCTTACCATCCCATGCGTAGTGTCGTCGTGGAAAATAACTGCACCAGGTAGTGCATCATAAAAACTCGGCCAGCCTGAACCTGAATCAAATTTGGTATCTGATGCAAACAGCTCAGCCCCACAAGCTGAACACGCATACATTCCCGTAGCTTTATTCTGATTCAACACCCCACTAAATGGTGCTTCCGTGCCTTTTTGATGAAGCACGCGATATTGCTCCTCACTCAACTCATTTCGCCACTCTTCTTCGCTCTTTTGTACTTTTGACATCCTTTAGTTAGTATACTCCCGACTTCAACTCAATCCCAATAGTTAAAAGAGCACCTGCTTTTCGTGGTGCTCTTTTTAGTTCTAAGTATGCCAATCTCACTTATGGCCGAGTTGGCATAAACTGGCTTGGATCTTCCTTTGGCTGTGGAGGATTCGCAACATAATATGCTACACCTTCTTCATAGCTCTGAATACCCGCAGCATGCAAACGTGCTGCAACTCGCTTTTTCGCTAGATCTTCGATTCGTTCAGTAGTAAGCACATCGCCGTGCTGTTTGGTAATATTACCCATTTCCACGTTAACGGCGTCCGTCATTGCATCGAAATTCTTTTGAGCTACTTCTGCTTCAGCACCAGTTTTTGGGCTAAAGAATTCTGTAGCAGTATCAAAGTTTCTTACCATATTCTCCTGTGTATCTTCAGGAACATCTCTTGTATGATCTTGGAACTTATTGATCTCGTCAACTGAAGGAGTGTCATGAGATTTAACAATGTAGTTCTCGTGGGCTCGACCAACCAAATAGCTTGTTGGAGCAATTATCGCTAGTGCAGCAAGGCATGCTCGACCAAACTTACGAACGCGTCCAGGTCGTACAGGTTCTCGTTCTGGAACCCGCGGTCCTTCAGGAGCAGGTACTACTGGGACAGGTTGAGTTGGTGATTCAGGCTGACCATCCTCTTCTGGAGCTTGTGGTGCTACAACAGGAACTTCGGGGGTTTTATCACCACCCTCTGGGCCTTTTGGTTCATCTGAAATTCTAGGTGATTCTGGAGTTTTATCATGTTTCTTACTTGAACTAGCTTTCAACCACCTATAATACTCAACATCATCATCAGTTGGGTTAGGTTTGCCTTCTCGGGCG
>CAZIPE010000014.1:0-12711 GCA_964541305.1 uncultured Candidatus Saccharibacteria bacterium | reverse complement strand
GCCCTCCATAATAAATCGCCCATGTGGGTGTTTTATTTATGAAACAATTTGCTTATATTTAAGTTTGGACAACTCTTGGCGCATACAGGGAAGAAAGATGTCTGAGATACTTCTGATAATTGGAGAAAAGCTTAAAAATTGTTTGTGACGTACGTCGAGTCAGATACCGGGGCGGTCGAAAGCTGAAATTGCAACCAATTCACAATATGTCACCATGATTTGTGAACTATAGCTCTGACTTGTCTATAACCTTAGTTACTATAGCTTACCAAAGATTTGGCTTATTCCGATCTCTGCTCCGTCATATACAGCCTGAGAATCTCCCTTGAAGAAGGCTACGTATACTGAACTGTCGCCTTTTAAGGGCGTCTTATTTAAACAGACTGTATCGTAATCTCTTGAAGCAACAAGACCCTTCGCTCCACTTAAAGAACCAGCATTAGAGTTTAGATACTGAGAAAGCCTCATGCTATACTGCGCCGACCCACTCGGGCGCTTGAATATCCTGTAGTTAAAACATATATCGGTTGCACTTATTAATTCTGCTCTAGATACGATAGTATTAACATTGGCAACAATCGAAGGACCATTTTTCATAAGAAGTTTATACGTCGCACCGTCATACTTACGTGTACCTAAATCAACGCCCTCAGTAGACATCATTGTATAGTCACGCGTAAAAGCTTTTCCTGCTTCTGCCCTACTCCTAAACACCTGGAAGCCTCCTACCAAAGCTATGAGTAGAATTATGGGTATAATTATTTTCCAGTTGAGTGATTTCTTAGTTTTTAAGGCAGAACCACCTACGGTTGATTTGGATGGTTTTTTCTTAGTTGTTTCTTTTAATTTTGCCATGTGATTTGGCTCCTTTTTGTTCAAGTTATCTTGAAATAGATTTTAGCATAAGGGAGATGGATTGGCTATTTTTTACGTTTCTTCATAATCTTTTTCTTAGATTTCTCGCGCAGTATAATTAATCGCAACGCTATAGCCCCAAAAGACAGATACAACAACCACTCACCCAGCACTACGTAGGGTGTTTTTTTGCTGTTTGTTTGTATAACCGAAGATGTCACATCACTATCGGGCGTTGAAGCTATTCGAGTAAGAATATTCCCATCTTTGTCTAGTACGTATGATGGTCCTCCTCGAGCAGATTGCACGAAAGGACGAGCGTTAGCTGTTGCTATGAATACCGACATCTGGCTCGCTTGGCGGTAATAGGCATCCGAAACACCAAGCGTAGATATTGAAGCACTATTAGTGAGAACTTCTGCCCCGCCATTTGTTAAGCGCGAATAAAGACTTGGTGCGATTGCTCCAGAACAGGCCAATGCTCCGTATGAAACACCGCGGTATTCAAACGCTTGTTCTTTTTCGGGTGCCCGCTCAACTGCCTTTTCGTTATGAAATTGGTTGACTAGGCTCGTGTTGCCAGAGTAGAACAAAATTATGTGGTAGGCATAGGGTATGAATTCACCACCAGGTATTAAGAAGCTCTTTTGGTAGGTTTGTATTACTTTCGCATCTTTGTCATAAAAACTCACCATGTTTTCTATGCCGCTCGGCTGACGCCTACTACTACTGTCTATCGCAAGCGGTATATCAACCGGCAGAGTTCGAGAATTTCCGGTGCCGTCTGAGTCATTAAAGTAATAGGAATACTCTGGCAATACAAGCGTATCAATCTGAGGTGCCGTTTTTAGCTTACTATCTAAAACCGCTTCGTACCCAGTATCTTTCTCGCCGTTAATCGCAACTGTTCCAACAGAAAGACTCTGTCCATTGCTTGTTCTGTACACACCCCAACCCAAAACGGAGCATGCAATAGGTATAAAGAGTAGGTATCCGTATCGATACCGTCTTTGAATTAGTTTGTATATAATCACGGCAATCAGTACAAACAGTAAACTTGTGCCGTAAAGTCCAACTATACGGGTGGCATATTTAAGGGGAGTTTGCACGGCTACAAAGCCTAGTGAACCAAAGTTCCAATACGGCCCAACTGATCCTCCGTCGCCCATAGACATGATTGAAAAAAATACACTTCTGAACCATTCTCCGATTGCCCACAATGCAGGGATATACAATATCGTCTTATTACTTGTAGATATTTTGAGCCTTCGGTAGAGTGCGCCCATTAACACGAAACCCATTGTCAACACGCCCACCATAAGTACAAAAGTCAAAACCAAGAAAACTACTGCTAGTGGGGTATCACCTATTAACTCGGTAGTGTGAATACCATATATCCAGTTCAACACCACACCCAGAAATACGTATCCAAAAATGACGCACTGCCAAATGAACGACTTGGTAGATAGTTTTTCTGAACATGCAAGTAGCCCCAGCGTTGAGACCAGACCAACCAAGCTAAAGACCCATGCCCAATCCCAAACAAACCCACTCGCCACCACTAACGCACATACTGCAGATAACAAGCTTCGTTTTAAAAATGTGAGCTTCATAAGTAATGCCTTTTTCATTTGGCTTTTTTATGGTGAGCACGAGTTTTATGATAGCTGAGGGTCATTTCAAGCGTTGCAATAGCTGCGGATGCCGCTAAAATCGCGTTCTGGTATGGTTGCAAGAAAACCAGCAAGCCTGATGTCTTCATATCTTCGGTGATAAATGGAAGTGGCAGTATAATCTTTGTGCCAAAGAAAGTAATGAGAAAACCGAGGGCTAATGAGGCAAGGAGTGAAGGTACAATGTGGTGCTTACCTACTCGTACCGCAAAAAGAGCAATGAGCATGGGTGTGAATGTGATAACAAGATGTACTGCTGCAGTTGCATACAACATTGTTTGCTCGTTCTGCTTGGGAATGAAATCGATTATCCAGGCACTAAGTAGCTGATCGAGCAACACACCCGCAAGTAGCGCCAAAATTGCCACACCAGCACTTGTTTTTCTGAGCATGACACCAAGAATCACCAGTAATGTAATACCGACAGCAGCAAGATCAATCATAGTGTTTATGGTAGCATACTATCAGATGTCAGAAAACAAGCGACAGATGTCAGAAAGAAACGCTATCACCCACTTTTATGTTCTTAGCATTTGCATAACCTGCGTTCACCTCTAGCACGTATTGCGCAGGCTCGGGTGAACCAAAAGAAGCCGGATAGCTACTTGGTTCTACGTTTTCTTCTATATGAACTATCTTTTTTTCTGAATTGAACCAAATTATATCGAGCGGGATTTGAGTATCTTTCATCCAAAAACGATAATTGCCCTCTGTTTCGTATATAAATAGCATTCCGCTGTTAGTTGGGAGATCATCACGGCAACATAATCCTCTTTGTCTCTTCTCATTTGTTTGAGCAATTTCTATAGAAATCTGCGTATCATTAATTGTTAATTGAGGTGATTTTATCTGCTCATAGTTTTTGAACAAAAAAATAGCGACACCAAAAAGTATCGCCACGGAGATTATATAGACGTATTTACGCGCCAACTTTGTCTTTTTTGTTTCGTCTTTTGGCATTGATTTCCACATAATCAATTACTTTTGCCGCCACGTTGCGTCCTGTCACTGTTTCAATTCCAAAGCCAGGACTTGAATTCACTTCAAGAACTAAGGGACCTCGAGATGAGCGCATCATGTCGACACCACAAATTGGCAAGCCCATCGCCTTAGCTGCCTTAATTGCAGTTTTCTTCTCTTCATCAGTTAGTTTGACCATTTCACCCGAGCCACCTTGGTGTAGATTGCTTCTAAAATCATCATCTAAACTCTGTCGCTTCATACTAGCGACAACTCGCCCACCAACCACAAAGGCTCGAATGTCTTCACCCGCTGATTCTTCAACAAATTCTTGCAACAAAATGTTTGTACCATCGTCATTGCTCAAATAAAACGCTTGAAGAACTGACTTTGCTGCCTTTTTGGTTTCGGCCAGGACCACCCCGTTGCCGTGAGTTCCCCGAGCAAGCTTAATTATCACTGGAGTTCCACCAACCTGCTCAAGTAAATCATCGATATCTGCAGTATTTCGCGAAAAGACCGTCTTCGGTATACCAACTCCAGCACGGGCCATGAGTTGAATTGAGCGTAGTTTATCGCGCGAACGAGTGATAGCAATCGAGTTAATTGGTGTATACACGCCCTGCATTTCAAATTGGCGCACAATAGCCGTGCCGTAACGAGTCATATTACTGGCAATACGCGGGATAATGGCGTCAACATCTCGAAGATCAACTCCGTTATAGCTCACCATAGGGTTATTTCGTTCAATTGAAGCATAGCAATCGCGATACTTCACGACACGTACATTATGCCCACGAGCCTTCGCCTCTTCAACTAGGCGTTTAGTAGAATAATTACCAGGACCATTGCTTAAGATGACTAAATTCATGTGTTTATCCCTTCGAGGTCCTCTTCGCTTACATCAATTTGAGTTACCGCTTTTCTTAAATCACGTCTGCTGATTCCGGCTTTATCTGTATCAACTAGGAATCGTTTGCTTAATGCTTTTCTCCCAATCAATATTGGGAACACATTACTCGTTCTATTGGTGAGTGTGAAAGAAGTAGTGAACACCTTGAGACCCAGACGAATCTTAAGGCGAACTTCATATCTTTCGGCCGAGTGTCCGTTTGAACTTGTTACCGTACGTTTCTTAAAATTTGGAACCTCAACCACTCGTTTTGTACCGTGTGCCGGGTGCCCCAAAATCGTGAATCTTAAGTACTTCTTCTTGCTTTTCTGAACAACCGAAACGTTTGTTGCATGGATAGAAGATCGATAGGCTCCAGTATCAATCTTTGCAGGAATATTGTCGACTTGATTGATAATATCAACCTTCTCAAACCTACCGATAATTGACTGGTACCTGCTCATGCTTTAATCCTATCATGAGTTGAATAACTTGCAACCAACTCCTGCTGTCGACCATTGGTCGGGTCGTATTTACCCAAAAAAAGCATGTTCCATTGTTCTGTTCGCTGTGGCTCTGGTAAGTTAACTAATTCATTAATAAGTTTAATTGCCTTAATCTTTCCAGCAGCGTACGAAAGGTCTTTCGCATAATGTAAGACCACACCATCACTGGTTCGCATGACGTCATCGCTCGGGGTTCCCCTAAACGTACGAACAACTTGTGTAGCAGTGGCAGTTTTTGCCTTTTCAACAACTTCAGGTTTAATCTGCTCGTCTGTTATTTTAGTGGAATTTATTATTCTAACTCGTGACATCACTTCCTGTACTTGTCGAGGGGACCATCCCATATGTGCAAGGGAAATGTTCAGATAATTACCCATACTTGCTATGTCCCAGGTTTCATTTTTTCCTTGTGCTACTTTCTGCGCAATAGAAGCCAAGCCTTCTTCAAAAGTCAGGTAGTCAGGGTTCTCGTCGGCATCAGCTTCTGTATATAGCCCGCTCGCTAATGACTCGTCTCCTAGTTTTTTACCATTCATATACCTAACACCATGCACACCAACTTCGTGTGCATACACCCCGAGAAGTTCTTTGACTGAACCTATAGGTTTTCGTTGCATACCTACAACTACCGCGCAAACTGCTGATGACCAGCTCAGAGCATCCGCTTCTTCATCTCTAGTAACCTGAACATCCTTCAGATTCTGGAGTTCAACACCCATCTCAAATAGTGTTGCGATATCTTCAGGTTGTATTCGTTTGTCTTCTCGTGTAGCTATGTGCTCGTCATAGTAGCTTTGAAATAGGTCGTTGACCGGCTTAAGCTCTTCTTGCAGCTTATCGTTTACCCATTCGAGGGCTTTTTCGCTAAGTATCGGCAATGGTTCAGAATTCTTTTCGACTCTGGGTAGTGGAGGTACATCAATTGACTCACCAGAATGTGAAATAAACGTAAAGCCAGTTTTTAACTCTTCGATTAAGGGATCGACTATGCTCCCTCGTTTCATATCAATACTGCTCCAGACCCTATCAAGAATTTGTGCAACAACGGCTTCGTCAGGCTTGCTATAGAGTGCTTCATTAAGTTCTTGAAAAGAATCTACCTCTGGTTGCTTAACCGACCGAACATCGTCATTAATTCTGCGGGCTGCTTGTAGCCAATATGCTTCTGCAAGTCGATATTCGGGTGTTGCGCTTATTCCTTCTTCTTCAGTAATACATTGTCTGAGATTCGACACGTGCTTATCAATATCTTTAGAACCTTCTAGCGTTGGATAGTCGAGTACAAGTTGTAGTGAATCCTCCTCAGTAAAGTTGCCAACATTACCCTTACGTTCTGGCCCACCGTTTAAAAACTCGTACGTTTGCAGAGCAAAGGATTGCTCTGGCGTTATTTCTGACGATTTTAGACTTTCACTACTCATTTGCATATTATAGCACAGATAGATGATTTCTGTCAATACTTTAAAGGGACGCGACCATGGCTAAGTACTTGTCTACGGTTTTTCGGTTTCTGCCTTCGTGAGGCTGATCGTGGATACACAGTGATGGGCCTTTGTTTACTTCCAGTATAAACGCATCTACTCCTGATCGCTTGTCACTCTTTTCTGGCGCCTTATTTGTCACATAATCTATACCAGCAACAGGCATATGTAGTTCATTGGCTACTTTTTCAGCTTCGGCTTTCATCCAATCGGGGATATCATCCGTTACGTCGATAAGTTCACCGCCGGTTCCGTAGTTTGCGGTCCCGACCACCTGGACGACAGCATTGCGGTGTGGAATATTTTGAATCGCCTCTTTAAGGTATATTCTGGCGTTATTTAAATCAATCTTTACATATTTTTCTTTGTACGGCTCACCCCTATCGGCACGTGCGTTCTCTTTAACTATGAGCTGCTCTACCGTTAGTTCGCCATCTCCAACGACGCGCGCAGGAATGCGTTGAATTGCTGCCACAAATTTTCCTGACATGCAGAGAATGCGCAGGTCGAATATAGTTTCGGCCGTAAATTGTTCCTGAACAATCACCATATCGACTTTTGAATACGTTTTTGCAAAACTAATTGCTTTTTTCATCTGCTCTACACTACTCACGTTTGTAGTCACCCCATTACCGTGGGCTCCATCTACGGGCTTCACCACCACTAGAGGGTAGCTTTCTAAAAAGCTACTGAGTTCTGCAATCGAGGGATCATCTGCCGAAACCTTAATAGTTTTTAGCTGATGGACCCCTAAATCTTCTAAAAGCTTGCATGTTAGGTACTTGTCATTCACTAAAACACCAGTGCCATATTGAAGAGTTGGCAGTATAGATCCAAGAATATGCAGCCGCATCCCATCATCCCGGTCTATATACAGATGACTTGAGCCAATCTCGTAGGTATATACTGCCCATCCGCGCTCTAGTGAACCTTTAATAATTAGGCGCGTAGTCAGAGTAAAAGAAGCAAGATTATCTTTTTTAACTTCAATCATACATACACCCTACAAAAAATTTAAAGATGGTGGTATATTGATTTTTTCCCATATAATGGTTATAAAATTTAGAAATAGAGCCTCGAGTTAGCTTTTTCTCTGTTACTTTTTATATAAAAACTAGATTTTCAAGCAATAGACCCACTATCAACGGGTTCTGGTTGAGTAGGGTGGTTTGTGTTTTTATTACTTGTTTGGCATTATAAGGTTAGCTTAAACAAAATAAGGAGAATAGCATGGCTGAAGAGAAGAAAAAAGTAGATGAGAAGAAATCTAGCGCAAGTAAGGATGTTGAGAAGAATAAGGTATTTGGTATCTTAGCGTATATTGGACTACTGTTCTTGGTGCCACTACTAGCAGCTCCTGAATCTAAGTTTGCAAAGTTTCATGCGAATCAGGGACTTATCTTATTTATCTTTTCAGTAGCAATTAACTGTGTGTGGATTATTCCTGTACTTGGGTGGATAGTTGGCTTCTTTGGTTGGATTGCAGTCGTGGTTCTGGCAATCATGGGCATTATTAACGCCGCCAATGGAAAAATGGAAAAGCTACCACTTATTGGTGATTTCGAACTCATCAAATAATAAGTAGCGCTCAGTTGATAGTGAATAACTGCGGTTTAGGCCGCAGTTTCTCTATACACTACTCACTACGCGCTATTCACTGACACCTAGCCAAAGAAACGGTGTTTTTTTGCTGTTTTTAGTTCTTCTAAAATCTTCTTTTGTTCTTTCGAAAGATTGGTAGGGGTGTCAACCAAAATTGTAACAATGTGAGCACCGCGAGACTTATCTCGAATATGTGGCACACCGTGATCGGAGAGTTTGAAATCTGTACCGCTTTGTGTGCCAGCAGGGACTTTCATCTTAACCTTACCGTCGACTGTTTCTACTTCAATCTCAGTGCCGAGTGCTGCTTCAATCATACCGACGTGTTCGCTCGATAGAATAAGATCTCCTTCGCGCGTAAATTTCTTATGGGGCTTCACATTAATCTGCACATACAAATCACCCTTATTGCCATTTGCTGCAGCTTCACCATGTTCGCGAAGTCTGATGACCGAACCGTCATCAATACCTGCAGGAATTTTAATGGTAATATCTTGTTTAGTTCGCTCCACACCCTTAGCCTTACACACAGTACAGTCTTTTTCGGGTATCTTACCGCGACCTTTACAGGTATGACAGACACTTGCTTGCTGGATGGCACCAAAGACGGTATTCATTTGATGCACTACCTGACCTGAGCCTTTACAGGTTTCACAGGTCTTCAAATCATGCCCCGGTTCAGCTCGTTTGCCCTTACAATGTGAACAAACATCATTCATTTCAATATGTACTGTTTTTTCAATACCAAAAATAGCTTCTTCAAAACTAAGCGTAAAATCGGTTTGAACATCTCTTCCCATATCTTCTGCTGTGCGACGCGAACCTTGTTGACCACCAAAGAAGCTACTGAAGATATCGCCTAATCCACCATCACCAAAATCGAAGTGTATATTCTGACCTTGACCACCAAATCCTTGAAAACCGTCGAACGGATTGCCACCGCCACCAGAGGCTCCACCGACACCTGCATGACCAAACTGATCGTAGCGTTGTCGCTTGGTTGAATCTTTCAGCACCTCATAAGCCTCGTTAGCTTCTTTAAATTTGGCCTCATCACCACCTTCTTTATCGGGATGATATTTAACCGCTAGCTTTCGGAAAGCCTTCTTGATTTCATCAGCCGATGCATCTTTAGCTATCCCTAGAATTTCGTAATAGTCTTTTTTTCCTGCCATCATTTACTCTTTCCAAAATACTTCAACACTAGCGCGTCATCAAACGTTATAACACGTTTCGCATGAGTAGCAACTGAGCGATTCAACTGCTCAGCATGACAAAGGTAGGTTATTTCTAATCCCAGTCGTTTTGCCGCTTCTAGAGATGGGGCCAAGTCGCTATCTGATGATGCAAGGCTGACTGTTCTTTCTTTAGCTGCAGCTAATAAAACTAGATCTGTCGCAACTCTGACGTCGACGCCCTTTTCTTGCAGAACAAGCGTTTTCTTACCGCAATGTATACACGTATTGGATTCTCGAACTCTTAAATGTCCGGCCTTTATCACCTTAACCCCCGCGTTTGTGAGCTGTGCAATCCATTTGCGGTTTGCGTTTGATATCTTTGTGATTTGTGTCGACAACATTACTGGAATTTTGTATCGCGGCTGTTTAATTCTGGTGGAGTAATAGACAATTTCGAGTTTCTCATTTTTCAGAACTTCCTTGCAGAATCCAGTAAAGTCAAAGGGGAAATGATCATTTTTTACTTTTATCTTTTTATTAACTACTAGGACATGTGCTATTTGATGCCTGAAGTTTTCACCATCAATCAGAAGTTTCATAGTCTACCTTTCGTAATAAAAAGCCCCGCTGAGGCCGAAGCCAACACGGGGTGCTGTGATCTAAATATAGCAAGATTTATATAACTTGTCAATAAATACAAAGCCCTGCGTTGCTCCCGAAGGTCCAATGTGAAGTGTGGTAGGTTTAAATTATACAACAAAACTAGTTGGGTCAATAAATCAGTCATCATTTTTGAGCCCCTAAGGCAACTTTAATACCAAGACCAATTAATATCACACCGAACAATTTTTCTATGTAGTGTTTTATCCCTGAAAAGAGACGGTTGATTCTTTTATGTGTAAGCAGGAGCGCAACAATAGAAAACCAAGCAAATGTAGCAAATGCCATTTCGATTCCATAGAGTGTTTTTATAGCTAACGGTGTGGATGGATCGATAACTTGGGTGAATAGTGCAAGAAAAAAGAGCGTTGCTTTAGGGTTCAAGGCGTTTGTTAAAAAACCCATTTTGACTGCTGCAAAATTAGATATTTCTTTTTGCACGACTACTTCAGTAGTTGCTTCAGAATTACTAATGACTTTTTTAGCTAACAGTGATTTGATACCCATATAAATCAGATAGCCTGCCCCAAGTATTTTTATGGTATTAAATAAAACTATTGACTGAGAAATAACTAGCCCGATACCAAGTAACGAATATATTACGTGAAGAAGTATACCCAACCCTAAGCCAACGGCCGCAAGAACCCCAACTCTTCTGGAATAGAGAAGTGAGTTCCTAAGTACCATTGCAAAATCAGGGCCAGGGCTCATGACGGCAAGTAGGTGTACGCTGGCAACAAGTAAAAATTCTTTCATATATTTCCTTAAATCAGTGAGTACCAGTAATCTGAGAAGCGGGTGAAGATGAGAATGAGTACCAGAAGATAGCTCAGCGCTATCAGCTTACCGGGGTTATCGCGTACGAAATCACCTACTTTGTTTTTTACTACAA
Organism: uncultured Candidatus Saccharibacteria bacterium; assembly: GCA_964541305.1. GTDB lineage: Bacteria > Patescibacteriota > Saccharimonadia > Saccharimonadales > UBA7683 > CAZIPE01. Next base: position 2,012 of record CAZIPE010000014.1, on the reverse strand, counting down.
TGTTCTTTTGACGGAGGTTAAAGGAGAGTGTTGTCCAGAAAATAGGTATCGTTACCGTCCAAACCGCCATGCAGTAAAGACACAACTTCCCTATGTCGTACAGTGCTTCATTAATCAGCCAGCCAATGAAAAACATACCAAACAGCGATCCAGCCTGGAAGCACCACCAAAACCATTTCTTTTTGATTTCACCACCCGCAAAGAGCATCATGCCTACTGCCCAGACCATGGCAAAACCTGCGATGCCAATGAATGGATTGGGGAAACCGAAAGCAGAAGCCTGAGGAGATGCAATGACGGGCGAACACGCAACAATTGGGCTAATAGAGCAACTAGGCTGGTAGTTTGGATTAGCCGCAAGATTAAGCTTCTCAACTGTGAGAATCCCGGCTGCAAGAAGCCCAATTATACCGCCGATTGTCAGTACCCATGGAAACACTTTTTCGAACTTGAGAGATGTTAATATATTCATATCTTAATTGTACTGGATTCCCGCCTTCGCGGGAATGACAATGCGTTATCTACTTATCTTTCTTGCTATCGTCTTCGACCACTTCGCCCTCTACTGCTTCATCCGTTTTTTTCTTAGATGTTGCCTCTTTATCGCCACCTTCCTTCGTTGATTCGGTCTCTTCTGCCTCTGACTTGGCGGCCTCTTCGTACATCTTAGCCCCAATTGGTTGGATCTTTTCCATCAAAGCTTTTGCTGCGGCTTCAATCTCATCCTTATCAGTAGAATCTTGGTGCTTCTTAGCCTCCTCGACTGCTTCTTCAATCACCTTCTTATCTTCGTCTGAAATCTTGTCTTTATATTCATCGGGCATCTTAGCTGCCTGATAAATAGCGTTCTCGAGCAGGTTCTTGGCCTCAGCCGTCTCGCGCTTCTTCTTGTCTTCATCGGCATGTGCTTCAGCCTCTTTTTGCGCTTTTTCAACATCATCTTTACTCAAGTTACCTGAGTTTTGAATAGTAATAGACTGCTCTTTGCCCGTACCTTTATCTTTTGCGGTTACGTTCAAGATACCGTTGGCATCGAGATTAAAGGTAACTTCAATCTGTGGCACACCGCGTGGAGCTGGTGCAATACCATCAAGCACAAAGCGCCCAAGTGATTTGTTATCTGCTGACATTTCACGCTCGCCCTGGAGTACATGAATTTCAACCTGTGGTTGATTATCTGCTGCAGTTGAGAACGTTTCAGACTTACTAGTTGGAATGGTGGTGTTCCGCTCGATTAGTTTGGTTGTAACCGAGCCCATGGTTTCAATACCAAGCGATAGCGGTGTGACATCTAGCAATAGCACATCCTTAACATCACCTGCTAGTACTCCACCCTGAATTGCGGCACCAACTGCTACAACCTCGTCTGGGTTCACGCCTTGCATAGGGTCTTTGCCAAATATTTCTTTCACTTTGGCCACCACTGCTGGCATACGCGTCATACCACCCACCAGAATGACTTCATCAATGTCTTTAGCAGTTAACTTAGCGTCTTTAAGAGCCTCTTGACACGGACCAGCGGTGCGTTCAATGAAGTCCTTTACTAAATCTTCAAGCTTAGCGCGCGTAAGAGAGTATTCGAAGTTAATAGGGCCGTCTTCACCCTGATCGAGGAATGGCAAGTTAATTTCAGCGGTTTGTGCTGTAGAAAGCTCTTTTTTTGCTTTTTCGGCCTCTTCTTTAAGGCGTTGCATGGCCATGGCATTGTCTCGTAAGTCTTTTGAGTGTTCCTTTTTAATCTCCTCCAGGAAGTGGTTGACAATCTTGTTGTCGAAATCTTCACCGCCAAGATGAGTATCACCGTGCGTACTCTTTACTTCAAAAACCCCATCACCCAGTTCAAGCACCGAGACATCGAAAGTTCCACCACCGAGGTCAAACACAACAACGGTTTCGTTTTTAGCTTTTTTATCAAGGCCGTAAGCGAGTGCTGCAGCAGTTGGTTCGTTAATAATACGCTTGACTTCAAGGCCAGCAATTTTACCGGCGTCTTTTGTCGCCTGACGCTGAGA
>CAZIPE010000013.1:0-17663 GCA_964541305.1 uncultured Candidatus Saccharibacteria bacterium | reverse complement strand
CAGCTCCGAAACCTCCAGTTCAAGAATCAATCAACGGGCAGGACTTTATAGTTGAACCAGGTAATGGATTCACTCATGAAATTCAAGATTTTGCACAAGCAAATGGCACATCAGTTGATGCAAACAAAGCCTTCCAAATTTACAACGATGCGATTGCTAAGTTCGGTAAAGACGGTCTTATTGAACCACTAAATACGTACCAAAGAGTTCAAGGTGATTTTGGAATTAGCGCTCCAGGTGGTGCGAGCTGGAAGCCTGGCGTTGCAGAATTCTTAAAAAGTAGAATATAATACCGAGTAGGTACGTAAAAAAATAAAAAGAAAGAACAGCACAATGAACAACACAACAGACCAACAGATAATCGACGCGATGAGCCTCGGTGCATTACCACAGAATATAAAAGACGAAGCGGTGAATAACGTTAAAGCAGTTGTTGAACATCGACTCGTAGGTACGCTTGATGACATGCTGAGCGATGAACAAAGGAAGCAGTTTGAAACCGTTAAGCAAGGTGATCCTGAACAAGCTAAAAGTTGGGTGGGTGAACAGCTTAGTGTAAACCTCGAAGAACTCTATGATTCTTTACTTCAAGATTATCTTCAAGAAGCAAAGAGTAAAGTTGATAAAACACTAAATCAATAAATTCAGAACATACGAATAACAGAATGATGTAACTAGTTGACTACCCCATAGGCTACTCTCAGGGTATACTAGGTCTATGAGTGAGCGGAAGAAACTAGCAATTATTGACGGGAAGTCAGTCTTTTACCGTGGGTACTATGCTATGCCGGCGTTAGCACTCGCAGATGGAACGCCAACCGGTGGAGTCTACGGCTTTGCGGCAATGAGTTTGGAGCTTATTAAAAAACTGAAGCCCGACTACGTCTGTGTGGCATGGGATAAGCCGAAGACGAATATCCGAAAACGGCTAAAAGTCTTACCTACTTATAAGGCGGGGCGCAAGCCAGCACCGCCAGATTTTTATAAGCAAATTCCACTCCTGTATGAAATGCTAGAGGCGTTCAGTTGGCCGTTATATGAATACGATGATTACGAAGCTGATGATATTATGCACACACTGGCGCTAAAAGCAGAGAGGGCAGGTCTCGAGACCATGCTGATTAGCTCGGATTTGGATGTTCTTCAAAGCGTAAGTGAACATACTCATGCCTATGCGCTTAAAAAAGGATTTAGTAACATTGATCGATTTGATATAGAAGCGTTCGAGGCAAAATATGGCATTAGCGTGCAACAATTCCTCGACCTTAAAAGCCTCAAGGGTGATAGTTCGGATAACATCCCTGGTGTACCAGGAATTGGTGAGAAGACCGCCGTAGATTTATTACAGAAATATAAGACACTTGAAGGTGTGTATGAGAATCTGTGGGAAATAAAAGATAGTGTCAAAAAGAAGCTAGAAGCCGGCAAAGACTCAGCCTATATGAGTAAAGAAGTTGCACGGCTATACGACGATGCGCCCGTTGAACTCAATCTTGATGCCATGGATGTGAACGACCTAGATACCGAACGTCTTAAAAAATTGCTACAGAGACTCGAATTCCGATCGTTACTACGCAATCTACCCAACCACATGCAAGCTGGTGGTGAGAACGAGGTGCTAGCTCATGATGGAAAAACGGCTAGTCTCACACTAGGTAGAGTGGTGTTGATTGAGAATAAGAAAGATATGGAAAAACTCAAAGATTTAAATGGCAAAAAGGAGGTTGTACTCTACAGCCGATGTAGCGGGGCTGTTGGTAAGGATCCGCAGATTATTATTTTTGCAAGTGGAGCTACGACCTATGTAGTTAACTGTAAAAAGGTTGGCAAAGATCTGTCTGCCGGTTTAAAAAACGTTACTCCCGAGTCGGTTATTGGTCATGACCTGAAGGCGTCATTTAAAATGTTACTTCAACTTAATCTGCCACTGCCTCGTATTGCTCACGATACGTTACTTGGTGGATTTTTGGTCAATAGCCTACAGCGCGAAACAAGCTTAACCGAGATGCTTCAACGCGATTTAAGCATTGAAACAGATCTTGAAAACATTGATGATAACGAACTGATAATGAAAGCTGATGTGTTGGCTGCAGGAATCAGGCAACTTTCAACCTTTCAGGGCGAACAGATGAGCGAATTGACAGGGTTAATACAGGTTGCGCAGGAGATAGATTGGCCGATTGTTCCCGTACTTGCTCGCATGGAAGTAGAAGGCATTAAGCTGGATGTTGGTTATCTGAGCAAGATGAGTAGCGAGTTCGAGGGGCTTATCTCAGACATTGAACAACAAATTTATGGACACGCTAATCAAGAATTCAATATCAGTTCACCAGCCCAGCTTTCTAAAGTATTATTTGAAGATATGGGACTTTCGACCAAGGGTGTGAAAAAGGGCAAAACAGCCTATTCTACAGCGGCGGGGGAGCTTGATAAACTGCGTTGGACACATCCAATCATTAATTTAATTACTCAGTACCGTGAATATACTAAATTGAAGTCTACCTATGTCGATGCCTTACCGAGATTGGTTGATGAAAACTCCCGTTTGCATACTGATTTTCGTTTGACTATTGCGCAAACGGGACGTCTTTCATCAGCTGAGCCGAATCTGCAAAATATTCCTGTACGTACTGAAATCGGCAAAAAGATTCGCGAGGCTTTTATTGTTGAAAAAGGGAATGTGCTCATCAGTGCTGATTACAGTCAGTTTGAGCTTCGGCTGGCGGCTGCATTGGCTGGTGATGAGGAGTTGATTGAGTTATTCAATCACGATGCCGATATTCACACCGAGACCGCGGCCCAGGTGTATGACATTGCACCGCATGAGGTGACACCAGATCAGCGTCGCCACGCTAAAGTTATCAACTTCGGTATTTTGTATGGCATGAGCCCACATGGCCTCTCTGTGGCTACGGGTATGACCGAGATAGAAGCCAAGGAGTTTGTTGCAAAATATAAAGCGCTACGGCAACCGATTTTTGATTACACTCAGAGTCTTATAGACAAGGCTAAGAAGGATGGCTACGTTGAAACACTATTTGGTCGTCGTCGCCCAATGCCTGATATTCATTCAAGCAATTACCTTGTTCGATCAGCCGCTGAACGTGCTGCGATGAACATGCCGATTCAGGGCACCGAAGCTGATTTGATGAAGATGGCAATGATTAAGGTTGATGAAAAGCTGCCAAAAGGCGCCAAACAGCTACTACAAATTCACGATTCAATTATGGTGGAATGCTTGGAGGAAGATTGTGAGAGCGTTGAAAAAATACTCGTTTCAGTCATGGAAAGTATTTATCCAAAGCTTCCCGTCAAACTGAAAGTAGATGTAAAATCTGGCAAAACTTGGGGCGAGCTTTGATAAAAGCTGTTGTATTTGATTGTTTTGGGGTATTGACCGAGGATGGTTGGTTGGCGTTTTTGAATGCCTTCGTGAAGGAAGATGATCTGCAAGAAGCCCGTGATTTGAATCGTCAGAATGATCTTGGATTTATACAGTACAATCAATTTATTGAACAGCTCTGCCAGCTCACAGGTGCAGATAAAACTGTTGCGGATGATATGATTCGCCGACATCACACCCGAAACGCTCCACTCCTAAAAATTATCACCGAGCTTAAAAAATCATACAAAATTGGTATGCTTTCAAATATTGGTGGAAATTACCTCAATGAATTTTTAGACGAGGCAGATTTGAGGCTTTTTGATTCATTATCGCTTTCTGGAGAAACCGGCCATCTCAAACCACAACCTGAAGCCTACGCAGATATTTGCGAGAAACTAGCTGTTGAAGCTGGCGAAACAGTTTTTGTTGATGACAGAGAAGGTTTTGTCTCGGCGGCCAATAGCTTTGGTATGCATGCGGTCCAGTACACAACTATTTCTGTGCTGAAGACCCAACTGCTTGAACTAGGTGTAGAAATACGTTGATGATATAAATCACACGATGCACTAATCTACCAGATAGAATAACTAGCTCGAGATGCGCAAGTGTTTCATTTTAACAACAAAAGGTTGAATTATATAAGCATGAGGGCTTCAATGGTAGGTGAGGAATATAACCTAAATACAAACAAGGAATTTGGTGTGTCAGAGCAAATTGGAACAGTTCATACAAGTGAATTAGGTTTTGACTTTGAAAGACCCGTACACGAAATTACACCTTTTGATGAAGATTCGGCCGCGATTGACGTTGGCGCCATCAGTGAGAGTGACCTAGTGGTACTCGGTTTTTTGAGGGTATTAAGTGGGAGAGAGGTATTTACAACTATGGTCTTGCCTCTTGACGCAGTTGAAGATGATGAGCTTGATAGGGGAATATTCCTTAGAGATCTGGCAGATGAAAACGGACGCGTCATTCAATTGCCACAGTCGCATGAGGAATTTGAATTATACCTAAAACATAGTTTGTCTGCCGCGTAACAGCTTTTTGCTACAATAGAAACAATGCCGGAGCTACCTGAAGTCGAAACTGTTAAGCGTGGTCTTGAAAAGTTACTAGTCGGTCACGCTATCAAAGCTGTATCGTTCGATACCCCAAAGGGATTTCCGAACAGCCCAAGCGATGTTAACCAGTTTTTAGTTGGCGCTAAAGTTATTACCATTAGACGTCGAGCAAAGGTGCTCATTATCGATTTGGGTACCGACTACTCACTGGTGATTCATCTAAAAATGACTGGTCAGCTCGTGTATCGAGGGGAGCAGTCTTTTGGGGCGGGTCACCCGAATGACTCGCTCATTGGATCTTTGCCAGACAGGTCAACGCGCGTGGTATTCACGCTTGATAACGATGCTGCGTTATTTTTTAACGATCAGCGTAAATTTGGTTGGGTAAGGCTTCTGCCAACTATCGAGGTACCGAATATCAATTTCATGAAGAAGCTAGGTCCTGAACCACTCGAAGCAGACTTTACTGCCGACGTTTTTTGGGCTCAACTTCAGAAGCGAAAGGGCAGTACCATCAAAGCTGCTCTACTAGATCAGTCAGTGGTTGCAGGAGTAGGTAATATCTATGCAGATGAGTCACTGTGGGGTGCAAAAATTCATCCGGCCATGCGCGTAAAAGATGTGCCACAAAAAAAGATACAAAAGTTATTCACTGAGCTTATTTTTGTACTCAAGCTCTCAATTGAAAAGGGTGGTTCAACCGATAGAAACTATGTAAATGCAGAAGGCAAAAAAGGTAGTTATATAAGTTTCGCAAAAGTATTTAGAAAAGAGGGCACACCGTGCCCACGCCATCCTGGTACGCTCATTGAAAAAACTCGCGTCGCAGGTAGAGGTACCCATATCTGTCCCGTGTGTCAGCTGTTATAATTAAACAGATGAGGAAAGTGTGAGTAGTCTTCGGGGTCATATTAAGACATTTGTTCGTCAGCCGTGGCGTTTAGCGGTATTTTTTAAGCGTGTTTTTCTGATTCTTTTGCTACTAGCGATTGCACTGCTCAGTTATTACTGGGCGATTGAAAATGTGCGAGCACGTCAGAACATCATACTGAGTGTCATTGTGCTGTGGCTCGCCACTGCCTACTATCTTTTACCACGAATTCACAGGTTGCTCAGCCGCATTTATGTGCCACACTACTTTATTGGCCGAGCTCGTACGATAGACGGCTTATTGGCCGACCCAGTAAATCTTGCGATTCGTGGTGGAAAGGCTGAACTACTGAGTGCGATGAATGGCGCGGGCTGGCAGTTGGCTGACAAGATAAATCTTAGAACCTCAATTAAGATGGTGCGAACAACACTTAAAAGCACGAGCTACGCAAACGCACCGGTGAGCGATTTGTTTGTGTTTGGCCACAGGCACGATTTAGCCTTTCAGAAAGAGGTTGACGGGAATCCGGCCAAACGTCATCATGTGCGCTTTTGGCGTGTTCCCAGAGATTCGTACTTACCTGGTGGCTATAAGGTAGATTGGGTAGCGGCAGCATCGTACGATGACGCGGTGGGGTTTTCACTATGGACTCTTCAAGTAACTCATACAATTGATGGTGACGTTGATGCCGAACGTGACTTCGTGATTGAAACTTTGAAGAAAGTAAAAGCCACCGCAAAAACGCAGAAAATTAAGCATTTCTTTCCACGCTACAGTCATCGTAATGGTGGAGGGCACAAGTATTTTACAGATGGTTCAATGGTGATTGTTGATCTTAAAATAGGTGGAAGAAAATGATTATTACTCTAACTGGTGCTAATTCGTTTGCCCGAAGCAAAAAGCTGGTAGAGCTGCGTGATGCGTTTGCAAAAGACTATGGCGTTGAAAATATTGAAGTAGTGAATGCGGAAGATCTTGAGCTCAATCAGCTACCAACTTTATTACAGGGTGCATCACTCTTTTCGAGCCATCGCATGGTAATTATTAAAGATCTGAGTACAAACAAAGAACTGGCTGAGAAATTCGCAGATCTTACTACGAGCAGTAGTGATGAAATTACTGTAGTAGTTGTGGAATCACAGCTCGATAAGCGTACTTCATTGTATAAAACTCTGAAAAGCAAAACGGAATTTCACGAATTCGATGAACCAAAAGAATTTGATTTACTAAAATGGATTGAGGGATATGCGAAAGAGAAGAAGGGGGCAATTACCTCACGCGATGCGCGACTACTCCTCGATTACGTTGGTGCGGATCAACAACGCTTGGCGGGTGAAATTGAAAAACTCATTAATTTTCAACCTGAAATTACTGCCGAAACCATTGAAAACCTGGTTGAGCGTCGAGCACAGTCTACCGTATTTCAACTTCTGGATTACGTTTTGTCTGGCGACAAGAAGAAATCCATGACAACTCTGGAGAATCTAGAAAAGGCGTTTGAAGACCCATTTCAGATTGTAAACTTACTTATTTGGCAGATTCAAGCACTGGCGGTCGTTAAAAGTGCCGGAAACCGTTCAGACTCTGAAATTGCTAAAGAGGCAAAGCTAAACCCCTACGTGATTTCAAAAACAAAAGGCCTCGCCAGAAAAGTTGACTCGCAGTTTTTGAACAAAATGATTAACCAGGTAGCTGAATTAGACGTAGCCATAAAAACCAGCGCCGGCAAGCCCTGGCGACTCCTCGAGTGCACCATACTCTCGCTGTAGTTATTGACTCGCATTAAGAAGAGGCACTATAGACCCAGTAATGTGAGATTTTTTATCACTTATGCTTGCCTCTGTGATCTCATAGAGAGTATAGTGGCGATATTAATCAGAAAGGTTAAGTATGGAAAACCCACACATCGGAGTAGAAAGAGTAGATACGCCTATTCAGTTTGCTTTCAATGCCGGAGTATTATTAACCAACCCTGAGATTGATGGAGAACAGGTACTCGATGATCTAAAGAATTTACTTAGTAACATGGAATGTGATTTAGATTTACCTGAAATTGAAGATAGATTCTCGCGTATAGAAAAATATGTTGGAAATAGGCCACTAGATAAAGAGGGCCCAGTATTTGAGTCGTTGGTTCAGAATACAGTACAAGCTATGTTATATCGTAATAATAATGACGTAGAAATAGATGGTAGTAACGAGGATGATGACTTGTCTAAGCACACTGTAGCATTATTAGATGCATTTGTGAGTGGGGTGGCAAGTGGCGGGTACCCCGCAGGACATACAAAGTCGATTATAAAAAAAGAAGTGAGACATGAACAAAAACAACTTGAAACGAAATCTTCCTATGCAGCTGTTGGTGCTGTGAAGTATCTAGATAAAATTTTAGATGGCTTAGAAATAACGGACCTAAGTATCAAGGCTCACAGAATAGTAAGAGGAATAAAAGCAGTTAGAGTTTTTGGAGCAGATATCTTTACTCGCTAGTCTTCCATGGTTTTAATGGGTATCATCCAAGTGGCTTGTATATCGCAACATTTGCTTATTAGGTAGCCAATTCCAAAATACGGCATCTCAAGCATGTGTTTCTTGGGAGAGCTATTTTACCACAGATGAGGTGTAGATATTATTCTAAGTGTTAAAGCCAAAACTATTTTTTAGCAGGAGTCTTTTTGGTAGCAGGCTTTTTTGCAACTGTCGGTTTTTTCGTGGCTGTTTTAGTTGCAGGCTTGGTAGTTGTTTTTGCTTTGGCAGGGGCTTTCTTTACTGCTGGCTTCTTAGTAGATGGGGCAGATTTGCCACCGATTGCTTTTACTTTGGCGCTGAGTTGAGCCATTTTACGAGCGGCAGTGTTCTTTTTCATAACGTTCTTTTTCACGGCTTTGTCGAGTTCACTTTGAACTTTCTTTAATTCCTCAGATGCTTTTTTGGTATCTTTGGCCTCAATAGCACTCATCAGTGCTTTTGTATCAGCACGCAGGGTTCGTTTACCGGCAAGGTTGCGAGCTCTGCGCTTGGCAGTCTGGTGCATTCGTTTTACTGCAGATTTAATAATGGGCATGTAGCTGATTCTCCTTTACCTCGAACGTGTCGAAGGGTTGTTTTATTAATTACGTACTTGCTTAAGGGTAGATTATAGCAAATAACAGGGTAAAGGTAAAGTCACGACATCTGGAAGAATAGTGTTGACAGTTGTCGGGCGATAGTGCTAAAGTTTATAGCAGTAGTTTTAAAAACAAAAAAGTAGAAAAGCCTTGCACTAATGGATCCACAAGCACAACCATTTGTACCACCAACCAGCCCAGCACCGGTTACTCCTTTGCCAGGAAGTGACCCTGTGCCGGCTGCTCCGATGCCACTCCCAACACCGTCACCAATGCCTGCGAATACTCCAATATCACCTACCGAACAACCGATAGTTAACCCTCCAGAGGCTCAACAGACTGTTGGTCCAGATTTGAAGTCTCAGGTAGTTGAGCGGTTAAAAAGTGCTAATAACGTGCTAGTTACGGTAGGCACCAACCCTTCTGTTGATGCGCTGGCTTCTGCGCTCGGTCTCACTTTGATGCTCGACAAGCTTGATAAGCACGCCACCACCGTTTTTAGTGGTGATGTGCCACGAGCGATCGAATTTTTAGATCCCGAGGCAACGTTTGAAAATAACGTCGATTCTCTTCGTGAGTTTATAATTGCTCTCGACAAAGAAAAAGCTGACAAGCTTCGCTATAAGGTTGAAGAAGATGTAGTACGCATCTTCATCACACCATACAAAACGAGTATTAGTGAAAAAGACCTCAAATTCAGCCAGGGCGACTTCAATGTTGATGTAGTCGTAGCACTTGGCGTCACTCAAAAAGAAGATCTCGACAAAGCAATTACGGCACACGGCCGAATATTGCATGATGCAACGGTCATTACAGTAAATGCCGGTGAACAAAAGAGTAGCCTCGGCTCAATTGATTGGAACGAGCCATCTGCTAGTTCTATTGCTGAAATGCTGGTGGGTGCAGGTGAATTGCTGGGTGATAGTTTACTTAACGAACAGATAAGCACCGCTTTTTTGACTGGTATTGTTGCATCAACTAACCGTTTTTCTAACGAAAAGACGAGTCCGAAAGTCATGACGCTATCTGCACAGCTAATGGCCGCGGGCGCGAATCAGCAACTGATAGCCAGCAATTTGCGCCAAGATGGAATTTTGAGTGAGTCGGTGAGAGAACCTGGTGAAGACCACGCGACAAATAGTGAAATGGTTGTTGAACACACAAGCAAAAATGGACAAAAGGATGAAGAAAGTGTTGAGGACGAGGTACCTGAGGAATCAAAAGAAGCCGAAGAGCTCCCGCACCTAAAAGCAGAGGATATATTGCCACCGTCAATTGCATCAGATGAATCTGATGCACAGAAAGATGAAGTGGTGGTAGCAAGCGATGATATTGAAGAAAAGACGAGTGATACCAATAACACCGAGACAGCCGACATACCAAAACCACCAGATTTCCCGCCTAAAATTGAAGAAAAAGCACCGCTCGTAGACGCGTATAGTCTTGATGAGCCATCAAAGACTGACGATGCTACTGAAAAAGCAGAAGCATCGCTCATTACGAACGTAAAAACGGGTACCGAAAACTTTAATGAAGGTACACAGAGCAAGATCGATGATGTACCATCAGGTACAAGTGAACGACCTGCCCAGCCTCCAGCATTTGGTGGTACACTCAATGCACTTAATGATGAGGGTGATAACAATGCGGTTGATGGAATTACAGCCTCTGATTCAGATAATGAAGCTGGCACGACACTTGAGCATGCCCCGACTGAACTATCTGAACAAGCTTTAGATACTGCGCGTAAAGCGGTTGAAGATGCTGCTACGGCGCAACCACAGGTGGCGATGGCGCCCGGGGCTGGTTTAGACGCAATTAGTTCTCAATCGTTGCTTCAAGAGGATGATGTAGAATCTCCTTCTGCAGAAATACCAACAATTCAACCGAGCCAACCCGCATTATCCGATACACAACAAGAGCCTACTGGTCCGATTGAATCGACTACACTGCCATCTGTTGAACTCCCAAGTCAGTCAACATTCTCAGCAGCCGGTAGTGACGTGACACCGCAAGGGAATACTCCTCCGCCTACTTTTGTAGCACCCACGCCACCACCACAACCAACGACCCCAATAAGTGACTTCATGTCACCCGAATCAATGCCGAGCTCCTCAATGAGTGCTGGTACTTTTGGGCAGAGCCCAATAGGAGCTCCTGCGCCCAATCCCACAAGCTCAGGACTTCCACCCTTGCCACCGCTTCCTCCTGTTCCAACAGGAAATCCTGCAGGTTTACCGCCACTGCCGATTACTCCAGGCCAGGCGATGGATGCAACGATTGGTTTTCAGCCCCAAGCAACCCCCGCATTCATGCAAGATATGCCTGTAACCCAGAATCCCTGGACACAGGCGGCTGATGAGGTGGTTGCTAAAAATCAGGCAGGCGACCAATCACGACAGCAAAAAATGGATCAGATGACTGATCAATATAACGCAGCTGTTGATAGAAACCGCGAACTACAGGGACTAGATCCAATATCTGGTCAATATGGTGCTAATGCGCCAAACTTTAATGATCCTCATCACATCGACACCCCGCCACCTAGTCAGTAAATAAGCAAAAGTGTTCGTAGGCGAGGTTATTACCAAGGCGTTTAATTATCATCTCAGCATCACTGCGTTGTGAATGGTGGGTTCGCATAACCTGCTTTTTTCTTTCAAGCACGTCACTTACATCTTCAGTTTCGTCAATACAATCATGCGCTTGGCCTTTTGGCATAAAAACGAAGGAGGTATCGTTCGAGGGTGCGCCTGCTTCACACAAGCAAGCGTAACGGAGGGGGCCAAATGAATGTGTGCCCAAAGAATCTTTTAGTTGACAGTAGACGTGTGTTGTCACAAAACTGACGGCTATATGGTCAAGATGACCGGTGACACCACAGTTATCGTAGGTAACAAAGATGATTTCTACGGGCTCTGAGTACGACTTTAAGACCTTCAGAGTATGTGAGTAGACGTCTTTGCTAATTTGAGCAAAAAGATTGTTAGAGAGTGCGCCATCAGGGTAGCCGAGTTGTTTTTGAGATGATGCACCCATTAACTCACCAGCACTGAGCCATTCTTTTTCTCTGACCCTACCAAGATCTGCTACGTTATCTGGATTTTCACCCTGTTCTCCGCGAGTCGCACAGATGAGATGAAGGTCTGCGCCATTATTTACATAGCGGATAAGTGTTCCGGATGACAAAAAGGCTTCATCATCTGGGTGAGCAAAAACGCCAAATACTACCTTTTTCATAAACACAGTATAATAACATGTAATGAAAAAAGACATACTCCTTGTTGATAAACCAGTCGGTTGGACAAGTTTTGATGTGGTGGCTAAGATTCGCAACACACTGCGTGCCGTGCAAGCATCAAATAATAAGCAACAAATAACAAATAACTCTCAATCATCAAACGTCAATGATCAAAAACCTAAGAAGATAAAAGTGGGTCATGCGGGTACGTTAGATCCGTTTGCGACAGGGTTACTTATTATTTTAGTTGGTGATGCATGCAAGGAAGCGAGTGATTTTCTCAAGTTAAATAAAACCTACGAATTTACCGCAAAATTAGGCGAAGTGAGCACGACTGGAGACCCCGAGGGCGACATCAAAATGGTGTCGGGCACCGTTCCGACAGAAAAACAGGTTCGGGAGGCTCTCAATCAGTTTCAGGGCACAATTACGCAGGTACCACCGGCTTTTTCCGCCATTAAGGTGAATGGTAAGCGAGCGTATGACCTCGCGCGGGAGGGCAAAGAGGTGGATATCCCTGAGCGGGAAGTTACTATCCATAGTCTCGAACTACAAGAATACAGCTATCCATTTCTAAAGTGTGTCTGCGATGTCTCTACTGGCACATATATCCGTACCTTAGTTGAAGATATCGGAAATGTTCTTAAGACGGGCGCCTACTGCACCGAGCTACGACGGACAAAGGTTGATTCATTTGACATCAAAGATGCACATAGCATTGAAACAGCATTGAAATCTCTCATCTGATACACTAGTAAACTGATGATTGCACATATTTCTATTGCTGATAAAAGTTTTGGTGACAAAAAACTCTATAAAGAGCTTGATATTCGAGTTGAGGCAGGTGAAAAAATTGGCCTGATTGGGCGCAATGGAACCGGCAAATCAACGCTTTTCAATTTGATGACGGGGTTAGATAAAGATTTTGATGGCGAAATAAAGCTCGGGAAGAATATTATCATGGTTTCAAGCCGTCAGGAGCATCATGGTTTTGAGGATAAGACGGTTTTAGAATACATTCTTGATGATTTACCGGAATACGCAAAGCTTAAGCACGTTATAGAAACGTACCCCGAGCATATGGGTGAGAGTGATCACAAATTGCAGGTGTACAGTGATGCGCTGGAGCGATTTGGGCATTTGGGTTACTACGAAATTGAAAATGACGTAAATAGGGCACTGGCAGATTATCAATTAGAGCTTGATATTACTACCAAGAAGCTCGGTGATCTTAGTGGTGGGCAGAAGCGAATGGTGGAACTTGTGAAGGTGCAACGAGCGCGGGCCGACCTTGCGTTAATTGATGAGCCGACTAACCACATGGATTATATTGCTAAGGCGTCGTTTGTAAATTGGCTGAAGGCCGCTAATGAGGCGGTGCTTGTCATTACGCATGACAGAGATGTCCTCGGGGTAGTTGATAGGATTATTGAAATTCGTGATGGCCAGGCACATAGCTTCAAAGGTAACTATTCCGACTATTTAAAGAGTAATACGCAGAGTATGAGTTCACAGGTAAACGAGTTTGAAAACGCTCAACGACGCATCACCAACCTGAAAGCCGATGTGGTGCGGTTTAGGCGGATGAAAGAGCGTTCACGCGACCCGGGCACGATTCACCGTTTTAAATCGCTTGAACAGCGCGCCACGAAGGAGTTAGCTGAACTTTCACAGGCGGAGAAGCCAACTTTCTGGATAGATCGAGAATCGGCAGAAGATTTAGGTACCAAAATGAGTGAAGCGTATAGTGAGCATAAAGCCCGCAATATTCGTGTTCGGACCAAGCAGAAAATTGACAAGAGTGAACGAGTGCTTCTAAAGGCAGAAGGCGTCAGTTTAGGTTACGGCGATGCACCACTTTTTGCACCAGTTAATTTTGAACTTCGATCCGGTGGAAAGGTTGAATTAAAAGGGCGCAACGGTGCTGGTAAGACTACTATGGTGCAGGCAATTTTGAGCACGGTATATGAAAAAACACTGCCGTCAAAACTGTTTAGTGGTCAGATTGAATTTGAACCACGTATTCGAATTGGCGTATATGAACAAGAAATTAATCCAAAATATCTCAGTATGACGCTCGCTTCAGCTATTGAACACATTCATATCGAAAATGATCTGAGTATAACTGGTGAAAAAGTGAAACAACTGCTGAGTGATTACTTATTCAACCCACACAGCGATGCCCTTATGCCCCTTGAACGGCTTAGTGGTGGGCAGAAGGCGCGTTTTCAGCTGATAAATATGCTGGCAGGTGATCCGCAGATTCTTATTTTAGATGAGCCAACCAATCACCTTGATTTACCAAGTATTGAGGAGCTCGAAGATGCTCTCGGGCAGTATCATGGAGCAATACTCTATATTTCTCACGACAGTTTTTTTAGTAAGAACCTTGGTGGAAAAGTAGTTGAAGTAAAACCGTAGTTTGTTTGGCTATGAGCTGAGTAAGAAGAAGGCAACAAACAGAGCGACGATAAGCGCAATAATAACCGTGGCACTGATAGCCACTGTTTTATGAGTTTTTTCGTGAGGATCGGTCGAGGCTAATGGTGGGGTAGATGTGGTCGGTTGTTCGCTATCATTTTCAGTATCAGCTACATTATCTTCAGGACTCTGAATCAACAGTGGCGATGGTGGAGCAATCAAGCTATCTTCTTTTTCTAATACGTTTTTATTGAGACTCGACAGTACAACATCAAGTGAATCATCACTTCCGCCTGGATCGTGCTTGAATTCGCGAGCTCGCTCTCGAGATATTTCGGCACCCAGGAGTCTTCTGTCGAGTACGGGCGCAATATCACGACCCGAGAGGTGTGTTTTTACAACCTCTTCCAGACCTTGTCGGTTAATTTGATTAGTTTCATATAGTTTTCGAACGTTTGTGTCGAGTACGGTAATTTTCTCAGCCAAGTTGAGAAGATCGGGGGTTGATAGTTGCTCCACTTTTGGAATAGGTGTTTCAGATTCTTTAACCTCGGGTATAAAGTGGGGTGTTTTCTCCTTGTCGCTAGTGCTAGTTAACTCATGCAGTTCAGTTGATGCGCTGTAGCTCTCGCCGCGAGTGAACACGCTTTCAGGTGGCGTGAACTGTTCTTCGTTCAACTCTGGCAGAACTTCACGGGTTGGTTCAGTTGGTTGTTCGAAGAAGATTGGCGAAGGTACGATGTGCTCAGGTACATTCTTATCAACGGAGCTTTTTTCAATAACTGGAATCGGGGTTGAAGACTCAGTTTGAGCATCTTGGTAACTGTTCTTCATTTGCTCTCTGGCTGTAGAGCGAATTTGGTATTCTTTCGATTCAATATTCTTCTCGAGTTCTTTGATAGTAACGTCTCGTTTTTTAATTTCTGGCTGTAGTTTCGCTTCAGTTCGTTTTCTACCGCCATGTCGACCAACAACGTAGCCGAGGGCTCCCGCAACGAGCATTTTTCCAGCGATCCGCCTACGATCATTAACTTCGGGAGTGGTTTTCGGCTTTGTTTCGATTGGTAGTGGCGTGGCGCCATCGGGCGAACTAGAAGTAAACGGTTGTGACCGGGCTTGAGTTGAACCAGTGAATGGCGTGGATGCCATCGGATTGGTGGTAGGCGATATTGGAGTGGATGTAGTTGAATTCGTTGAGACCGGGGAGGAGGTTGGCGTTGAAGCCGCATCTTCCTCGTCTGTTAACTCTTCATCATCACCAATAACTTCGGAGAGGGGAATAATAGGAATGGTTCGGTTCTGTTGAATTTCTTCAATATCGTCGGGGCTTTCTTCATCGAGCGCCTCCATAAGCTCTTGGTAGGCTTCCTCAACCGCTGGCTCAACTTCTCGATAGGGGTTATCAATCTTCTCAGAAATCGCTTCAACTAATTCTAGATCTGCTTGAATTTCAGCTTTTTTTTCAGTGGTCGGAGCAGATGCAATCTCATCCTTGAGTTCCTCAGCTTTATGCTCCAAGAACTCTTTTGCAAGTTCCTTTTTTGTTGGCTCTTTCTTCTTTGATTCAGCAGAATCACCGCCATCTTTTTCTTCACGCTCCTTGGCTTCTCTTTGCTTTCGCTTTTCTAGTAGCTCATCGAGAAAACTAAGTTTTTTCTCTTTCTTCTTTTCCTTTTCTTTCGCTTCAGAACCCTCGTCTAGAGGTTTTTCAGGATTAGAGCCATAGTAAGTTTCGCGTTCCATGCTTATCCCAGTATATAACAGAGAACAAGTATTGACAAAAAAGATAACATCGTGTTACAATATAAAATATTGAAGTTTTTGCAAGTTTATCTTAGGTAGTTGAATTACTGTAATACATCTGATAGAATGTACCTAACGCCTCGGAAATAGAAATTATCTTACTCTATAACGAACAAACTATATAAGAAATAACATAAGGAAATTGATGATTACAACAGAGAAAAAAGCAAGCGCCATTAAGGCAACACAACGAGACAAGAAAGATGTTGGTTCACCAGAGGTGCAAGCGTCAATTTTGACAGAGCGAATTAAAGAACTTACTGAACATCTAAAAGTGCACAAAAAAGATAACCACTCACGTCGTGGACTACTCCAGATGGTGGGCAAACGAAAAAAGCTATTGAAGTACTTGAAAGAAAAAGACTACGGTTCATACAAGACAACTATTGAAAAACTAGGTCTAAGAAAATAGAGAGTTCGCGAGAATCCTCCGTGGCTTAGGCTATGGAGGACAAGGCGAGCGCTCCTATCAAAGAGAGGAATCTCGAATTATTAACAATAAGCTAGCAATTGGTGTATGACGCAGAGTTCACTGTGCTAAAAGTGTGCCGTGCGATATACATCACGCTGGAAAGATAGAAAGGACATAACAAATGTCAGGAACAATAAATCCGTTTGGAAAAGAAAAAATAGTCGTAGAAACAGAGCTTGCAGGACGAAAGCTCACCTTTGAGGTAAATCGTCTTGGATTTCGCACAACCGCATCAGTTTTAGTTACCTACGGCGAAACAGTAGTACTCGGTACAGCTATGGTTGGCAATAAGCCAGTCAGCGGCATGGATTACTTTCCGCTTTCAGTAGACTATGAAGAAAAATTTTATGCAGCTGGAAAGATTAGTGGAAGTAGGTTCATTAAGCGCGAAGGTCGTCCTTCAGACGACGCCATTTTAATTGGTCGATTGATCGATCGCCCTATTCGGCCACTCTTTCCAAAAGGCTATCGACAAGAGGTACAGGCTGTTGCAACCGTGCTTTCGATGGACCCTACATTCCGACCAGATATGGTTGCCATGATCGCGCTTTCAACCGCACTTTCGCTTACTGGCGCACCATTTGATGGCCCGGTTGCGGGACTTCGTGTGGCACAGGTAAATGGTGAATTTAAAGCGTTTGCTACCCCCGAAGAGATTGCTTCTAGTGATCTCGATTTAGTTGTAGCCGGAACCGAGAAGGCTATTATTATGGTGGAGGCTGGTGCGAGTGAAGTGAGTGAAGAGTTGGTAGGCGATGGTTTGGCGTGGGCGCACGAGGCTATGCAACCTGCGATTGCCCTTCAAAAAGAACTAATTGAAAAGATTAAACCTGCTGAACTTGAATTTGAATTGGTTCTACCAAACGAAGATATTCAAAAAGAGGTTAACGAGTGGGTGGATGGAAAATTAGGAGAGGCTATTCGCGCCCCATATCCTGAGCGAAATGAAATTGTAAGAACCCTTAAAGATGCTTTTCATACTGAGCAAAAAGAAAAACACGGTGAAGATTATCACGAGCTTCATGCTGAGTACGAAGAAGCATTTACCAAAGCACTTCACGAAGATGTCCGAAAGGGGATTGTTGAACACAAACTACGACCCGATGGACGTCAACTCGACGAAATTCGACCACTGAGTTCAGAAATTGGTGTACTGCCACGGACGCATGGCTCAAGCATCTTTACCCGTGGTATGACTCAGGCGATGAACATTGTCACACTTGCGCCACTTTCGTATGCGCAAATGGTTGATACTATGGAACAAAACGATGGCGAACGACGCTATATGCATCACTACAACGC
>CAZIPE010000012.1:0-21402 GCA_964541305.1 uncultured Candidatus Saccharibacteria bacterium | reverse complement strand
TAAAGAGAAGGTACGAGCTAGTTCTTGTAGGCGGGTGGTGCCTTGGTGGATGATTGACTGGGATGTCGACTGGTCGCCTGTGAATTTGTTGAGAGTACTTTCAAGATGGTCAGTTCTAGTTTGTAACTGCTCTCCTGCATCTTTTAGTAACTTCGAGCGAGTATGATCGAGTTCTACTTCTGCCTTAATCGTCTTCTCGAGGTGGTGCTTCTCCTCCTCTACTCGTTGATGATTTTTAAAGAGTCCGTAAAATAACTGGGTGACCAAGAAACAAATGAGTATTTGAGTGATAATAGTTGCACCCGAAAAACTAATACCTGCAATTAAGGTGAAGCTAAGATAAAAGAGGGCTATTGTCGAAATAAAGCCGACGAATGGGAGTAAGAATGATTTACTGAGCCACGGTGAACTAGCTTTTTCAGGCGGAACGAGCTCTCCCATTACCCGATTAGTACTCGCCTCTTCAATGAGTGACTCAATAAATAGCGATAGGTGGCTGACTGACTGGGATAGTTCTTCTGAAACCGATTCAGTTGGTTTAGCCTTAGTTAACATCTCCGCACCCGCCTTTATATAGGTTAGTGGTGTCCTCAGGTAGTGACTAGTTAGTTCCAAGAAATTTCTTTTTTCTTGGGAAAGCACACGTTGTTTTTCGAATATTGCCTGCAGTCTTTGTTCCGTGCGAAGTTGTTTTTGTGTTTGGTACAAGTAGTAGGTTGCAAGTAGCAGGAGGAGGAGGAACAAGAAATAGGGAAAGGCGTTTATGAGAGGTGGGGGTATGCTACGCAGCCATCCCTTGGCGCTAAGTAGAATGCCAGAAAAAGGACTTTTTTTAGTTATCTTCGCTTCAAAGGACTGCAGGGCCATTTGGCCTGCGGGGCTCTGTTTTTTGTCATTTTTTACCTCGGGAGGTAGCACTGTGGTTGGTATGATTGGTTCACTGTCTGCGATGACCGTAATATTATGCTGATCACTCAAATCACCTTGCTCGGCTCTTATGGTGTATGCGCCTTTTGTGCTAAAGGTATATTCAGATTCCCACAAGCCATTTTCGTCGGACTGAACGGTAGAAACGGTTGAACCGTTAATTTTAACAGTGATATTACTGCTGGGTGGGGCTGTTCCCTTTATAGTTCTTTTCCCAACTTGAATCTTTGCGTTTTGAGGTGGTTCGGTAATATCTATAGCTGAACTTGAAGTAATTACCGTAATATTATGCTGATCACTCAAATCACCTTGCTCGGCTCTTATGGTGTATGCGCCTTTTGTGCTAAAGGTATATTCAGATTCCCACAAGCCATTTTCGTCGGACTGAACGGTAGAAACGGTTGAACCGTTAATTTTAACAGTGATATTACTGCTGGGTGGGGCTGTTCCCTTTATAGTTCTTTTCCCAACTTGAATCTTTGCGTTTTGAGGTGGTTCGGTAATATCTATAGCTGAACTTGAAGTAATTACCGTCACGTTAACTGTAGCGGCACTCACCTGAGGATCTATAGCGTTATTATTGAGCGAAAATCGTACCCAAGGAGTCTCAAGTATTCCTCTATCCAAGGCGTCTGATACTTCCTCGATAGTCTCATTTGATAATTCAGCATTACTCGAAATATCTACGAGGCTAAGAGATTCACGAAAGCCGAAGGTGGTAGAAAGATTTGAACAAAGAGCCGTCACCATCCAGTAATTGGCTTGATTGCTTGGGGTAATGTTATCTATCGCGCAGATATCGGTTGGGGTAGACTCGGAATACGCAGATAAATTAGTCGATGAAATGAGCGATCCGTCAGATAATGCGTATTTATTCAACGATGGCTGACTGGCTCCTGTGGTCCCACGACCGGCTAGCAGATTCCCATCAGTATCAAAATTAAGCGCCATAAAATATGCGCCCGGTTCAGAAATCGTACGTTCAACCGACAAGTTAGTAGCGTTGTATATAGTAATCTGACCTATTCCCGTAACCGATGCGAGATATTGAGAATTGCCATCTACGGCTATTCCTTGAAAATTACACTGGAATTGGACGCAAGCAGTAATATCAACAGTTTGAGTAGTATCAGTTTCAAGATTAAGACGATGCATTTTAGTGGACGTGCCGAAGTACAACGCACTGTCGGATACGGTCATATTTACTCGGAAAAAATCTAAGCCTGTATTTTCAACCGAACTATATACGCGCTCAACAGCAAGGGTAGAGGTGTTAATTGCATATATTTTTGCACTGTTATCTTGAGTAAAATTAGCAAACACGCCAGCCACATACAGCATTGATCCGTCATCACTCATAACCCCCGTACCAGGAAGGAAACCATTAGGCAATTGAACTGCACCTTCATATTCACCGCTCGTGGTATTTGTGACAGGCACTACTGAAGACCCATTATCTTGAATTGCCCTTATTTCGAGGGTAAAAGAGCGTTCATTTTCTGGTGAGTGATACACCTTCTGGGCCATTCCCATCCCGCTACTTACAAGATGTAATTCACCTGTCGATGGGCTGATAAAACCAAGGGTACTAAAAAATCGCTCGGGCGTCACAATAATGAATGGTGTCCCAGTAGTCGTTCTGACTGCTCTTTGAATGCCATGGTAACTTGAAAATACGCTGTAGTCCCATGTGTCGGTTATCGATCCAGTTGCCAGATTCACTGTATACATGTAATTATTTGGAAAATCATACGCTGAGAAGTAAAGTGTTGATGAGTCACCAAAAATAAATGAATTTTCTTCTACCGAACCACTGAAGCCAGTTATGGCTGGCTCTTCAGTATTGGTAGTCGTATTAATTACACGTATGCTTGTATCACCTTCTGCATACAGTAGTAGATGATTCCCTTGAAGAAGCCCCGTAGTGACGATCGATTTGTAACTAAACGTTGTATTGACGTCCGCTGTTTCGGTGTTGTAAGCAAGTACCTTGGGGTCACCCACTGCCGCTCGACATACAATATAGAGTGTTTTGAAGTCACTACTCAAAGAAAGAGCATCAGTGCCATCACTACTACAGACAGCTTCATCAATATTTAAGTCTTCGAGACTATCGGTGGCTTCCGTATACACTTGGGTTAGAGTATTTCCATCCCTATTGCTCATATATACATCACCATTAGGCATTGCAATGATTGACCGTGCAGTGAATCTGTTGTTCCAGCTCGCGTCAAGAGTATTCGTGCTTAAATTTATTCGTGCAATTTTATCTGGAGAATCTTGGTTAAACACATAGAGGTAATCTCCGTTTGGGTCGAGATGTAAATTCTTTAGGGTGGCGCCAAAGTCACTCTGATCTAAAACTAGAGTTGTCGAAGTTAGTGTTTGTGTATTAAGAATATGTAATTTAGGTGGTATGGAATCGGGTAGATAGGATTCCAAAATGTATAACTTATGACCTGACTCATCATAGACAGAATCGTGATATATCTTGTTAAAAGCATCAACCCGACCAATGGAACTGGAGGTATAGGGCACTTCGTCGACCACTTCTTTTGTCTCGGCATTTAGTATTGAAACAGAACGGCCCATAAAGTTTATGGTGTAAATTCTGTTCGTCGCACTATCATATTGTGTATCAACACTGCCCGAAAAACCTGAGGAATAATTTTGAGTTATTTGACCATTATTTATGTCGTGAGTTTGTACTGAGTATGGGCCATTGAGAGTCGCACGGTGAAGTGCTCCCGTGGCGGCGATTGCTTTTAGAGTGTGCTCGCCCGGTATCTGGTTATTCCACTCAAGTGACCATGTACCGTTGGCTTGTGTGACCACTGCGCCGATACTATCTTCGCCGTCAAAAACTAGTACCTCTTTTAAAGCGGGACCCGTACCGGTAATAGTCTGCTGCCCTTGAATTATCTGCTGATTCGCAGTGGGTGAAGTAATGGTGACCGGTGCTTCTTCAGCCTGTACGGCACGAAGGGCGCTGAAGACACTAAATCCATTAAACAAAATTAACGCTATCGTCAGGATGAAGTAACTATAATGATGTAGGCGTAAATGCTTCACTTCAAATGTTCTCTATAAGCATAAGTATAATCGTTTTACAGATTAAACGCTAGCAAGAGCATGTAGTAACCCAGATTTACTCAGTCTTTCTTGAGCAGAACTGTGAAAGCTTCTGCGGGAATGTCAACCTTACCAAATCGCTTGAGTCGTTTTTTCCCTTTTGCCTGCTTGGCGAGTACTTTCTTTTTACGGCTAACGTCTCCACCATACAGTCCAGTAGTAACATCCTTACGATAAGCGCTGAGATCTTCGCGAGCAATAAATTTTCCGCCAATTGCAGCTTGCAGTGCTACTTGGAAGTTTTGACGCGGAATGACCTCTTTTAGTTTTTCTACCACCATACGTCCGAGCGCCTGGGCTTCTGAGCGATGAGACATAACTGAGAGTGCCCCTACCATTTCACCTGCAACATAAAAATCGACACGTACTAAATCTTCTTCGCGATAATCGCTGAGGCCATAGTTGAAAGAACCATAGCCCGATGTCACGCTTTTAAGTTGATCGTAGAAGTCGGTGAGCAAGTTAGCGAGCGGGGCATCAAAAGTTACAAGTGCCAGCTGAGCGTCAACGAAACTAAGACCGGTCTGTATACCTCGTTTTGAGGAAATAAGTTGAATAACTGCACCGACATACTCTTTAGGTACCACAATTTCGCCTTTAATCCAGGGTTCAGCAATTGACTGAATTCGCGCCGGGTCCGGTAGGCTGTTTGCGGATTTTATATCGATCTGTTCACCACTCACCAGAGTAATATGGTAATCGGTACTCGGGTTGGTAATAATAAGGCTAAGATTGTATTCACGCTCTAACCTCTCCTTCACGATATCCATATGTAGCAAACCAAGAAAACCAATCCGCACCCCAAAACCAAGCACCGGTGAGTTTTCAGGCTCAAACTGGAGCGCCGAATCACTGAGTGACAGTTTTTCAATGGCATCTTTAAGCTCCTGGTAATACTCGTTACTCTCCGGGAAAAAGCCAGCGTATACAAACGGCTTCACGTCTTTATAGCCGGGTAGTGCGGAGGTTGCAGGATTTTGAGTCAGCGTAACCGTATCGCCCACCTTAGCTTCCCGTGTTGTTTTAAGGTTTGTCACGACGTAGCCAATTTCGCCAGTTTTTAGAGTTTCATCTGACTTCATAACGGGACCAAGATGACCTACTTCTAGGGCAATTCCCTCGGCATCCGTAGCAAACATAGTAATAAGTGAGTTTTTCGAAATTTCACCATCCACGACGCGAACATACAATATTACTCCTCGGTAATCGTCGTAGTAGCTATCAAATATCAGTGCTCGAGTTGGCTGATCGCTCGCGCCGCGAGGAGGATCCACACGTTTGATTACTTCTTTAAGTACATCTTCCACTCCCTGGCCTGTTTTTGCCGAAATGTGAAGGATGTCCTTTTCATCACAGCCAAGAAGACTTACCACTTCGGCCGTAACACGTGGAATATCTGCTGCAGGTAAATCAATTTTATTTAGCACTGGAATAATCTTTAAGTCCACTTCCATGGCGAGATATACATTGGCGAGTGTTTGGGCTTGAATGCCCTGTGCGGCATCAACCACCAAAATAGCTCCTTCGCAAGCTTCAAGCGATCGCGACACTTCGTAGCTAAAATCGACATGCCCTGGGGTATCAATCAGATTCAACTGATATTCAGTCAAGTCTCCACGTTCTACAGTTTCGGTACTTGAGTCTTTGGTATTTTGCACCTTATCTGCTATTTGTGTACTGCTATTTGAAGTTTGCAATCGATAGTTCATGCGAACCGGCGCCAGTTTAATAGTAATACCTTTTTCACGCTCCAGATCCATCTTATCGAGCATTTGGGCCTTCATGTCTCGCTTAAGTACGGTACCAGTTACCTCAAGCAGCCTATCGGCTAGTGTGGATTTTCCGTGATCAATATGAGCAATTATGCAAAAATTTCTAATGTGGTCTTGGGTCATTTGACTTATTATAACAGAGGTGGCTATATTACACTATTGGAGTCGAATTGGCTTGAAAACCACCTGCTTGACTTTGGCGATAAATGGCTCTACTTCCTCCAGTCTAAGTAGCCACGATAGACCCACGTACACTAGCGCAGTTGTTAAGCCTAGAATTCCCAACTTTGAAACAAGTGTGAAGAAGCCTTTATCCTGGGCACCAAGCTCAAATAACTCTCTACGCATAAGCCACGTCACCCAAAACGTAATACCGAAGGCTGAAAGCATTCGCCACATAGCACCCAAAAAAGGACGGTCAATTGTCTTCGGGAAGCGTTTTTGTAAAATAACTATGAGTATAAACGCCTCGAGCGACGAAGCGGCCAACTGAGCAAGTGGGAGGCCAACCAAACCAAAGCTTTCGGGTCGCGACCACCAAATTGCAAGCAGAACATTCAAGCTTATCGTCCCTATGGAAATGTAAAGTGGTGTTTTTGTATCTTGCTGAGCATAAAATGTCCTTGAAAGCACATGATACATGGCGCGAAATAAGATAACCCAGGCAAAAACACCGAGTAGTTCCGCTATCATCACATTACCGTCTCTAGCAATGATACGAACCAAATAACCGCGCAGGAGGAACGTCACCGCAACTGCCGGAAGTGAAAACCAGATGACGAGCCTGAGTAATTTTGCGACCTCTTTTTTAAACAAATCAGGCCGATTTTGGGTTAACCTTTCGGTTAGTCGCGGATAGGCGGCGGTTGAAAGTGCGACCCCAATGAGCATGATTGGTACGTTGTGAAGAATATACGCATAACTATAGGCACCAATTGCTGCAACACTTATTCGTGATGCAAGGTTAATATCTACTATATACTGAAGATAGTCCATCCCCTGGTCGAGCGCTCGCGCCGGTAGAATGCGAAACACTCGCTTAACGCCCTTATTCTTCCAGAATATGGTTGGCTTATAGTCAACTCCGAGCCCCGAAAGACCAATAAAGCTCACAAGTAGTTGTAGAATTGAGCCCAGGACCACTCCAATTGCAACACCAACAATGCCCATATCAAGACCGTTTTGTGGTGCAAAGAAAACAATTCCCAGAATAATACTTAAGTTATAAAATATCGGCGCTATAGCCACAAAGAAGAATCGTCCAACTGCTTGCTGAATTGAGGTAAAAACAGTACTCACCGAAAAGAGAAGCGGGTTAACCGCAACGATACGCATCATTGAAATTGCCAAGTAGGCCGACTGTGGATCTTGCTCATACAAGCCCGGTGCTACAACATACTTAACAAGCGGCTCAGCAAAAATGACTATGAGTAAACTCGAAATAAATGTTATGCCCGCAAAAATATTGAGCATGCTAGAGCTGAGCTCCCAGGCTGACTTTCTATTTCCTTTTAGAAAACGTTCGTTAAACACAGGTATGAATGTTACGGCTAGTGCTCCTGAGGTGAGCGCTAAAAACATAAAATCTGGTACCGTAAATGCAACTTTATAGGCTGCAACTTCAGGGCTCGTAGGACCAAAACCACCAGCTAAAAAGAGTTCTCGCATCAAGCCGAGCAGCAGGGCGATAAAGCTTGACCCCGCCAGTAACGAGGCGGCTACGCCAAAACTTGCTTTCTGGTTTGCTCGCGCGAGTAATCTTTTTACCATAATATAATCTGTTAATCAGTATACGTTGATTAATGGTGATAATCTAGAGTTAAGCGAGGATTGTATCAGCAGGTGCTTTGGCTTCTTTAAGCGCTGCTCGTGCTTCATCTTCATCAAGCGTTTCTTTTTCAAGAAGTTCATCTTTGATGTTGTCTAAAGCCTTTCGATTGGCTTTTATGATTTTTTCGCATCGTGATGTAGCTTCTTTAATGAGATCTTCGACTTCTTTGTCGATCATTTCAGCTGTTTTTTCTGAATATGGTTTAGAATGGACCATCCGATCGAGCATCATGCCACCCTCATCTTCATGAAAGACTTGATCTCGTAGGTTCTTACCCATACCCTGCTCAATCACCATCTCTCGCGCCAAAGCTGCTGCTTTTTGAAGGTCATTTCCTGCACCAGTTGTCACCCAATCATCACCATATACTACCTTCTCTGCCACGCGACCACCGACTATACGAACCAGGACATCTTTAAATTCATTAATCGAATGATAGCTCTTGTCTTCTTCGTCCAAGAACCAGGTAACGCCGCCCGTACCACCACGTGGGATAATGGTAACCTTATGAAGACCACCTGAGTTAGGTAATACAAAGCCAGCGAGAGCATGACCACCTTCGTGATAGGCTGTCATTTCACGATCTTTTTCAGTCATCGCCTTATTCTTTCTTTCTGGGCCGATTGCGATACGCTCAAAAGCTTCAACAATATCTGAATTCTTGATCACTTTTCGATTATTTCGTGCGGCGATAATGGCTGCTTCATTAGCCAGGTTAGCTAAATCGGCACCGGCCATGCCGGTCGTTTTCTTGGACAGTGATTTCAAGTTAACTGAATCGTCGGCAGGCTTGTTCTTAAAGTGAACCTGCAAGATTGCCTCACGATCTTTTCGCTCAGGCAGTGGAATATTTACACGACGATCGAAGCGCCCCGGCCGAAGCAAGGCTGGATCAAGTACATCGGCTCGGTTAGTTGCAGCCAACACAATAACGTTCGTCCCCGTCTCAAAACCATCCATTTCTACCAAAATCTGGTTCAGTGTCTGTTCTCGTTCATCATGTCCACCGCCCATGCCTGAACCACGGCGGCGACCAACGGCATCAATTTCATCAATGAATATGATGCAAGGTGAGTTCTTCTTTGCTTTGGCAAATAAATCTCTTACTCGTGATGCACCTACACCGACAAACATCTCTACAAACTCAGATCCAGAAATTGAAAAGAATGGTACACCAGCTTCACCAGCTACTGCTTTTGCCATCATAGTCTTACCTGTTCCTGGGCTTCCTACTAAGAGCACTCCACGCGGAATTTTAGCACCTACGGCTTCAAACTTTTTTGGAAATTTTAAAAACTCAACGACTTCCTCTAAATCTTGTTTTGCCTCTTCGTTGCCGGCGATGTCTTTAAAAATGACTTTATCTTTTTCGTTGCCGGCGATGCGGGCCTTACTTTTGCCAAAACTCATCGCTTGATTATTCTGACCCTGTGCTTGACGCATCATGAAGTAGAAAAATGCCAGAATTAACAAACCGGGAACCAGTAGTGACGCAATGGAGAATATATTTGAGCCTGCTTCAGAAGGCTTGCTGGTTGTGTACTCTGTTTTACTGATATCAATCTTCTGATCTTCTCGAACTTCGCCGATAGGTTTAATAACAATAAACTGCGTACCGACATCTTTTCCATCTTGTTGAATTGGCTCTTTGAGTACTACTTTAAGTTCGTTTCCCGATTCATTAATCGACTTTACGCCACCAGCTTCGACTTTTTTAATAAGTTCTGTGTAGCTCAGGGTATCTTTTTTGTACTCAGCCTGCTTGAGCGTGCTATTGGCGAAAAACATGGCAACGATAAGCATGGTGATAATCACAAAACCAATTGTTTTAATAAGATTCTTCCGCTTGGGTGGCATGTTCGGGGTCTTTTTTTCCACTTTTTCTCCTGTTTTTACTTGGCTAGCTTAGCATATTACGGGTTGAATTGAAACGTCACTAGCATTTTTTCAAAGCGTACGAAAAGATGTTTTGTAAGCTGTAGTCGCTTGTTCAAGCGAGCCGTTTTTGCAAAGTGTAAAGCTCTTTCAATCTGCCGTGAACTCGGATGCCACTGCGGATCGAGTGAGGTGAGTGCGGTGTACATAACTTCGCTGGCTACTAGTTCGGGCCACATAATGAGATCGTAGCGCTTGATGTGGTAGGTAGTATTTAGTATCTGGTGATTGGTAGATAGCAAATTATAAATTTCAGCCTCTATTTCAGGCCTTAGACTTTGAACGAGGGTGATACTTTCGAGCAGTTTTTTGTTAAACTCGGGGTCTTTTTTTACTAATTTTGGTAGTAGCGTCTGTCGAACATAGTTTCGGAGATACTTGGGATCGTCATTGGTGCTATCCTCCCTCCACACCAAATCGTGAGCGCGCGCATACTGAATGAGTTGCGCCTTGGTCTGACTGAGCAATGGGCGAATGATTAACATTTTATCTGCGTCGTTAGATGAGAACTTGGTCATTGAAGCTAAACCACGCCAGCTGGTACCACGAAGCAGATTGATAATGGCTGTCTCTATTTGGTCGTCTTGATGATGAGCCAACAGTATCCCTGAGGCGTTATATTTTTTGCAAACTTGTCGCAAATACGTATACCTCACTCGCCTAGCGCGGTCTTCGCTTGCTCGAGTACCTAATTCTGCGCGACCAGGTTCATATTTCAACTTATATTTTTGAGCAAGTTCCTGCACAAACTTGGCATCTACTCCCGACTCCTCCCGAATCCCATGGTCAAAATGTGCCACAATTAGTTCGCTATATGGCACTTTCAGCTCACCGCTCACTAGTTTATCGAGCAACACAACGGAATCCACGCCACCGCTCACGGCCACAATGTAGACTTTGTCGTTATTAATTTTCTGCGACTTCATTGTACAATCATATCAGTATGCAAAATGATTCACATAAAGCTATCTCTGATGTTCACAATTTGTATAAAAAACTTCTTGTTCCTTTTATGAAAATTCGTCGCGATCTACCGTTCCCAACAGAACCCGAAAGAGGTGAAACGGATGGCGAACATTCATTTACGCTTGTCATGGTAGCAATCAGTTTGAATCAGCGACTAAAACTCGGTCTTGACGATGGTAAGATTGCACTTTATGCGACCGTGCATGATTTAGTAGAAGCACACGCTGGCGACCTGTCGGTAAAAGCTTCTGAAGATGAACATACAATGAAATCCGCGAAAGAACACGAGGCTTTGATGGTTATTAAAAGCGATTTCAAAGAAATGTTTCCCTGGATCGCCGAGACTATTGAGAAATATGAAGCAAGAAGCGATGACGAAAGCAAATTTGTATATGTTGTAGACAAGTGCCTAGGAGCCTTTGGTTGGTTTGCGGGCGACGGTGGAGGCTGGGCGCAGTACTACCCTGACGAAGATGGTTCGCTATATCACGCTGTAGTAGCAAGGCTGCGAAGTAAGGTGGAATTGCATGCTGACGTAAAGATGCTAGATTTATTCGACACCCTTCACGCTGAACTTGAAAAAAAACGCAAGAGCTATTTTGAAAAATCTGCTAGCTAGCATCTACTCCCCCGGCACATCATATGCATAATTCGCAACTTCTGTTATTTTCTCAACATATATATAGAACAATGCTTCTGGTGTATATTGAACAGAATGGGCTGCTGTGTCGGCCCCGAATATCATCAAGGCTAGTGAATCTGTGAACTCTCGTAGTTGACCATTTCTTTCAATAGTGTCAGCCCTCGGTTTCCGCCCGTTAACTACATCGTCCATTCCCCGCCGATAAAGTGCATCGGCGAAATTTGTGTTTGGACCTGAAAAAATGAAGTCAAGTTCATTACGCGCAAGCTCTGTCTCAGCTACGCTAGGTCTTCGTGATTTTGGTTCATGTTTCTGCTCAATTGCAGATTTTTGGTCTTCTTCTTGCTGATCGGCAGCTAATAAAAAACGGCCCATGGCCGTTATTCGTCGTCTTCTTGGATAATCTAGTAGTTCATACATACTAGGATTTCATTATAGCACAAACATTATGAGCTGTCTAAAATTCAACCACCTGTTGAGATGCTAGTATTTCAGCGCTCTTTACGCCTTCTATACTACTAATTTTACGCATCGCTTCCGATTGCTCGTTCTTTTTGTCTAATTTTACGTTATATGAATACTGTAAGGATTTATTTGCGCTATTAAAGTTTACGTTGATGAGGGAAATTTCTTTAAACAAACCCTTTAGCATAACTTCCAAATCAGACTGATTAACTGATTTCGCATCGATTGTTAAATACAGAATTTGCTCAAGCTTAACCAGTGAACCAAAGTTTAACTGATCGAGTACAATCGCCGCGACCGCTGTCACGCCAGTGCCTATAATAGCGATGGCATAATCTGAGGCACCCACGGCCAACCCCACCACCAAGGCTAGGAATATAAAAGCAGTATCTTTTGGATCTTTGACAGCGGTCCTGAAACGGATAAGCGTAAAGGCACCGAGAAGCGTAAAGGCCCGAGCAATATTGGCACCAATAACCATCATGACAAAGGCAACTATCATGGTAATAATAACTATTGAATAAGCGTATGAGGCTGAATAGGAGATGCCTTTGTGCACACGTTTGTATACTTTGGCAATAATAATTCCCAATACCATAGCGAGCAGCAGGTTGATGAAAACCGTAGGCACACTCGTAAATACCTCTGAATTAATGGAATCGCTGATAATTTGTTCGAAATTTAATTGCATAAGCGCTATACCTAAATTAACAGATAATTAGAAATAACTGAATCACAATATTTTGAAACCGGCTCATGCGTCAGTTGATAGTCTCTAATCATATCGGTTATAAACTGTGGCACGTATCTGTCGAATTTTATTTCAATGACACTTTTACCGTGTGACCAGGTCGTCCCACGGGTTGGCAAGTCAAACCGGATCTCGTTCGTCATGCAGTACGATATATCTTTGTCTATAGTAACTCGAAGTCCTGGGTTGTGTTCCGAAATAAACGCCAAGCGATTATATGAGTTTAGTAACTTTGGCTTGATGGCATTACGCGCAAGTACATAGCGCCATTCGTTATAGACTGGATTTTCGTTTTTTAGTAATTCTCCACCCATAAGACCCCTTGCTTGCTTAAGTGTAACGGGCGCCCGTCGTTTAAAAATGGTAAGGTTATTTTTTTCTTTTACTTCCAAGAAAACATTTTCAGATTCTTCAGGTTTTGCGTAATACGAGCGAATTCTAAACTTCTGTCTTTGTTGCAAACCATCGAGCTTAGCGTAATACGCCTGCCAATCATGTGTATCAAAATATACTGAATAGATTTCGTAAAATCCATCTGCTGAAAATGGGTCAAGCTCCATAAAGGTGCATAACCGCGGAATTATGATGTCCACTAGATTATTTGAAATAAAGTATTTCAGTTCCTGACGCTGAAAAACAGTCAGTGAGCTCGTTGCAATATTTTTGGTAATTGGGTGCTGCTTGGAGCTACTCATACTAGTTGGGCGCTTTTTTTAACAAGTTTTCTGAATTTCTTTTTGTGATGTAACTTTTCATATACAAGTATTGAGGTGACACCTATAGCAACCATGGAACCGAGTATGGTAGCCCACACTATTTTGGTTTTTGAATCCTTTTCTTTCACAGCTTGTAACTCCTGAGCCTGGCGCACCACCTCTGCTTCTTGCGCTTTAGCTTTAGCAGTTTGCTCCCGTTTAGCGGCAGCTTCTTTTTTGGCAGCAATCTTCTTTTTTTCTACTTCTTTGGCCCTTGCCTCTGCTTGAGCTGGTGTTGGGCTTGAGGTTGATGAGTTGGTATTTGCGCTTCCTGGTTGTGGCGTTGATGAGGGCGGTGCAGTTACCGGATAGGCAACGTTCGAACACCCGCCACCCTTGCTGGCTACCCAGCTAGCGTTAAGGGAGTTGGCGTAACTCGGAGTTCCACCAACCGAAGAGCTCGGCGCCCAGCATGATGCTAAGGTCTCATTAGCATTGGTACGAATGAGACTTAAACTTTCACCACCATCACGGGGCGAAACCGGCCACGCACCACCAAATGTATAAGACACTTGGCTCATTACCTGACCATTTGACCCAATTAATTGTACTAGTTCACCACTCCCCTTTAGTTTTCCGCCATACTGTCCAATTATTCGTGCGCCAGGGTATGACGCTCGAAATGCCGTTAAATTGCGTACAATAATTGCGTAGTTACCAGATGCGAGAGCCGTGCCTGCTGGAAAAACAAAATCTACTCCCACCATTGATGATCCACCAATGCTTTGTGTGCTGTCGCTCCCATTGTAAATTTCGATAAACTCTTTACTCCCATCACCACTTGGATCGTACATGATTTCAGTAAGTCGAATTGCGCTGGCCGCGTGTGCTGATGCAGAATGAAAAAAGACAAACCCCAAAAGCGCAACTAAAAATACAGAGACAAGCTGAACAGTAAAATGCATGCTGTATTTTTTTGTTTTAATCATATGTTTTAAGTATAAGCAACTTCATCATTTAATCAACCTATCTGCTACTGCACATTGTTGATTGGTGCTGTATGATTTAACTATGATGAAGAAAAAGCATCTTCTAAATATTCTTTTTGCGCTATTTGCCTCTGCAGTCATCACTGTAGCCATGGTTATTGCGCTTCGTAGTGCAAAAGACACAGCTGAGTTAAACAACGACTGTGTCACATTATCAGATAACGCGTTTAGCTCACGACGTTCATTAGGATTGATAGTAAAAAACCGCACACTACTTGCCATTAAACTTACGTCTGAGAGTAATTTCAGCCCGCCAGGTGGACATATTGATGGCAATGAAATTCCTGAACAGGCACTGAGCAGAGAACTATTTGAGGAGCTTGGCATTAAAACAAAACAAGAAAACTTCCGACTTTATAAGCAGTTTTGTGAAAAGTTAACCCGCTCAAGTTTCCAGCGGACAAACCTGTATTTTGTAGATTCGTGGGAAGGCGATTTGAGCCCTGAAGCAAGCGACCGCGTAAAATGGGTCAGATATGAATACATCAACAACAACAAAGCCGACACCGAACTCATAAGAGCCCTCGAATACCTAAAGGCCGATAGTTTGTTTGATTAGCGGTGACTGGAATGGCGATTCACTTCAGCACATACGAAACATCTATTTCCACTCACCAGAAATAAGCTTTTCTTTCTTTGCTTGAGTCCAGCCTTTCACTTGCTTCTCTCGTTTTGCAGCTTCGGATTTACTCTGAAATGAATTAGATGTGTATATTAAGGTAAATGGCCCTTGAAGTTTTGCGAAATAAGCTCCGTGACCCGAGTTATGTTCAGCAATACGTTCTTTAGGGTCGGTCGACATGCCTACATAAAACCTTCCAGTGCGAGCTCGAGCAATGTATACAAACCAAGAATTATTGGTACTTCGACTCATGCAATTCACTCAGTATCATTCGACAATTATAATTCAAAGTGCCCATAGCTTGCGAGTTTTTGGGTCCTTCGACAGAAACAACAAACGCCCATGTCTTGCCATGAGCGAATGAAATGAGTCGAATGGTAGCGGCGACTGGAATTGAACCAGTGACCTCAGGCTTATGAGTCCTGCGCTCTAACCATCTGAGCTACGCCGCCGCGTCAGAAACTGCACTCACTTAACAGAAAGTAACTATAGCAGATTTAATCTGTTATTTCTAGTTGGTAGCTGTAGACATTTTTTGCATGTGAGAGTAAAATATAAGCATAAGCTTACTCAGCTCATAAAAAGAAATCAAAAACAATGTTCAAACATACGAAACATCAAACAGATTTTTCTCGCACGTGGTTGGCGCGACTAGAAGAAAATGTGCCCGAGAAACGTGTTATCAAAAGCTCGCATG
Source organism: uncultured Candidatus Saccharibacteria bacterium (assembly GCA_964541305.1). GTDB lineage: Bacteria > Patescibacteriota > Saccharimonadia > Saccharimonadales > UBA7683 > CAZIPE01. The sequence goes on along the minus strand of CAZIPE010000012.1, from coordinate 5,917 downwards.
CAACTGAAAGTTATCAGAGGCATAAGCTCGCGCGATCTGTACACAAAGCCTGTATGGATGCCACTGGCTACATTGGTGAGGCTGAGCTCACTGCTGAAAACGTCTGTCGAGAAGTTGAACGATGGCTGGAACGTAAATATGAGGTAACTACTGTGGATATACGTCGCCAAACGGCGCAAATACTGAGGCGCTACAATCCGACCGCTGCGTATGAATATGAGCCCACAAAAGAGTACCAAATACAGAGAGATGATTATGGCTTCATACGATTATGACGTTATTATAATCGGGAGTGGCGCGGGTGCTATAGTAGCGGCTCGACTCCTCGCTAAGGGCAAGAAATCAGTTGCTTTAATTGAAGAACATAAACTCGGAGGTGAATGCCCTCGATATGCCTGCATCCCTACCAAAGCACTACTAGCCAGTGCCCATCTCTATCATCAAGCACGAAATGCTGATCAGCTGGGTCTTCGTGGGAGTGGGGTTGGATTTAACTACCCAAGCGTGAAAGCCTGGAAAGATAAAGCCGTGCGCAATACTGGTGTTAGAGAAACAGAAAAATCACTTATTAACGATGGTATCAGTATTATTCATGGTTCTGCCCACTTTGTGGACGCCCACAGTGTAACGGTTGGTAGGGCTCGCTTTAGTGCTAAGGAGTTTATTATCGCTACTGGCTCAGAAATTAGTGTACCTAATGTTCCGGGTATAACTCGTGAGGATTTTTTAACCTACAAGGATGCGATAAACCTTAGTCGGCCTCCTAAAAGTATTGCAATTATTGGCGGTGGCGCGGTAGGGTTGGAATTTGCAACATTATTTGGAAGTTTTGGTTCAAAAGTATACGTTGTTGAAAAAGCATCCCACCTTATGCCACGAGAAGACCCACTCGTTGGTGCTACAGTTAAAACTAATCTTGAAAAAGAATACGACATTACCTGTATTACTCATGCTACCCTACAGAATATCTTGAAAAAAGGACGTAAGAAGCATCTCATTTTGAAGTCTGCCGGGAAACTACACGCTATTGTAGTTGATGAAATTCTCATGGCAACCAGTAAAAAACCCACAACTGATATCGGTCTTGAAAACGCAGGAGTTGCATATTCACCCCAGGGAATAACGGTGGACGGCCACTTGCGCACCTCATCTCAACACATCTATGCTATTGGTGATTGTACTGGAGGCTACCAATTTACTCACGTCTCGCTCTACCAAGGTAGAGTTGCTGTGCATAATCTACTACACAGAAAGATGGTATCCACTGATTACCGAGCAGTTCCCCGTACGGTCTTTACGGCTCCAGAGATAGCTTCCGTAGGGCCAACGCCACTCGAACTGAAACATATGGGCATTAACATACGCTCAACTGCTATTGATATAAACATGGTTGGTCGCTCATTTGCCTCGACCAAAAACCGAGGATTCGTAAAGGTCACCGTAAATGCTAAGTCTGGTATGTTGCTTTCAGCCTCAATAGTTGCCCCACACGCTAGCGAGATGATTCATGAGCTCACCTTAGCCATTGCGAATAGACTAACCGCTTCTGATGTTGCAAGTACCATACACGCCTTCCCTACATGGTCTGAAGCCATTAGAGTGGCGTGCTCTAAAGTCACCCGTATACAGTAAACTTCCCGTACCGTGGAATACAACACTACAAAAAACATCTGACCCCATAAAGGTTATGCTTGCAAAACATATAAATCACTTGTATAGTTGAGCTCAGCAGTCAGTACGTTCGTTTCGTTTAGTTTAACTATCAGAGCAGCGTTACAAGATTAGGTCGAACTGCACAGTTAATAAAGAAGGAACAACGTACAACATGGCATATCGACTATTTGTAGGCGGACTTCCATTTAGCACAACTGATGAAGAACTTGAGCAGATGTTTGCTGCTCACGGTACTGTCGCATCAGCTCGCGTTATCACTGACCGTGAAACACGACGTTCTAAGGGATTCGGCTTTGTTGAGTTCGATAACGATGATGAAGGTAAAGCAGCAGAGAAAGCCCTAAACGGCTCTGATCTTGGCGGCCGAACTCTCACCGTTAACGAAGCTCGACCACGCGAAGACCGTTAGTTTACTAACGTTCTAGCAAAACTAAAGATCCGCTCTAAACAGCGGATCTTTTTAATTGAACTATTTTTGTGCAATTATGAATATAGTCTATAACAAAGAAATCTAGACAGAGGTTGTGGCGGGTTTAACGTCGATCAGTTCAAATGTTAACATCATTCGTTTTTCGTCCCAGTTCCCACTACAAGTTTGTATAGTCAGTGTTGGCTTTGCAGTTGGGGTGAGTGACGCTACATCACTTGGCTCAACTTCTTTCACCCCTCGCAAACTGTAATAGAAACTAGCACCCTTATCAGTAACGATATTCACTCGATCGTTCATCTTAAGTTTATCGAGTTCTCCAAATATTGTTTTCGTATTATGCCCATATATAAACGTATTGCCAGCTACAGTGTTTGGGTTTGGAGTGATTAGTGCGTAATGCGCCGCATCAAAACTTAAACTCCAACTGCGAGTACTTTGGTCGTATACCCCGTCAATAATAGGCAAATCAATCTTAAACTGCTCTACGATTATGCGAGTGGGCTTACCGCTATAAAATAATGTGGTGCGATCTTTTTTTGTGCCTTCATCTGATGAGATAACTGTAGCACTTCCGTATGAATCAGTTGGTGCATTAAGCGAAACGTGTCGGTTTTCAATTATTAGAAACCACAGAATAGCTGCGATTAATACACTGGCCACAGCCCACAGCCTGCTGATGTGAAAAAGTGCATGCTCATTCACTGTCGGTTGGCCCCGTATTGGGTAATTCGGTAATGCCATCATTTTGGAGAGCACTTTCTTGTGACTGCACATCATCTTTCCATTGATTGACATCGCTCGTTAGATTCTTAATCTCTTCTTGCTGGGCGCTATCTATTGACGGTACATCCTTACTAGACCGTGCCACACCCTCCCATAGTGATGCGTTATAGAAAACTGCACCTGTAAGCAAGGCTAGAACTACTATCAGCGTTATTGTTTTAATTCTTTTGGTCATGATAAATTCCCTATCCAGATACTAGTTAGTAGGTGGTGTAGACTGGCTATTTTGCCATCCCTTCAAAACTCCCTGCCATTCTGACTGCAGACTCTTTAGTTGTTTGTCGAAATCTTCTCGCATTTGCTTCTGGTACTCAACAGCTTGAACCTGAGATTGGTTATATGCACGATTGGTGCTATATAAACTAACACCAAGCGCAAGTATTATCACAACCTGGAACAGACAAACCGTTAAAAGCATCTTGTTGCTTCCATATGCACTGTTTGTTGTAGCTACATCTGAGATAGCCTTTCTTTCCACCGATTTCATATTATTGTAAGTGCTACGAATAACTTGTTGAAAACGTCGAAAGATCGATCTGATTCCTGTCACCACTCTGTCTGAGATGCTCGTTAACTGTACTTTTGCAATACTCATTTTTTTAGAAGAAGCTTCAGCAATTCGACTTCTTTTTCTTTTTAGTCGAGAATTAGTGTTGGGTGACCAAGCCCGAGAAGCAGCCTGTGCATAAAAATCTGAAGTTTTCTGTTTAGCAAGGCGTTCTGTAGCTGTATTGCTACGCACCTCAACACGAGAGCTTGCGACATCTTTAATCTCAAGCGGAAGACTGACTTGTACTCTTTGTTTCTGAGGAGTAGTTCGAGGGGCGTGAATGCCATCTATATACCTTACAGTAGTTGTGCTAATTTGACTCCGTGTCATAATAGCTTACTTTACTACTCTGACATGCATTTGTCAACTGTTTTATATTATTTTTGTGTTTTTGTAATTGTTGTTGTATTACTTAATTTCTATTGCAGGACGAAAACGGTCATCGTCAAAAATGCCATACATATCATTTAGATCAAACCGATATCTGCCGTTTCGTAAACCTGCGTAGGCTACCGAAGCAGAGTGAGTAGTTTTTCCTGAAACTTGTGACTTGTTAGGTAGACATGTCCAACTTGCGGTGTCGATAGGTCTTTGGATCTGAAGGCTCAGGGCTGCATACTCAGCAACTCCTAGCGCATTACAATTATATCCCTCCAAAGCCACTGAAATTGGATGACTAGTATCGTTCATTACATCGAATGACAACCCCTCTTCTGATCCATACACGACCAATACTCTCCAGTCCTTGTGTGTTTTTAGTTTTAAGGCGAGATCAAGGCTTACTGCGTCCTCGTAATCAGTATGCTGTTGTTTTTCTCTTATCTGACGAGGAATAGGAAAACCAAGTAGTCTAGTTGGTGGTACAACTAACATAATCATCTTGTTAGAAAGTTCTTCTACAAGGTTAAGGCTGTCAATAATTACTTGAGCATTAATTAACCTGTCTTTTATCGTATCTAAGGTGGGTGTTTTTATTCCATACCTATCCCATGTTTTAGATATTTCAGCATAGCGAGACTTCACTTCGCGAAGTCTTTCGTTTTTTGTCTTTGATATCATGAATTGTGATGAACGATCAGTATGCTTTTTAGGGGCGATTAGCTCTGCTCTTTGCTTATACAATTCCGACAGTGATCCGAGTAGTGAATTGATCTGAACATCTACCTTTTCGAGCTTTTCAAGATTCTTTACCAACATAACAGATCCTTCTTGACATTATTAATAGTTATAACTTTAACAATTATTGGAATTTGTGTCAATCTTTTGCTATAGCTGGTTTGTAAAGATAGGTAATTATTGGGTAATAGGGTTTGTTTTCAAACCAATCTCTATCTGAAACCTGCACTTGTCAATGGTTGTTAGCTCGTTTCGGAACGACACCTTGTTTGAGTTTTCAAGATGTAACCAAATGCACAGTCGTGACATTGGGCTTGGTTACTGTACAGTGAGAGTGGAATTTACATCTCTAGAAAATGGCCGAATGCTCCTTGCTTGGTCATATGAATCTGCTTCAGCAATTTGACATCAGAAGTTTCCATCGTTACTTCAAGCGCATCTTTAATTTGTTGCCAATGCTCTGTACTGCTGGCCCTGGTCGTAAAGTTTACTCCTTGGTAGCTGTTTAAATAAGCTATCAAAACTTGGTGCGGAGTTAATTCCATTTTCTTTGCGATTTCCAGCAGTAAGTCATAACCGTCCTGTTCTTTTTGAATATCAACTAATGGTCTGTATGCCTGAATCGGAATGTTGTGTTCCACGCAGAAGTCGTAGGTACCAGAAGTTAGAATGTCACTATCGTTGATAGAAAAGCTAACCTGATTAAGTGCAATCGGTAACTCAGAAGTGTCGACGGCGAGCTGCAACGACTTGATGCCGAAGTTACTTACCCCCACATTCCTGATTAGCCCCTCTTTATATAGTTGGTTGGTTGCCTTGAAAAAGTCTGCGAGGTCAAAGTCAGAATTTGGAGCATGGCACACAAAGTAGTCTAGACACTCTATGCCTAAGCGTTTGAGACTGTCATGACAGCCTTGAACTACGTCATCGAATGACAAGTTCAACCTTTTTTGCTTCGTTAGTACCTGAACCCTCTCTCTAGGATAATGAGATATTGCTTGACCGACTATTTCTTCACATTTTCCATCTGCATAATTCTGAGCTGTGTCAATAAGGGTAATGCCTGATTCAATTGCAGTATTAATTATAGAAATGTCTTTTTTGTCGTCATTATTAGGATCTGGTTCTTTGGTCCCACCCATAAGCCATGTTCCGAGTGCAAGTTTTGAGAGTTCAGTCTTCATATTGCCAAGTATATCAAATGCCCGACAAGAATCGAATCATTAACTGAGGTGAAATTTAAATGACAAAAAACCTCTGCAAAAAATTAACAGAGGTAAAAATACTTATGGTAGCGGGGGCAGGACTTGAACCTGCGACCTCTTGGTTATGAGCCAAGCGAGCTGCCACTGCTCCACCCCGCG
>CAZIPE010000011.1:0-33744 GCA_964541305.1 uncultured Candidatus Saccharibacteria bacterium | reverse complement strand
TCAACGATTGAAGGAGTGGTGTCGAAAGATTCGTTGGGGGTGTAGCCGTAGGCTTCAATTATAGCGTTGGCTGAGATAGCTTCATGCTTTCCAGCTTCGTTAAGTGTATAGATTCGGTCGTTACCATTCTTATCTTGCTTAACAACTAAGTTATCGATGGTCTCGCCGTCTCTGCGTTCCATTGTATCTGGGAATTCTGCTTTTATGCTTACTGGTCGTTCGTTCATGTGTTGATGCCTTTCGTGTTACATCTGCTGTTTATTACCAAATTATACTAGCACTTGTTTTGTTTTTTGTCAATACTATTTTCTAGAATATAGTCCTTATGGTTACTTAGTCTCTGCACAAAACACTAGTAACCCTCTTATACCCGAATATTGACATTATGTTTATTATGTGATAAGTTTATACAAGTTAGCCTATATAAAAACATTACCTAAAAGGATCTAGATGGCGCGCAAGAACCCAATGGCAATAGATAGCATTCCGAAAGAACTGGCGCCATACATTGACCAGAGCGACTATTCCAATTGGCTTCAAAACAAGAGTGCACGTGCGATCCTTACACCACCTACTAGCGAAACACCCCTGCTCCCCGCTACTACAGTAGATCGAGACATCACACAACCAACGCCTATTGTCTCCACACCAACACTTGAGCTATCGGTTATCGCTCACGAGACACCGCTATCTCCCGCGCTACCATCACAACCTATTGCTGAGGTAAACCAGCGTAGTGCAACTGAAAAGTTTAACTTCGAAGCCTTTGCAAATGAGATCGGCTCCCGAACACTTGCTGCAGAGCTTCTCGGCATACCCATTCCAGGTGAATCAACGACAACAAAAGAACGTAAGCAAAAAGATTCTGAAAAAGACAGGCAGTACATTAGCAAAGTAAAAAAAGTTGGTAGCATGGCTCTTGTGGCAATACCTGTGTTCATTGGGGCATACGTAGCCAGTACGGCTGGGCAAGATGCCTGGAACTCGTTTACTAATCGAGCACCTGCTGCTACCGCTGAACCCCACACTCCTCCTACAACCGAGCCAAAAGTAACACAAGCAGTCGAAACCACCGCCACACCTACTGCACCAGAAATACCAATGGCTGCAGAGCCATTGAACATCCAACCGAAAGCTGAATTTTTAGAAAACGGTGAGCTAGTTCAAGAAGACTTCACAGCCAGTATTGAATCAATTGGTAACAGCTTTCGCCTATACGTAAGACCTATGGGTGAAGGTGCAAACGTAGAGCATTCGGCAAACCTTAGCGCTAAAGATGGTGGTGCGGTGATTAATGTACTTAAAGAAACATCTACTCCTCAAGTAATTGCGCCTCAGGTTGCTGAGTATGCACAAAATAACCCAGGATTTATACCCACACTCGAACGAAGACACACCGCGAACGGTGAAACACCAGCATATTGGAATGGTAAAACTCCTGGGAACTTCATCAAAATAGGCATGCAAGAGGACAACGGTCTACACCCGGGTGAACAAGGAAATGTGCTATTTCTTTTGCACGGCTCCACAAAAAATGCTGGGGGTGGTGATCTGCCTGCACTTAAGGCTGGTGACATTATGAATATCAATCGGCTAATTGACGGCAACAAGTACACATTCAAGTTCGTTGAGAAAGAAATCATTGCAGTAAATAAAGACGGATCTCTCACAGATGAAGAACGTCAAAAGCAAATAGCAAGAGGATACGGTGAGGATGTAACATATGGTGAAGTCGCAAACACCTACTTCGGGCACGAAAAGGAATCAACAATAACATTTCAGATTTGTACTGATAGAGATGGAGATACAGGCTCTGCTAAGGCACGCACATTATTTAGATTTGTCTTGGTTGATCAAGATCTGAAGATGCTCTACCCCACTCCTACAGCCTAAGTTAGTATTGAATTGCTATTGGGTTTAGAAGTTAATAGTCATTAGCATAATGTTATACTAATTTTTGCAAAATAGTTATAATAAGTATTGACACAATGCATATGCTGTGATACTATACTAGTATTCGTGACAATCTTTGAACCAATCAAGGGTGGGCACGCAGCAATAATAATAGAAGGTAATCGTAAGTAGTAAAGGAAGAACAGTTATGAACGAAAACATACCAAACCCGTCACCCGAGCCAATCGACAGTAATGATGTTGATTTAGGTAATCCTGTTAATGTAAGGAGAGCTCTTACTAAACGCCGAATAGTACTTGCTTCAGCCGCCGCTGGTGTGGCTGGTCTCGTAGCGGGCATAAATGGTCTTTCAGGAGCAGAAGGCGTACCTTGTGATCCAGTTATGGATAATGGCTGTGTTCCCGATCCTACAACAAGCTCACTTCCTGAGTTTACAAAACCTTCAGTAGTAGAGACCTCAACTACTACTTCTACTACAGAGCCTGAAGAAGAGAGTACAACTACTACTTCTACTACAGAGCCTGAAGAAGAGAGTACAACTACTACTTCTACTACAGAGCCTGAAGAAGAGAGTACAACTACTACACAAGTAACAACTCCACCAACACATGTTTCAACCCCTCCTGGCATGCCACCTATAACAATTGCTGTCCCCGGCTCAACAACACCACCCGCACCCGAAGCACACGTAACCGAGTAATTAGAGGAAAGGAAATCATCATGAAGACTCTAAGCATTAAGAAAACACTCCTCTCACTAGCTCTCGTAGCCGTAACTGTCATGGGCATAGGCACAAGTACTGCCTACGCACAAATTGACTACAACAATCCAAACAATCAACCGATTAAGAATCCTATATTTAACGCATACTATAACGTCCCTGCGGGTGTTGGTAACGAAGCGGACTTTGTTAAACTTCGCACTAGTACTGGTGACCCTACCGTACCAGCTGCAACTAACAATTTCATTGACCCAGTAAACGCAAAGTGTGCTGTTGGTTCAAAGTTTGATATTCGTACCTACATACACAACAGTGCTAACGCTGAGTTCAACGACAATGGAAACGGAACTGCAGTTGCTAAGAACGTGAATGTTGCTATGACCGCACCACTTGGTACAGCGAGCAAAAAATTTACCTTCAAAAGCGTCATCAGTGCCAGCAATGCTGCTTCAGTAACTGATACGGGAGTGCTTAACTGTGAAGATAATGTACAGCTAAAGCTTGTTCCTCAGACTGTAAAAGTCTACAACCGCAACCTCGGCTGGAACAGTGCACCCGACAGTGCCGTAAATGGTAACCTTAAAATTGGAAGCCGTACCGTTGGTAGTGGTACACAATGGGGTTGTTGGGAAGATCGAATCATAGTTGTCTACGTTGTAGAAGTGGTAAAAGTTCCAGCAGAGTCAGTATATACCTGTGACGCCCTAGAAGTTGTAAAACTTGGTGGCGACCGTAAGTACCAATATACTGTAAAGTATACTGCCAAAAATGGTGCAACGCTTAAGCGTGTAGCCTTCAACTTCGGTGATAGCTCTAAAGAAGTTACAGTAACAAAGTCACCTTTTACTGCTACTCATCAGTACGAAAAGGATGGTAGCTACACCACACAAGCAACTCTTATCTTCACCGTACTTGGTGCAGAAAAAGAAGTGAAAGATGCAAAGTGTAGCACAACCATTAAAACAGAGACTCCTGTAGAATACTGTCCGGTTCCTGGTAAGGAAAACCTTCCTAAAGATTCACCTGACTGTGTTGAAGTAACACCTGTTACTAAGGTAACAACCATCCCTTCAACTGGTGTAGCGGGAATCGCCAGCGGACTTGTGGGCGGAACTGCACTTAGCTATAGCTTATACGCTTGGGCTGAAAGCAAACGCACACTAAAGAGCCTACTTCGTCTTAAATAAGCACAAGTAGCCGTTCAAAGAAAAGACCCTGCTTAAAACGCAGGGTCTTTTTATATTCTCTTTTAGGATTTTACATTTTTTCGGGAGCGTAAATACCTAGTAATTCCAACCCACTTTTGAGCTTCTGGGTGTACAGGTTGATTAGTTCAAGACGCAACGCCTCACGCTCATCACCGATTACCCTATTGGCTTCATAGAACCGGTTAAACACTTGTGCTAACTCATACAAATAGGTGCAGATATAGTGTGGCATGAGTTCTTTTGAGGCCCGCTCCACTACCTCAGCATACTCGCCCACCTTGCGTAGCAAGCTCCGCTCGTCTTTCTGCAATGTTAATGTCTGTAGGGCCGTGCCGTCTGGAGGGTTGGCCTTTGCTAGGATGCTTCGCGCTCGGGCGTGAGCATACTGAAGATACGGGCCACTATTACCTTGCAAACTCACCGACTCATTTACATCAAATATGACATCTGAGCCTATTCTGACTTTTAAGAACTGGTACCTGAGCGCACCTGCTACGAATATATCATCTGCTTTTCCACCCCGCTCCTTCATAGCGCTCGCCATCTGGTCGAACAGCCAACTGATTTCGAGTACCTCACCGGATCGTGAACTCATCTTTCCGGTTGAAAGCTTCACAGTGCCGGTCGAAATATTAACTGTCACCCCTTTTGTTGCAGGGTCAATCAATTCGGATGCCTTTATGACACCTTTGAAGTAGTCTTTTTGTTCCTCGGCAGTAACAATGTAACTGTGCTGGGCATGAAAGTCATCATGTTTTAGTCTCATAAGCCCGAGATCGCGCGCACCGTAAAGCCCCCTGCCATGGCTGGTGACATAGGCATTATCAAAACTGCCATACTTCTTTCCTGGAAAGATAATCGCGCCATCACTCTCAGTAAACACGGTGCCAATATGTTCTTTTACAGTCTTTACACCGAGTGCATCCGCCTCACTCTCAAGATATCTCTTCTCTATCGGTTCATTACCTAGACGCGCAACTATGCTATCGATTTGCTCGAAACTCCATTCTTTACAGGTATCGTATACTTCCTTGTAGATAGGATCTTCTAGGGTAAATGACTGTTGAGAGAGCTCATCTATCGCTACTTTGGCTGTTTCATCTTCCTTATACGCTTTTGCCCCTTGGGCATACATTTTTGACATAAAACTGTTGCGCTCGTTGGCAGGTATTTCATTAAGTTTAGACGGATTACCATCAACGTACGCCAGGAGTGAATACATGCTTTTACCAACGTGGGCGCCAACATCACCGTGATAACTTACCCGGTGCACTTCTGAACGAGTGAGCTCAAGTAAGTTAGCCAGCGTGTCGCCAAGTATTGCATTAAATGCATGTCCAATATGCATCGCCTTGAACGGGTTGGGATTATTTGTTTCAATAACCACTACCCCCTCGGCTACCATTTTTGATGATGTGTTTGCCTGCTTGAGCAACTGCGAATCTGAGAGTGTGATGTTTATGAAGCCAGGACCAGCTAGTTCTAAGGTGGCTCCAGGTACATCTGCCTCATCAATAATTTTTTGTGCGATATCCCGCGGATTTTGACCAAGATTTTTACTCAGCCGCAAAGCTACATTCGTCGCGTAGTCACCAAACTGTTCATCTGGGCGCGTCAGCTCAACATCAAGCTCAACATCGAACAATTCGTTTATAACTTTTTCTAAGGAATTAGTAATTTCCCGCATGTGTCATCCTAGAATTATACCCTGAGTCTCCTGCCAAGCTCGCCTCTCAGCTTCCCTAATTTCTTCCATTGCCTTGTTAAACTCAGCAACTTCCGCTGGAGATGCAGGAGGATCGAGGCTCTCAAGTTCAGCAGGGTCATCAATAATATCGCCTGGAAGTTCTATAGGTTGAACAGTTGGAAATTCACCTTTCATATACTAAGTATACCACTTTCGTATCTGTTAGTTATAGGCTATAATAAGTAGCTGACGAGGAGGAGTACCCAAGTGGCTGAAGGGGACGGTTTGCTAAATCGTTAGGTTGGGGAAACCCGGCGCGGGAGTTCGAATCTCCCCTCCTCCGCCAGAAAAGGAAGCTCATACAAAAACGTATGGGCTTTTTCTTTTACTTTTTTAACTGCCGAATTACCTAATCCTCCTAGCCCTCTTTCGGATACCTGGCTATCCTTACTGCATGCAACAATGGATTTTTTAAATTTAATACATAGAAAGTACTTGCAATTGAATTGTAACGTATGTTACATTATTTATTGTAACGAGTGTTACACAGATTATGACAGCACACACACGAAACACTATTATAGAAATCGCCAAACAACTCTTTGCCGTGCAGGGCTACGAAGGGTTCTCTATGCGAACGCTTGCCAAGGAATCTGTCGTTGGCCTTTCTAGCATTTACCACTTCTTTCAGGACAAGGATGAAATATTAAAGGAAATCTTTAAAAAGACAAACAGAGAGCTAGGAGTTGCTCGAGCACAGCTTCCCACTTTTGAGTCAGCTGGAGAAATGCTATTGGGTAGAATTAAATTTCAATTCGAGCATATCGAAGATGTGGTATTTGTACTGAAGTACTACCTCCATTTCAGACCTGATTTTTTGAAACTAAACAGTGGCTACATTCCATCCAAAGGCTATCTACACATAGAAGAGGTATTGGAAGTTGGCGTAAAAAATGGAGAATTTAGCATACCCGCTTCAGAAATTCCCAAAGAATCTAAAGTTATCGCCCACGCTATTAATGGCTTCCTATTGGAATACTACCCCAACCCTCCTGAAGATGAAGAGCTCGCAGAAGTTACCGGCTCAATTCACCAGTTTTTGATGAGGAGTTTAACCAGTAAGGAGGTGAAAATGAAATAAGATGGCACACATTAACACATACACCCGAGGTACACATATTAGCTTTTATCAATCACATAAGGAGAAATAATGGAAAGTAACAACAAATCAACTGGGATAATAGTGGGCGTAGTCGCCGTTCTGATTATTGGTGGCGGAATATTTTGGGCAGTGAATCGCAACGATGATAGTAGCAATAAAGATGCTGCCCCTACATCACAGGAGCAACAAAGTTCAGCAACAATTGTTGCAGTGGCGTCCGATACACCAAGTCTCTCCACTCTGGTAACGGCCGTAAAAGCAGCGAGCTTGGTAGACACATTACAAGCATCAGGCCCATATACCGTATTTGCACCAACCAACGAAGCGTTTGAGGCACTACCGGAAGGTACACTCACGACACTTCTGAAGCCTGAAAATGTCGATCAACTTAAGTCAATTCTTACCTACCACGTCGTTTCTGGAAAAGTAATGGCTCAAGATCTAAAAGATGGCCAAGAAATAACAACGGTGCAGGGCGGTAAACTTACTGTTTCTATCACTGACGGCAAAGTGTACCTCACTGACGCCAAGGGTAACAAAGTAATGGTAGAAAAAGCTGATGTAAATGCAGACAATGGAGTTGTGCATGTAATCGGCGGAGTACTACTACCTAGCTAGCTAGGTAGGTACTTCTAGCGTAAAACTATAGCCCGGCATGCGAGACCGGGCTATTTTTTTAGTGCGAGATATTTCTTACGCGTTGAATCATCCAGGTGTTCAATTGAATAGCGGAGCATGGTGCGTGGCATTTCGTGGGCGTGCGCATCAAGAAAATCTAAGAGCAATTTTCGATCACAGCGCTTCCCCATTTCGCGTAGCATCCAACCCACTGCTTTATGCATCAGATCTTCTGTATCATTCAAAAGTGTGGTTGCCAGTGAGATGGTGATATCTGGCTCTCCTTTGCCTAAGAAATAGGAACTTGCAATAATGGCACTACGCCTCTCCCATAATGAATTCGACTGGGCTAGCGCATCTAGTGTGGGCAGAAGTTCTTGGTGATGATATATATAACCACCGATGATATGGTGCGCCGACGTATCGACTAAATCCCAGTTGTTGATTCTGTCGGTATGCGTTAAATACAATTCATACAGCTGTTTTTGATGTTTTTCATCGCCTTTTTTGAACTGCCCGACCATAATAATGAGTGCCGTTAGACGTTCTTCGTGCCACTTACTGTGAAGCAGTTCTTTCAGATCTGAAAGTGGAATATCTTGATATTTTTTTGCTACCTTCCGCTGATTGGGTACGGTAATACCGAGAAACAAGTCGCCCTCTCCGTATTCACCAGGGCCCGTTTTGAAAAACCATATTGCAGACTCCGCTCTTTGGGGGTCCGCAAGACTTCTTAACTCATTTCTTAGTTGGTCTATCATAATTTCAAGTGTACACTAACAGATATGAAGATTACTATTTTAGCCATCGGCAAAAAACACGACCCTAAGCTCCAGCCGGCAATTGAAGATTATTCAAAACGGCTTTCACACTACACTTCACTCGAATGGAAGTTGGTTGAGGCCAAAATTAGCTCATCAATGAACCCCGAGCAAATAAAATTGAAAGAATCCGAAATATTACTTGCGAATATTGATAAAAAAGACAAAGTTGTACTGCTCGACGAAGCTGGTACGCAACTCTCGTCAACCCAAAACGCCGATGCGATTCAAAAACATTTAAACAATGGCACCACGCACCTCATTTTTGTTATCGGCGGATCGTATGGTGTCACGGATAACATGAAGGAGCGAGCTGATTTCATCTGGTCACTTTCACCACTTGTATTTCCCCACCAACTTGTAAGATTAGTGCTTGTTGAGCAACTCTACCGCGCTCACAGCATATTAGCCGGTGAAAAATACCACCACTCTTAGTAGCTCTGGTAGGTTGGGTAATCTATGGTAGGTTCTACCTGTTTACTTTTGTCTTCGCTCACTGCGATAACAACAATCAGAAGCCCAATCAGGAGTATGACCAGAACAATACTCACCACACTAATTATTACCCCCGCGAGTGCCAGTCCACGCCCCTGCTCTTTCGTTTCTTTAATCTGATTCATTCCCATAATGCCAAAGACAATACCGAGTATCTGGCCAACAACTGGCAGAATCCAGAATGCACCACATAACGAAAGAATAAATGAGGTGACGGCCATGGTATTTGTTTTAGCTACGGTAGCATGTTGCTGTTCTTGCGACATAAAAGTCTCCTTTGTGGTTATGCCTTAAGTGTAGCAGGAAGAATATACAATTGTAAAAAGTGCGCTATCATAGTTGTAATGCTCTATCTTACCGGACTCATTCAAGGAATTGTTGAAGGGATAACTGAATTTTTACCTATCAGCTCAACGGGGCACCTGATACTTACAGGTCATCTGCTTGGCTTTACCGATGAACGAGCCAAAACATTTGAGGTAGTCATTCAACTCGCTGCAATTTTGGCGGTCGTCACCATCTACTTTACGCGGTTTTTGCGCCTGATCCCTACACACGATAACAATAAAAAAGATGGCTTCAGTGGGCTGGGTGGCTTATGGACCCTTTTTCTCACCACCCTTCCCGCGCTAATTGCAGGCTTTGTATTGCACGATTTTATTAAAGAAAAATTGTTCTCGCCAGAAACGGTGGTAATTGGCTTAGCGGTTGGTGGAATTGTGTTGATAGTATTTGAAAGATTTACCCCAAAAAGCTCGTCAAAAAATATCGACGCCATCACACACAAACAGGCGCTCGGCATTGGTTTTTCTCAGATAGTTAGTATTTGGCCTGGTGTATCGCGTGCCGCAAGCACTATAGTTGGTGGTTCGCTACTCGGCTTAGATCGTAAAACAGCTGTAGAGTACTCCTTTTTCGCTGCAGTGCCTATAATGGTCGGCGCTACGACACTCGATCTGTATAAAAACATCGGGAATCTCCAACTGAGCGACGCTCCCCTCTTTGCAGTCGGCATGATAACGTCCTATATTGTCGCTATAGTTGCAATCAAGTGGTTATTGAAGTTGGTCGAAAATCATTCTCTCGCCATCTTCGGCTACTACCGCCTCGCCCTCGCCGCAATCGTCGCCCTAATTCTCATTGTCTAATTCTATCTGTTCACCTGGCTTCAAAAAGCAGAGTTCTACATCTGCGTCATTACATACAGCTTGAATTTGACGATCATAAACCATTCTACCGGCTTCGCTTAATAAAGCATCGTGAATTTGAAAAGCTTTTTTGGCCTTTGAAGAATTAATGAAATCTACGGTTTCACTTATTTTTGCCCAGGGTGCACTCAACGGAATACCCAACCAGGCGTATCGTTCACTTGGTTCAAAGTATGAATCACCGGGATGATAGTAACAACCATCTACAATTACCCCTAGATTTTCACATATTGGAATATTCAGTCGAATAACAGCATGTTGCCCACCGACAAATTGTAGTTGAAAGTTACCAACAACCTCGCCCTCTCCTGGTTGCTTGCTGACAACGCGTGCTTTAAGATCACCGCCGATGAGAGACGCTACTGATGGATTTGTATAGATAACTGCGTCTGGATTACTTCCAGAAACTAGCTGTAGTTTTTCAATATCAAAATGATCCGGATGCTCATGACTTACGACCACGCCCACAACATTTTGTGGCACCTCAAACGATGGGCTGAAAATACCAGGGTCAATCACAAGGCTTTTGCCATCTTTTTCTAAAACAACACACGAATGTTCATATTTAGTTAACTTCATAGTTTTATTATATCAACTGTGAACTTACTTCAGCTTGAGCTTTCTTAAACTGCTCAATTACTTCTTCGGTATACGGGTTCTCTTTCATAATTGAATAAAAAAGATCCCAGCTATCTTCACCTTGTACTCGCTTCATGTCTAGCAAATCTTCGTAAGCAAGTGTGCTCAATTCACTCGTAGTAATATTCATCGATTTCATCGTTCGACCGATAAAGTGACTCAACCCCATAACATGGGCCATTTCTTTATCATGCTCATCTGCCGTTTTATGTATTATTTTGAGACCCAGTTCCTCGTGCAGTAATTGATTCAGAGTTTCGAGAGTACGCTCTGGTGCCCTAACCTTCGAAACTACACACTTAAGACTCTGTCTGCCTTTGTTGTGCTTGATTGAGGCAGGTCCAAACAACGGGTGCGTGCCAATTATTGAACAAGAACTTGGCAGCAGCTCTTCAAGTATCTTGAGGGGTTTAACCTTTACCGAGCAAACGTCAATAACCAGCGCATCCGGGTTAATAAGTTTGTGGTGTGCCGAAAAAAACTCTTCAAAAAATTGTGAGGGGATGGATGCGATAATAATTGGCTGTGATAGCACTTCATCTACTGGCGCAAATTTTGCGCCAAACCCTGCATCGCCCTTTTTATGTGAGCGCGAAGAAACAATCATACTGGCGTATGATTCAAGATACTCGAGCATTACTTTCGTAAAATCGCCGTAACCAATAATTCCAACATTATATTTTTTCATAATCTTTTCTGGCGGAGAGAGCGGGATTCGAACCCGCGAATGCGATTGCTCACATTACACGCTTTCCAAGCGTGCTCCTTCAACCACTCGGACACCTCTCCGTGTCTATAACCTATCCTACCAACTTCTTGAATGCTACTCCACCCTTGTAGCTCTTTATTTGCTGCTCACGTTTTATAGCCTCTGAACGGGTTGGATAACTCTCGTGATATATAACTGACCATGGTATGCCAGCTTTTGTTGATTTATTATTCCCGTTGTTGTGCCTTTTTAAACGTGCTTCTAAGTTAGTGGTCTGGCCAATATAAAACTTATCAGTTTTTTTGCTCTTTAAAATATATACGACGTACATTTAAACCACCCAGCGCCCATGGCGCGGTCCCGTCCAAAGGCGGGATCGGACACCTCTCCATGTATGAACTAGTGTACCATCACGGCTATTTCCATAACAGATGAAGAATCATTGTGTTTGTGGTTGGTTTAAGCGTGCGACTCAGATACAATTAACGTAATGCATGTAATTAAACTGACGGATGTGAGCAAAGTGTTTGGGCTAAGCGGTGGCGCCACCATTGCTCTTGATGGTCTTAACCTGGAAGTTCCTAAAGGTGAATTTTTGGTAATAATGGGGCCGAGCGGTTCGGGCAAGAGTACTCTTCTCAATATTATCGGGCTACTTGATAGGCCCGATGAGGGCGAATACAGCCTTGATGGGCATAATGTCTCAACGTTAAGCGAACGGAAGCGAGCAAAAATTCGGCGCAATCATATTGGCTTCATTTTTCAGAACTTTAATCTGATCGGCAGAATGAACATTTTAGAAAACGCCAGCCTTCCCCTCCTCTACAAAGGGGTTTCGACAGTCAAACGATACGAACGAGCTAGTGAAATATTGAAGTATCTCGGCATTCAAGAAAAAGAATACTATGCACCGAATCAGCTTTCGGGCGGACAACTACAAAGAGCGGCCATTGCCCGGGCCATGGTCAACCGTCCGAGCATTGTGCTGGCTGACGAGCCAACGGGAAATCTTGATAGCGCCTCAAGCAAGGTTATTATGGCAGCCTTGAAGGAAATTCACGAAGCAGGCAACACGATCATCATGGTCACTCACAACCCCGATCTTGCGACATATGCCGACCGAGTGATTAAACTTGTAGATGGACGAATTGAAGAAGAGCTGACGGGTAATGACATTAAAAAAGAAATGAAATTGCAAAAAAAAGAAGCCGAAGAAGAAGTGCCAGCAGCAACCGACTCAGCCATAGAACCAAACACAAAGCAAAAAAAACACCGTGAACCAAGCAGAGCTGTGGGTCGTAAGAAAAAGAAGGCTAAAAAATCATGATTGCGCTTCCTCACGTTAAAATGGCCCTCAATAGTCTGCGCGCAAACAAGATTCGCACCTTCCTCACGTTACTCGGAATAATTATTGGTGTTATGAGCGTTACTACCATTATTGGGCTGGGTGAAGGTGTTAAAAAACAGGTCAATCAACAGATAAGTGATTTAGGCGGAGACCTCGTAACAATTACTCCTGGGCGGAGTACTAAAACCAGTGGTTTTGATTCAATAACCAATGGCTTTGGTGGTTCAAGCTCATCCGCAGCTCGACTCAGTGAAGCTGATTTAGAAGCCGTAAGTAAACTAAAAAATGTGCAGCTCGCCAGTGGCGTTATGCGGCTCGATGGATCAGTTTCTAGAAATCAAACAAAGAAAATTAGCTCTTCGAACATACTGGCAGTTGATGAAAATTATTTAAAAGTAAATTCTCAGAAACTGGTTCGCGGTCAATTCTTCGGCGGAAGCCTCGAGAACAACAACACCGCGGTGCTCGCCAGTAATGTTGCAAGCCAGCTATTTGGCACTGAAGATCCCATTGGTAGCACGATACTGATTCGCGGAAAAAGCTTTGTCATTATTGGGGTGCTTGATACCTACAAAGGGTTCAATTTTGGTCAACCGATTAACGATCACGTGATTATTCCACTGCCCGCTGGAAAAGAAATGAATCAAGATGTAGTGCAACTACAACAAATCAATCTCAAGCTAGCCGACACCAACAAATCACAAATTACTGCCGACCAAGCAACGCAAACGCTATTAAAATCACGTGGTGGTGAAGAAGATTTCACGGTAACCACCCAAGATCAACTCGCGAGCACTACAGATGATGTGTTTCGTCTTTTGACCGGCTTCACAGCTGCTGTTGCCTCAATATCACTTTTGGTTGGCGGTATTGGTGTGATGAACATTATGCTCGTCACAGTTACTGAAAGAACGCGTGAAATTGGTATCAGAAAGGCGATTGGCGCCACTCGTATTCAAATTATGACGCAGTTTCTGACTGAAGCTCTGATTATCACACTCACCGGGGGTATAATCGGCATTGCCCTTAGCGTGCTTATTGGCTATGTTATTCGCTCTCAAACCGCAGTGAAACCAGCGCTTGATCTGTGGATTATTAGCCTCGCAGCCATTGTCTCACTCGTAGTAGGTATCATTTTTGGTACCTGGCCTGCGATTAGAGCTGCCCGAAAAGACCCTATAGAAGCCCTTCGCCACGATTAAATAAAACCTAAGCTAACTCTGTTTTAAATTTTTCTATTAAGTCTACTGGGGTGGGGTTCACGCCATTCAGTAGAGCAAGATAGATACTTACCATATCACCGAGGGCAACTGTCCACAACAGTTGCTCAAGCAATGTTTCGCCACAGGCCTCAACGCGAATCGCTTTTGGTCGCTTACCTGAGAGCAATCGGTCGGTTACCTCAAATCGCTTTAATACCCGCGGATGTTCAAATTGCGATATGAGGTCTATTACACCGAATGGTTTTTCAATCGGATGAGAAGTCCAGCCTAAAAACTCGTTATGATTGAATTCAGGTAGCTGACTGCACCAGGCAGTGTTCTTCGCATTTTCGTTAAAATTTATTTTCCACTTGTAGGCAGCCGGAAACAGCTTCCGACCCGCATACACAATTGGTGTTTTGCCCATCAATTGTTTTGCAATCTGTTTTGCTTGGTTTTCTGTAGTTATTACTTCGGGCCCCCACTTACCAACATGTGATTGCAGAAAAATAGCCGTCTGATGCAGTTCTTTTTCAGTGTTGCTAGTAGAAACGAGCCCACACTGTTCCAAAATAGTAACCAGTGCTTTGAGTGCATAAAAAACGGCAAACCGAGGCTGTAGATCACCAGGCAAAGCAACGTGAGTCAGGTCATCCTTCTCAGCAATCTCTTTGATTTTTCCGCCGGCGCTCACGCAGATAATATGTGCCTTTTTCAATTGGGCTGCTGCGAGTGATGAGAGTGTCTCTTCGGTATTACCCGAATAGCTTGCAGCTATGAATAGTGTTCGCTCAGAAACATACTCGGGTATTTCGTAGCCTCGTACAATTTCAAACGGCACCTTATAGCCAGGCCATGTCTGAGACAGCTGAGCTGCCAGTGCTGAGCCACCCATTCCCGAAAAGACAATTGAATCTACCGGTAGGCGCTGAGTTGGGACCTCGAACTCTTGCTGTAATTGAAGGTATTGATTTGAAATTACCCCGAGAGCATCGTTACTATCAAATCGGTGAATGTAGTCTAAATCATCAAGCATATACCTATAATACATGAATTAATTAATCAGAGCTTGCAAAACATAAGCTGTTTCATGTAGTATTATTTCAGAAAAGTATATACACGTAACATATAAAGGATGGGTGGGAAGATGAATTTAAATCCTCTTAAAAAAGAAACCAATACAGATGCGCTAGTGCAAGCACTTGCAGATGCAAACCAAGATACAAGTGGAACGGTTCCTAGTTCTGTGCCTGCACCAGATACAACAACTGTGGCTGCGGTGCCACCAGCTCCAAGTAATGAACCTGCAATAGTCGCAGAACCAGTACAAGCACCCGTAGCGAGTGCTCCAGCACCCGTTGGTATTGATGATTCAATGATTGCTGATGATCCACAAATTGCAGAACAAAGTAACCCACTGCTCACACCAGACCCTGCTACTGCTCCAGCCGCACCAGTAGCTTCAGACCCTGTGGCGCAACCTGCTGATGCAACTGAAGCAGTATCGTTTGACGAAAATTCACCAGCGCTTCCCGGTGGCATGAGCTCTGACGCAGATGCACACTTGCCTACGCCTCCTGCGAGCGAAACCCCTGGAGAACTCGATGATGTTAAGAAAGAAGCGCTCGAAGATCTTCGCCCTTTAATTGAAAAATTAGACCTTGAACCAGCAGATAAGTTTGATAAGTACCTGATGATGCTCCGTGCATCTGATGATCCAACACTAATAAAGCCAGCTTATGAGGCCGCAAAAAACATTTCAGGCGAAAAAGAAAAGGCCCAAGCCCTACTTGATGTCATTAACGAGATTAACTACATTACCGCTAGCAAGCAATAACTATTGTTAGTTCTCGCTGGTCGCTCGCTCAATATACATTTTGTCACCTTAATCCCTGAAAGTCTGGATGTGACACCAAATCATCAGGATATTCTTCAAGATTATTATGAAAATCAAGCAGGTCATCGTGGTTTATTGGATCACCCTTGCCTCTCGGCTCAAATAGTTCATCTGGTAAAGATGTCTGTTTGTGTTGCACCCCCCTGTTGATCAAATATTTCACACCGATATTATCTGTGTAGTCTATGGTTAGTATTTGTTTGCATTCACTGCAAAAACACTGGGAGTGGGTCGTTTTCAAATCAGTGTTGCTTACCAACACAACTTCAGTGGAATCAAAAGAATCTTTTTCACAACCGTGTCCATAGAATATCGCATTCATTGAATAACATTCTACAACATTTATTCTGTTGTGTCTAGCTTTGCTGTTTTTACCTCTTGCTCAAAAGTGAGCCGAGCAAGCACTCGAGCAACACTGGGGTCAGCCACGTCTTTATACACCCTTTCCCATACCTCCAGCGGGTCTACAGGGCTTCTGCCTGCACCCGTATCTCGACAGCCACTTAGTCTGCAAAACGGAGAACCGCACTCGCCATCTTGAGGGTTAGTTTGTGGCGCATCTTCCATGTTTTGACTATAAACCCGTGGAAGAAAGACTTCAAGAGTGTGCAAATTTAGTGAGTAGTCTACTTATAGGCCGTGACGGAGCTACATGCTCATCATACTAGGATCCATGCCACCACCTGCTGGTGCTGCTGGAGCTTTTTCAGGGATATCTACCACTAATGCACCCATAGTCATGGCGGTACCGGCAATTGAAGCAGCGTTCATAATTGCCTCTTTGGTAACACGGGCAGGATCAACTACACCAACTGACTTCATATCTTGCAGACCAGATTCGGGATGGTTCACATCTACGCCTTGGCCAGCTTTTGCATCTTGAACTTGAGCCAAAAGTGCCTGCGCATTTAAACCAGCATTGGTCATGAGCTGAACAAACGGTTGGACGAGTGCATTTTTAAGTAGCACCGCACCTACAGTCGAAGCGTCATCGGTGATAACGGATGCAAGATTCACAAGTGTTACACCACCACCAGCAACAATACCTTCATCCAAAGCTGCCTTTACAGCCGCAACGGCATCGTCAACGCGGAATTTCTTTTCTTCAATTTCCGTTTCTGTCGCACCACCAACCTTAATGACGGCGACTTTACCATCGAGCGCAGCACGACGCTTTTCAAGGTTTTCTTTATCATATTCACTTGATGCATTCGCAACCTGCGCGTTTATCTGGTCAATGCGTGATTTCACTTCACTCGGCTTACCGGCACCCTCAATAATGGTGGTGTTATCTTTATCGA
Source organism: uncultured Candidatus Saccharibacteria bacterium (assembly GCA_964541305.1). Classification (GTDB taxonomy): domain Bacteria; phylum Patescibacteriota; class Saccharimonadia; order Saccharimonadales; family UBA7683; genus CAZIPE01. Next base: position 16,814 of record CAZIPE010000011.1, on the reverse strand, counting down.
CGATCACCCGCCGTGCATTTCCCAGCATCTCAAGTTCAACGTTTTCAAAACTGTGGCCCTGGTCTTCGCTAATAACAGTTCCGCCCGTAAGTGTAGCGATGTCCTGCAAGATTTCTTTTCGTCTATCACCAAACGCCGGCGCTTTAATGGCAATTGTGTTGAATACACCTTTAAGCTTATTCAAAATGAGCGTACCGAGCGCTTCGCCTTCGACGTCCTCAGCAATAAGTACGAGATCTTTCTTCCCACTCTGAGCAACTTTTTCTAATATTGGCAGGAACTCCTGAACTGAGCTTATTTTTTTATCAGTGATGAGAATAAGTGGCTTATCGTACACTGCCTCCATTCGCGAAGCATCAGTCACCATGTACGGTGAAACAAAACCACGATCGAAAGTAAAACCCTCCACCACTTCGCTCTCCATAATGAGCCCTTGGCCTTCTTCAACGGTCACTACGCCGTCTTTACCAACTTTATCGATAACATCTGCAATAAGCTCACCAATCGCGCTGTCACCGGCTGAAATTGTCGCAACTTCAGCTACTCGCTTTTTATCACCTGCAATATCTTCACGCATACTATCAAGTTTATTGATTACCTCATGCGCTGCTGACTCTAAGCCTTTGCGAAGTTGCATCGGGTTATGCCCTGCAGCAATAAGTTTGTTAGCTTCGTTCAAGATATGGTACGTCAGAACTGTGACTGTTGTAGTACCGTCGCCCGCAACATCATTCATCTTGCTGGCAGCCTGCTTGATAAGTTCTGCTCCCACTTTGTACCCGAGCGTCTCGTCATCTTCAGTCAGATCGATTCCCTTCGCTACCGTCACGCCGTCGTGAGTGACCGTCGGGCTACCGTAACTTTTAGAAATAACAACATTTCGTCCCTTAGGGCCCATAGTAGTCTTAACTGCGTTGAACAGAATTTCTGCACCTGCTAGTAAGCGTCGTCGCGCCTCTTCATCATAAAATACTTTTTTCGCCATCATATTCTCCTTTTAATCGATACTTATTTGCAACAAATGTTGATGCTTGTTATTTGTAGCTTGGAATTTGCTACGCGAGCGTAGCCAGGACATCTTCTTCTTTTACAATAATGAATTCTTCTTTATCAACCTTCACCTCTGTTGTTGAGTATTCTTTATAGACAATTCGATCGCCTGTTTTAACATCTTTTACGTCTTTACCGATAGCGACAACCTTAGCAATTTTTGGCTTTTCTTTCGCATTATCAGGCAAATAGAGTCCTGATGCAGTTTTATTTGATGCTTCTTCAACCTGCGCAATTACGCGGTCGCCAAGTGGTTTGAGTGGTGTGCTCATGTACTTCCTCCTTTTTAGAATTTTGATAACAAAAATACGGTACCTAAATGATACCGCATAAAATTAGCACTCGCAACCCCCAAGTGCTAATTACTCTTGTGGGTAATCTATCTCGGGCGCTTCTGCGCGTCGTAAAAATTCATACAACACTTCATGGTATTGTTCGGGAAGATCTTCAAAATTACCACTGTAGTTCTGGACCATAATCTTATTGGGCTCAATGATTATATTTAAATCTGAGTGAAGCTCAGTACTATCTAATGCTTCATCGTCGACAAGTCGAAGCAGAAACCCGTCTGGTTTGTGAAGACTTATCTGTGTTACAGAAGACCCATCCTCTAGATACTCTCTTTCAATCATTCCGATGGTTTCGGCGAAATCTTTAGTACCCACCTCACGCCACACACTGTCAAGGAATACGGTCGCTAAAAAATTGCCACCACGAGTAGGCTCAAGGTGGTTTTCAATATGTTCATCAACTAGATAGGCGTCAACGAGTCGCCACACATCTTCGGTTCGGTTGTTATTCTTCTGTAAATCCTCAAACCCACTGATAGCACACATGAATTCTTGAGTGTGAGCCATGACATCATCAACAAGTCGCTCACCTGCATTCTCATCGACATTTATAGTGCCCGACCGCCGCTGAGAGACCAGGGCGTTCTTAACATAATTGAAGAATAACGGAACAATAAGTTCTGGGTCGACTTCTTGAATATGTTCAGGTGCATCCACCATCTTTATACTATCCAGAGTTGTTTCTAGTGATATCGGACCATCGAGTGTCAATGTAACCCTATCACCAACCTCAATCCGCATTGCCTCAGCACCAGGAAATACTTTTACACGATAGCCTTCTTCGGCCGGTTCAACCCATGCCTCGATAGCACCCATAGATAACGCTGTACCGTTCTTTAGAAGTGTGTCTGTTGACGCTCGTTCAACATAAAAGGTTTGTAGCATCCGATTAAACTCGTGGGCTTGATTTTTTTCCACGAGAGCTTCACTCATGCTAGTCCTCTAGACCTTTAAGGGTAACCATACCAGCAACTTTAGCACGCAAGCGAGCTTCCTCGGCACTAAACTCATCCATCTCTGCACCAACTCGCTCTCCCAACCTAGAAAGGTGTGGTCGCATCCAATCCTCCCCAACCGCTAACGGATGTACGGGTTTCGAATTCTTAAAGATATCGACTACTTCACTCATTAAACTAAAGGGGTCTTTCTACATGACCCTGCAATGCAAGGTGGGCGGCTGTTGTGGCTCGATGAAGCCGTCTCTCATCGATAGCAAATACGAGATCTTTTGCCTCATCCATGCCCGGAGTCCAGTCCCCTTGATCAAAATCGATGCAATAAAGTGACATTGTTTCAGGATCAACAAGTAAATTTGGGCTCTTTATTTTGTGTGCTGCAATCTGAGCATCATCTGCTCCAAACTGATAATCAATATCCTGCTCTCGAACAAAACTAGATACTTGGCCTAAATCTAATTTTGTGTCTAAATTCACGCCTTGTGCTGTGCGCGAGTTAACCTCACCAATTACTGAATACATGTACTGCAACTTTTGTAGTAACTCAAGGATATTTGCATGTAATCGCGGGTCATCCTTCTGAGCTTCTGTAAGTTTGTTGAGAGTAATATCGGGAACTCGTTTTTGAAGAGTTACCTCTGCAGGACGTCGTAAGCCATTGTCGTCAACAGTAGAAGCAAGAAATAGTGAGTCTGGCACAAATCTGCCCAAAAAATGCTTGAGTATATCGTATTTATTCTTCTTATACAGTGTCCCGCTGATTGCAGCTTGGGTTGAGTCTTGATCCCAGTCTCTCTTGTGTTCAGCACCCTTGCCTTGATGACTTACTTTAACCACCCACTCACCCTCTGAAATTAGGCCTTCGGCATAAGATGGTAGTGAAAGATTATGAACTAAATTATCCTGCCCATGGCCCGCGCGCGTTCCAGTTTCAGCTGTTAATGCTCGAATATTTGGTCTTGAACCGTGCTTTCTTGATGTCATGACTTTATTATAGCAGATTTTCTAATAAATATCAATTCCATTTTACAACTTTACAACAGAATAAGTTCACACTATATCTAAAGACACTATTCACTTCGCCCGTTATCTTAAAGCAAAGCCTCCAATACCGTTTAATATATTCCCAAAATCTTCACCGTACGCTTCGGCTGCAAATGCTTGTACGACCCTATTATATGCAGCGTGTAGCTGCTTTTTATATGGACCCTTGGAATGCTGTATACGATCAAAATATGGAATTATAAATCTGTTAAAAAACTGATCGTATTTTACAATGTCATTCCCTGAGATCACGTCTGTTCCCTCAAGAGATGTACGAACTGATCGAAAATCCTTACTCATCTTTTTTGACCATTCAGAAATTACACCAGCGTCCAGTGGAAGCTCCTTTAAAGAAGTGGCGAATTCTAGATCAACAAGAGTAACTTCACCTCTCTTTTGTTTGAATGCAATATTTTTAAACTCTGCATCTCCATGAAACAGAGCATTTTCATGCATTAACGCGAGGGTTTCAACCGCAGTTTGAAGATGATAATCTTGCTCATCTATAGTCATTTCTCCCCACGGTAAGTTGTCGAGAGTGATGAGCCCAGGTTCAAACACGGTGATAAGGGCGCCCCTGTTTCCACCGTTGTACCGAGCGACCCCGAATATTTTTGGTACATTGAGGCCAATTTCTCTACAGTACGCCATAAAAGCAGCCTCGTGCAGAAAGGTTTTCTCTGAACTAGGTAAATCAAACGGCTTGACTGCTAACGGGATTTTTCTGGGTTCTCGCATGTGATCAAACCAGGCAAGATTTGCAACACCAAATGAAACTTTACGTCTCGAGTCAGACTTTCCAATTTCTAGGCTTGATTTGAAATCAAACGACAACCTACTTGGTAGGTTTCCCATACCATAATCCATCAGATCATCAAGGCTCTCGGATTGAATCAAAAGCTGCGGGCAAGTACTCAATGCATCAAACGGACTATCAGGTGTTGAAATATTGCCAGAATGACTAATACCTTCTGATAAGTCTGGATACACGCCAATTGTACCCCTACGAGTATCATCAACAAACTGCATAAATTCTTGTTGAAGCGCAAGACGTTCATCGGTGTGTGAGCCACCTTTTTCGTAGGCGCTATACACTCTGCCAACCTTCCCAGATAAGTTTTCCAGCTTCGATATCGTCTGTGAACATCTCTGGACTCAACGACCTTACGTCTGGGGCAGCAAGAGTGTAGGGAGGTACTAAGAAAACATCAGTCGCGGCAGAATCGCTGCTAAAAGCAACCGATAATGAGTCTCCGAGACGACCCCCGACGGGGATCACCCCAGTTTTGTCATAGAGACTCTTCAGGCTACTCCCTACTACTACAAGTACATCTCTTCTCTGTAGCTCATCCATCGGCTGCGTAAGTAGCGTATTTATATCGCGTGTACCTTCCGGAACCAAAAGTATTAAACTAGCACCATTCCGTTCGTCGCGTTTTGATGGAAATACTGGACAGCCAGTTTTTTCTAGTTCCTCGTGCATTTCTATCATAACTTGATCACGCAGCACGAGTGTTCTGTTGTCACGAGTATCAATCACTTCAACTATATTAGCCCGCTGTGCTTTTTGAAGGGTAAAGAATGGGTTTAGACCAGGTCTGTCCATGCGTTCTGTCATGTATATACTATAGCAGTTTTTTGATAAGAAATCAAGTGCTTTTTACTAGCATATTTAATGTTTCTGCGTCGTTCCACCTCGTCTTTTTACCATTTTGGATTCTAAACTGTTCGTGTCCGAGGCCGGTTATAAGAATTAGGTCATCTTTTTTAGCGTTATCAAGCGCGTATTTTATGGCTTCTTTGCGGTCAATTATTACAGTGAGTTTTTTATCTGCATTTTTTACTTTTAGCACACCTTTTTTGACATCATCAATAATTGACTGTGGATCTTCGGAGTACGATTCTTCATCCGTTAAGACAACTCTATCTGCATGCTTGCCGGCTATTTGACCCATTATCGGGCGCTTGCTTTTATCGCGGTCGCCACAGGCACCAAAAACGAGCCAAATTGAGCCTTTTGTCATATCACGCGCTGTTTGTAAAAGCTTCTCGAGGCCATCAGGTGTGTGAGCGTAATCTACTACTACTTTGTATGGTTTAGCGACCTTAACGAACTGCAGGCGACCAGCTAAATGGTCGAGGGCTTCAATACCCCGTTCAATGTCATCAATATCAACACCGAGCTCTTTTGCGGTAGTTGCTGCAGCCACGGCATTGTAAGCATTATACTCACCCGCCAGTTGTGATTTTACCACTACCCTACTATTGGCAATTTTGAGTGTAAATGAACCAACGCTATCTGTTGTACGATAGTCACTAAAGCGAACGCTACCGTCATTTTTCCCATAACTGACGACCTTACCGGTAGCTACTTTTCTGTAGTATTTATACCATTCATCATCAGCATTCAGCACACTAATGCTTGGCTCCAGTTCCCATAGTTTTGCCTTAGCGGCAGCGTAATTTTCCATTGATTTATGATAATCGAGATGATCTTGCGTTAGATTAGTCATAATAGCTACCTCGCATGGAATGCCGTACAGGCGATGCTGATCTAACGCTATACTTGTTGCTTCCAAGATGACGAAATCGACATTGTGCTGTTTTAAATCTGCCAATTTTCGACGAAACGGCACAGGCTCAATCGCTGTCATATTGGTATCATTCGCCTCTACCCTATCGTTAATTCTAAATTCAGCAGTTGAAAGTAGCCCAACCGAATACCCCGCCTGGCGTAATATTGAAAACAGATAATGAGCAGTCGTTGTTTTGCCGTTAGTACCAGTAATCATAATCACTCGCATACCCTTGGCCGGCCAGTTAAACCGAGCATTAGCATAACTTGCACGCGCTAAACGATACTCAGTTTCAATCCCGCGAAGAACCTTACCCCCAAGAACCTTCCGAACCAGCTTTTTTGTGCGCTGTACCATGCCTCTATGGTATCACTTAGAGTGGAGTATGTGTGTTAATCCATATACCAACGCGCTCACGTAGTGTAGTCGTGGGCTGGACGCTCTTTAGCTTCTTTTCGGGCTGCAAATGAAATCCAAATTTCCCTGGTGCTGACAGTAATTCAGCAAGAAATTCCACCTCATTATATGTCACCCTATCAAAATCATGTCGTTGGTGTGCTTCAGAATCCTGAAGCATAGAAACAAGTTCCGTTGGGAGATTTCTAGAATATACACATCCGTTAGGATTTTTTACAAACTCTTTTGCATCCATTAGTGGAGTGTCGAAGTAAAATCTTTCATCCTCGTTAATTGTAGCTCGACACGGAAGCCCGTCACTTAACCAAATTCGCTGGGTTGAAAATTTACTTTGGTGTTTTGCATAATGAACTCCCGCATATCTTTTAGTCGAAATTCCTTTTTCAACTAAAAAATCCAATATCACATCATTGAAGTATTTATCTGCTGCAGTTACCTTCTCACATTTATTAGGAACAATACGTTCAAACCTAGGAATAGTCGTCATTCGAGTATTCTAGTAAAGATTAGTCCGTGGTGGCAAGCATAAGTTTTTACAGATACGGTATACTTATTCAGATGAAAATACTTGCGATCGAAACGAGTTGCGATGAAACCTCAGTGGCAATTGTTGAAGATGGCTACAAATTACATTCTTTAGTCATCAACTCACAGATAGATATCCACAAAGCGTTTGGGGGTGTGGTGCCCGAAATTGCTGCTCGTAGCCACATTGAAGTGATGCTTCCTGTTATTGAGCAAGCTATGGATGAGGCCAGCATGACTTGGGATGATATTGATGCAATCGCAGTTACGCAAGGGCCAGGTTTACTTGGCTCGCTTCTCATCGGAACTCTCACCGCTCGCACTTTAGCCTGGGCACTAAATAAGCCGTTGATCCCTGTTCACCACATACTCGGACATATTTACGCCAACTGGATTACTGAATCTGATACCGTACCCTCTTTAACTGCACGCGCTCCTGATTTTCCGATACTTGCCCTGATTGTGAGTGGTGGCCATACCCAACTGATGTACGCCACAAATCATACAGACTGGCGCGTAATTGGGCGAACGCAAGATGACGCCGTTGGTGAAGCCTTTGATAAAGTTGCGAAAGTCCTCGGACTCCCCTACCCTGGTGGCCCAAGCATTTCCGCAATTGCGGAGAAGGGCGACCCGTTAAAGTACCCCTTGCCCACACCTCGAGTCGATACGCTCGACCCCGGAGTGATATCTCTCCGATCTTCAGTCTCCAGCTCACAGTCCAACTCCTATAACTTCAGCTTTTCCGGCCTCAAAACGGCTCTTTTAAGGTCCGTTCAGAAAGAATGCGGTGTTCCACACCAGTTTCCTTCTTTTAAGCTTGCAGGGCGCCTAAATGACGCTCAGAAAGCAGATTTTTCTGCTAGCTTCCAACATACTGCTGTTAAGTACTTGGTTTCCAAAACAACACAAGCTTTTAACGAATTTCAACCTAAAACAGTCGTGATTGGTGGTGGTGTCGGGGCCTCACTCCCCCTTCGTAAAGCACTTTCCAGTGAACTTCCTGTTGAGATTTCGTATGCACCTCAAATTCTCTGCACCGATAATGCCGGAATGATTGGCGCTCGTGCCTACTTTCAGACTCTAGCGAAAGTGCCACAACAACAAAATCAGCTGGAACCACGACCATCATGGCCTCTGTAGGGCACAGTAATTACCTCTGTTAAATTGTACAATCTGCTTTTCACATGAACGCAAGTTTATGTTATTGCTATATTTTCGTGAATCCACATCTCTGATAAGATAGGTGAATGAAGTTGCCAAAAGTCTATGAGCCAGATCAGTACGAGGCTGATATCTATACCCTATGGGAAACAAGTGGCACCTTTAAACCAGTCGGAGAAGGGGAGCCATACTCGATTATCATGCCTCCACCTAACGCCAATGCCAGCTTGCATACTGGTCACGCGCTATATGTTTTGCAAGATATTCTTATTCGCTATCATCGAATGAAGGGTGATAAAACAATCTATATACCCGGAGCTGACCATGCGGGGTTTGAAACATGGGTGGTTTTTGAAAAATATCTTGAATCTCAAGGTAAAAGTCGCTTCGACTACTCGCGAGATGAGTTATATCAACAAACATGGGATTTTGTCGCCGAAAATAGGGGACTGATGGAGGTTCAGCTACGCGAATTGGGAATGAGTTGTGACTGGGAAAAGCTCGTGTTCACACTTGATGACTCAGTAGTAAAAGTTGCCTATGAAACTTTTAAGAAAATGTGGGGCGAAGGCCTGATTTACCGAGGTGAGCGGTTGGTAAATTACTGCACGAAGCACGATACCAGCTTTGCCGATATCGAGGTAGATTATAAAGACGAGAAATCGTATTTGTGGCAAATTCGTTACCCGCTCATTGATGGCTCAGATGAACTTATAGTCGCTACAACCCGCCCAGAAACGATGTTTGGCGACGTTGCGGTTGCGGTTCACCCTGAAGATGAACGCTATAAACACCTCATTGGCAAGAAACTGTCTCTTCCTCTAACAGAACGGGAAATCCCAATTATTACAGATGAGATGGTTGAAAAAGAATTTGGAACCGGCGCGGTAAAAATTACACCAGCGCACGATCAAAACGACTTCGAAGTGGGGGAGAGGCACAAGCTCGAGCGCATCTCAGTTATTAACTTTGATGGCACAATGAACGAAGAGGTGCCGAAGAAATATCAGAAAATGACGGTTGATGAGGCACGCAAGAAAGTTGTTGATGATCTTGATGATGGTGATTTTCTTATTGCCCAAGATAACTACACACACAGCGTCGGACACTGCTATAAATGCAAGACCACCATACAACCTCTTCTGAAGGACCAGTGGTTTATTAAAGTTGAGAAGCTCGCCCGCGATGCCATTACTGCTATTGAAGAAGGAAATATACGATTTTACCCAGAAAATAAGGGGCGAGTACTCGTAAATTACCTAAAAAACCTTAAGGACTGGAATATTTCACGACAAATACCGTGGGGGATACCGATTCCTGCATTTCAAAATGTTGAGGATCCATCAGATTGGATTTTTGATGAACGGGTCAAAGAAGAGCAGATTGAAGTTAAAGGTAAAACCTATAAACGAGATTCTGACACTTTCGACACCTGGTTCTCATCTGGGCAGTGGCCGTATATTGTAACAAAATATCATGACAGCGGGGAATTAGCTGAGTTTTATCCGAATACCGTCATGGAAACAGGGGCAGATATTCTTTTTGCGTGGGTAGCACGAATGATTATGCTGGGCTTGTACCGAGAGGGCAGCGTACCATTTAAAGACGTCTATCTACACGGTATGGTAACAGATTCGCACGGTCAAAAAATGAGCAAAAGTAAGGGTAACGTGGTCAATCCGCTCGAGGTGGTAAAAGAATTTGGCTCAGATGCGCTCAGAATCGGATTGGTATCATCGCGTTCAGCTGGTCAGAATCAAGCATTTGGAACTGATAAAGTTATCGCTGGTCGTAATTTTGCCAACAAACTGTGGAATATCGCACGCTATATTGAACAAACCACAGCACACAAGCGGGCGACTGAAAAAAAGCCAACACCACTCACACCAGCTGATCACTGGATTTTGCGAGAACTGGATGCTACGAGCAATGAAGTGGGTGCACTGTTAGAAGAATACCGCTTTTCTGAGGCCATTGAGACCGTATATCACGGCATTTGGGACAAAGTAGCCGATTGGTACTTAGAAGCATCAAAAACCTCTCCTACACCGTCTGTGATGCTCTGGGTGCTTGAAACCTGTCTGAGGATTGCTCATCCCTTCGCGCCATTCGTGACGGAAGCAATTTGGCAAACCCTAAAAATTGATGAAACCCTTCTTATTTCTACCCAGTGGCCAACAAGAACGACCTATGACGAGGAACAAGCCGAGCAGTTTGAGAAACTTCAGTCGGTTATTACCGAAACACGCGAAATACTTGCAGAAGTTGGCACTACCGATGTCGCACTTGCATCAGTAGGCAGTGAACTCGTCACTCAAAATGCTGAGCTTATCCGTAAAATGACGCGTGTTGGTTTCGTAGAAGAATCAGATGGACCGCGAGGCTTGCGACTCAGTTCAACCGACGAGTCAGTCTGGCTTGATCTTTCTAAAGAGCAAATTCAAAGCTACCGAGATTCGCTTGAAAAGAAACTTAGTGTATCTGAAAAAAATGCTGAGCTCATTGAAAGACGGCTGGCCAGCGAAAGCTACGTTAAAAATGCCCCTCAAGCATTAGTAGCTGAGAGCAGAGAAGAACTCGAACTACTTAACACCAGAATCAATCATCTCAAAAAACAGTTGAAGCACCTCTAGATAGGCTAGCGATTGTTTTTTTTAATGCAATCATATTAAATATGCTCAATGATTAGATTTATTGATGCTTCCAAAAATCTGGTTGAAGCGGCGCGAAATGCTGCCGAATTGGCTGGAGAAGCCACCCCTCACATAGACGAACGGTTCCTTGCAATCGGAAGGCGAGCGATAGTGCAAAGTGACAATCCATTCTTCAAGATAATTGACGAAAAGATACTTGAAGAATCGCGCCCTGATTCTGTAAATCACCGACTTACGTTGTTACAGCCAAACGCACTGACAACTGAAGATTTAGAAGATAAGCTTGGTCTTGTTGATATTATGCTTGGTGACCAGGCGCCAGAATTAACGGAGGCTTTTGGTAACTACGCCGATAAACACCGTCTATTTGAACGGATAGGGTCTACCCCTGAAAAACCGGGCGAAAAGTTCCTCGTTGTTAGTAACCACTTGGAGCTTCCTGATCAAGGCTTCACGCTTGGCTTATGGCAAAAAGCTGGTCGGGAAAGAGGATTTGATAAACTCGAAAGTCACCTAACAGTAGTAGTCGGACGATTAATTGGCTATTACCAACTTGGAGATGCGAATGTAGTCGACGATATCCTACGAAAAGCGGGCAGTGTTTTGAAAACTTTTCCTTCAGGTGGTACCGAGGCAATGACTGAAGATGAAATAGCACTTAGTATATTTAGAAAAATTAGTAACCACCGCACAAAAGAAGCCTTCAACGATTTGCTTGATGCACACAACGGAAGAATTATCTGCATGGCACCAAGTGGTGAGCAAGATCGATACGACCCTCAAAACAACGTTGTAAGAATGCGTCGATTCGGGGCAGGAACGTCAGAAATGATGATTGACGCTAGTGAAAAAGGAGCAACCATTGTTCCACTCTTTGTGGATTACGCTCCCGGAAGCAATATTGTGAAACTACTCGACCCTGTGGAGCCTGGGTCGGTACGTACCCGCGAAGATTGTGACAAGATTGGTAATACAATTGCGCACCATGGCACATTTGCCCGTGGCGAAGAACACTCTAAACATCCAGACATAAAACGTTTCGGTGCCGGAATTGTCTACGATACACCTTAGAAGGCTAGTTTTTGTGCCAGTTCAGCCAACTTCGCATGATCTGGTTCACTATTCATATCTTGTACTGCGTGCAATTGGTCGGCAGTATTAAACGGTATAAGCTGTACATGGGCGTGTGGGACGTCAATTCCCACAATGCGCTCCGCAACATAGTGCTGAGGCATGACTTCTCGTAAGCGCCGGGCGACTTTTTTGGCTGTCATCATCACTGCCTGATATGTTTCATCTGGTAAATCCCACACAAACTCAATCTGTTCTTTCGGAATAACGAGAGTGTGCCCGGGTTGCAAAGGATGGATGTCTAAAAAGGCCAGCGTATGCTCATCCTCGTATATTTTGTGACACGGAATGTCACCCTTTATAATCTTCGTGAATATCGAATCTTCCATATGGCTCCTTAAGTTAGTGCATTTTTGAGCGTAGTAAATGCGCCCTGCACATCTTTATCATACAAAATTATATTCAATTCATCATAGGTTGAAACAATTTCAACGACCGTAATACCGCGCCACGCCAGAAGTTGCAACGGGTAGGCAAGTATACCAGAAACCTGATCATGCCCCTTTTTAAGATGCAGAGTTATGGCCGTCAGATTATCAGCTTGCTTTTCTTGATGCTCTTTTAGTAGCTCTTGTTGTACGTGATTAAGGTGATCTTCATGAACAATAATTGAAGTCTGAAGCAACCCTCGGCTAATGGTGAAATAATGCTGGCTACTCAGTTCACGCGCCAATCGCGCCAGACGACGCTGAAGGGTGGGGGAGTTAGCATACGTTAGATCTATAAGACGTGAACGGAGACTCATATCTCCAAGGAAGTCTGCTGGGTGTACCACAATCTTAGATTCCGCCTTTTGTTGGTAGCGTCGCAGAGCCATCAATACCGCTGCTTCTGAAATCCGCTCACCAATATCTCGCTCAACCTCCGGCTTCAGATACCGCGCCACGCTCGAAGTGTTCATCAAGTCAAGATCCAGCCCCTGCTTCAAGAGTGGCCACCGTTCAATAAGCTCTTCAACTCGCTGTGCAATTGTAATCATGTACTATATTTTAACTGTTTTTGTTGTTTTTTAACATTTTTGTATTTCTTTTGGATATTGTTATGTCATCGTTTATCCTTATCTTCATGTCAGTACTATCAAGCCAACTAGCAGTAGTAGATGCCCGAGAGGTTTTCACCAACGCGTGTGACAATTTTTCAGATCATACACAACGACTAGACGAGATTGCGTATGAGAATATTGATCCTGGTGAGCTACAAGAGGCAATACTAACGCTCAGCGTGCGTCGCATATGGAGCTACGTAGCAACGTCACACGGTAGATCGGTGCGCATTGGCGATGTACTACAGAGCGAAACAAGGTACGCGCATTTGCCAAAACTGTTAGCGGGGAACTTGCAAATTGGCCCCTTGGTAATGACCGCAAGCATGGAATCACCTCCGCAAATATATTGTGGATTTGCACTTTATAAAGAGAATTAGTGATAATAAAACGGTATATGAAAAAAGTACTGCCATTTAATGATCGCCTTGCCACAAAATGGGCTACTGATGTCCCAACACCGTTTTATGTATATGACGAGGCTGGAATTAGAAAATCTGCTAGATCTATGCGGTCAGTATTCAATTGGTTAAATGGATATGGACGGATACATAGGAATTATTTTGCAGTAAAGGCTCTTCCAAACCCTCATATATTAGAGATATTGCGCGATGAGGAAATGGGTGCTGATGCCAGTTCTGGTGCAGAGATAGCACTTGCTCAAGCAGTGGGGATGAAAAATCCTGAGATATATTTTAGTGGTAACAATGTGAGCACCAACGAGTATCGAGAGGCGTATCAAGCCGGTGCAATAATCAATCTTGATGACATTGCACAAATAGATGTTTTGCAAAAGGCGCTTGGTGGTAAATTCCCAGACACCATCAGCTTTCGCTATAATCCTGGTAGCAAGAAGCGATCGGGGACAAATAGCATTATTGGCAAGCCAGAAGACGCAAAGTTTGGCATACCAGATGATCAACTTGAGACGGCTTATAAAAAGGCTCTATCTCTTGGGGTCAGACACTTTGGAATACACGCCATGGTTGCATCAAACGAACTTAATGCGCAGCAACACATTGCAACTGCTCAACTTGTTTTTAATAAGGTTGCCGAGCTAAGTAGGGCCGTCTCAATAACTTTCGAGTTTGTAAACCTGGGTGGCGGATGGGGGATACCTTACTACCCTGAAAAAAAGCCGATTGACTATGGCGAACTCAGCCGAGGGATTCACCAGGCATATAAAACACTTGTTGTTGACGAACATATTGCACCTTTTGATGTGTATACCGAAAATGGACGACACGTTACAGGGCCACACGGATATCTATTTTCACACGTACGGAGTGTTAAAGAAACTTTCCATCGTATCGTCGGCTTAGACGCCACGACCATATCCGACTTACCACGACCAGCATTATACGATTCGTATCACGAAATTCGTGTGGTGAACGGGAGTGCCTCAAAACAGCGCATGCAGCGTATTGTAGGTTCGTTGTGTGAGAATAACGATTATTTTACCGGAAAAGACACAAAGGATCGCATGGTACCAACATTGCATGAAGGTGATTTAATAGTTATTACAGATGCGGGCGCACATGCACACGCGATGACTTCGAACTACAATGGTAAGCTCAGACCAGCTGAATATTTGTGCGGCGAAGATAAAATTCTAAAAATTATTCGTCGTGGTGAAACAAGACAAGATCTGTTTGCCACCCTAAATTACCCGAACTTGCTTAAATAGCACCCGCCCTCCGTCGCTCCGGGGCTATGGATGGCACATTCTACTGAGTGATTTTACGAAGCCTTGGCGAAGTAGAGTGGCACAGACTGATGTGATGTGTTCAAACCGCCTGGCTTGGGTTCGACTGTAAGGCATTCACCATCTCGAATGCGTGTCATTTGATCTTAACGGGCAATGTAGAGTCTGATCTGTGTTGTAAAACTCTCGCAATAGTCAGTTTAACTTATTGTCAAATAATAGGGATTTGCTAATTTGTGGTAAAGGCAGAAGAAGGAATGGGTGTTTCGGCGATACCTGGGCCACTCCACAGTAGTCGAGAAGTAGCCTCACCAGTGTTGTCATAATAGTTGAAGGAGATTGCGTACTCTTTGCCGGCCTCAAGCTTGATTGACTTCTCGCGTCGTCTGGTAGGACCATTTGTCCAGTCATTTATAAGCATTGAGTTATTAATAACAAGCTGTACGCCATCATTGCTGACTGAAATGAACTTATAGGTACCAGAGGTTGGGACTTTTAGTTTGCCGAACCAATTGACCCGGAAACCATCTGCAGGCACTCCACTACCAGGGGTTGCGGTCCCCCAACTGTTGTCAATCTTTGGCTCATTTTTGAGCGCGTAGTATTTTACTACTGCACCACGATTTGAGTAGCGAGCAGAGAGACCTGCTTGTTTTGTTGGCTTAAATGCTGTCTGAGGAATGGTTACGGTGCCGGAAGATCCTGGTACTTTCCATGAAAGATATGCTACAGCAGGACCGGATATGTCATAAAGATCGAATTCAAAGGGGTACTCTTTACCCGCTTCAAGCAAGATTTGGCCAGTCTTACCTGATCCTGGTGAAAGACCTCTTGTATCTAAAAATGGTTTGCCATCAAGCCACATAGTAGCAGTATCATTGGCTGACATGTTAATCGTGTAGCTTCCTGTTGCAGGAGCTACAAGCTTACCGGTCCAGCGGGCGCTAAAGTTAGTACCGATACCACCCACTGGTGCTGTGCTATCATTCCATGTAAAGTTTATGTTCGGGTCTATTCGCGAAACAAAATTACCTTTCAGTGTTGGGCCAGTGTAGTAGGTGGCTTGAAGACCCGTCTTTGGAGTGACGTTTTCTGCTGGCCCCATCTCTTGTATGGTGCCCCCATTGAATTCAACGACTCTTGAATTCGTACAGTCAGCACCAGTAGCATAGTGTAGCCATGATCGTGCAGGTAAAACATTTTGACCATTGTAGGTACGCGTAGGCTTATAAAAACGTACTTTGGAGCGTGCCAGATCATTACAGGTTGCTGGTAGTTGGCCAAAGTACTCTGTCCATTGTACAGACCAGTCACCCAAACCTTGCCAGCTTGGAAGAACCTTATACTTAGCAATTAGCGTTTCGGTACCCGTTGCCGTGTTAGTGATATAGCCCGACCACCAGGTTCCATTACTTTCGACTGTACCTTTTTCTACCCTGAATTTATACTTAACACCAACTTGCCAATCGTATGCAACACGGCAACTCGTTCCAGAACCAGACGCTCCATCAAAATTACCTTGCTCTACACTACAGCCAGTAGTACCTTGTATGCCGGAGTTGAATACAGAGAAAACAGCTGTCTTCCCAACCGTACCATCAACTCTACTACCCCTCGATTGTAGTCCGATATAACCGCCATCTCCACCGACAAAGTTAAACTGATTTGACCAAAAATATGGTGCATCGGGAGTTACTTCTTCGATTGTCAGCTCATGCGAAAGGTTAGTGAAGCCTCCCGAAGGAGTATCCCATGACCAGTTAGAATACACACCTTGTGGTCTAACTCCAGCTGCAAAACTTTGAAATACCAGGTAGCCACCAGTCAGCGCGACAACAATTACAATAGGAAGAGAGCGCTTCCATTTGAAGCCTTTGGGAAATCTCAAGCCGGCTTGCCGAGCACTAAATTTGCCCGCTTCATCGCGGTTTGGTCCCTTTCTTCTACGAAGAAGGTTGGCCAAAATCTTGCGCTCAGTCTTCTGTGGCGTTTTTTTATTTATACCACGTAAATCGATACTACTCATTTTTGATATTTCACTTATGTTACTTCTGGTATGAATTATAGCATAAGCGTCAAATCAAAATTTGATACTCTATGATTGTAAAAAAGGCAGAAGCACTAAAATAGCTTTTTTAAAAGACGTGGCGGAGAGGGAGGGATTCGACCTTTTGGCTGTGCCAAAACTCTTGTCAGAGCA
>CAZIPE010000010.1:0-36287 GCA_964541305.1 uncultured Candidatus Saccharibacteria bacterium | reverse complement strand
CCACAAATCGATCAGCCAGATGAAGTTGAGGTTGATGAGAAAGACCTGCGTGTTGATGTATTTCGAGCCGGCGGGCACGGTGGCCAAAGCGTTAATACAACTGATTCTGCCGTGCGTATTACCCATATCCCAACCAACATAGTTGTTGCAATCCAAAACGAGCGGTCACAGCTTCAGAATAAAGAAACGGCTATGAAAATTCTACGCTCTAAGTTGGCCCAGCTTCAGATTGAACAACACACCGAAAAAATATCTGAATTAAAAGGTCCCAACCAAGAGGCAGCGTGGGGGAATCAAATTCGAAATTACGTATTGCATCCGTACACGCTAGTAAAGGACACCAAAACTAAATTTGAGGTGAAAGATGCTCAAAAAGTGCTCGACGGTGACCTCGACCCATTTTTGAAGTAGTTCGCTGATAATATTCACGGTTGGGCTTAGCGCTTACATTTGATACAATACATTAGCATGATACTTCTCGACAGAGTAACAAAAAAATATGGGAAAAAAGGCTTAGCGCTTGACCGCGTCTCTCTTCATATCGCACCAAAAGAATTCGTATTGATTGTTGGAACCAGTGGAGCGGGGAAGTCTACGTTACTGAAGCTTCTGACCCGGGAAGAAAAACCTACCTCTGGTAAAATTGTGGTTGGCGGCATAGATTACGATCGTCTTAAGGACAAGGAGGTTCCATTACTGCGCCGTAAAATTGGTACGATATTCCAAGATTTTAAACTACTCCCTAATCGAACAGTCTTTGAAAACGTAGCTTTTGCTCTCGAAATTGTTGGGATGACCAACAAAGAAATTGAGTATTCCGTACCAAAAGTTATTGAACTGGTTGGTCTTTCTGGAAAAGAAAAAAGTTTCCCGCATGAACTTTCTGGCGGAGAACAGCAACGCGTGGCCATTGCGCGAGCAGTCGTAAGACAGCCAAAAATTTTAATTGCCGATGAGCCAACAGGTAATCTTGACCCAAAGCATGCCTGGGATGTTGTGTCGGTACTCGAGAAGATTAACAGATATGGCACTACTGTTTTAATGACAACTCACAACCAAGACATCGTATCTAAATTAAAGCGCCGTGTTATCACAATTGATCATGGGCGAGTCGCCTCAGATACCGCAGGAGGCAAACAATGAATCACAGTCCTTTTAGACGCAAACTCGTAAATGCTCGTCGTGTTTTTGGTGCGGGTCTGCACAGTTTTTTCAGAAATGCTTGGCTCTCGGTTGCTGCAACGGTTGTTATGACAATTACACTTATCTGCATCTTGCTTACCTCATTTGCGAGCTATACGTTAAATAACACCGTCGAGACGTTTACTGAAAAAATTGATGTCTCAATTTTCTTTAAAGCTACCGCAACAAAAGATCAGATAGAACAGTTTTCAAGTACCCTTAAAAATAACCAAACTCTTGGCGTTAGAGAGGTAACCTACATTTCAAAAGAAGAAGCCCAGAAAAGCTTTGAAGAACAAAATAAGGATGATATTAAAACTTTGCAAGCAATTGCCCAAACAAAAGACGCCTTCCCAGCCAGTATTCGCGTAAAAACGCTCGATCCGAATCAGTTGCAAAAAGTAGTAGAAGTAGCGCGTCAACCAGATAATGCGGTTATTTATGATAAAGATTCATATAAAGATGACGCCAAAAAGACAGCTGTTGATAGATTGGCTAATATCGCCAAGTTCCTACGAACCGGTGGGCTACTGGCAAGTCTTATATTCGGAGTTATTTCAATACTAGTTATCTTCAACACTATCCGTATGACTATCTTTAACCGTAAAGACGAAATTGAAATCATGCAGTTAATCGGTGCCAGTAAATGGTATATTCGTGGGCCATTCTTAGTAGAAGCGAGTATTTACGGCATTATTGCGGGCATACTCTCGCTCGCATTCTTTTACGTAGCAGTGCTTGGGCAAGCGCCAAAAATTGGTAGCTACGTGGAAGAGATACAGCCAACCATTACGCAGTTCCGTGAATGGACACTTCCGCTCATTCTTGTCACTATTACTGCAGGCGTAATCATCGGTTCATTCTCAGCGTATCTCGCTATCAGAAAACACCTCAGGCTTAAACACACAAAGTAACAGTAGACGCCTGTTGTTACTAAGTCTATAAAGAGTTGTCTCATATACTGCTTATGGTAAAATTATAGATAGCATGAAACACCACAACAACAGAGCTATGTTTTTGAGACCCCTCGTAGGAGTCACAGTTATTCTGTTAACGTTCGGTTTTTCTTTGCAAGTTTACGCCCGCAGTATTGCCGAAATAGAGGCGGAAATTGCGAAAAAACAACAACAAGCTGATGCAGCAGCAGCGGAATCGGGCCATCTTCATAAAAAAGCTACTACTGTTGAGGGACAGATTGAAGAATTACAGGATCAAATAGCAGGAATTCAGGTTAAGATTGACACCAACACTCGAAAACAGAACGATCTCACCAATAAAATAGAAGCAGCTCAAAAACGTCTCGAAGAGCAAAAAGTACTCCTCAGTGCCAACATACGTTCCATGTACATCGAAGGAGATATATCACCCCTAGAAATGTTAGCATCCAGCAGTAACATTAGTGATTTTGTTGATAAACAGGAATACAGAGACAGAATTAAGGAAAGTATTGTTGAGATTGTTGGTCAGGTAGAGAAACTAAAGAAACAGCTTGATGTGCAAAAGAAGGAAGTTACCGCGATACTAGCTGAACAGAAGGATTTAAAAGGCGCACTTGATACAAAAGAAGGAGAAGCCAGCGCGAAGCTCGGTGAAATTAACCAAACCAAAGCGAGTTTTGATGCACAAGTGAAAGCTCGAAAAGGTGATATTGCCAAATTACAGCAGGAAATTGCAGCAGCGCAGGCAGCCCTTTCAAGCGTTGATGTCGGTAGTCTTCCAAGCTCGGGAACTGTTGTCCAGGGTCAGATTATTGGTACGGTAGGTAATACTGGAAACTCCTTTGGAGCACATCTTCATTTACGAGCACAGAAAAACGGTGTAGCCTTGAATCCACTCGGCTATCTTGGCAATCGATGGTCACAACCACTTAGCGCACCAATTACTCAATATTTCGGCGCAAACCCATATATGTATGGCTACGGTCCGGCAGGGCATGATGGAATAGACTATGGTGCATCAGCAGGTACTCCGATAAAAGCCGTTGAAGGCGGAACGCTCTATAAGGGATGGTCGGGTGCTCTGGTGGGTCATGGGTATTTTGGTTGCATGGCAATGATTCAGCATAGTGGCGGGTTGATATCTATTTATGCGCACATGGAAGCGGGTAACTGCTGATATTGACTAGCATTTACGCTTATGGTAAAATCTAGAAAGAATATGGTTTACCACAAAAATAAAAGACCATTCAAAACAAACACATTGACTCCAGTTTTGGCCGGAGCTGTTATGGTTTTTTCGTCTATTCTTCATCCTGTAATATCTGTTAAAGCAGATAGTTTTGATGATCAAATCCGTCAAAAACAAGAAGAACAGGTGGCAGCACAGGCTGAAGCAGACAAACTTGCGGGCAAAGCAGATACGATTGAAGAGCAAATTACGAAACTACAGAATCAAATTGCATCTATTCAAGCACAGATCGACACCAACACTAAAAAACAAAATGATCTTACCAATAGAATAGAAGCAGCTCAAAAACGTCTCGAAGAGCAAAAAGTACTCCTCAGTGCCAACATACGTTCCATGTACATCGAAGGAGATATATCACCCCTAGAAATGCTTGCATCAAGTAGTAATATAAGTGACTTTGTAGATAAGCAAGAGTACAGAGACAGAATTAAAGAGAGTATAACGAGTACACTCGATGAAATTGAAGTACTTAAGAAGCAACTTGATGAGCAACGCCAGGAAATTATACGTATACTCGATGAACAGAGAAGTTTACGAGCTGATTTAAAGACCAAAGAAAGTGAGGCTAATAGTAAACTTAACTCAGTAAATCAAAGCAAAGCAAGCTTTGACAAGTCTGTAAAGCTAGCCGCTGCCGAAATTACTGCATTGCGGGAACAACAGATAGCAGCAATGCAAAGGGTGTTTGGTGGTACATATAATGAAAGCGGCTCTTATGGATCACTGCAGTACCGTAAGCTTTCAGGAAATGTTTCATCATGTGGTGGAGGATACCCTTCCAAGTATTGTAGTAAAGCACAAGATAGTATCATCGACGAGTGGAGATTGTACAATCGAGAGTGTGTATCTTATGCAGCTTGGGCTATGCAATATAGATTTGGACATAGTGTATCGTCTTTTGGGGGTGCTGGCAATGCATATGAGTGGCCAATCACAGTACCGGCAAATCGTGATGGCTATAAAACCGATACACCAACAGAAGGATCGGTACTCGTTATTCCAAGGACAATGATTGGTGGCGTAGGTCACGTTGCAGTGGTTGAAGAGGTATATGGTGACGGGTGGTTTAGGGTCAGTCAATATAACTGGAGTATTTATGTCGATGGTAAATACAGCACGATGGATGTGAAATATACCCCTGGTCTCAAATTCCTAGTTTTTACCAGATAACAAGACAAAACAAGAAGTCTAGTTAACTTTACGCTTAGTTTTTAGGGCCAGCGATAGTAGCTTATATCTCGTTCTTTGGAGCGGAAGATCGTAAGTTGGTCTAACCTTGATAATGTTTTTTGAAAACTTTAGTTTAAATTGGGTGACGTTCGCGAGGCTAGGGTAGTGCTTTCCAGCAATACCCATAAAATCATAGGTTTTATTGTCCCGATATTTCATAGCTTTCATTATTTCCCAGTGGAGGAGATAGGGGGCGTGAAGCTCTCTGGCTTGTTGAGTGCTACCCCCATAGTAATAGAGTGCCTGCGAGCCGTATTCGGTAGTAACTGCCCAGGCAAGTACTTGGGCGCCTTTCTTTATGACATATAGCTTTGCGTAATCGGAGAGTTTTTCTAGCAGGGTCGTGTAGAGATTGGCTGGGTGGGCACCGAAGCCGTCACGGCTGGCTGTTTCCTCGAGAATTTGATAGCAAAAAGATCGAAAGATTTGCGAGGCTTCATCTCCTGAGTACTCATGGACATCCAAATTCTCTTTTTCTGCCTTACGAATACCACGTCGACCACCCTGGCTCATCTCTGCAAGGATTTCATCTTTGGTTTTTGTGAGGTCTACGACGACCGTTTCATCGTACATAGTGTGCTCAAATGGCATCACTAATGGACCTACTTTATGGGGCGAACTGAGTCGCATGAAGAGTGGCTTAATGCTATTAACAAACGAGAATTGCTCTTTGAGGGTTGAACACATTTTTTTAATTGTTTCAGTGTTCGGTTCAACCGCAAAAAGTGGACCATGTTTGATCCAGATCCAATCGCGTCCTTTTTGCTGGTAGAGGGTAGCACTAGCAAGTGCAACCAGGCGATCGTCATCATCATAGCGGAAGCTACCAAGGAATGTTCTCTCGGGCAGAGAATCATCAAAAGTACCCCACTTGGGGGTTTGTTCAATCGGTATTGAAACTGGTTCAAGTGCCTGGGCACATTCTTCAAATTCAGAATCACTGCATTGGGTATAAGTATATATTCTGCTCATGTTGTCTGGTATTCATGATACAATTTTTATATGTCAAAAAACAATCGTAGGACTACCGAAAGAGGTGACAGCGGTAAGAAAAAGCGCTCATTTTCGCTTGGTTTTGTAGTTGCTGTTGCGTTACTTACGTTTGTACTCGGTAATCGTTTTCAATTCATTGGTGATTGGTTTTTCGCCCCGTATTCAAACAGCGCCAATACCAGCCTTACGCGTAATTTAGATTTTCGCTCTACTGAAGAAGTGTACGATCTACTTAAGCAAAAGTTTGATGGAAAACTTGAGGTAGACAAACTCGAGGATGGCTTAAAACAAGGCCTAGTGAATGCAGCAGGCGACCCGTATACTGTGTATTTGAGTGAAAAAGAAGCCCAGCAGTTCGAAGATGACCTCAACGGTACCTTCACTGGAATTGGTGCTGAACTTGGTAAGCGTGACGGAAAGATTGTCGTTATTACGCCAATCAACGGAGCGCCCGCTCAAAAGGCCGGTATTCGTGCGGGCGATGAGATTATCACCATTAATAAAGAAGACGCAACGAGTTTAAGTATTGACGCTGCCGTTAACAAGATTCGTGGTGAAGTAGGCAGTACGGTAACACTCGGTATTGTGCGGGATGGCGTAAAGCAAGATATATCAGTGGTGCGAGCCGAAATTAATGTACCGAGCGTAGAGAGCGAAATACTAGATGGTAATGTAGGCTACCTTAAAATATCGCGCTTTAGTGACGACACCTCGGAACTAGCTCGAAAAGCAGCTCAAGACTTTAAAGCAAAAAATGTTTCATCGGTTATTGTTGATGTGCGTAATAACGGTGGCGGCTTACTCAGTAGCGCGGTAGATATTGCCGGCTTATGGCTAGATAATAAAGTAGTGGTTGAAGAACGACGTGGTGATAAAGTGATTTCGAGCCTGAAGAGCGGCGACAATCTGCCACTGGCTGGTATTCCAACCAAGATGCTCATTAACGGTGGCTCAGCTAGTGCGAGTGAAATTCTTGCGGGAGCACTGAGCGACCACAAAGCAGCCCAACTAATAGGTGAAAAGACTTACGGCAAGGGAAGTGTGCAAGAACTGCTAGATCTTTCAAATGGCGGAAAACTCAAAGTAACCGTAGCTCGCTGGTTTACGCCTAACGGTAAGAATATCGATAAAGAAGGTATTAAGCCCGATATTGAAGTAAAACTCACACCAAAAGATTTTGAAGCCGATAAAGACCCGCAAAAAGATCGTGCTTTGCAAGAGTTGAATTAGCTCTCAATAAGGCCCATGCTTGCATAAACAACTACAGTTCGTTAAGATGGAATCTATTAATAAGGAGGTTGCTGGTGGCATCGAGTGTGCCTAAGTTTATTTTTGTGACAGGGGGTGTTCTTTCAGGAGTAGGAAAGGGCATTACCGCAGCCTCTATCGGTAACATTCTCAAATCTCGTGGTCTAACAGTTAATATTCAAAAATGTGATCCGTATCTTAATGTTGATGCGGGTACATTAAACCCAGCAGAGCACGGTGAGTGTTTTGTTACTAAAGATGGTGCTGAAACGGATTTAGACCTCGGCCACTACGAGCGCTTCTTGGATGCAGAACTGACTCAAGAGAGTAGTTTAATGAGTGGTCGCGTGCTCCGCAAGGTTATAGATGATGAGCGTGCTGGCAAATACTTAGGCAAAACAGTCCAGATTGTGCCCCACGTTATTGAGGTGATGCAAGAGCACATTCAAGCGGCAGCTAAGGGCTTTGATGTGCATATTGTAGAAGTTGGTGGAACGGTTGGTGATATTGAAGGGCAAGCGTTTATAGAGGCAATTCGAGAACTGGGCGTGCGCCAAGGGCGCGAGAACTGCGCATATGTGCACGTGGTGTATGTTCCATATTTGGGTGCGAGCAAGGAATATAAAACAAAACCAGCTCAAAATGCGGTGCGAGATTTAAGGAATACTGGGATAGTTCCCGACATGTTGATGGTTCGTAGTGAAGCACCAGCGCCTGAATCAATCATTCGCAAACTCAGTTTATTCGGTGGAATTCCCGAAGAAGCGATTGCACTGCTTCCTAATGCTTCCACGATTTATGAAGTGCCGCTTTCGCTTGAACAGCGGGGGATTGGTAAATATGTGGTGAATCGTCTGAAGCTCAAGGCTAAAAAACCGCAAAATAAAGAGTGGAAAAAGATGGTACAGAGTATTACAAAAAAACCTGAGCGTACGCTGAGGGTTGGGATGGTGGCGAAATATCTTGATAATGATGATACGTATTTTTCAGTAGTGGAGGCCCTGCGAGCAGCCGGCTGGGCACACGATGCAAAGATTGAAATTATATGGCTAAGTGCTGAGGACATTGAAAAAGGCACATTAAAGCTTTCACAAGTTGTAAAGAAGGTGGATGGCATTGTTATTCCCGGAGGCTTCGGCTCGCGAGGTATTGAGGGCAAAATTAAAGCTGCACAATATGCGCTTTCTCATAATATTCCATATCTTGGTCTGTGTTTGGGTATGCAGGTTGCAGCGATTGGTGCACTGCGCTCATTTGGCTTGAGAGAAGCCAATTCCACTGAATTTGCCCCTGAAACACCAGACCCGGTCATCAGCACCATGGTCGATCAAAAAGGTAAAGAAGGAACAGGTGGAACCATGCGTCTGGGTAATTATGAATGTGAGCTTGCCCCGGGAAGTCTCGCAAAGAAACTGTACGCTAAAAAAGCAGTATTTGAGCGCCATCGTCATCGCTATGAGTTTAACAATGAGTATCGCACACAGCTCGAAAAGGCAGGAATGCAGGTGAGTGGCACGTGGAAGAAAGGTAATTTAGTAGAAATAATCGAGAAGAAAGATCATCCTTACTTTATTGCCAGCCAATTTCACCCTGAGTTCACTTCACGACCGAATCGACCCGGACCTCTGTTTGATGGTTTCATTAGCGCATTGAAAAAGTCGCGGGTTTAGGGTATATTTGAGTCATGAGCACACAATCAAAAATTCTCCTTGTTGAAGACGATGAAGCGTTAGCACAAATGTATACCTTGCGTCTTGAAGCCGAAGGCTTCGAAGTGCAACACGTGGCCAATGGTGAAGATGCACTTTCAACCGCGGTTAAATATCATCCGGATTTAATTCTGCTTGATGTCATGATGCCAAAAATTAGTGGCTTCGATGTACTAGATATTCTACGCAATACTCCAGAAACATCAAACATGCGCATTATTATGCTTACCGCCCTTGGCCAAGCAAAAGATAAAGAACGCGCCGAAAGCCTCGGTGTAGATGATTACTTAGTTAAATCACAAGTAGTGATTGCAGATGTAGTAGAGCGAATCAAGCACCATTTAGGAAAAGATAGCTAAATAAACAATGGAAAAAGACCCTTTAATTAGGGGTGGGGTAGCTATTAGTGTTGTCCTTGGTGTTTCGATATTGATACATAACGTTTTGAAAATCGCGACAGGAAATGCACAAACAGTGCCAACAAAAGGTGGTTGGCGTGAAATTCCACTTTCCGAACTTCAGCCACCCGATGTGGCCACTCAAGTATCTGAAGATTAAAACACATCTCAAGACAATCTGTTGACAAACCATCAAGCTTATGCTAATATGTGTAGGTAAATAGGAAACACCATGTCACCTGAAATAAAAAGTTACGCAACACCTGAAATAGCCAATAATGATTTGGTTGATGGTGAATTCTTGGTTCGTAGAACCAACGGCTCAGTTGAAGGTGGCTGGAGTGTGGCGAGTCGGTTTCTAGTAGAAGACCCAAAATTACCTGGTGTATCTTCAGAAATGTGTGTAATAGAAAAAATAGGCGATGATGGTGGAGTTCTACAAAAAACCGTATCAACCAGTGTTCTTAAGAGTTGGCAGCCGGCAGAAAAAAAGCTGATTGAAGCAAGTGATATTCCTGGTCCAGTTATCGCAGGTGCAGCTCATTCAGCTCTAAGAAGTAGCGTAAAGTTGAAAGAGGCTGAAGCTATCTCGCCAGTAGATGCTAAACTAGCTTTGCAAGACGAAGAAGTTGATCTTAAAAAACAGTTGGATAAAATTAAAGACGAGTTTAAGGACAGCGGAGATGATGTGATGAATTTATGGCGATACGCGGCCAATCGTCTAAACAAAGCCGACGCACAACGGCGTGGCGATGGACAGGCCTCGATTGATCATGGGAATATGTCTGGCCAGGGGTATAATTCACTTTCTCCAAAAGCTCAAGCGCAAGCAGAGAACTACTACAGAGTATTTATGCAGCTTGATGCAGTACGGTCACGACTAAAATAGAAGCTGTTATTTAACTGAAACTTCGACGCGGGGGTGGTTTTTGCCGGTGAAACTTTTTACGTTTCGTTTGGTGTAGGAGACTACGCCGTCTTTTGCTGCGTGAAT
The DNA here is from genome assembly GCA_964541305.1 of uncultured Candidatus Saccharibacteria bacterium. Taxonomy (GTDB): domain Bacteria; phylum Patescibacteriota; class Saccharimonadia; order Saccharimonadales; family UBA7683; genus CAZIPE01. The sequence goes on along the minus strand of CAZIPE010000010.1, from coordinate 26,346 downwards.
AGTAAAGTTGCGTGAAAGGAAGGTGCCGGTACCGGCGCGTTTAGTCATACCAACTTGGCGAACAATAACATCACCAGTTTTCACAGTTTCGCCACCGAAGCGTTTTACGCCAAGACGATGACCTTGTGGGTCCTTGAGGTTTTTTGAGCTTCCACCAGCTTTTACATGTGACATACTTAGATTTTCTCCAAAATAGTTAATTCTCTGGCTACAATTTGATCTGGACGATGGTATATCAACTCAGATTTCGTAGCGTGTCTTAGATCTAATCGATTGTACCCCAAATCAGTCAAGTGGTCAAGTACTTTAAGGTGGTGATACTCACCATTATTCAGATACCAGGCGGGGAGTGCGAGGCATAAACGGGTATCTTGTTTGAGTTGAGGCGCAATATTGTTCAGAAATTTTTTAGCAATATCATTCGCTTCACTCATAATTTCATCAAGTTCACGATGAGTGGGCAGAGACACGAGTGGTTTACCGAGGTATGTCTCGCAGACTACGGCAAGGCTTTGGGCTGAAGACTGAAGATCCGAGAGAGGCCACTTGTGGGTGGTAGCATCCGCCACTTCAACTCCATATTTGTTACTATTCATTTTGTACTTTTCAAGCAACCAATCTAGGTTTACGCGCGTGTATTCGACCATCTTCTGGCTGATATCTGAGCCAAACACGCTGTGTCCCATTAGGAGCGCCTCCTGCAAGACCACACCAGTGCCACAAAAGGGATCTATAACTGTCTGTTGTTGCTTGTTGGTTTTACTATTTTCCATTTGCCATTTACCATCTACCAATTGGCCAACGGCCAAATTGATCATAATTTGTGCCAGCTTAGGTGGCAACATGCCAACAAAGCTATCTCTTTTGGGGCGGTCAAAATCTCGCTTAGAATAGTCGTCAATATTTTGTACCGACGAAGTCTGTCCGACAATAACGTCGTCACCCTCTTTAATTAGCAACAACTCCCATCCAAGAGGACTGGTGAGTTTGTTGTAGAGCACTTGGGCGCTTTCGAGTTCAGGCTTTTTATTTTCAATAATGCGCACACTTCGTCCACTGTTTTTAATGACTTTTTTTAAGCCAAGTACTTTTCGTACAATCCAATCAGCCTTCACGTCAAAGCCATAGCAACTCACGCCAAGTTGAAGCTTGCCTTCAGGAAGTTGAGGTAGGTGGTCGGGAATCGTTTTTTGCAGATACACAAATGCTCCTGACAAATCTGTTTTTTGCAGACGGGTAAGAAATTTTGCACTCTTCATTGTTCCGCCAAGCTGTGCTTGTGGAAGGAGTTCGTCGGTATCAACGAGTGCAGTGTAACTATTTATTACAGTTAGTTTTTCCGCACCAAAAAGCGACTCTAGTTCAGCTAACGATAGTTTAGGCTGTCGCCCCAAAATGGCTATTTGCATAACACTAGTATCAAGTATCTGGTATAAAGTTTCAAGCGGGGAGAGAACTGGTATAATTAGTACCAAGAAATGAAACACTTTATTACAAAAAATTGGAAGTTACTGCTCAACGTGTTTACAATCGGTGCATTGCTGGTAGCCATAGTGTTACTGCGCGACGATCTTATGGAAACATGGGTGCGGCTTCGTGAACTGAATACGATCGTTTTGTTCTTAGTGATTCCCCTGCAGGCGATGAACTACTCATGTTGGGCACATGTCTACTATGAAATACTTGGCATTATCGCAAGTAAGCAGTCTAAAAATATTCCTCGTCGTGAGATGTACAAGATTATGTTGGAGCTCAATTTTGTGAATGTCGTCTTCCCGACGGGCGGAGTATCTGGCTTTACGTATTTGCGTGCACGCTTGAAACCGTTTGGTGTCAGTACCGCTCAGGCAACGTTTACACAAGCGATGCGCTTTATGCTGACATTTCTGACGTATATCATTCTGCTGTTCATTGGGCTATTCATGCTTGCGCTTGGCGGTAGTGCCAGTAATATGACAATTCTGATTACGTGTTCGTTTGCGTTTATTGTGTTGTTCTCAACAATTATCGGCGTATATATCATTAGTAGTAAAGGGAGAATTCACCGATTTACCCAGAGTCTTACTAAATTTCTTAACAAAGTCATACAAATTATTCGACCGAAAAACCCAGAATCCATCAACCTAAAGCGTGTGGAATATGTCTTTGAGGAGATGCATCAGAACTATCAGCACATTAAAGAAAATTGGGGTGAAATTCGTCGACCGTTTGCGTACTCACTTCTTGGCAATATTACAGAACTTGCTACGATTTACGCGGTCTATATTGCGCATGGAGCATGGATCAATCCGGGGGCAGTAATTATAGCGTATGCTCTGGCAAACTTTGCGGGGCTCGTTGCGATTTTACCGGGTGGGATTGGTGTGTACGAGGCACTCATGACAACTGTGATGGTATCGGCAGGTATTCCAGCGGGCCTAAGCCTTTCCGTTACCTTAATTTATCGCATTATTAATATGCTACTAAGTTTGTCAATCGGCTTCTACTTTTATAACCGAGCGTTACCAGATCTTGGTGTCGATGCCGAATCGTATCGAAGAAAAAAGAAATCTATTGCTCCACATGTTTGACGAAATTCTCACTGTTTCACAGGCTTCAGATGTCATAAATGAGACGCTTCACGCTGCTGTTCCAGCATTGCTAATTGAAGGCGAGGTCAGTGGTTTTAATATTAATCGAGGCAAATTTGTCTTTTTTGACGTGAAGGATGATGAGAGTAGTCTCAGCTGTTTCATGATGGCTTTTGCGCTTAAATTTCCACTTGAAGATGGAATGAAGGTGCGACTACTGGTTGAGCCGACCCTCACAAGTAAAGGGCGATTTAGCCTTACGGTTCGTGAACTGCAGCCGATAGGTGAGGGAAGTTTGAAAAAAGCTTTCGACGTTCTAAAGAAGAAGCTTGAGGCGGAAGGGCTGTTTGACGATTCGCGTAAGCGTACACTTCCAGTATTTCCAACTCACATTGCAGTTGTGAGCTCACGAGGTGCGGCAGGCTGGGCGGATTTTTCAAAAATTATTGATGCGCGCTGGGGTGGGCTTCATATTGAACTGGCAGACGTGGGAGTGCAGGGGCTCAACGCTCCGGCTGAGATTGTATCGGCTATACAGTGGCTCAATCAACAGGCTGAACCTGCAAATGTGCTGGTGGTTATTAGGGGTGGTGGATCAGCAGATGATTTAGCTGCGTTTAATCATGAGGAAGTGGTGCGGGCAGTGGCGGGTAGTCGTATTCCAACTGTCGTAGGAATCGGTCATGAGGTGGATACGTCGCTCGCTGAGTTGGTTGCTGATGTTCGCGCGAGTACTCCAAGTAACGCGGCGCAGTTAGTTGTGCCCGATAGGGTAGATTATCTTTCGAAAGTTCAGAAAAATAGCTACTACCTTGAAGAGTCGCTGGCACGCTTCATCACCCGTCAAACGGAAGACCTTGGGAGTTACAACACCTTACTGCACGAACGGGCTGAACGGTACTTTTCGCGCACTCACGAACGTATTGTCGGGCTCATTCGGGTTATTGACCAATTGAGCCCGCACGCAGCGCTCAAAAGAGGGTACGGACTCATTCGGTCCAAGCAGGGCATAGTGAGCAGAATCAGTGATGTTACAATAGGTGAGAAAATTAGTATTGAATTAAGAGATGGCCAGCTAGGAGCAACAGTTGACGAAAAACAATAAACACGCCACAAAGAGTTTTCAAGAAAAACTTCTCGAGCTAGAAGAGTTGCTTACGTGGTTCGAATCTGACGAGGTGACACTTGAAGATGCCGTTAGCAAATATGAGTATGCCCAGAAGCTAAGTTCAGAACTTGAGGATGAACTAGTGAGCGCTCGTAATAAAATAGAAGTCATAAAAAAGAAATTTACCACATAAGGTATGGCTATTTGGGTGCTTCTATTTCTGTTTTTCTTGCCATTTGCGATAGTGCTTTTGGCGGGCGCCCCATATTTACCAACTAGAAAAAAACAAGCCGAAGAGGCATTCGACATGCTGAACCTAAAAAAAGGCGAGGTATTTGTCGATTTGGGCTGCGGTGATGGAGCCATGCTTGTATATGGTGCTAAGCGTGGCCTGGAATGCTATGGCTACGAGCTAAATCCGCTGATATTTGTGGTTGCGTGGATTAGAACACGGCGTTATCGTAAAAATGTACACGTGAGCATGAGAAACTATTGGCATGTTCCTCTACCACACGAGACGAAGGGCGTGTATGTATTTTTACTAGATCAGTTTATGGAGAAATTAGACGCGAAGATGAAGAACGAAGCAGTAAAAGGAACAAAACTACTGAGTTATACGTTCAAAATTCAAGGTAAAAAAGCGGTAAAAGAAGTTGGGCCGATGACTCTTTATCGCTACTAATGACACACTTGTTTTATATTACTATGTAGCTAGCTATTTACAAATACACATGACATCCGTTAGAGTAGTATCAATGCTTACGTTTAATGGCGCAAAAAGTAAACTCAACCAGAAGGGGTATTTCAACCCACTTATTATTCCGCTCGTTCTCGCCGTTGTGGTAACCGTTGTGTTCGGAATAATGGCATCCTCGTACTATTCAAAGTATGTTGATCAGCGTGATGCAAACCAGCCAAAAATAGATTCAGCAGTTGAGGTGGCTAAGACGGCCCAAAAAGCCGAGTTGGAAAAAGAATTTTTCGAGAGAGAAAAGATTCCAAACGTAACATATACCAGCCCGCCAGAGTTTGGAAGCGTTAAGGTAACGCATGCCAAAACATGGAGTCGGTACGTGGAGAGACGGGGTGACGGAGAAATTAATTTTTATGCACATCCTAGCTACGTGATGTCCGATGGGGTAAATCACGCACTTCGAATGAGTGTTGTTTCTAACGATTTCGCCTCAGAGATGAGAGAGTACGATGCACTGGTGAAAAAGGGCGACTTGAAGGCGCGATCAGTAAAGGCGTCGGGTGTTAACGGTACGAGGCTCGATGGGTTCTTTAAGAAAGATCTTGAGGGAAGTATGGTGGTATTCCCACTGCGAGACAAAACACTACGCGTGTGGACTGAAAGCAAGACATTCAGAGGTGATTTCGACAACACTGTCCTCAAGAAACTGACCTTCGTTCCGTAAATAATCTTTATTTGTCTCTCGATTTTATGGTTCATGCCCCGCTATAATGAGTGGGTTGAAACAAAATGTGAGGGGAAACGGGGAACATGTCATCGTCGCTTGATTTTTTAAGCTCACCAGAAGCACAGAGCCGGCTTATTGCCAGCGTTGCGCATGAGCTGAAATCGCCACTTACCCTCATCAGTGGCCTAGCATACCAACTACAAGATCCCGATTTTAATGATTCTCACAGCCCTCAGTATTTGCAGAGAATTCAGTTCTCGAGCGACAGGCTACTGAGTTTAGTAGACAGTATTCTCCGTGGCTATGAGATTGAGCAGAGTGTTTTGGAGCTACACTTCGAGCCACTTTCGCCACTGCTTATTATGGAAGAGGTGGCTCACGAACTTGAGCCTCATGCTCGCAAGCAAGCGCAACTCATTGCGGTACGAGTGAGTCGTAGAAAGACACTCGTGATAGCTGACAAGGGTTGTTTGCACGCGGTCCTATTTAATCTGCTCGATAATGCTATCAAATATACTAAGCCTGAACAGACTATTGAACTCGAGACACGCATGCGGGGCAACCATGCCCAGTTGGTGGTCAAAGACTATGGAGTGGGAGTTAAGCGCAGTGATATGAAGCGAATATTTGCTCAGTTCGGAAAGGCTCACCACAGTGTGCCACAGTGGGCAAGCAGCACCGGTCTGGGCTTGTATATCGCTAAGCAGTTAACTGAGGCAATGAATGGTCAGCTTGAGCTCACGCGTCGTAAGAATGGTTCGAGTTTTTTGGTGAATCTGCCAATTTCTCGCCAAATGGGTTTATTTGAATGAACAGACAGAAAGTGCTTTTAGTTGAGGATGATGTGTGGCTCAAGGAGCTGTATAGTGACGCGATTACGAAGCGTGAATCAACTGAGTTAGTGCTCGTTTCATCTGCTGAAGAAGCGCTCGATGCCATTGATTCACACAAAATCGACCTGATTGTTCTCGATATGTTTCTTCCTGAGCATAATGGGATAGAGTTACTCCATGAAATTGCGTCTTACGAAGATAGTTCACGTATTCCGGTTATGGTTCTCAGCGCAGTGCATGAGCGGGATTTTGCTCTGAAAAAAGAACGCTGGCACCACTACGGCATCAAAAAGTACCTCTATAAACCAGCATATAAACCCGGTGAGGTTGCGGAGTACATCCAAGAAATTCTCACCGAGAGTGTGAGCGTATGAGGCAGATTACTACACCAGCCATCATTTTACGTCGCACAAACTATGGAGAAGCCGATAGAATTGTTACGTTTCTTACGCCAACCGGAAAACTCAGAGCGATTGTAAAAGGTGTGCGCCGTTCAAAAAGTAAGCTGGCAGGCGGAATAGAACTCTTTTCAGAGAGTACGGTTACGTTTATAGAAGGTAAAAGTGATCTGGCCACAATTATCAGTACGCGTTTAAATGTGCACTGGGATGGTATTGTTGGTGATTTACAGCGAATGATGTTTGGCTACGAAGCGATGAAGCTGATAGATAAAGTAATTGAAGATGACGCCGAGCGTGACTACTACGAGATTTTGAAGATGACGCTTGAGGGCCTGTCAGACAGTACAACGCCCCTTACTGCGGTTGAACTTTGGTTTTATGTTCGGATTCTTCGTCTTCTCGGGCATGGTGTCAACTTAAAAACAGATCAAAATGGTAAGAACTTAGTCGACGACACTCTCTATACGTTTTCGGCTGAACATATGTGCTTCTCGCCCAATAGTGGTGGTCAATATCGTTCGGACCATATCAAACTCTTACGATTGTGTCTTTCCCAGCCAGTAGTGGTATTAAAGCAGGTAAAACAGGTAGGCGAGCTAAGTGAAACACTTCAGCCACTATTTAAACAGTTAGCTAACAGATAAACGCGACTACATGTACAAAGTTGACAAATAACAAAATATCAGCTATAATAAAACATATGAAGTCAGGAAAAGAAAGATCCCAAAAAAGATTCGAAAAAAATGTCAAAAAAGCAGTAGATGCTCGAGAAGAACTGCTGCAAAAGAATAAACTGAGTGTTGCAAGAGGTGCTGGCAAGCTAGTGATTGTAGTAGCCGGACGCGCTGACTGGAATAGTGGCGTAAGTGAAGAAGATCAGAAAAAAGCATTTCACGAAGAGGCAGACATGTTGGCAGAAAAAAGTCAGCCTATGCATGAAAAAGTTGAGGTTGTAAGAAAATCAAATTCATTAGACCTTGAGATGCATTTACGTGATAAAGAGGTGTCAGACCTGGTTCTCATTGGTCACGGTAGCATTGGTGATTTTTGGACAGATGACGGCGGCCATTTCGGGTGGAAGGACTTTTCAAATAACATGAATCACCTGAAACAAGGAAATATAGTACAACGTGTTTGTGGTCACTATGCGCTTTCGACATCAGTTGCTCTCGGCACATTTAACGTTAGTGATCAGAGAAACGTGATTGCACCAGTTGGTAAAATGATTCCAGACATCAACCCTGACGAAAGCTTGTTTGTTCCAGTATATGAAAAAGCACACAACACGGTTGAAGATATTCTTGAGCTAACCCGTAAATATCACATTCCGTCATCTGACGAAAAAACCACTGAGTAATCGCTATAAAATAAATACTAGCTGTAAGTATTGTATGAATTCAAAATGACAATCGTTGAGAATACCCGCAAACGAATATAGAGGATATTTCTGGTATAATACTGGCATGAACAAAGAGGTAAGTTTAGAGGATATAGTTTCGCTATGTAAGCGTCGGGGATTTGTATTTCAAGCAAGTGAAATATACGGCGGCTTAGCTGGTTTTTGGGATTACGGTCCATTGGGCGTTGAACTAATAAACAAAATTAAAGCAGAGTGGTGGAGGGCTGTCGTAACAGAGAGCGATAATATCTTTGGGCTGGATAGTGCAATAATTCAAAACCCAAAATTATGGGAAGCGAGTGGTCATGTTGCCGGCTTCACCGATCCGCTTGTCGATTGTAAAACCTGTGGAGCGAGACACCGGGCGGATCACCTGGCAGATACCGATTCAACTGACTTGAACGAACTTACGACTTTGCTTGAAGGCAAGGCATGCCCAACATGTGGTAAAAAAACGCTCACCAAACCTCGGAAATACAATATGATGATGAAAACCTGGGTTGGTCCTGTTGAGGATGAATCGAGCGTAGCGTACTTGCGCCCGGAAACGGCTGGCCCAATTTTTACTAATTATGAAAATGTTCGTGAAACTATGCGTGCAAAACTTCCGTTTGGAGTTGCTCAGATAGGTAAGGCTTTTCGTAACGAAATTTCGCCACGAGACTTTATCTTCAGAGTACGCGAACTTGAACAAATGGAAATGCAGTATTTTATAAAGCCAGAAGAACAAGATAAAACGTATGAAACATGGCGTGACTTCGCTTGGAAGTTCCTAATTGAGCGACTGGGCATAGATGAGAGTAATCTCCAGTGGCACGAGCACGAAGAGAATGAGCGTGCACATTACGCCTCGGCGGCACATGATATATATTTCAACTTTCCCCAGGGTTTCAAAGAGTTATGGGGTACTCATAATCGAACCGACTTTGACCTTTCGAATCATCAGAAAGCTAGCGGAAAAGACTTACAGTACTTTGAGGAATCAACTCGCGAGCGGTTTACACCGTTCGTCATTGAAAGTTCGGTTGGAGTTGGTAGGATGTTTATTGCTGTTATGACAAATGCCTATCATGAGGAAGAAATAAATGGTGATAAGCGAGTGGTATTGAAACTAAAGACAGAACTTGCGCCATATAGATACGCGGTTTCTCCTCTAATCAAGAATAAGCCAGAGTTGGTAGAAAAGGCGAGAGAAGTTTACTCGGCACTAAAGAAAAAATACGGTAATGTTATGTGGGACGATAACGGTAATATTGGTAAACGCTATCGACGCCAAGATGAAATTGGGACACCAGAGTGTATTGTGGTTGATTTCGATTCGCTCGAAGATGATAGTGTTACGGTCAGAGACAGGGACACTACTGAACAAAAACGAGTTAAGATCGCTAGTTTAATATAAGGAGATTTCGCTATGGAAGAATGGATCAATCAGTACTGGTGGTCATTTCTGTTTTTGATAGTGTGGGAGCTTGGCTGGAAGGGTTGGGCGCTATGGAAGGCTGCGCATAATGATGAAAAAGCGTGGTTTATTGTCCTCTTGCTCATAAACACACTCGGGATTTTACCGATTGCGTACATTTTTATCTTCGGTGAGCATAAAAATAAAAGTAAACAAACATGATTATCTACTATACGGACGGAAGTTGTAGTCCGAACCCGGGTCCGGGCGGATTTGCGGTCATTAAAGATATGAAGCCACATATCGTGGGAAGTGACAGAGAATCTACCAACATTCGAATGGAAGGTAAGGCGCTTATTGCAGCATTAAAAGACGCTGAAGGCGAGCCATGCGAGATTTATACCGACAGCGAGCTTTGGATTAAAATAATTACGGAATGGTCGCTTACATGGGAAAAGAACGGGTGGCAGAAGAAGGGCGGAATTAAAAATCTCGACATCGTACAAGAAGTTTGCCCACTTTACCGAGCCTCGCACGCAAAACTGATTTGGGTCCGTGGCCACAATGAAGATGAAGGTAATGAACTTGCTGACCATTGGGCTAATGAAGCTCGGAAGAAAAAACTTAACAAAACTATCTGAGCTTTATATGCTAGTGCAAAGCTAGACAAACAATAAACAGAAGCGTATAACAAAAGTAGTATCAACAAACTTGAACAGGAGGGGATATGGGAAATGTTGAGGTTAACTACGTAGCTGTTGTACTGGCGGCGCTTTCGACGATGGTCGTGGGATCAATTTGGTATACACCAAAAGTGTTTGGTAAGGCATGGATGAGTTTGGCCGGATTGAAGCAAAAAGATTTAGAAAAGAATGGTATGTGGCCGATCGCCATCACGCTTGTCGTGAGTTTAATTACAGCGTATGTTTTGGCTCATGTGGCATACCTCTCAAACAGTTTTTTTGGAAACTCATTTTTGCAAGACACCCTGACAACTGCATTTTGGGCATGGCTTGGTTTCACGGCTGCACGTTTTATTACACATGATGCATTTGAAGCTAGACGGAAAAAACTGACATTGCTAAATATTAGCCATGAACTCGTCACATTTCTTGTGATGGGTCTTGTTGTTGGTTTGTTCGGCGTATAAATTAAAGTGTTAAACTCGGTGTGAGCCAACAAACCTTGGTATACTGTTTGGATGAGGCAAGCACAGGCACTTTCGGTGATGATGGCGGGGGAGTCAGTTTTTCTGACGGGTTCTCCCGGGGCGGGAAAGACGTACGTATTAAATAAGTTTATTTCACTCGCCAAAAAAGAAGGCAAAAATGTAGCGGTTACGGCCAGCACGGGAATCGCCGCGACACATATTGGAGGCACAACCATACATTCATGGACAGGGCTTGGTATTCGTGATGAACTTTCTGAGCGTGATGAAGTGTGGCTGAGAGACAATGATCGACTGAGTAAGCGGTATAACTCAACCGATGTATTGGTGATTGATGAAGTCTCAATGCTTCACGGTAAGAGGCTCGATATGGTTAATCAGGCCTGTAAATTACTCAGAGAAAGCGATGAACCGTTTGGAGGCTTGCAGGTTATTTTGGTGGGCGATCTCTTTCAGCTGCCACCGGTGACGCGCGGAGAAGACGCGATTGATTTTGCACATTTGAGTGATGCATGGGAGGAGTTGAATCCTAAAATTTGTTATTTGACTGAACAGCATCGTCAAACCGGTGGAGGTCTGCTCGAAGTTCTGCAAGCAATGCGCGATGGGGAGGTAGAAGAAATTCATCACGATATTCTGGCTCAGCGGTTAGGTGAACAGCCTGAACAGAACCAGGCAGTTACGCGGTTGTACGCCCATAATGTTGACGTTGAATCAATCAATCAACAGAAGTTACACGAACTTACTACAGATACCAAGGTGTTTACTATGCTGACAAAAGGTAGCTCAGCCAAGATAGAACAGTTAACACGAAGTCTGCTTTCGCCGGAAATTCTTGAACTTAAAGTTGGCGCAGAAGTTATGTTTGTGGCTAACAATTTTAGCGAAGGGTATGTTAACGGTACGCGCGGTGTAGTTGTTGATTTTAAAGATGACTCACCACTTGTTCAGTTGCTTGGTTCTGGGCGTATCATCACCGTGGAGCCGTATAGTTGGGTGCTGGAAGAAGATGGCAAAAAACGAGCTGAAGCAGCGCAATTGCCGCTTCGTCTGGCGTGGGCAATTACTATTCATAAAAGCCAGGGGATGAGTCTCGATTCAGCCGAGATAGATCTGAGTCGATCGTTTACGCCTGGAATGGGTTACGTAGCGCTCTCACGGGTTCGTTCGATTGAGGGAGTATATCTCAACGGCATGAATGCTATGGCGCTTGAGCTACATCCTGATATTTATGAATTTGATAGTAATTTAAAGTCAGCCTCCAGTAGTCTTGCAGATACAACTGAAGATTACGTGCTGGCAAAAAAAGAAAAAAAGACCGCTTCATCACCAAGTGGGGGTGCGCCAAAAACGTATGATATAAAGTTGTTTAATCGTTTGAAGAAATGGCGTTATGCGCGAGCGCAGAAAGATAGCGTACCTGCGTATATTATTGCCCACGATAGCTTGCTGGAATCTGTTGCCCAGAAAATGCCTACTTCAAAAAAAGAACTACATGGGCTATCAGGTATGGGGCCTGCGAAACTAGAAAGATATGGTGATGAGCTACTGGCCGTTGTCGGTGAATTTGCCAACAGTAGCGCCTAAGTCAGTGATACAATAGTTCTCATATGAGTGAAGAAAAACAGAAGTACCATTTTCCAAAAAGCTTCCTTTGGGGGGCAAGTGTTTCAACACATCAGGTTGAGGGGGGAAATCATAACCAATGGAGTGTGTGGGAACTCGAAAATGCTCAGATTCGAGCTGCACAAGCACGTTATGAGTACGGGCACCTGCCAATCTGGGATGAGGTAGAAAAACAAGCGAGTGATCCGGCAAGTTATGTTTCAGGGATGGCTGCCGATCACTTTAATCGCTATGAGCATGATTTTGCACTTGCCAAGCAACTGCACCTCACTGCTATGCGCTCTGGTATTGAGTGGTCGCGGGTTGAGCCAGAAGAGGGGCGGTTTGATGAATCAGCACTTAAACACTACCAAGACTATTTTAAGAAGATGCGAGCCCAGGGAATAACACCAATAATCACTTTGTGGCACTGGACGATGCCAGTGTGGTTTGCACAAAAAGGTGGCTTTGAAAAGCGAGCAAATGTGAAGAACTTTACTCGTTACGTTGAAAAGGTTTGTGAAGTACTTGGTGATCAGATGGATTTCGTCATTACCATTAACGAGCCAACTGTGTACGCGGGCTATAGCTATAAACAGCATAAGTGGCCACCTCAGCATGATTCGTACGTGCAGATGCATCGAGTGCTGATTAATCTTGCGAATGCACACAAACGCGCCTATAAAGTAATAAAAAACCATGCACCGAAAGCGCGCGTAGGCCTGGCTCATAACTGCGCCTATTTTTACGCTGGTGATAATTCAGTAATTTCAAAAATTAGTGCGTGGGCTGCGCATCAAATGGGGAATGAGTATTTCATCAGACTAGTGAAACGTAAACAAGATTTCTTGGGTCTCAACTACTATTTTGCCGACGAATTTCATGGAACACACATCCACAATCCCAACCTCAAAACGAATGATCTTGGATGGGACATGCAACCTGATAAGCTACAACCACTTATCGAAAAATTATGGGGCTCGTTTAAGTTGCCAATCATGATAACCGAAAGTGGCGTGGCAGATAAAAATGATGTCTATCGAAAGTGGTGGATAGAAGAAAGTGCTAAATCTCTCTCTAGAGCGATGAGGAATGGAGTAAAGATGGTCGGTTATATTCACTGGAGTTTACTAGATAACTTTGAATGGGCCGAAGGCTTCTGGCCACGTTTCGGCTTAATTGAAGTAAATTATAAGACCCAGCAACGCAAGGTACGCGAATCTGCCAAATGGTATGCGCGTTTCATCTACTCCCAACAAAAGTGATATACTTTTTATTAATTGGTGGGAGAAAGGGATTGTGTCTATGCGTGCAGGTGAGTTAATTACAATACCTAGTCCTGTGGATATCCACTCTCATTTTAGAGAACCAGGCGGAGAGCAAAAAGAAACTATTGCATCGGGAACCTATGCTGCTCTCAGGGGCGGTTATCAGGCTACTTGCGATATGCCTAATAATCCAGGAGGCATGGAGACGCGAAGCGAACAAAGGGTTGATGATAAGACTGATATCGCAGAAAGAACGGCCTTTACTGATTTTGGGATAATCGGGGGGGTAGATTTAGATAATCCAGCCATTGATCAATTTGGTTTGATGATACCCAAAGTAGTTGGTCTTAAGGCATATTTGGGTTTTACAACTGGCAATATCAAAGAATATGGTCTTGATGAGGCGCGAGAGTCATTAGATGAATGGATGGCACGTGCAATACTGCTCGGTAAAAAGCCTCCCGTTATGTTGCATGCTCGTGAGGGTGTTGGTGAGGAGGTGGCTGATTACGTTGCAGCCCAAGACTATCCAGTTCATTGGTGTCATGTTTCAACCGAGACAGAAGTAGATGCTGTTAGACGCTTGAACAAAAAATATAAAGATCTAGGAGTTTTTACCTCCGGCCTAACGATGCATCATATGACAATGGTAGGATCAGATGCCGACTATAAATATGGTTGGTTTGGTGGACGCATGATGCCACCTCTTGGAAATGAGGTTGATCACGAGGCATTAGTACATGCCTATAACACTGGTGAAATACCAATTTTAGAAACAGATCATGCACCGCACGAGGATGGGGATAAAGAAAAAGCTGAAAGGGATAACCCGGAGGGTTACAATCATCCAGATTGCACAACCTGCTTCGGGTTGAGTGGTATTGAATTCATTCTACCAATTGCGATGAGCTTAGTGGCACGGAAAAAAATTACCATGGAGCGTGTAGTAGATTCTCTGCGCGCTCAACCACTACAAATGTTAGGGATAAAAGATAGCGGACGGGCCGAAACAGATATTTACATTAACCCTTACGTGCTAGGAGCAGGTGACCGAGCTGGTAAGAGTCAGAATAACCCATATGTCGGGTGGACAGCTTGGGGAAAAGTACAGGATGTGAGAGTCAACGGGTTATCAAGATGGAATATGAACGCACCACGACTACGAATGGGAGAGGCGGCAGTTAAAATTATGACTACGGGAGGAGAAATTTAATGGCGTTTGTTGGCAGAGTAGGTCACCTAGAAGGCATTGAATCGCCATTTAGTAATGCTGGTGGGGTAGTAAAGACTATTGAAGATGTTGCAAAGATGGCCTTAACAGGTGTTGGATATATTGAAGCAGGCTCTTATACACTTGAGCCGCGTCTTGGGAACGCGGTTGATCCGGAATACCCTGAGTTAGGCGAACAATATAAGGTCTACCATCACGATCCAGAATTAGGATTGACACATAATAGTTTAGGAATGCCCAACAAAGGGTTAGATTGGCTAATTGGTGTACTGCCAGATATGCTTGATGTGGCGCATGCTCATAACAAACCCCTCATGGTTAATATTGCTCCTGTGTCGCACGAGCCCTCTGACGAACTATACAACATGGCTGGTATATTGCTCGAGAACGGTGTTGACGGCCTAATCATAAATGGTGGTTGTCCGAATGTGAAAGATACAACTGGTGGGAACCACGCTATTTTGAGTAGAAATCCGGAGGCTTCTCGAGAAGTTGCTGAAGTTCTTTCACCATGGGCACGCACACATGGCCGAAAATTCTGGTATAGGGTGTCACCACAAGAATCTCCTGAAACACTATACGCTGTTGCGAGTGGCGTACTTGATACCAGTGTGTATAGTGCCGTTCTCTCCCCGAACACCTGGCCGGTGAAAGTTCCTGAAGATATGGATGGAAATAAAATATTGCAGATACCTCTGGAACAGTGTGGACAAAGTGGGGACGCAATGGCTGGGCCAGCTGAGTATCAGTCAATGCAGTGGCGACATGCCCTGCGAGGTTCTGGAATAGACGTTATACAGTCATCGGGTATTATGGATGCGCGAGGTTTGGATCGGGCTCTAAGAATTGGGGCAGTAGCTGGCGCGGGAACAACGTTCTTTTATGAGTCTCAAAATGGATGGCAACAAGATGTTGATCGGGTTTTGAGTGAACTCGCAACGTAAGTTTATCCACTGAACTGTGGAAAAGTGGGGGAGTGAGCCAGGATTTGGCTCATTTTTCGTATATTCTAATAAAAAAGTACTTGCATGTGGGTAGTTGTGGGTACTATACTGCTTGCAGTGGGTAATTGTGGGTAGATCAACAAAGATCAATCCACTCCACAAACAAACATTAACAAAAGGATCTCTCAAGTTGCTAGATCCTGAAAATAAAAAATTCAGGATATAGAAAAAGGAGAATCCAAAATCTATGGCCAGTGAAGACTACTTTCAACGTAAGCTCGACGACAAAAGGCGGTTAACAATACCCGCGGAACGTCGTGCTGAGTTTGCGAGTGGAGTAGTGGTAACACGCGGATATGGTCGATACCTACATCTTTACCCTAAAGATGTATGGGACCAATCTGTTGAACCCGCCCTGCGAGGCGATATTCTTGATGAGGCTATTGCCGACAAGAATGTGAAACTTCGGATGGGCAAGATCGAAGCAGAACTCGATCTTAAGCAAGGGCGAATTACACTGGAACAGCATCAACTTGACTACGCTAAAATAGAGCGCGACGTTGAGGCGGTGCGGGTGGGTAGTTATTGGAGGTTATATTCTCCAGAAGCTATCAATCTGTAGATTCGAGTACATTAACAAGTAAGTTCAATATCACGCATTCGATGTTCGAGGTCAACTACCTCGCAATCAGCATGGAAATGAAGGCACGCCATAAATTGCTTTGGTTCTTTTAATAAAAACCTCCCAAAAAAACTCCACCTCACATAAGTCTCTCTCGCTAGTGAACATTAGAATACTTTTTGAAAGTATCATCACATAACTTCACTAGCACAACAAAAATAAAAACGTTTGTAAAACAAAAAGCTGATTGCAGGATAGGTGACCTCGACCGACAACGCATCAAGAGATACTAGTCTACGTATAAATTAGGATTTAGCGTACGAGTATTGTATTTTAAGATGTGATGTCGGAAATACACACAATCCACCACAACAACTCCCACGTACCAGTATTGCTTGAAGCAGTGCTCGACACCCTCCAGCCACAACCAGGCGAAACATACCTGGATCTGACTGCAGGCTATGGCGGACACGCACGAGCGGTGCTGACGAATGTAGGTGCCAGTTCACTATTAACCTTGGTTGATAGAGACGAACAGGCAATAGCAGATCTGCAAGAACTGAAAAAGCAGGGCGCACGGGTTATTCAATCAGATTACCTCAGTGCAGCTCAGGCTCTAAAGAATAATGCAGAAAGCTTTGATTTGATTTTGATGGATATTGGCGTATCGTCACCACACCTTGACAAGCCAGAGCGGGGCTTTTCGTTTCAGACGGAAGGACCACTCGATATGCGCATGGATCAATCTTCTGGCATAACAGCCAGCGAACTAATTGATTCAAGCTCGGAAGAAGAGCTCATCCGTATTCTCAGAGAATATGGTCAGGAGCCGAGAGCACGCGTTATCGCACGAGCACTCGTAGAAGCACGTCCGCTTCGTACAACACTCGAGTTGGCACAACTTGTTGAGAAAACTATAGGTCGAAGGGGTAAAATACACCCTGCGACTCGCACCTTTCAAGCACTACGGATTGCGGTAAATGAAGAGCTGAAACAGCTTGAGCACACACTGCCTCTGGTTTTAGATATTCTAAAGCCCGGCGGAAGAGTAGCGGTCATTAGCTTCCACAGTTTAGAAGATCGGTTGGTAAAGCAGTTCTTCAAAAACGAAGCTGAAGGCGGTTACGAGGCACGCATAAAGCTCATTACCAAGAAACCAAGATCTGGTGCAACTGAAGACGTTTTCAACCGGCGCGCACGTAGCGCAAAGCTACGAGCAGCCATCAAAATAAACATAACATGAAAGGGGTTAGTGTAATGCCAATTGCGGTAAAAACCAACTCCAGAGCGTACAAAGTAAAAGTCCGAGTAGGATAACTTTGATCGCAGGGTGTCACCCTAAAAAGTGACACCCACCAAAAAGTAAAATAAACATAAAAATAAACACAGTAAGGTAGAAAAGCATGTCTCAACCCACCACATTTATGCTTTCGCGAACCGCGAGCGAATCGAGTTTTAAACGCAATCAAAATATAATCAGACACACCCTCGACGGGAAGCAGTTTGGCCCTGTTGCACATACTGTTATTGTCGTGTTGTTACTAAGTGTGATGGGTTTGATGTACTTGGCTCAAATCAACAAGACGAATGCCTATACGTATCCAATCAATGAACTCCAAACTAAAAAAGAAGCTCTCCTTGATGAACAATCCCAACTGCAAGTTGAAGCAGCACGTCTCGGCTCGTTAAATAGGGTTAAAAACAGTACTGTCGCTCAGAATTTGCAAACGCCACGTTCAGTTGACGTCGTACGTTAATCACTATTTGATAGGAGTTTTCGAGCATGTACGTAATATCATCTTCTGACATATATTCTAGTAAAATAGAGTACGTGGATAGACTAACGAAGAAGAAGTATAACGAATCTGCTCGAGAAGTAATATAAATGATCTATAAGAATAACACCTATCGCCAAAGCCCAAAGCGTACCGTTCAACCACGGAATCAAAAACCGCCCAAAAAACCAACGAAGAGCAGTTCTGTGGGTATTTCGCTCAGGCGCAATAAAAGTCTCAAACTTCTCATAATTTTTACGGGTATGGTATTGGTGGCTCGGTTGTTCTATTTGCAAATTATGCAACATGATTACTACAATGGCCTTGCTATTGCTGAGCAACAAAAAAAGTTTGTACTACCGGCATCTCGCGGAACACTATATTTTAGGGATGGTGAAGATATTGTACCCGCAGTTCTCAACTCTAAGGTCTACACACTGTATGCGGATCCAAACTTTGTAACGGAGCCGGATGAGCTGGCAAATTTAATTAGCGCAACTCTCTCACTCGATCGTGGTGAAGTCTATACTAAACTCACGGCAAAGAATACCGCATACAGTATTATTGCCAAACGCTTGAATAAAGCGCAGGTAGACACCTTGTTCAAGCAAAAAGAAAAGCTCATTGGTGTTAACTTTTCGGCCATACCACAACGGGTGTATCCAGAGGGCTCGCTTGCAGCGCAAACACTTGGTTTTGTGAATGATGACGGCAAAGGTCAATATGGACTTGAGGGGCACTCAGACGAGCGTTTGAGTGGCGAATCGGGTGTTCTTAAGGCGGTGACAGACGTTCGTGGTGTACCACTCAGTGTTGATGATGCCTCTAACATTGCCAAAGCACCAAAAAACGGTGAAGACCTGATTCTTACTATTGATCGCAATGTTCAGGCACAGGCAGAAGAGGCGCTCGATGCGGGATTGCGCAAAGTTGGGGCGACAAAGGGAAGTGTGATTGTGATTGATCCTACTACTGGTGCAGTCAGAGCAATGGCTAACCGCCCTAATTTTAACCCGGCTGAATATTATAAGGTGGGTAACGATGCCTACGAACGGTTTTCAAACAGAGTTGTCACAAGTCCTTACGAGGCAGGTTCGGTTATAAAAGCGCTGACCATGGCGAGCGGAATTAACGAGGGTGTTGTGAACAAAAATTCAACCTACAACAACACCGGTTCTGTGCAGGTTGACGATGCGCTCATAAAAAATGTGGTGGAGCTCAACGGTACAACCACTATGACTCAGGTACTGCAGAACTCACTTAATACGGGGGTGGTCCACGTGTTGTCTCAACTAGGTGGAGGCGAACTAAACCTGAAAGCTCGTGAAAAATTATACGATTACTTCACGAATAAGTATGGTTTTGGTGAGGGTACAGGTATTGAACAGGCTGGTGAAGTAGAGGGGACAATTTTCGGCCCGAAGGTAGTTCAAGGTAATAATGTCCGCTATGCCAATATGGCTTTCGGGCAGGGCATGAATGTAACTATGGTGCAAACAGCGGCTGCCTTTTCCGCGGTAGTCAACGGTGGCGACTACTACCAACCACACGTAATAGAGGGGGTGCGCAGTGAAGACGGAACACTCAAGAATCAAGCTCCAACACCGCTTCGTAAAGATATTTTAAAAGAGGATACCTCTAATCAAATAAAAGAAATGACCCGTCTTGCACTCCAAGAAACAAAATCAATTTCGAACTTACTGAAGCCAGGATACCGCGTGGGCGGAAAGACAGGCACCTCGCAAATTATTGATCAGCGGACGGGCAAGTATAGCAATGAAAATGCAGTCGGAAGCTATCTGGGATATGGTGGCGACAAAACTCCACGATATGTCATAATGGTGCGGGTAGATGATGCAAAACTTTCATCAGCATCATTTGCTGGAAGTGTTGCAGCTGCGCCTATATTTGCTCAAATTAGTAACTGGTTGATCGATTATTATAACGTGAAGCCAATGTAAAGGATGCTATGAATCAAACCACACTTACCGTACAGGCAATACTCGACAATCTGCGACCTCTTATGTTGCTCGGTGTGGGTGGATTACTGGGTTCAATTTTATTGACACCTGTATATACGACCTTAGCCTACAGATATAAATGGTGGAAGCGTCCACGCACCGATGCTATTAGTGGAGAAAAGGCAGCCGTATTTAGCAAAATGCATGCCGAGAAGCATCGCCGACACATTCCAACAATGGCCGGGATTGTAGGCTTGTTGGTTTTGGCTGGCGTAACACTAGCGTTCAACCTTGATAGGGGACAAACGTATTTGCCACTTGCGGCCATGATAGGTGCGGGCGTACTCGGACTTTTGGATGATGTTATCAATCTTCGCACTAATGGTTCGGGAACGGGTGGCTTAAGCTCAAAATTGAAATTTGTGTTGATGGTTCTTATTGCATCCGGACTCGCATATTGGTTTGTTGTAAAACTTGGGTATAGTGCCATTCATATACCTTTTGATGGGGAGCTTATGATAGGCGGCCCTCTGTTACTTGCGTTCATTGTGTTCGTGGTGGTGGGTACGGCAAATGCGGTTAACATCACGGATGGACTGGATGGTCTTGCGGGCGGGCTACTTATTTCTGCCTATGGTGCGTTTGGTTTAATTGCATTCTTGCAAAGCAACTTTGGTCTTGCGGGGTTTTGTTTTACGATTGTCGGAACATTGCTTAGTTACGTGTGGTTTAATATTTATCCAGCCCGTTTTTTTATGGGTGATGTAGGAAGTTTTGCGCTCGGTACTGGTTTGGCGGTAGTGGCGATTATGACAAATACCATATTGCTTCTGCCGATTATCGGCATTGTCTTTGTTGGTGAGGTGGTTTCGGTTGTCCTGCAACTTTCATCCAAAAAAGTCTTAAAAAGAAAAGTATTCCTTTCGGCACCAATTCATCATCACTTTGAAGCATCGGGTTGGCCAGAAACAAAGGTGACTATGCGCTTTTGGGTGCTAGGGCAGGTAGCCGCCGCTGCAGGCATCCTACTGGCCGTTTGGGGAGGTTTTGTTACCCTATGAACCCAAGCACCTCATTTAGGCGCACGAAAGCTCCAAAAACCTCTTCACAGCCGTTTCATTCGGCAATAGGTCGCAAACATCGGCCAGATTATGGCCTCTTAGTTGCCATGATGCTTTTGGTTGCCATTGGGTTGGTAGTTATATATTCTGTCAGTCCCGCCATCAGCGCCCAGCTGAAGGGGAGCGTAGATAGTAATCACTTTATGTATCGACAGCTCACATTCTTACTGCTTGGCTTTGGTGTTTTCTTTGCCACCTCACTGTTACCCCTGAAATGGTGGGTGCACATACAAAAATATTTGATAATTGCTGCAGTCTTGTCGTTTTTGTTACTTTTTATACCCGCGTTCAGTATTACTCATCTTGGAGCAACGCGCTGGATACATATTGGCCCGATTAATTACCAGCCAGCAGAAATTCTAAAATTTGCGCTCGTTTTTTCATTTGCCATGTTTTTTGCCCACCGTATGCGCGAAGATAGAATAAATGAAGGATCGACCACGCGCGTTTTCCTTGGTGTTATGGCACTCGTTGGTTTGGAGATCGTAATTATTCAACGTGACCTTGGGACCATGATTCCAATTGTTGCGATTATGCTGACCATGCTTTACGTAGCTGGCATCAACAAGCTTTCTTTTGTTAAAATAACCGCGCTTATTATAGTCGCCGCGGCTCTGGCAATTTTGCCGTTCCAACATCGTCGGGAACGAGTGTTTACGTTTTTGAATTCATCTGCAGATGTCGAAGATAGTGGCTATCATATCAATCAAGCGCTCATTGCGGTGGGTAGTGGGGGAGTATTTGGCAAGGGTCTCGGCAGAAGCGTACAAGCATACGGCTATTTACCAGAAGCGGCTAACGATTCGATTTTCGCGGTTATGGCCGAGAAATTTGGCTTCATTGGCGTGCTGTGTGTTTTTGCGGTGTACGGCGCACTGTTAATGCGAATTTTGTATGTCAGCCAACGAGCGCCAAATCATTATCTACAGCTGATTTGTGTTGGTGTGTTTGCCTGGATGGCAATTCAGGCATTTGTAAATGTTGGTGCAATGCTAGGAATCATGCCACTTACTGGCGTGACACTGCCGTTTCTTAGTTTTGGTGGTACAAGTTTAGTCTTTAGTATGGCCGCACTTGGCGTTGTGTTTAATATTTCGCGCTATATCAATTTGGGTCGAATTGATGAGAAACTAACTAATGGAGGAGCGTCAGATGAAAATACTCATGGTCGGCGGGGGCTCGGGCGGTCACGTTACGCCACTCAAAGCGGTCGCTAAGGAGATTCAAAAAAATCACCCTGACGTCCAGATAAAAGTCATCACTGACCGGCGCTTCTATAGCGATGCCCAAAAGATATTTAATGATATATCTACCATTCGTTTAAAAAAGATATATTCAGGAAAGTTACGCCGTTATAACGGCAAATCATTTTTCTGGCACATTACTCATTTTCCGACGCTTCTAAAGAACATTTTAGACATCTTTGCACTCGCAATTGGTTTTATTCAATCATTCGTTCACATCTTAGCTAAACGGCCAGATGTCGTATTTGCAAAAGGAGGCTCGGTCTCGGTGCCAATTGGCGTGATGGCACATGTGCTGAGGGTACCACTGGTTATTCACGATTCAGATACGCACCCGGGGTTAGCGAGCCGTCTGCTGTCGCGTTGGGCGAGGGTGATTGCAACCGGTATGCCCACTGAATATTACGATTATCCCAAGAAAAAAACGGTATATACCGGAATTCCAGTAGGTGACAAATATGAACCAATAGGTGGATCGCAGCAAAGTACCCTTAAGCACCAGATTGGTTTTGAACGTAACGATCCACTCCTGTTAATAACAGGCGGGGGAACAGGAGCGTCAACCTTAAATTCAATTGTAAGTAGAGTAGGGGAGGGGTTTCTGGAGAGGGGATGGCAGATAATTCAGGTGACTGGTCGAGGAAAATCAGCGGATGTTCGTGATGAGCGAAATAGATTATCAAAAACCCAGCAAAAACGTTGGCAGATTGTTGAGTTTGTTGATTTAACACCGTATGTACTCGCTGCTGACATCGTTATTAGTCGCACCGGTGCGACTGCAATGCAGGAGTTTGCAAACTCCAAAAAGACCGTTATTACCATTCCAAGTCGCTTTCTGACGGGCGGACATCAGCTAAAGAACGCAAAAATGTTTGAAGAGGCGGGCGCGGCTGTAGTGCTTGACGAACAACAGCTTGAGTTGAATCCTGAAATGCTGATTTCAACCACCGAATCTCTGGTAAAAGATTCAGATCAAGCTAAGAAATATGCTGCTAACCTGTTTCACAACTTTGCCCGACCACAAGCTGCCGCAGATTTAGCTACAGCAATCGTGCATGTAGCAGAGAAGCGTGTTCGTTGACCAGCGAGAATAATATAAACATATACGGTATAATTAACAGTAATAATGCGCTTAAAACACACATCTAAATCTGGGCGTTCGTCATCTCCTGAGCAAGAAGGTCGCTTCCGGCGCAACGCTGGCGTTCCCTCGCGTTTACAGCGTCAGACTATGCGCACCCAGCAGGTAGCGTCGCAACGTCTAATTACACAAGAACATGCGGTCCTGCGACGACGACGTTTTGTGTGGGTAGCAATTTTTGGTGTATTTGTTTTGGGTGTGATATTCATACAACGCATGTCACTTCGCACTGTTCAGATTGATCCTTCCGATCCGTTAAATGCTCAAGAATCCGCAGTCTACCAGGCAACTATAGATGAGTACCTCGGTGAAAATGTACCCTTGCGACAAAGCTGGTTGCTCGATACAACTAATTTTAAGGAATATATTCAAAAGAAACATCCAGAAATATCGCAAGCCACGACGAGCACACTCACCCCGATAAAAGATACACTTACCGTACGTATAGCTCTCAGAAAACCATTATATCGTTGGCAAGATGTAGCTAAGGAGGCTCGCTACGTTGATAGCCAGGGGGTGTTATTTTCAGCCCGGCTTTCTGATGCATCACAAAAAAGGCTTATACAGATTGATGACCAAAGCGGAGCGGTGCTCGAATCGGGTAGCTCTGCCCTTAGTCAGGATGTTATGGGACTTATTGGTGCCCTGCCAGCCGAGATAAAGAGCGTTTACTCAAATAAAACAGAGGTCAGCAAGGTAATTATCCCTAGTTCAACCCGAGAGGTGAGGGTAGCGCTGGCGGGTGGGGTGAAGTACTACATGAAACTGAGTACCGAACGAACTCTCGGCGCACAAATGGGGGAGCTGAGAGCACTACTAACGCATCTGGCTAAAAAGAAGGTGACACCACGGGAATATATTGATCTGAGGCTACAAGGAAGAGCGTTTTATAAGTAGATAAACCAGAACTATTTAATACCAGACACTTCTTCACTCACCCACGTTGTTCGTAATTTGTTCGACTTATCTTTATGTTAAAAAAGCATATAAAAAAACGAAATTGAGAAAAAGCAAATATAGTGCCTTTTACTAACGAACAAGGGGAGAGTGTAGTATAAAAACATTAGAGTATGAAAATGTCAAAAAAGCAACTTTTCACAACGTACTGTGGAAAAGTCAAATATGCATCTACACACAACGCGTTGCAATGATAAGGCCGGTCAGCCCGGATTCGCATAGTGATCAGACGTACTGAGTGTGCAACGGAGGCTACTATATGCGAGTTTTTGTGCTGTATTGAAAAGCACTACTCCACTGAGAAGGTATAAGTAGATAATATGTGATTATAGCTACAGTGTCGTAAAAGATATATTGTGCGACATAAGATATATTGCCTAAAGTTGTATGTATACTCAACTATTCTTATGCTTGTACATCTGCTTTTTAGATACTTCACTTAATTTTTTGTGTTTGCTCCCTCTTCTTCTAGTGTTTCATATTTATATTCTTTCTAAGCAGTTTGTGAGTTGTGTTTCTACATTCTGTATGCCCAACTAAAATGTTCGTAAAATGTTCGTATGGACATTTTTGTGGATTGAATGTTTTCTTGGAAGCGAATGAGCGAGACATCATTGTTCTACAGCAACTGCTCCTCCATGTCGATAAAGCGAATTATCGGAATTCTCAATGTTCGTATAATGTTCTGTTTAGTCCCCCGCCCTCGCTAGGTATAAAGATTATTTCTTTTTGATTTTACTTTTTTGCTTATGAATACCACGAAGACTAAGGTTCGCCAGGAAAGTTTCAGGTACAGTATCGGCCAAGTCAGCCTTTGAAGCCGTTTTAGGGGCTCCAGCACGCGGTTTATCGTTAGAATGGTGGATTTGTGCCTCTACAGCCTTCTTGTGCGCTTTTTCGCGCTCTGCGATGATCTTTTCAGCTTGTTTTTTATTACGGTAGGTTAACACACCTAATATAATCACAATTGGTAGCCAGAACCACCAGGCGAGTATGATTTGCAGTAATGTCATGCACCTATTATATCACCGTATAGGCACAAGCCTGCTGTATCTGGTTGGGGGGGTTAGGCAGCGAGTTCGTAGGTTGCTTTCGCAACACGCTTGAACTGTGGTTTGCCCTGAAGATTTAAAAGAATAGTTGTTTCTTTTACCTGACGGCTTTTGAGTACTTCTTTAACGATATCGTCGCGGTGCATAGGTTCTTTAGATTTCTTTAAGATCTTAGTGATAATATCTGAAACCGTACCTTTGCTATAGCCCCATTCGTTTAGAGCGTAGATGCCACGGCCAATGAGCACGAAACGCTTGTCTTTAATAAGTTCGTTATGGATTGCCTGAGTGGTTACATCTTTGCGTTTGAAATCAGACTTCTTGATAGCACCGGATATTTCAGAAAAGTGCATTGGCTTTTCATTTTCTTGCAAAATAACGTAGATTTTATCACGAATGTTCTTAGGGTTAACGAGTGGCCATTTGACCATTCCCCACTGATCTTTCAGATGAGTTAGGTGCTTGCTGATGCTTGCTGTCGCACGCACGTGGTCGGGGTGTTCGTAGCCAGAAAGCTTTTCGTAAAGTTGTTCGATAGTAAGTGGTTTGCCGTACTCTTTTATGGTCTTAACGACATTATCTACGCGAGCTTTGACGGTTTTTTCATCATGGTACTCTTTAATCGCAAGAGCTTGGTGATAGTCATCGTTTTCATCGACAAGTGTAATGGCGGGAGCAAGACTGCCCAAAAAGGCAACGTGAGATTTATCTCGGTCATCGCCATCTTTTGTAAGTTTCTTTGCAAGATCACTTACGCGAGCTACTCTACCCATCTCTGAGAGTTCTTTAATAAATTCTTTTTCAATCTGTGCAATATGGGGCATGTCTTTTTCGGCACTGGCACGAAGACGAATTAAAATAGCCTTTTCAAGTTGTCGGACGCGTTCACGAGTGATGCCAAGGAGCTCCCCTATTTGCTCGAGGGTTTCTTTCCGATCGTATAAACCAAAGCGACGTGCGATAATTTCACGTTCGCGCTCTCTTTCAATAGTGCTCAAGATATCTTTGGCAGCTACTTTGATGTCGAGTTTGGTTGATTCGTCCATGTTTTGTCCTCTTCTCAGCTCGTTAATTGAATTGATTATCTATATTGTAATACATATTAATTTATAAGTCAACACCTTTT
>CAZIPE010000009.1:22768-38858 GCA_964541305.1 uncultured Candidatus Saccharibacteria bacterium | reverse complement strand
ATTAAGAAAATGTAGAATAAGAAAGGGTGTGGAATGAGTAGAAAATTAAACAAAATGAATAAAAAAGGCTTCACGCTTATTGAGGTGGTGTTGGTTCTTGCAATCGGTGGATTAATATTCTTATTGGCATTCCTTGCCTTTAGAAGCGCGTCTGCTAATCGTCGTGATGGCCAAAGAAGGAGCGACGTGAGCAGAATGGTAGCAGAAGTTAATAATTACATTGGCGATGTTGGCTTAACGAATACCGCGCCGAACTTGACTACATTTCAAGGAACTATTATCCCTAAATACTTAGGAACGCCATTTAATGGACCTTCTGGGAACCCTTATGTGGTGAATTCATCGAATGCAGCGAGTGCACCAGCGGGAGTAAATGACGCTGGAATAAAATATACTCAAGGTGGTGGTACAGCCACAGGCTGTACCGGAACAGCCCTTGGTCCTCGGGATTTCAAGATTGAGATAGGTCTTGAAAGAGGAGCAGCTGCTTGTCGAGATAGTCTTTAAGATAAGTGTTATAGAAAGAAATGACAGCCCATCACGGGCTGTTTTTCTTTTGTGCTAAATCAGTTATGCTAATATCCATATATGGTCTATATTTTCATAACACTGTTTGGTTTAGCTCTCGGGAGTTTCGTTAACGCGCTTGTCTGGCGGTTACACGAGCAATCAAAAAAGAAATCTCGCTTTAATAACGCAGATTTATCGATACTTAAGGGCAGATCAATGTGTCCACAGTGTGGTCATCAATTGCATGTACTAGATCTTGTACCAGTTTTGAGTTGGCTGAGTCTTTTGGGTAAGTGTCGCTACTGTAAAAAGGCAATCTCATGGGAATATCCACTGTTCGAAGTGATATTTACGTTCTTGTTAGTTATTTCATATAACTTTTGGCCTTACGACCCAGGCAATAACCTCTTTTTCTTTCAGTTCGGTATCTGGATACTACTTTTGACAACCATGATGGCACTGGCCGTGTATGACTTAAAATGGATGATTTTACCAACAAGGCTGGTGCGTTTGGCGATGGCACTTTCAGTTCTGCTGTCGGCAACGGTAATTGCAGACGAAGGTGATTTTTCAGTAGTTATTTCGTCACTTATCGGTTCTGTAGCACTCGGTGGTTTGTTTTGGCTGATCTATCAGATTTCAGATGGTAAATGGATTGGTGGTGGGGATGTGCGATTGGGTTTTGCCATGGGCCTTCTGCTTGGCTGGCAGAAGACGTTGCTAAGCCTTTCTTTGGCCGCCTACATCGGTACACTCATTGCCATTACTGCTCTGATACTAGGAAAATACAGCCGAAAAATGAAACTTCCTTTTGGACCACTTCTAATTGCGGGCTGGTACATCAGCTTTATATGGGGTCAGCAGGCCATTAATTGGTATCTTAATTTAGTATTGATTTAACCTGTTATTTTTATGCGCTTATGCTAAAATGGTGTAAAGGGGAAATGTGAATACTAAAGGCTACACATTACTAGAAGTCATGCTGTTTTTAGCAATTTCGGGTGCCATAGCGTTAACCGCTTTTGTTGGGCTTGGTCCGCGCCTTGCAAATGCACGCTTCACCAGTTCTATCAGATCATTAGAAGCTAATTTTACACAAGAAATGCAAGAATCTCAAGCAGGACTGAACTCAAGAGATGGAGTTAGTAAATGTAAGGCCGTAAGTGACGGTTCAGAACAAAAACCCGAAATAGACTCTGGGACGAATGAGGCATCCGGTACGTCTAACGAATGTGTTATTAATGGTAGATTAGCTGTGTTTAAGGAAAAGTCTGTCGACTATCATGCAATAGTTTCACTTAGGAAGGGTGGTTCAAATGTGGGCTGTGAAAACACGTCCAATTACGCAAATATGGTTACGTGCTATCGACCAGTGGTAGTAAGAGAGTCTGAATCTCCTGCACCAATTCAGTATCCGTACCCATACAAAGCTAGAATTAGAAGTACGTCCCCTGTTACGGATTTTACTGACGTAGCAGTAAATCCTGCAGTTGCCTTCGGCTATATCACAGATCCAAATACTGGGGTGTCGTACCGTTTTTTCCATACAAAAGCGGGCGGGGATCTATCGGCAGAATCCGGTATTAATAGTGGGAATACTATCATCAGCGATCGAGATACACGTTATATATGCCTAGGTTTAGAAAACCGTCGTGCAAAACTTTCTTTCAGTACCAGTTCCATAAAACCAACAGTAGAATTTGAAGGTACGGGTTGCTAGTATGAAAAATATTCGCAACCAACGAGGCGATTCAATAATTGAGGTAGTACTTGCCATGACACTACTCACCTTAATCATATTCACTGCTTGGAGTATGGTGAACCGCTCAACCCAACTGAGTCTTTCTGCTCGAAAGCGTGTAGAAATGGTAAATCAGCTTAAAGAACAAGCCGAGATTATAAAGACCATTTATGCGGATAATCAAGATGATATTACCGGTAAATTCAATAGCACAGTAATTGCCCGCACCCCAGAGGCACCAATTGAGGTTGAATATGAGGAAGAATTTTGCAAAGAAGATTCTACTACTGGCGCTCTAGATCCACCATTAACGACTAGCTTTCATATGGCGGTCGATGCATCTTCGCCACCAAAGCTGAAGCACTTTGATGGTCCAAAGAATGTTAAGGGAGATGCGGGCTCAATTGTATGGGTGCAATGGAAAAATGGTGCCGGCACCGATAATTACAGAGACTTTTATATTCGAGGCTGTTGGTTTACAAATGGTGGCATACAACAAACAGATAATGCACAGTTCATTGTGAGGCTTAACTATGAAAAGTAGAAATACGAAGGGTTTTACATTAGTTGAGCTTATGCTTGCCATGTCATTGTTTATTTCTATATTAGTCATCTCTACCACAGCGTTTGTTGGAATCAATCGCACGTTTAGCAGGGGTGTGACGCGCAAGCAACTTTCTGAAGCCGCACAGCGCACAGTAGAAGAGGTGACGCGTTCAATTCGTGAAGGCGGTAGCAAACCAGAGATTACGACAGTAACGGATTATGGGGCGGTCTGCAATAGCCAAGCCTGTTTTGTGTGGAAGACGCCATCAACAGATAATGGACTTATTAAAACAGTTAGTAACGATGTTACAAATGCTAGCGGTGCTTACAAAATAGTAGATGACCGCTACAAGGTTGATTTCATAAAAATTGATAAACTACCTGTAACTGATGATAATAAACTGTACAGGATATCTGGGGTTATGAGAATAATTGAGGATGAGGCATTCACTATCGAGAGTGATTACTATAGCTCCCAAGACCCAAGTAAAATTAATTGTAAGGGTACCACAGAGGTAGGTGCTTCGCGTAGTTGTGCACTAGAGAAATTTGAGTTTGTTGTTAACATGAAAGAGGGGGCATAAATGAAGCGATTGAACCAGAATGGAGCAGTAGCAATACTTACAGTAGTGATATTTTCACTCATTGTGACCATCGTCGTTACTGCCTATGCCCGAATAACCGTTGTTGAACACCAAGAATCAATTAACTTCGACCTCAGTACTAGGGCCTACTATGCAGCGGAAACGGGTGTGCAAGATGCAATTCGAGATATAAGAGCCAACAAAGATAATCTTCAGAATGTTGGTCGACCAGATGAATGTAAGCCCAGCGCTCCAGACTTGGAGTTCGGAAAGCTAGGTAGTAGTAGTAACTTGAGTTATACGTGTCAGTTAATAGACGTAACACCAGTGGGTGTAGTTTCATCTACAAATACCGAAAAATCTAACTTGTTTGAATTGATTCCTAGTGAGGCTATTGATGCTTCAGACCCACTTACTTTGCAGGTTTTATGGTCTGAAGGCGGTGATACTGTAACCCCCGTACTTCAACCAAGAAGTGAGGGTGGAGACAGTAGTAAGTTCTTTCCGCAAACTGTATCTTGGAATAGTTCTAGAATACATCCGCTTTTGCGGGTAACGATTATTCGCGTAGCAAAGGGCGGAAATACTAACCCAGACTTAAAAAGAAGTAGATTTACTCAGCATACATATTTTCTCAATCCAACAACAGAGGCCAATAGAACCATCCCCGAGCCAGTCATTGATTTTGAGGCCCAGAAAAGCGGTGAAGTCATTCAGAATGCTTCGTGCGTTAAGTCTAACGAAGTATCATTGCTTAATGATGGCTACTCTTGTGTGTGGAATGGTGAAATGAGGCCGAAAGATTTTGATGGTCCCGATATTTCTATTGATGACGAAGATAAGAGCCGAATTTTTATTAGTGTTAGTAGTGAGTACGGCAATACAGATTTCTTGTTCAAGCTTATTAAGGGTGAAGAGAACATTGTTGAACTTAAGGATTCACAGGCAATTATTGATGTAACGGCACAAGCCGGTAGTGTATTTAGACGGGTTCAACAGAGGGTGCCTTTAGATAATAACTTCTCTCAGATCAATTTTGGTGCTGACGCATTGGTGGCAGGCAAGGGTATTTGTAAGCACTTTAAGATTACAGATAATCCTGATGATTTTATTGCCAACTGTGTTACTACAGGTCCTTAGAACTGGATAAATCTCTTTACTAACGTGTTTCAATATCTTTGTGGAATTTTTGATGGACCTCTTTGAGGTGGGCGTCGGTAACGTGGGTATATATCTGCGTGGTAGAAATATCGCTGTGGCCGAGCATAGTCTGGACACTTCGAATATCTGCCCCGTTCATTAAAAGATCGGTGGCAAAGCTGTGACGTAGAGTATGTGGCGAGACTTTTTTGGTGATGCCGGCGAGTTTGGCGTAGCGAGCGATGATGCGCTGAACACTTCGTGGCGTCAAGCGCAGAAAGTCACCAGAGTTGTCTTGCTGTTTACTGCCACCGTAGCGAATAAACAGCGCAGGGGAGCTGTCGGTGCGTTTGGAAAAATAGTGTTCAAGCCACTGAGCAGTAGAATTACTCATAAAGATTGGGCGATCTTTCTGGCCTTTACCACGCACCATAAATTCACGTCGTTTTGTGCTAGCTTGGTCTTTGTTCAGTGAGACAAGTTCAGAAACACGAAGGCCTCCAGAAAAGAGTAATTCGAGGATGGTTCTATCGCGCAGTCCAATTAATGTGCTCACGTCGGGCTGTGCAAACAATGCCTCAAGTTCCTCAGGCAGTAAGAAGGTGACCTGTTTTCTTTTAATGCGCGGGAGCTCTATTTTTTCAGGCGAGAGCGTTTTAATGTTGTTTTTAATACAAAACTTTAGAAAGCTGCGCAGGGCAATAAGGTGATATGCCTGGGTGGTCATAGAAATTTCGTCGTCATGAACGTCTTTGAAGCGGTTAAGCCACAGACGATACTTTCGGATTAATTCTGTAGTAATTCTGTCAACACCGATATCGCCCGCAAATTCTACAAAACGCATTAAGTAGTGGTGATAGTTGGCAATTGTCTTTTGTGAGCGATTTTGTTCAACCTCGAGGTATTCAAGATATTCAATAATGGTGTCCGAAAGGAAGTGGCTCATACATGGTATTTTAATCAATTACAAGCAAAAGCGCTACTCGGTTTCGAACATGTTTTTTATGTAAATGCCCAGGTTGTGTTAAATCGGCTCTGAGCACACAGATTACAAGACGGCCGGTTAGTCATTGCAATAATCTACCAAAAAGGTGGCAATAAGTGTTCACCTTTTTATATTCCAGATAGCGTTCTTATTTGAGCGTGAAATATTTGCTATACTTAATCAGTAGATTAATGTAACAAATAAGTGCGAGAGGAATTTATGAGTAAAAGCGTACACCCAGCAGTGCATAAAATTAGATTTGAAAGAACGTTTTGTATGGTTAAACCCGACGGCGTGATGCGTGGATTAGTTGGAGACATAATCAATAGAATAGAGCGTGCAGGTCTCAAAGTTGTAGCGATGAAAATGATCAGACCCACGGCCGAACAGGTCCGTAAGCACTATCCAATGAGCGATGAGGCCTGGGTGAATCGACTTGGAGATAAATCGTTGAGCTCGTTTGACAATATCGAGGCAGAAGCAGTCAGTGTTCTTGGCACGATTGATCGCGAAGTCATCGGCAAGAGTGTTGCAGATAGTTTAGTGGAATTCATGACTTCTGGCCCGGTTGTAGCAATTGTCGTAGAGGGGATTCAAGCGGTAGAAATGGTGCGAAAGCTCGCAGGAAACACTCTGCCTTACAAAGCGGACGTCGGTACAATCAGGGGAGATTACTCAGTCGACAGTCCGTCTGTTGCTAATGCAGAGAAGCGATCCATACACAATCTATTTCATGCCAGTGAAAATGCCGAAGAAGCTAATAACGAAATCAATCTTTGGTTTGAAGGGGAGGAAATCCCTACCTATTCTCTCGGTAGCGAAGCTGTAATGTACGAAAAATACTACTAGAAAATAACTCAATATTGATAGAATAGGGTGGGAAGTGTCTCTTTATAAGACACCACGTGCCCTGGTAGCTCAATTGGATAGAGCAGTTCCGTCCTAAGGAAAAGGTTGCAGGTTCGACTCCTGCCCAGGGTACCATATTGTGTATACTGTCCTCCGTAGTGTTAAATTGTTACAATACTATCAAATAATGAAAAAATCAGCTAAATACATAGTGCCTGCAATAGTTTTGCTGCTAATCACTGGCGGGCTATTCCTTGTAGAAAACTACAGAAGTAGCAACGCAGAAGCCGATATAAAGAAGATGCTCATTGCAAAATATGATCCAGGAAGCTGTTATGGTATGCCAGGTCCTGATGCTGAGAAAGAACCTAAGATTGAACTAGCGAAAGATGGTGATAGCTGGCGCTATAAAGTTGAGGATGGTCGCTGCTGTACGGTCACTGAGTTTGAAGGTGTCGTGGTAGGTGAGGGAAGTAGTCGCAAGATTACCGAAACTAGAAAAGAAGTACGCAGTGTGGCTTGCTAAACAGTTATCGCGGGCTTCGGTGTTTTTGCACACACCCAAAGTAAACCCGTCTCGGACTATATAGCTAATAACCAATTTTTGATACCATTGAAGCATGAATAGAAAGAAGCTATTTCTTGTGTTATCGATTCTTGTTGCTATTTTACTGATCGGCACTGGATGGTACCTTTTAATGTCGACAGACTTAACCGATGAAGCCATAAGACAAAAGTTCGATTGTGACCGTGTGACTGCAGACTTTCTGGCAACGGACGTCTACTGCAATAACCCACAGCTCTACAGGGATCACCTAAAAACTAATTCCGTCATACAATAAGCGCTATAATAAATGTAAGTACATGAGCACCAAGAAAAAACACCAGCAATTTGAGGGTCAGCACGAGGGTGAGGAAATGTTGCTTGTCTTTCACCGCCATCCAATCGTGATGCGCAAAGGTCTGATTATCATTTCTATTACCATTCTCATAGGTGCAATTGTTGGTTTCTTCCAAAGCGCAAACGTGCTAACAACCGGTGATTTTCTACAAAAATTCTTTGCACCTATTGGTATCGGCTTTCTAGTTGGGCTCATTTTCATGTTCTATTCTTGGATGAACTGGTACTACAGCGTTTTCATTGTGACTAATCAGCGGGTGCGTCAAATTGTACAAAAAGGCTTTTTTTCACGCAGTGTCTACGATCTACAACTGACAAAAATACAAAATATCAGTTACCAGGTAGATGGATTGCTCCAAACTATGCTTAATTTTGGTACAATAGTCTTACAAACCTTGGTGGGAGATTTGGTTATTCGTCAAGTTGGGAAGCCTGCCAAGCGACAGTCAGAAATTATTACAGCAATAAAAGAGAGTGGAGTAGATGTAAGTGAAGAAAATGACGTCGAAGTTCAGTAGTATTAAAGAAAAGATTCGTGCGACGCCTGAACCAGTAAAACCAGAGGCGGATCGGGTCACAAATAATACTGTTTCAAAGCACCGCGAAGAAATGCTCAGCCGAGCTCGAAAGTTTAAGTACCCATTCCATCGTTCAAAGCACCGCGTGGCCCTGATCTCAGTATTTATTGTCGTAACGGCAATCATGCTCCTGGGTATTTTTACTAGCGTTCGCCTCTATGTGCGTCAGAACAGTGATGAATTTACCTATAGAGTAACGCAGATTTTGCCGTTTCCCGTTGCGCGAGTGAACGGTTCGTATACTTCGTACGAAAACTACCTTTTTCAACTCCGGCACAACGTCTTTTGGTTAGAACAGTACGGCACAACCGATCTTAAATCTCCTGATGGACAACGCCAGATAGACTATCTGAAACGTTCGGCTCTAGATAAAGCGATGGCCTACACCATCGCCAAAAAGTTAGCGAAAGCAGAAAATATCACTGTTACCGATGAGGAAATAGATGTCGTCGTGCAACGCTTGACCGCCAGCGGAGGCGACCTAAAGAGTATACTCCGAGATCAGCTCAATCTGACCGAACAAGAATACCGCCGTCTGACGAGCGAGGAGATTTTAAAGGCAAAAGTAGCAAAAGCACTCGACAAAGAAGCGCCTGCCAAAGCGGAAGATGTGCTCAAGCAGATCAAAGCAGGGAAGTCGTTTGCAGATCTGGCAAAAGCAAATTCAGATGATGCCGAAACCAAACAACTTGGCGGAGAATTCGGGGTAGTAGAGCGTGGTAAAGTGAATCTGCCCAAAGAAGTCTCAGATAAAATTTTTGAACTGAAAAAAGACCAAGTGAGTGAGGTCATCCCAGCGACACATGACTACTTTATCGTAAAAGTGTTAGACCGTGTAGACAAAGATCGCGCTAAAGTCGCCATCATCCGAATAAGCGTTAAAGATATGGACGAGTACCTTCAGGAATACCGTAAAGATAACAAGGTCAAAGAATACGTTGAGCTAAAAGAAGTATCGTCTCAGCAACTTAGTTTGAAGTGAAATAATTGGATGTAGGCCTGGTGCGGGTACAGAGAATCGAACTCTGCTCTCGACCTTGGGAAGGTCGCATATTAGCCACTATACGATACCCGCTCTGGAGCCACCTCGGGGATTCGAACCCCGGACCCCCGCTTTACGAAAGCGATGCTCTAGCCAACTGAGCTAAGGTGGCTCGTCATCCCGATTAATCGGGACTCTCAATTTTATAAACTGGTAGACGCCTCGGTTTATATAATTGGTCAAAATTAAGTTTAACAGAAGGCCAAGGTTTCCTAAACTGTTAAATCGATTGCAAAACAGATGGAAACTTGCTACCATACTCTAGTCTTTTAGTTATATGAGGCATTCGAGGGCTCGTAGTGAAGCTGGTCTATCACGTCTCCCTGTCACGGAGAAGATCGCCGGTTCGAATCCGGTCGGGCCCGCCATAAAGCATTGGTTCACCAGTGCTTTTTAATTTGTACTAATATGAATCGTCAGAGTGCGATATACTATATAAAACATGAAGCACGAAACATCTCACCCTGCATTTTCTAAAGATCGGCCTGTTTTATTGTTGACGCTACTAAGCGGGGCCTTAATTGCGCTCAATACCGTAAGCGTGGTCTTGAGGTTGCGACCGAGCGACTTCAAAATTCCCGTGCAGTATATTGTGCACGACGGTACGGTGGTGCAGTCTGGAAATTGGTATTCACTGTACAGCTTGGCCCTGTTTGCGGTAGTGTGCGGTGTCATGAGCATTATTCTGGCACATCGCTTACATAAAGCTAATCGAATTTTTGCCTTAGTTACCCTCATCGTTTATGTTTTCATAGCTTTCTTTTCCTTCCTGGCAATTAACTCACTCCTGAGCCTCGTCGGAAAAGTCTAAATGAAGGGGTTTCCCGCTGAGTTTGAAATACCTGTTGGTAAACGAACGCTTAAGTACCGTTTTTTCGAGATTCTACCCGGTTTTTTGTCGTGGTTCATCTTAGCGTTGACATTTATATTGAGCATAGTCGATAAGTCGTCACTACTGGCAGCCACCTTTGTGTTATTATTTATGATCAGTTGGTTTTACCGTGCCGTTGGCTTGGCGTTTCGTATGTTGCAGGGGTATCACAATATGCAAAACTCCGCTCGTATCACGTGGCAGGAGTGGCTTAATCATCTTGAAGATCCTGAGAGTGCTATTAGCGAGCTAACAAATAAGCCTGATTTAACCAAGAATGAACGAGTACATCTTGAAAATCTCCAGGAATATATATCAGATTCTCAGCTCAACAACCTGAAGCCAAGTGATCTGCAACACCTGGTGATTATTCCGATGTGGAAGGAATCATACGAGGTGGTTGCACCAACCATTCAGGCGGTCATAGATTCACACTACAACACGAAACAAATGATTCTGGTGATTGCCTACGAGCAACGGGGCGGGGATGAGCCAGTTGAAACCGCCAAGCGCCTTATTGCTGAGTTTGGCTCGCAGTTTGCGCACGCCGATAGCTTTCAGCACATTGATGGACCCAACGAGGTGGTAGGCAAAGGGGGTAACATTTGCTGGGCAGCCCGCCAAATGGTGCCCTATTTTGAAAAGGAACAGATTGATCCGCACCGGGTTGTGGTTACCACGCTCGATGCCGATAATCGTCCACACGCCGATTACTTTGCGCACCTTTCATATTCCTATATTCTGACGCATGATCGAAAACATCGTTCCTATCAGCCGTTGGCTCTCTATACGAACAATATCTGGGATGTACCAGCTGCCATGCGCGTTCTGGCTGTTGGAAATTCGTTTTTCACCATTGTTCAATCCGTTCGGCCACATTTACTACGTAATTTTTCAAGCCACGCCCAGGGGCTTGATGCACTTATTGAAACCGGTTTTTGGAGCACTCGAACCATCGTAGAAGACGGTCACCAGTTCTGGCGCAGTTACTTTGCTTTTAAGGGAGATCACAGTGTGGTGCCCATTTATTCGCCGATTTATCAGGATGCGGTGCTATCAGATACCTACCGCGCCACCCTAAAAGATCAGTTTGTGCAGCTCCGTCGCTGGGCGTATGGTGCCTCAGATATAGCCTATATTGCGAACCTCGGCTTCCGGCGCAAAAAAAATAGGGTAGTGCCTATGTATAACTTCTTGCCAAAGTTTTTGCGCTTGCTTGACACCCACGTCAGTTGGGCTACCGCATCAGTACTACTTTTGATGGCTCCGCGAATCCCACTTCTTATTGGCCCCCAGGCCGATAAAAGCATTGTGGCTCACCAGTTACCAATTATTGCCAGCTACGCTCAGACGGCTGCTTTGGTAGGATTGTTCATCTCGATTTTCCTTTCCATGAAACTTCTACCCAAGCGACCCGAGCGATACAAACGCCATCGAACGATATTCATGGTGTTGCAGTGGGCTCTTTTGCCAATTACGAGCATTGTGTACGGATCGTGTGCTGCATTTTACTCTCAGACGCGTCTCATGACGGGCAGGTACCTCGATAAGTTCGACTTGACTCACAAGGGGGTTAAGGTCGAAAAAGCTTCTAAAAAGGCTTAGGAGTGGTCTCATGCCAAGTCTATCCCAAGGTTCGGCTGACTGTAGTCGGTAAACCAAACCGAAACGTATTTATTTCCCACTTTTGACAGCAAAAGTGTCTCAAAACTGCCAACCAGGTCTAAAAAGCACGAAGTAACCCACTGTCTTTTGCTCTCTGGTTCTTGCGGAACTCACGTACGTTCAAACATCCTCATCACTCAGGGAATAAAAGACAGCGCATTACTCGGTTTTTACATGGTTGGTGATACGACTAATCTGATAGAAATAAAAAAGCCACAGCTTTTACACTGTGGCTCATCTTCCAGTTTGCGTATACAACGCCGTTAGGCGGTTACTTTGTTTCTGCGAAGTCGGCCCTTGACTGGGTGGGCGTTTGGAAGCTCTTCAAAGAAAAGTGTGAACTTTTCGAGCTCTGACTTCTGTTTGTGATGTGTATTGCTACTCATGCACTCCTATACTATCACGCATATGCTTAATTGTCAATATGGACAAGTTTCGACCCTCATTTCATTATAACTTGGCCACACAAGGTACAAAGATATCATGGATGGTATTTTTCATGCAACCCACATGTGGATAAGATGGGTGCTTTTGTGTATAAAACAGAGGTAGGTTATACTGGGTGGAAATGTTCACCTTTAACCATAGAAGTAATGAATTGAGTCGCAGTGGTGTGCTGAAAGTGCGAGGTTTTGAAATAAAAACCCCTACATTTATGCCCGACGGTACCCGCGGAGCGGTGAAAAGCCTCACGCCAGAGCAAGTTGAATCAACTGGCGTAGGAGTAGTTTTAGCCAACACCTATCATCTACACCTTAATCCAGGCGAAGAGGTGATTGCAGAGCTTGGTGGCTTGCACGCATTTACGAATCAAAAACTCCCACTGCTAACAGATTCGGGTGGCTTCCAAGTATTTTCACTGGCGCACATTAATAAGATTGATGAAGGGGGTGTAACATTTAAAGACCCACGAACCGGTGATAAGATATTTCTCAGTCCTGAAATATCTATTCAAATACAGATGAAGTTAGGCGCGGACATGCTTGTAGCCTTCGATGATGTAGTGTCGCTAGAACAGTCTGCCAGGGGCCGTACGCTCGAAGCATACGAGAGAACGCATAGATGGCTTGAGCGGAGCATTGCTGAATATGATCGTCTGACATCTGGTATGGGTGAAAACGACAAACCGTTGTTATTTGGAGTGGTACAGGGTGGACTCGATAGAGATCTGCGCAAAAAGAGTTTAGAGATTGTTCAAAACTCATCTGTTGGTGGTATTGCCATCGGCGGTCTTTCGGTTGGTGAAACTAGAGAAGAGATGCACGAAATGCTTGAGTTTCTCTCCCCGTTATATGATGATTCGGCTCGCCCGCGCTTTTTACTTGGTGTAGGTGATCCACGAGACCTTCGAAAAGCAATTGAGTGTGGAATTGATATGTTAGACTGCGTTTTGCCTACGCGAAATGCCCGGCATGGCAGTGTCTGGACCTCTGGAGATAAGCGACTTAATCTCACAAATGAGATACATAAGAATTCTAAAGATACCATAGATGATATATGTGATTGTTACACCTGCGTGAACGGCTTCTCGTGCGGCTTCTTGCGCCATCAGTTCAAAGTCGGCGAGCCTTTGGCTGGAACACTAGCCTCAATCCATAACATCCGCTATCTCCAGCGCATCTGCGAGGAGTATCGGGTTATCGAGGAAGAATGAAGCGCCAGTATCGATACTGCTTGTTGCATATTTGTTCAAATTTATAGGGGTCAAGATGGTTTTGCTGAGCGATATGATGTAGCTTGTGGGCTTTTTTCGGATTTCGTACTTGCCTGATATCTGCGTCTTTGTTTAGTCTTTTACCTGCACGTCGAAAAAACAAGAAACGCATCGTATATTTGGGGTACATATACATAAAACCCTGAACAACATCGAGCTTATTCAGGGGGTAGCTAAATTTGTGTCCAGACCAGCGTGAGCGCGATACGGTATAGACTACGTCAGATTTTTCACTCCAACGGTCCACAAAGCCAATCGCTTCTTGCAATTCTTGTAGTTCATCTGCGACATCTTGTTCGTGCCAATCTCGATTCTCCTTGGGCATACTAAGCCAGGTGTGCCATGGATATATTTTCATCAACAAAATTGTAGCATAGTAATTGCTCTTAACCCCTGTTTTTGGTAGTATAAATCAAGTCTACGGACGTTTCGGGCAAGTAGCTCAGTTGGCTAGAGCACCTCATTGACGTTGAGGGGGTCGGGGATTCGAGTTCCTCCTTGCCCACCATTCGACAGGCTCATGGTGAACCATTTGAAAAAGCAAATGCTAATCGAGTTTGTTATAATAGTTTTAAGCATTGAAGCGGTGTAACGAGCCGTGGAGCTTCGGGTTATGATCAGATCGCCCGTTATCAAGAACTGATAAGAGTAAAAGCCAAGGTGGAACCGTCTTGAGTAATCGAGACCCGAGGCACGCTAACAGATGAAATAATCATCTTATGGCGTGTTTTTGTATTTAGGAATTAGAAAGGGAAACGTATGGAAGAAATTGATGCTACATATAAACCAGGTGGCACACGTCTTGACGAAATGCTACCCCAAGAGTCACTCGATAGATTGATTCAGTCATTAACTCCCGATTACGGTGCCATACGGTTAGCAAGACAGAGGAGATTTTTAAATACCATTCCTACTAA
This sequence comes from uncultured Candidatus Saccharibacteria bacterium, assembly GCA_964541305.1. Lineage (GTDB taxonomy): Bacteria > Patescibacteriota > Saccharimonadia > Saccharimonadales > UBA7683 > CAZIPE01. The sequence continues at coordinate 24,815 of CAZIPE010000009.1, read as the reverse complement.
TATGCTCGAAGCAGAAATTGAAAGAAGAAAGGATGCAGAAAATGGCGGAGAGTAACAATCAAATTGATGCAATGCGCCACAGTTTAGCGCACATAATGGCAACTGCCATAACGACGCTCTGGCCCGAGGCAAAGCTGGGAGTTGGACCGGTGGTAGAAAATGGTTTTTATTACGACATTGATATTCCAGGCGTCACCATCTCAACAGATGATTTCCCAAAAATTGAAGCAGAAATGAAGAAGATCATTCAAGAAAATCAAACTTTTGAGCTTTCTGAAAAACAGATTGATGAGGCTATTGCTTGGGCCGAAGAAGGTAACCAACCGTATAAAGTTGAGTTATTGAACGACCTGAAGCGAGAGGGAACAACACGAGCCAGTGAGTTGACCGAATCTATGATGGGTATATTACCTGCTGGCATTTCTGGCGTGGCACAACCACAGGCTAGGGTTGGAAGCGTTACTTTTTATACAAACGGGTCGTTTACTGATTTATGTCGCGGTCCTCACGTTGAAAGCACCGGTAAGGTAGGTCCATTTAAGCTCATGAGAGTTGCGGGTGCGTACTGGCGAGGAAACGAAAAGAATCCTCAGATGCAAAGACTCTACGGCGTAGCATTTGAAACTCAGGATGAGCTCGATAGTCATATAGAAATGCTTGAAGAAGCCAAGAAGCGAGATCATCGCGTGCTTGGCGAGCAGCTCGAAATTTTTACAATTAGCGAAGACGTTGGCAAGGGGTTGCCGTTATTATTGCCCCGCGGTGCAACAGTAAAAAATCTCTTGAGCAGGTATATGAGGCAATTAGAAGAGGCTGAAGGCTATCAGTACGTAGACACACCTGTAATTGCTCATGAAAGACTATATGAACGTTCGGGTCACGCGCAATTTTATGCTGATGATATGTTTACAATAATCGACAAAGAGGACCAGAAGTTCTACGTTTCCCCAATGAACTGCCCGCATCACCATCAAATTTATGAAAAAATCGTCAAGAGTTATAACGATTTACCACTCAAATTAGCGGAACACTCTGGATTATATAGGCATGAATTATCCGGAACACTTACGGGCCTAATACGAGTAAGAGGTCCGATTACACAGAATGATGCACACATCTATGTCACGAAAGATCAACTCAAAGAAGAATTTATTAAGGTACTTGAGCTGTTTAAAAAAGTGTACGACGATTTCGGCATAACTGATTATTGGTACCGACTATCACTACCTGATTTTCAAAAAGATAAATATGAAGGTGAACAAGCGGCCTGGAAAGAAGCGGGCGAGGCGATTCGTGAAGCACTGCAGGAGTTTGGGGCAGAATTCGTTGAGGCCGAGGGCGAGGCTGCATTTTATGGGCCAAAAGTAGATGTTCAAACTCGGAATGTTCTAGGAAAGGAAGATTCAATAGCGACATCTCAAATAGACTTATTGGTCCCAGAACGAATGGGATTACGTTATGTAGATGCTCACAATGAAAGTCATTATCCACTTGTAATTCACCGAGCCATATTAGGTTCAATTGAGCGATTTATGGGCTTTTACCTTGAAAAGACAGCTGGCTGGCTCCCATTTTGGCTAGCCCCAGAACAGGTTCGTATCTTAACTATTAATGATACGGTCAACGACTACGTCAATCAGATTAAAAGTGAGCTCAATCAAGTGGTTTTGATGGAACCAGTTAAATACAACGAAATGCGCTACTCGGTTGACGATCGTAATGAATCGCTTGGTAAGAAGATTAAAGAAGCCACTGAGATGAAGATACCTGTTCAGCTGATTGTTGGTCCGAAGGATAAAGAGGCGGGTGAGGTGAGTGTGCGCACTCAAGAGGGCGAGCAGAAAGTAGAGCTTACGGAGCTTAAAGATTTTCTTCTTAGTCTGTCCATTTAGGGTCGTCATTCCTGCGCAGGCAGGAATCCAGTAAATAAACTAGATTTTCGATCAGAGTCGAGAATGACACCAGATGAGTTATAATGTCTATCTGTTATGACTAAAAAAGTAATTGCAGTTGATATTGATGATGTTATTGCCGATAGTACAGAGGC
>CAZIPE010000009.1:0-22668 GCA_964541305.1 uncultured Candidatus Saccharibacteria bacterium | reverse complement strand
CTAAAAAAGTAATTGCAGTTGATATTGATGATGTTATTGCCGATAGTACAGAGGCGCTTAGGTTGGTAGCAAACAAAATTCCTGGTGTAAGCCTTGATCGCGAACACTATCAGGTAGAGGGTAAATACTGGGGTTATTACGAGAGTGTGTGGGCGAGCAATGGGGTGGACCACTTGGTGTCTTTTGAGAAATTACATAACGACATGGCAGAAAGTCAGGCGCACGTTAAGTTGATTCTTGGTGCCCGAGCAGGTTTGGAAGCTCTCAGCCAGAAATATAAAATTGTGCTGATTACATCTCGCGAAGTTGAATGGATCGATGCTACTAAAATATGGGTAGATGATAACCTTAGAGATGTCGTGAGTGGACTCATTTTTGTTCATCACAAAAATACTGACGGCAGAACCAAGGGTGATGCATGTATTGAGGTGGGGGCAGAATGGCTGATTGATGATAACTATGACCATTGTAGATCTGCTCAGGCCGTAGGTGTGCAGCCTCTTCTTTATGGTAAGTACGGTTGGAATAGGGCAGTACAAGATAAAACTATTCCCAGAGCTCTAAACTGGGAAGCGATAGTGGAGTTTTTTGATGGCCAGAGTTGATTCAGATTTTAAAGAACGGGTATATGCACTAGTGGCACAGATACCGAAGGGGCGAGTGATGACGTATGGGCAGATTGCGGCACTGTCGGGTGCGGCTTGGGCAGCGTGGGAGGTGGGGCAGATTGCTCACACTGGTCCGGAAGATTTACCGTGGCAACGAGTCGTGAACAAAAAAGGTGGTTTAGCAGCTGGATATCCTGGTGGAGGGCAAGAAAAGCATCGAGCAATTCTTGAAGCTGAAGGCGTTGTTGTAAATGACACATACGTAGTAGATGTAGAAAGCTTGTTATGGCGCCCTTGATTGTCATTTTGGGTGAAACCGCTAGTGGAAAGACAGCTGCAGGTATTAAACTTGCACTACAGATTGGTGGAGAGATAATTTGTGCCGATTCGCGCACAATTTATAAACATTTAGATATCGGTACAGCAAAACCAATGTCAAAAGAACAACAAGGAGTGCCTCATCATTTGTTAGATATACTCAATCCTGATCAAAAATTTAGTGCAGCTCAGTTCAAAAAACTGGCAACAGATAAAATTGAGGAAATTTGGGCGCGTGGTCACTTTCCAATTATGGTGGGTGGTACAGGGCTGTACATAGATGGTGTATTGTTTGATTTTCGGTTTGCTGGTCCAGATGCACTAAAAAATCCTGATAATCCGAGACATCTTATGAAATCAGAGGGTGGTGCTGCCAGAAAATTGCGAGAATCAACTTTTGTATGTGGTTTAACAGTTGATCGCGAACTTCTAAAGCAGCGGATTACAGCGAGGGTAGAGCAGATGTTTAACGATGGATTCCTTGATGAAATGAAAGCTGTTTCCGGCCGGTATGGCTGGGATAACGAATCAATGTCGGGTAATGGATATCGAGTGGCTCGTGAGTACTTTGAGGGGTCCGCATCGCTGGAGGATGTAAAACAAGCCTTCATTTCCCGAGACACTTCACTGGCTAAGCGACAAAGAACCTGGTTTGGGCGTAATCCACATATTCAATGGTTCGAGCAAGCCGATCAGTTGATTAAAGAAGCCGGTGAGTTTAGTGCGAGATTCAGGGTATAATAAGTACTGATGTATACACGAATACTAGTTTTTAGTACAAAAGTGCTGATTAAGCTTCTTCGTATGCTCGGAAAGAATGCTTCAGCACTGCCGGGGCTAATTGTTGAAACGCTTTCGCCGGGCTTTTTAACGCGTGTTCTGAAGCCAGTTGAACATAAAATCGTACTTGTTACTGGCACAAATGGCAAAACAACTTCTACAAAGATGCTTGTACACGCCTTGCGGTCGATTGATAGAAAAGTTGTTACTAATACAACGGGTAGTAATATGACTCGTGGTTTAATTTCGGCCCTCATAACAGATATGAACTACACAGGAACACTTAAACCAACCGATTGGTTTGTCTTTGAAATGGACGAGGCTTACGCTCCACTATTTGCTAAGGAGCTACATTTTAATAGTCTTTTAGCACTCAATGTTCTGCGAGATCAGCTCGATAGGTACGGAGAAATTGATGCAACTGCCCAACTTATCAAAAAGACAGCACTGCACGCCGATACTTTTGTGTTCAATGCTAACGATGAGCTACTTTTGAAGGTTGCTCACGACATTGAGGCAGAAAAAATTGCGACAATAAGTTTTGGTGTTGTAAATAAGTTAACAGAAAAATTGCGTACTGAGCAAAATATGTATGCTAAGGGTAGCCACGGGCCAGTAAGAGTCGATTTTTCAGTTGATGCAGTTAAAGAGTTCGAAGGTCATCAGGCAATTACCATCAAACATGACAAAAAACAGATTGAAGTTGAGCTACCGATTGCCGGTTTTCATAACGCACTCAATGCTAATGGGGTTGTTGCACTGCTCTCAACAATAGAGCCACACGATTATCAAAAAGCAGCTGTAGCAATTAAAACAATGGAGCCACCTTTTGGGCGCGGAGAAGTGCTACATATAAACAATAGGAATATTACGGTTGCTTTGGTAAAGAATCCGAGCGGATTTGCCCATAATCTTGAGACATTTGTGCAAGAAAAACAGCCAGATACGATACTTTTTGTTATCAATGATCGTTTTGCTGATGGCCGTGATGTTTCGTGGCTATGGGATGTTGCGTTTAAAGGAGTGGTTTCGGATCGAATAACACTACGCGTAAGCGGAATTCGAGCTTACGACATGGCGGTTCGCCTGAAGCATGATGGTCTGAATGCCCGCGTTGTTCCTGATTTAAATAGTGCTATAGAGGAGCTCATGGATGATGACATTAAAAATGTACTCATAATACCCACCTATACCGCACTGTACGAAGTCCGAGCAGCGCTTGCAAAATACGGAAAGGTACCGCGAATATGGTGAAAACGTCATCAGGTCATAGGATAATAACGGTAGGACATCTGTATCCTAAGCAGATGAATGTGTATGGAGATATGGGCAATATCATTACTCTACGCTATCGTCTGGAAGAGCGAGGCTATCAGGTGAAGTATGTGCCGATAGACAGCGCTACGGATATATCAACACACAGCATTGATATCCTGGTGGGCGGTGGTGGCCAAGATTCGAATCAAGATACCGTGAAGCAGGATTTGTTAAAAGCAAAGAAGACACTACGCACCATGGCAGAGGATGGGGTGGTTATGCTCATGATTTGTGGCATGTATCAGCTATTCGGGCACCGATTTGTTGTGAGTAGTGGTCATATTATCGAAGGAGTTGGCGTGCTTGATGTCGAAACAGTAGCCAGTGAAGAGCGTTTAATCGGAAACGTCGTGGTGGAATCAGATTACGGCATGCTCGTGGGGTTTGAAAATCACTCGGGGCGCACCACACTTGGTCCAGGTGTTGTTCCACTCGGCAACGTAACGAAGGGAGCGGGCAACAACGGAAAAACCTCCGATGAAGGTGCCGTGCATCATAATGTGTTCGGATCGTACTTGCACGGTCCATTGCTTGCTAAAAATCCTGTTTTTGCCGATGAACTGATTAGCCGGGCGCTGAAAAATAGATATGGTAGTGGAGAACTTGCGCCACTTGATGATGAATATGAGCTAAGCGCTCAGGCCATCGCTTCAAAGCGACCTCGGTAAAATTCGTTAAAAAAGTTGCTTTTGACAGCAAAAGCAACACAAAACTGCCAACCAGTGTGTAAAAATACGAAGCTACAACCATCAACGTGTTCTCTGGTTTCTGCGGAACTCGCTTCAACTAACGTCTCACTCAGACATCCTCGAAACGCAGGGAAAAAGTCGATACTTTACGCTCGGTTTTTACATGGTTGGTGGGACACCGGCAAACTTCTCTTATTCTAATTGCTTTAGGGTCCTCTTTGGGCTGGGCTAGCGCGTTGCGAGGGAAACTACTCCTACTACTTCACTCAGGTTTTTAAATACCTGGTGGGGCTTGCAAGCCGTAACCTTATTTCTAACCACCACTTCTTGTACTAGTACTACTGAACACTATTTGTTACAATCAATAAGATGATTGAGCAGTTATTTGGTTCAAAAACGAGGGTAAAACTTCTTCAACTATTTCTGGCGAATCCAGGGAGGTCATTTTATGTGCGCGAAATTACACGCAAGATTGATGAGCAAATTAATTCTGTGCGTCGCGAGCTGTCTAATCTGATGGGTATCGGCATTATTAAATCTGATAGCGCTAACAATAAACTATATTATGAGGTGAATCAGGGCTATAAACACTTCAAAGCCCTGCAATCTATCTTTTCAGTTGAACTGCCACAACAAGATGTCTCTCCTGCCTCGCAGCGCGACCTTCTCAAACGCCTGCAGTCCGTTGGGTCATTCGATGTTGTGATTGTAACTGGTAAGCTCATAGGGCTTTCAACGGCTGAATTCGACCTGCTCCTTGTTGGTTCAAGCAACAAGCAAAAACTCGAAAAGCTCATGAAAACCGTTGAGCTCGAAGAGGGAACACCTATACGCTATAGTGTCATGCCAGAAAGTGAACTAAAATATCGACTCGATATCAAAGATCGATTTATTAGTACGGCGCTTTCAAGTAAGCATACAGTGCTAGCTGATACGAGCGGGCTCATTAAGAAATACCAAGAAAGTAAATAAAGGAACAATCTATGGAAATACAATATTACGGCGGTAACTGTGTCAAAATAACGACAAAGAAATCACACATTGTGATTGATCCAAAAAGTGAGATTGCTGCAATTTCTCCAGACATCAAGAAGGCTACTCAAATACTGGTAACTCAGACCGCGTATGCACCCGAAAAAACGGATGTCTTTATTGCCGATAGCCCTGGTGAGTATGAATTCGAAGATTGCTCAATAAAGGGCATTGCGACTCAGGCATTTCAAGGGGCAAGCGGTGATAAATCTGCCACAATGTACCGCGTGAGTAGCGCGGACGTGACGGTTTTGATTGTCGGGAACATCAATGAAAAGCTCACAGAAGATCAACTCGAGAGCATTGGTCTAGTTGATGTAGTAGTAGTGCCGATAGGTGGCAATGGTTATTCTTTGGATGCTACGGGGGCGGCAACAGTTGTGCGCGCCGTAGAACCAAAGCTCGTCATCCCAGTGTTTTATGAAGAAGATAAAGTGAAATACGAGGTTGCTCCAGCTTCGCTCGAATTATTTACAAAAGAACTTGGTGCCCCCGTTGAAGAGCCAACAGATAAATACAAAGCAAAACAGTTGCCTGAGCGGACTACCGTTCAGCCGTTAAGTGTTAGCTAAATTGTAGCTGTAGTGGTCAGTACAATAAAAAACAGTCTCTGGTGAGGCTGTTTTACTAATCACTATGCGCTATTCACTACGAACTACTAAAGAACGCCTTTTTTCTTGAGCGTACGAATAGCCTGGGTGCTAATCTTCATAGTTACTTTTTTGCCATCCATTACAAAAGTCTTTTTTTGTAGGTTTGGCTTCCATACTTTTTTGGTATGACGCATTGAAAAGCTGACATTATTGCCAAATTGCTTTCCTTTGCCGGTAAGTTCACATTTTTGTGCCATTGATTGATCCTAAAATTATTTACGTTTCAATGTCCTATACTACTGTTTTTTGTGCTCAAGGTCAAGAGGCGAATGGATGGGCGAAGCTTGATATAATATAAGAGTCTCGGGAGACGATGGTTGATTTCCTGAATATATTTCAAACGGGAGTCTAATATTTGCACCGCCCGTGGGCGATGCGTGAGGGCACCCACCTGGTTTTTCCAGGTCAAATCAACTTATCTATCCCGGGGTATCGGGGTGTAGCGCAGCTGGTAGCGCGTACGGCTGGGGGCCGTGAGGTCGCAGGTTCAAGTCCTGTCACCCCGACCATAAGATTGAGTTGCTTTAATACCACTTTTATGATATTATTTTATTCATGACTGGTCCAGAAGAATCACCGTTTTCGCATCCGTTTATGCTCCCGCACGACTTCGAAATGTTTAAACCAATAATAGAGCGTCAGACTAAAACAGTCTTCCCTAGCACAGCACAGATAGATGAAATATTTACTCGATTAGCTGATGGTTTGAACTTCTTTGGAGAAGCCGAGAAGGCACGGCTTAGTGCATTTACTGGCCAGGAGATGTGCGGAGTGGAGATAGGGTACTTATTAGCAGATCAGGTTTTTGCATTTAACCCTGAGTTTGCCGACAGCCAAAGAACATTAGTAGAAGTACTAGTTGAAGATGGGATTGAAGATATTGAGGTAGTGAAGAAAACTGCTCATAGAGTTAGACTGGTGAGACAAACTAACGGACTTAAAGATGCGAGGGTACTTATGCAAGAGCTCGCTAGTGACCCTGTAGTTATTGCTGAAGGAAATAATTATCTTTTAAGCGTGGAGAATGCCACTCGGGAAGCTTGGAAAGCTTTTATAAAACTATACGAGTAAAACTTGAGCAGAACCAGCGGGCATATTATCTAACAGCATGTGTAATCGATTTGCTCCATCTAGACTGTTAACAACATACTCAAATAGTTCGAGGAGGTGCCGTTTCTGTCGAGCAAACCTGGTATACTACAGAGGCTAGATTGCTAGGTGGTCGCCCCTCTCCACTCTTTACATCTATACTATAAAGTATTTGGGTCATAAGGAAGCAGGAAGTGGTGAGGGGAGGAAAGTCCGGGCAGCATAGGACGAGACAGTTGCTAACGGCAACCGGGGGTAACCCTAGGGAAAGTGCCACAGAAACGAAACCGCCCCTCGGGGTAAGGGTGAAACGAGCGGGGTAAGAGCCCGCAGTCGACCGTGGTGACACGGAAGAGAGGTAAACCCTGTCTGCTGCAAGGAGATGTGGTTGCATTACAGCGGTCCGCTGCAGCCAGATCATAAGAACCGCTTGATCTTATTGGTAACGATAAGACTAGATAGATGATCATCCACGACAGAACCCGGCTTATCGGCAATCTCGCATTAAAAAATCGCCCAAGTTAAGGCGATTTTTTAATAATTCATAGTTTGTGAATCTATTTACTAGCTATACTTGAGAGTTCTTTCATAGCTTCAGGGTGGTGGACTGAAAGTTCAGCTAAGATTTTTCGGTCTAATTCAATATTGTTCTTCTTAAGACCGCTAATAAATGAACTATAGTTTAGGCCGTTTTCTCGAACAGCGGCATTAATACGCGTAATCCAGAGACCACGGAGGTCGCGTTTCTTATTTCGTCGATCTCGGTAAGCGTATTGAAGAGCACGAATAACACCTTGTTTAGCAAGTCGTACCGAACTGGTACGAGAATGGCTCATGCCTTTAGCTTGTTTTAAGATCTTCTTGTGCTTTTTGTGGGTAGTGACGCCTCGTTTTACTCGCATAATAGTTCCTTCTTATTCCTTTGTTATCTAGTTACTTCTTAGGGCTTGTTTTACGCTCTTAGTATCTGCTCGGCTGACGGAGTGGGATCGGGCGTTATTTCGCTTTCGACCAGCAGACTTCTTCTCTAACATGTGGCCGGTGTAAGCGCGCTCACGCATAAGTTTGCCCGAAGCAGACTTCTTAACTCGTTTGGCGGTACCTTTATGGGTCTTCATTTTTGGCATGTTATTCTCCTACGCTTTCGACTCGTCATTATTATTTTTAACCGCTGCTTCAGGTGGAGAAGTCTCGTTAACGCTGCTTTCTGGTTTAGGAAGCTTGGCTGCGGGATTTCTTCTGTAGGTAACGGTTAGGTTGCGCCCGTTGACTTGAGCTGGCTGATCGATAACCGCAATATCTGAGAGTGCCTCAGTAAAACGATCGAACAACGCAAATCCCAACTCTTTATGAGCGTTTTCTCTACCCCTATAGAGTAACATAAGTTTTACCTTATGACCAGCCTCTAAAAACTTGCGGGTTTTTTGTACTTTAATGTTAATGTCATGATCGCCAATGCGCATACCGACCCGCATCTGTTTAATATCTACAATTTTCTGTTGTTTCTTCTGTTTCTGTAGCTGTTTTGTCTTCTGGTAGTTAAATTTACCCCAATCAACAATACGCGCAACGGGGGGAGTGGCGTTAGGAGAAATCTCTACAAGATCAAGCCCTTCGAGTTGAGCAAGTCTCAGTGCCTCGCTTAGCGCTAGCACGCCCAACTGAGCGCCGTCGCTACCAATAACTCTTACTTGTGATGCACGAATAGCATGATTCATCCGAACGTGCTCTGTTTTAGCGGCTATGATATCTCCTTATAATCTAAAACATGGTAAACATTATGTCTTGTATAAATAATACTGCCCATTGTAACAGTACTGACTCTAGAGGTCAACGTTGGCGATATTGCAATGCCTCGCTGATGTGGCTGGCGGTGATTTCATCAACATCTTCGAGATCAGCAATTGTACGGGCAACGCGGATGACTTTAATGTAGCTTCGGGCTGAAAGTGAAAGCTTGCGCGCGGCGTTTTCAAGGAAATCTTTAGCTTCGGGTTGCAGACCAGAAACCTTCTTAATGTCGTTGTTGGTCATGTGAGCATTTGTTTTACCACTTTTACCAAATCGTTTCGTTTGCTTCTCTCGGGCTTTCAAGACTCGATGGGCGATATCTTTGCTCGAAGAGCCACTTGCGGCCTCACTCAGCAGATGCTTATGAGCAACCTTTTGAACGTGCACTATCAAATCTATACGATCAAGGAGTGGGCCGGATATCTTCTTGGAATACTGATTAATTTGATGTGGCGTACAGCTACATTCTCGGTCAGGATCGAGGTAGTAGCCACAAGGGCAAGGGTTTTGAGTGGCCACCAGCATGAAATCGGCAGGGAAGTGAACTGTTTCTTGAGCGCGGGCAACCGTAATATGCCTATCTTCAAGAGGCTGTCGGAGCGATTCAAGACAGGAACGTGGGTATTCAGGTAATTCATCAAGAAAAAGAATACCCTTATGCGCCAAGCTAATTTCACCTGGTCGTGGGTTTTTACCGCCACCAACGAGCGCAATACTGCTTGCGGTGTGGTGAGGAGATCGAAAGGGGCGATTTGCATATACTTTGTCGCTCAGCTCTCCTGCAAGGCTATGTAGTTTTGTGATAGCAATAATTTCTTCTCGAGTGGCGGGTGGCATAACTGAAAGTAGCGCCCGCGCCATCATTGTCTTGCCGGCGCCAGGTGAGCCGTTCATGAGAATGTTGTGATGGCCTGCTGCGGCAATCTCGAGGGCACGCTTGGCGTGCTGTTGACCAAAGATATCTGAAAAATCAACAGATTGAGAAGGGTTTAGCTGAGGAGTTTTTCCTTGGGTGCTCGGTGCTATCTTTGCTGTGCCATTCAGGTGATTCACTACTTCTTTTAAGGTGTGTACGGCCATTATCTCGATACCTTCCACTAGTGTAGCTTCAGCAGCGTTCTTGCTCGGGACAAAGATTCGCTTAAAGCCGTGTGTCTTTGCGACCTCGGCATGGCTAATAACACCCCGTATTGGCCTGAGTTTACCGTCTAGTGATAGTTCACCAACAAAAAGCGTGTCTTGCACTTCAGGTGTGCGCACTTGTTCGCTTGAAACCAGTACTGCAATTGCCATAGGGAGATCGTAGCTCGAGCCGTCTTTAGGTAAATCAGCTGGTGCGAGGTTGAGGGTGATTCGCTTGCGTGGCATACTAAGTCCGCTATTTTTTACGCTACTGCGTATACGTTCTTTTGCTTCATCAACTGCTTTGTTAGCAAGACCGACAATGACAATTCCTGGTAAGCCATTCGAGGTGTCACACTCAACTTCTATGAGTTTTCCATCAAACCCAACGTATGCTGCAGAAAAGATTTTTGAAGTCATCGTAGGTTAATAATAACAGATAGCATAAAGAAAACAACGGCCTGCGAGGAGCCGTTGTTTCAAGGGTTTATCTTTTTGTTTTTGAGCACTTTTTTTATTCAAGTGCTGATAATATAATATGCCCCGAGAATGCTTATGTCAACAATAAAATAAGACGAAATTGATTATAGTTTTCCACAGGCACTTCCGACCACACACGTTTATGTATGCAGGCAGGGTAAATGTAAGGAATGGGCCATAAATAAAAATTGATTGAGGCCCAGGCTGGCAGCCAAGGCACTCACTATGATAGCCTCACGAGCCGTGTTGAAAACAGCATATGTAAATAATGTATACGCATGTCAAAAAAATGAAGAGTGCTGCGGCGAGCTGCATTGTGAGCGACACACGAATAGTTTCGTTTAGGGCGCGCATTGATGGTAATGTATGCAAAAATGAAATGAGCATGAGCGGTGAACGACAATAATGTATTCATTTCGATTTTGAACAAAATATCTACCACACACAAAAATACGTATTGTTCTGCGTCCATAGGCACACACGAAGCAACTTACCTACATTCAAGTAATAATGAGATGGGCTAATACATAATGCATGCGATACTTATTTTAGAAGAAGATAGTATTCACCCGGTATTAAAAAAGTGCTAATAATGACATGTACAATTTTGGCATCCACCTACGTAGAATAGGCCGCTAAATTCGCAGATAACAGGTGTTGCATACTAAAATACGTAATAATGACAACAAATAATTTAGGTAAATAACAGGTCAATGTAGTAAATATAACACTAAAAAGTACTTGCAATATATTTTGTACTTGCTTATGCTTGTAGCGGTGGAAGAAATTGGGTTATAGAGATCTCGCAGACGCGAGAGATGGCGCTCTCTGTTGTGGAGAGCGGTCAGTCATCTAGGGCAGCAAGTGCTACAAAAGTTATTAAAGTTAGCAGTTTTGCTGCTCTAGTTTTTAGTTTAAAATATGCCTGTTGGTAATATATTCAACGCGCCGAAGGGTTAGTCTAAAACAGTATGCATACGAAATTTCTATACCGGTTGCTAATAGTGAGTCTGATTGGGTTAATTATTCTTGTACTCAGCAGTAACCCGAACGAGGGTGGACCAGCAGTGGTGTTGTTATTCTTAGGGTTAAATTTTTTACTGGCCTTTTCATTAGCCGTGATATGCATGAAACATATTCCATCTCGATTCTTGAAGGGAATTACACTCACGAGTGTTTCAAAGTACTACAGTGGTCTCGTGCTAGCTAGTGGGTGGGTGTTTTTACTTGGTCTACAAACAATCCGACAACTGCAGGTGATTGATATCGCATTGATCATCTGTTTTGAGCTACTTGTGAACTTCTATATTTTTCGTCGTCTGTAGGTTATTCAAAGCAGTAGTTATTTGTTATACTTATTCTTAATTATGGAACCAATGTTACCTAGCCCCCAGAATCCAGAAAATACTGGACCCCCACCACTTGAAAAGGTGGCTCCATCTTCGGTTGAGAGTAGACCAAATACCAGTGTTGAACAACCTAGAGAGATGGGACATCAAGGTACGCCACCTCAACAGGTTGCACCGATAGATGATGCAGCTCAATCTGTTGTTCCAGCACCAACCCTGTCATCATTCGATGATGGATCGGGTGGCGGTCCTATAGCGGCAGATGATGCAGATGTCATTGAAAAAGAGTGGGTCGACAAGGCTAAAAAGATTGTAGGTGCTACAAAAGATGATCCTCATCAGCAAGAAAAAGAGGTGAGTAAGCTACAAGCAGACTACCTGATGAAGCGTTATGGCAAACAGATGAAGCTGAGCGAGTAAGTAGCGTATGCAGATAGTGATAATCATAGCTATAATTACAACGATAGGTGCAATTATAGGATTGGGCATCTACTTTTACTATCGTCGCATCTTACGAGAGGCGAAAAGTTACGAGCGTGGACTTAAGATGGTACCGCTTCTTATACACCTCCCTCCAATAAGCGATGACATAGAGGTGGGCGGACGTGATTCTCGTGATGTTACCGAAGAAACCATATCCAAGGCCCAGGTTCTCTACAACATTATTGCAAGCACATCAGTTAAGGGTTTCAAAAGTAAATTTTACGGTCAAAGACACATTGGGCTTGAGATTATTGCCTCAAAAGGGGTGGTAAACTATTATGCCGCTGTTCCCGTAGCTCTTGTTTCAGTAGTAGAGCAGGCGATTACGAGTGCCTATCCATCAGCCCGACTAGAAGAAGTTGAAGAACATAATTTATTTAATGAAATGGGTCGAATGAGTGGAACTACCGGGGGTGAGCTTGTACTGAAGAAAGATTTTGCTAATCCAATCGCCACATTTCAGGAATCAAAGCGTGATTCGATGCAATCTATCCTTAATTCGCTGGCTAACCTTACTAAGGAGGATGGCGCTGGAATCCAGATACTACTTAGGCCAGCATACGACGGATGGATTAAGCGTGCTTTAGGGGTGGCAAGCAAAAAAAAGAAAGACAAAGGCAAAAAAACAGGAGCGAGCAGTCTCAACTGGCAGGGTGTAGCGGGGGCGCTATGGAAACCACCTGAAGTTAAGGAGACGAAGGCCGAAGATAAGCAGCTCTCCGCGATTGAGCAGGCCGCTGTTGATGCTATTGAAGATAAAACGAGGAATCCTGGCTACGAAGTACTTATACGCCTTGTAGCCTCTTCAAATACGTCTGCACGTTCGCAAACAATACTCCGTAACATGGTTGCATCATTCGCCCTGTTCGACGCTCCAGGGCGTAACGGTTTTAAGTTTGTCCCTGCCAAGGCGATGGATCAGTTTGTGACAGCATTTATTTTTAGATTCTTTCCACCAGAGCTGAACCAGAATATTCTTAACAGCGTTGAGTTGGCGACCATATTCCACTTTCCAGACCAGAGAAATACTCCTACTTCACAATTACAGCGTCAGGCATCAAAGCAGGTTGATGGGCCAGCGAACCTACCAGAGAACGGATTATTGCTGGGCTACAATGTATTTCGAGGTACGAAAAAAGAAATTCGTCTAACTGACAATGATAGGCGTCGACACATGTACATCATCGGTCAAACCGGTACCGGTAAGTCGGTTCTTCTTGAAAATCTTGCACTACAGGACATGATAGATGGCAAGGGATTTGCTTTTATAGATCCGCACGGCGATAGCGCCGAAGCCCTTCTTAGCATGGTGCCAAAAGAACGTACTGAAGATGTCATATATTTTGCCCCAGGTGAGATGGATTTTCCAGTAGGGCTCAATCTGTTTGAATTCGAATTTCCAGAGCAGAGAGATTTTCTTATTCAAGAAGCGATTAACATGCTGTATAAGTTGTATGATCCACAACACCAAGGGATTATTGGCCCCCGTTACGAACACTTGTTTCGAAACGCAGCGCTTACTGTCATGGCTGGCCCAGATGGTGGAACATTTATTGATATACCTAAATTGTTCAACGATAAGCAATACGTTAATCAAAAGCTGAAGTACGTTACCGATCAGACAGTACTTGATTTCTGGCAGAAAGAAATGCCAGGAAGTGAACGTTCAAACGAGTTTGGTGAAGTAAAAAGCTGGTTTGTAAGTAAGTTTGGCGCCTTCCTGAGTAACGAGATGATGCGTAATATCATTGGTCAAACAAAAAGCGGTTTTGATTTGAGACAAGTGATGGATGAAGGTAAGATATTGCTCGTCAATCTGAGCAAAGGTAAGACGGGTGAGCTAAATGCAAAATTGCTCGGTATGATATTTGTGATGAAATTTTACGCCGCTGCAATGGGTAGAGCAAATATACCTGAATCAGAGCGCAAAGACTTCACCGTCTACGTAGATGAGTTTCAAAACTTTTCTACTGAAACTTTTTCCGACATCCTCTCTGAAGCACGTAAGTATCATCTGAGCTTGGTTGTGGCGAACCAGTTTGTTGGACAGTTGACTGACGAAATTAGAGATGCAGTGTTTGGAAACGTAGGTACGGTAGTTGCTTCTCGTACCGGCGCAACAGATGCTGACTTTTTAGTAAAATACTTTTCACCGACATTTGATGTCGAAGATTTGACGAAGATGCCCAACTACAATTGGGCTGTTCAAATGCTTATGAACGGTGTGCCTACGCAACCATTTAGTATGGCTACCATTCCGCCACTAGGAAATCCCAACCCGCAATTGGGGCTTGCTCTCAAGCGTCTTTCATCCGCTAAATACGGTAAACCCAAAGCGGTAGCCGAAAAAGAGATTTTTGCCCGTCTTAAAACAGATGAACCACCTCGTCCGAGCTTTGGTGCTGGGTCACCACCTCAACTTGGTTCACCGATGAATCAAGCGCGTCCGGTGGGTGCTAGTGGTGGTGCTCCGAGACCAGGATCGAGTTCTTTTCTAGATGAATGGTTGGCGAAACGACGCCAAGAAATGGCAAAAAAGCCAGAGCTAGATTCGATAACCCCTGGAGGTGGTGTAGGACTAGCAAAGCCGGTCCATAAGCCTGAATTTCTTTCACAGCAACAGCAACCACAAGCTCATAAGCCGTTACAACAACCTACTCCGCCACCAGCTCCGCAGGTTGCTCCAGTATCACCAGCGCCACCTTCTTCAAACGAAACGGTTATACATCTAAAAAAGACTCCACCAACTAAACCAGTAGCGAAGAGTGCACCTGTTGTGCCAAAAACAATAGAAGAACAACTTGCCTCTGGAGAAATTGCAATAGATAGGCAAGGTCTTATTCATCATTCAAAAGATGAACTGCTGTAGATTGAGAATCTACTTAGAGCGTAGCAGTATAAGCGATTTGGTGCACCACTCGACAAATAGGCCGAAGATAAAGCCGATAACGAGCAGTAGGGGCATTTCGAAACCTGAAAGCGAGTACCCGATGTTTTTAGCAGTAAGATATATCAGCAATAATCCTACGCTACCAGTTAACGCCGCGCCAATAAGACCAGAGGGGCGAGCAACAGTTGCGCCGATTAAGTCGCTCACTTTTTCAACAACCGGGTGGTGAACGATACGACTCATAACATGATCAAACGTACTGACATCTCTGTACACATGAGTCATGATTGTTCTGAATCCATGAGCTTTATCTGCGCTCGAATGAGTGTTGTGTGGGGTTGGTTTTTTCTGTTGCTTCATGATCATGGGCTCCTTTGTTATAAAAATTCTTGTAATAACACATCAAGCTCTTGGGCAATAATTCGAGCTCTTTGGTAAAAGTACAGGGTAATTAGGAACAAGAAAAGGGTAATACCGAAGCTCAGTGGCGTAATGAAAATCGGTAATTGAGCGATAGCTTGCTCAATTGCTTTTGTGGCACGAACAGGGAGCGAAATTACCACTGTATTACCGTTGGTAAGAGCGAGTTTCTGATCGAAGGCGAGCGGGTCGGATGTCGAAGCTGGAGTTGAGGGGAGCGTACTTTTCACTTTTATCAAAATAGTGCGAGATACTGTTTGGTTGGGGGCGATATCAATTGGTTGCCAAGACAGGCTTTTTACAGGCTTTTCTTGGAACGAGGCACCGCTCGCATCGATAACGTCGCTATACTCGAGTATATCTTCAACATTTTCTGTGAGCACCTGTTTTTCTATGATGCTTTGGGTCTTGTTCTGTAGAGAAAGTGTGTATTCGATAGTGTCCCCAGGTTTTGCACTAGAGTTATTCGCATCATTGATTCGAGAGGTGATGTTGCGCACCTTTACACTTCGTTCAAGACAGCTAGATGAGTTGATTGCACTACTAGACGGGAGACATGGCGCGGTATTTTGAATACCGTTATTAGTTGAAGGTGCGGAGGTTCGGTTGAATACAATATTACCGCTCTCTAGCAGTATCCAGCGCGTTCCTTGGCTTGTTTCAATGCGTATCGCTTCTGAGGATCGTGTTGGTGCCTGAACGCTCTCTAGTGGGCGTAGATACAGTAGGGGGCCATTAGTAACCGTTTGAGTAACCTCTGTATCAATTCCACGCGCTAATCTTCCTGTAATCACGTAGTCGTCTTCGTTGTTGGGTCGTAGTTCCTCGAGTCGGTATTCTTTGATGTTTTCTTCAGACAATCCATAATGATTGAATATTGGTGCAATATCTGTTCTTCCTTGGCTGTCGGCGTTTGCGGTGAATGACGCAATAATGCCAGACGGCGTTTTGTCGGCTCCACCAAATATAATGTCATTTCCACTTGCAATGAGTGTCGGTTTAGCAGGAATTAATACCACCAACAGATGAATAATCAATGCTACTGACATACAGAGAAGGCTTACCCTGCGAATTATCAGTTCTTTATTAACACGCACAGCATACGGTTTCAGTTCGGAAACTAACGAGGGGCTAAAGGCGATATTTGATACTAATTTTCGAAACATGTTGGTTTTTTCTTTTTTGTTTGGGAACTTCCAAAGCAATTTAATCACATATATAGGGGTCCATGCAAGTAGTTGAATACATTTTTATTACTGGTATACTAGTACATAAGCTAAAACGTGGGAGAGAGGGTAGCAATAAGCGTGAGCAAACAAAAAGAGCAGGCATATGATGCCAGTCAGATTCAGGTGCTTGAAGGGCTTGAACCGGTCCGTAAGCGACCGGGTATGTATATTGGTAGTACCGGCTATGATGGTCTTCATCACCTCATAAAAGAAATTGCTGATAACGGTATTGATGAAGCAATTGCAGGTTTTGCGAGTCATGTTGATATTGTCATACTTGCAGATGGCGGGGTGCGCATAAGTGATGATGGACGTGGTATTCCAGTTGATAAGCACGCTAAAACGGGCAAGAGTACTCTAGAAACGGTCCTAACTGTTTTACATGCCGGGGGTAAGTTCGGCGGTGGGGGCTATAAAGTGTCTTCGGGTCTTCATGGTGTCGGATCTAGTGTAGTAAATGCACTCTCTAATAAGCTGATTGCTGAAGTTCGAAAAGATGGAAAGCTCTATCGACAAGAATTTGTCAGAGGTGCGCCAACAGGTGAAGTATCTGTTGTTGGAAAATCAACAGGTAGCGGAACAGCCATTACGTTCTATCCCGATGAAACTATTTTTAAAGAAACGGTAGAGTTTGACTACAAGTGGGTACTCGAATATCTTCGTCACCAGTGCTATCTTACGAAGGGTGTCCGCGCTAGTCTGACTGACGAGCGTACCAACGAACGATATGCTTTTTACTTTGAAGGTGGTATTCAAAGCTATGTCCGCCATCTTAATTTTGGCAAAGAACCAGTGGGTGAGGATATATTCTACGTTGAGCGTCAGGTTGAAGATAGTATGGTTGAAGTGGCACTACAGTATACCGATTCATATGTTGAAACTATTAAGACTTTTGCTAACAACGTCGTAAACCCCGATGGTGGAACCCACCTCACAGGGTTTCGTGCGGCTCTTACGCGTGTGATTAATGATTACGCTCGCAAGAATAGTCTTCTTAAAGAAAAAGAAGAGAATCTGTCTGGTGAAGATTGCCGTGAAGGTATCACCGCTGTTATTTTGGTCAAACTCCCTGATCCTCAGTTTGAGGGCCAGACCAAGAACAAACTAGGTAACCCTGAAGTGCGTGGCTACGTTGAACAGGTCATGAATGAGTGGCTGTCGTACTACTTTGAAGAAAATCCAAATGTAGCTAAGAAGATTGTTGGTAAAGCAATACTTTCAGCTCGTGCTCGTGCCGCCGCCAGGGCTGCACGTGATAACGTTATCAGAAAAGGCGCCCTTGATAGCACCTCACTACCGGGTAAGCTGGCTGACTGTTCAAGCAAAGACCCCGCAGACTCAGAGCTCTACATTGTAGAGGGAGATTCTGCTGGTGGTTCTGCCAAGAGTGGCCGAGATAGTAAAACACAGGCCATCTTACCGTTAAGAGGTAAAGTGTTGAACGTTGAACGAGCTCGTCTTGACAAGATGTTTGCTAATAATGAAATCAAGAATCTCATTACTGCAATTGGTGTGGGTATTGGGGAACAATTTGATATTTCGCGGCTCCGTTATCACCGCATTGTCATCATGACCGATGCTGACGTTGATGGCTCTCACATTAGCACGCTTCTACTGACGTTCTTTTTCCGTCATATGCGCGAAGTGATTGAGGGCGGACACCTGTTCATGGCCCAACCACCACTCTATGCTATTACTGTAGGTAAAACTAAGCACTACGCTTACACCGACGAAGATAAAGAACAGATAATGGCAGAAATTGCACTCCAAAAGGCAGAAAAAGCTAAGGTAAAAGCAGATGCTGATCTTGCAGCTGGTATCGTTGCTGTTTCAGATGACGAGGCGATTAACGAAGACCAGCAAAAAGCAAAACAACTCGGTGCTAGCATCCAACGATACAAGGGTTTGGGTGAAATGGATGCCGATCAGCTCTGGGAGACAACCATGAATCCAGACAACAGGGTATTGGTGCGTGTTGAAGTTAAAGATGCAGAAAAAGCAGACGCAATCTTTAACAAGCTTATGGGTAGCGAAGTTGATTTGCGCAAAAACTTCATACAGTCGCGCGCTAAATTTGCTAATGCAGAAGATCTGGATATATAAGGGGTACATATGGATGATGAGAATATAACAACAGAGGAAATTATTACGCCACCAATGAACGATAGTCACTCCAAAACAGTGGTAGTGCATAGTGTTGAAGACGAAATGGAGACTAAGTATCTTCAATACTCCATGAGTGTGATTGTTTCTCGAGCGTTACCCGACGTGCGGGATGGCCTAAAACCAGTACATCGCCGTATTTTATATGCCATGGAAAAGAACGGTTGGCGCCCTGGTTCAAAGTTCGTAAAGAGTGCTCGTATCGTAGGTGACGTTATGGGTAAGTATCACCCTCATGGTGATATGGCAATATACGATTCAATGGTGCGTTTAGCTCAGGACTGGCAGATGAGGTACACACTGGTCAACGGTCAGGGTAACTTTGGTTCTATGGATGGTGATCCTGCAGCTGCCTCTCGATACACCGAGGCTCGCATGGACAAGCTCGGCGCAGAACTGTTGTTCGATTTAGAAAAGAACACTGTAGACTTCAGAGATAACTATGACGGGAGCGAACGCGAACCATCTGTTTTACCGGCCAAAGTACCGAACCTACTCCTTAACGGTCAGATGGGTATTGCCGTTGGTATGGCTACTAATATCCCACCCCATAATCTGAGCGAACTCGTAGATGCCACAGTTGTATTAATTGATAATCCTGAAGCTACAACAGATGATTTACTCGAGCATGTAAAAGGACCAGACTTCCCAACGGGTGGAATTGTCTATGGTAAGGAGTCGCTGAGAGCTGCCTACGCAGGTGGGCGCGGTGGTGTTGTGGTACGAGCTGTTGCAGATATTATTGAAACGAAAAAAGGCCGGCATCAGATCGTTGTTTCAGAGGTACCTTATGCAGTAAATAAAGCAACACTTATTGAAAAAATTGCCGATCTTGTAAAAGATAAGAAATTACAGGGTATCTCTGACCTTAGAGATGAAAGTGCTCGCGGTACGGTAAAAATAGTAATCGATTTGAAAAAGGATGCCTACCCAAAGAAAGTACTTAATCAACTGTTCAAACATACACCGCTTCAGACGATGTTCCATTACAATATGCTGGCTCTGATCGATGGAATTCAGCCGAAAGTCTTGGGTATACACGATATGCTCAGCGAATATATCAAGCATCGCCAGAAAGTTATCCGTAGGCGTACTGAGTTTGAGCTGAAAAAAGCTCAAGACAGAGCACACATTTTAGAGGGGCTCTCGATTGCCCTCGATCATATCGATGAGGTCATTGCCACAATTCGAGCAAGTCAGACCACCGAAGAGGCACAGACGAACTTGATGAAGAAGTTCAAGTTGTCTGAAATTCAGGCGCGAGCAATTCTTTCCATGCAACTAAGAAGTCTTGCAGGTCTAGAGCGCAAGAAGATTGAAGAAGAGCTAGCTGAGCTAAAGAAGCTCATTGCTCAATTAGAAGAAATTTTGGCTGATGAAAAGAAGATTCTCAAGATAGTAAAGGACGAATTACTCGAGGTGAAAGAGAAGTACGGCGATGATCGACGCACGCAAATCATTCCTCATGAGCTCGGTAAATTTAGTGATGAAGAACTGATACCCGAGGAGCAGGTAGTTGTAACTCTTACATCAGAAAATTATATCAAACGTAGCTTAGCCAGTGAATATCGTCGTCAGAATCGTGGCGGGAAGGGTAAGCGTGGTATGGCTACCAAAGAAGAAGACGTCATCGAGCATCTTATACTGGCGAGTACTCACGACTTCTTATTGTTCTTTACGAACAAGGGGCGCGTCTTCCGTCTTAAAACCTACGAAGTACCAGCGGTGGGGCTCAATGCTAAAGGTGTTGCGGTAGTTAACTTATTACAACTTCACCCTGAAGAGGTAATAACAGCGATTATCAAGCATGATACTAAGCAAAAAGCTGGATTCTTCTTTATGACAACCAAACAAGGAACTGTGAAGAAGACCAAACTCGAAGATTATAATAATATTCGAACGAGTGGTTTGATTGCGATAAAAATTGATGATGGAGATGAGTTAAAATGGATTCGTCCAACTACTGGTGATAATGAAGTTGTTATTTCAACATCACTCGGTCAGGCCATCCGCTTCCATGAAAACGATGTCCGTCCCATGGGGCGCACCGCACGAGGTGTGAGAGGCATACGATTACGACCTGGCGATAGTGTTGTAGGAATGGATGTCGTACAAGAGGACTCAACAATCTTCGTCATAAGCGAAAAAGGCTATGGCAAACGAACAAAGATATCACAGTTCTCACCCCATAAGCGTGGGGGTGTTGGTATCAGATCCGCCATTGTGAATGCGAAGACGGGTAATCTTGTTTCGGTAAAATCTCTGACCGATGAAACACCAGAAGTTATTATTATCTCGACGAATGGGCAAACTATTCGCCTTGGCATGAAAGACATTCCTGCGCTCGGTAGAACAACTCAGGGTGTACGCATTATGCGACTTAACGGCGAAGATAGTGTTGCCTCATTGGCGCTGACTAATAAAGATCAAACTATTGATGAAGAGGGAGAAGAAGGCAATGCGGTCACTGCTGAGTAGCTATGCCTACTTTGTAATCCCGCTTACCGCCTGGGTTGTTGCCCAAATTTCTAAGATTTTCATTCGTGGTTTTTATAATAAGGACTGGGATTGGCGCTACATCTATCGTTCGGGTGGAATGCCAAGCGCCCACACTACTATAATTGTATCTCTCTGTACGGTAATCGGCTATCGTACGGGTACGCAGAGTCCTGAGTTTGGCATTTCCTGCATTCTAGCAATGATAGTGATGTATGATGCCATCAACGTTCGACATGCGGTTGGTGAGCACGCAATGGCACTGCGCAACCTGTTGCCGTTGGTATACAAAAAACAGATACCGCCAATGATAATTCATCAGTCAAATGGACATACGCCATACGAGGTAGCAGTGGGTATGCTTATTGGTATTGTGGTGCCGATACTCGTGTTTATTGTGACATAAAATACAACGTTTATTGCTAGCGCTTGACTTTAGGAGTATGTTTATCTACAATTTATCCCAGTCTTTCTGTGACTTTTTAACTGCGAGAACAGTAATAATAGGGAGAAAGCTCATTGAAAATTGAGTTGTGCAACGTCAACGTCAAATTTTTTTGATGTTTGAGGTCTTTGAGATAAGTAAATATATCTAAGAGAAGTATCAAACCTTTTTTATGGAGAGTTTGATCCTGGCTCAGGATAAACGCTGGCGGCGTGCCTAATACATGCAAGTCGAGCGGTAAGGCTTTGCACTTAGCATTCGATCGTCATAGCATTAGCTATGGAATCAACCCAATTCAAGCCTATGGCTAGGGGAGATGCGGCACGAAAGATCGAATAATAAGTGCAGAGTACACGAGCGGCGGACGGGTGAGTAACGCGTGGGAATCTACCCCAAACTGAGGGATAAGCACCGGAAACGGTGTCTAATACCGCATATGGTCTTCGGATTAAAGCTTCGGCGGTTTGGGAAGAGCCCGCGTAAGATTAGCTAGTTGGTGAGGTAATGGCTCACCAAGGCGACGATCTTTAACTGGTTTGAGAGGATGATCAGTCACACTGGAACTGAGACACGGTCCAGACTCCTACGGGAGGCAGCAGTAAGGAATTTTCCACAATGGGCGAAAGCCTGATGGAGCAACGCCGCGTGCAGGATGAAGGCCTTCGGGTTGTAAACTGCTTTTATATGCGAAGAATATGACGGTAACACATGAATAAGGATCGGCTAACTCCGTGCCAGCAGCCGCGGTCATACGGAGGATCCAAGCGTTATCCGGATTTACTGGGCGTAAAGAGTTGCGTAGGTGGTTTGTTAAGCAAATAATGAAATCGTGTGGCTCAACCATATCGACTATTATTTGAACTGGCAAACTCGAGAATGAGAGAGGTGGCTGGAATTCCCTGTGTAGGAGTGAAATCCGTAGATATAGGGAGGAACACCGATGGCGTAGGCAGGCCACTGGCTCATTTCTGACACTGAGGCACGAAAGCGTGGGGAGCGAACGGGATTAGATACCCCGGTAGTCCACGCTGTAAACGATGGATGCTAGCTGTTAGGAGTATCGACCCTTCTAGTAGCGAAGCTAACGCGTTAAGCATCCCGCCTGGGGAGTACGAACGCAAGTTTAAAACTCAAAGGAATTGACGGGGACCCGCACAAGTGGTGGAGCGTGTTCTTTAATTCGACGTTAAGCGAAGAACCTTACCAGGGCTTGACATCCTTGGAATCTCTGCGAAAGCAGAGAGTGCCTTCGGGAGCCAAGTGACAGGTGTTGCATGGCCGTCGTCAGCTCGTGTCGTGAGATGTTTGGTTAAG
>CAZIPE010000008.1:0-45053 GCA_964541305.1 uncultured Candidatus Saccharibacteria bacterium | reverse complement strand
CCAGCGACAAGCCTTCTTGCTCTTGTTTTTTAGTTGATACTCTTGCTAGTATTACTGCTTTTCTCATAATCTTTACTCCTATTATAGCTTACATTTGTCATCATTCACTAAAGTTATCCAAGTGAACAGGCTCGAACCTGTCTAGTTGTTCCCGAAGCATCTCAAACACTTCGGCATTTTCGTTTTTGTAGCTCAGTTCATGGTTGGCTCGTTTAGCCAATCTAAGCAGTGCCTGACTGCCGTTTGGACCAACAATATCTTTCATCGTGCGTGTGCCAGCAATTTGCGTGAGCCTATACAAACCAACAGCATTGATAATTGAAGACATGCGGCGATTTGGGTTTTGTACATACAGGTCACTAAACAATTCCAGTTCGTCTTTAGCATCTGCCTCGGTAATTTTCGGATAGCGAGCATACAAGTCTTCAAGATGCCATTCAAGCACCATCTGGGAATAGTCTTGGCGAAAAATTGTGTTAAACGTTGTGTCGTCTGTTGGCAACCGTGCCTGCTCTAAAGCCCACTTAATTTTCTTGGTGTTACCAAGGCGTACTTCCATGCGTAGAACCTCAAACGGTTTCTTCATATTGCGGTTGTTAAACAGGTCCAGCTCCATTTGCATGTCTTTATCAAATAAAGGTTGACCACGTTTACCTTTGCGATGCTCGGCTAATTTGTCATAAAAGGCTAGCTCATGGTGCTTTGAGTGTGTTTTGAAGCCTGCACCATTGTTTATGTAGTCAGTTTTACTAACGTCACGCCAGCCGTTCACATCTGCTTTGGCAAGTTCTTTTATGGCACTGTGCGGTGACATAAAGTTTGTCAGCACGAAGTTCTTTGAGTAGTGGACACTAGAAACCTGGGCAAATGCAATAGTTCTTAGTCCGCCACGCAGTTTGATTTTGTAATACTCTAGACCCGCAAGTAAGCGATGGCACAACTCGCCAAAATCATGTTCTTCAATTTCGTCAAAGTTATTGAAGTTAAGCTGCTTAGGTGCAGAAAACTGTATACGTAGCTCAGTTACCAAGCCGCCAGCTCGCAACGCTCGGTATAGTGTTAAGTAAGGCAGGTAGCCCATGGTTGCCGTATCTTGCTTTGTTGGGTTGCAAATGGCACTAAAATACTTGTTTCTGCCCATATCACGTGGTTCAGCACCTAGCACTTTTAGTGCGTGTGGCGTAAAGCGTGACGGCTCTAAGATGACAAACATACTAGACGGCAGGGTCAGTATTACTGTGTCTATGCCTACCATGGTTCATTACTTCTTCAAACTTAGTTATTACAATTTCTTCAATCTGTCTTCCGACAGCACCCGTTATTGGGTGATACATATCTAGCTGACGACCTGCAACTAGCTTTGTGGGGTATACGAGCCGATAACCGCCGTTAGGTCGGCTCAATATGCCGACAGAGCCGCAGTACAACGCACCAGCGAAAACAAAGCTGGCAAAGCCAACAAGCCCGTCTTTTGGCTTAACGGGCGTTATCTGCACTTCGCTGACCATCATTGGAGCGACCTTTCTTCTGACGTTTATCTATTCGTATAAGCAGCTCAAATACACGGGCAACTCGCCGCAGTTCAGCATCAGACCAAGGTTTTGCCTGGCTCTTATGCGATTTGTTTGGTGATTTGGATTGCTTACTCACACTTCCTAGTATCGGGAAGTGTTTGTCTTTAGACAGATTACAGAGGTAATTTTACGTAATTGGTATTAAACCAGAGTTTTTTATCTACAAAATCAAACAGTTTATCAACACCTGTTTTCTTTTCAACTATCCTATTTACGGCGGCAACCTTGTTGTAGAGGGTCTTTTTTCGCTCTGTGTTTGATGTGGCACGGATATAGAGAAGTTCCATAATTTCGCCTTTTTCAACAGGATGCTTTACAGGACGACCACTCCAAAACAACTTTTTACATATAATTTCAGCGTCGCTGTCAGCCGTAAGCCTTATTGGTGTGTTAGCGAATGTAAGTACACGCTTTTTTCGGTCATAGCGTGGCTCAATAAGCCTTAGAGTGTCTGCATCATGCTCGGCGTTTTGTCCTTCAAATGCTTCTACCATTCGTTCTAGCAGTACAGTTTGTTTAACCTGTTCTACTGACGACGCAGGAGGTGTTATATTTTCTATCCAGGCAGTGTCTTCAAGAAGCTCGTTGCGATATGGCTCAATAACAGGCATGGTCGGCAATGTAGGTGTAATCTTAGGGATAAGCGAACTAAAGTTAAACTTGCCGACAGACTTATTGACCATTTCGCCAATCTTGGACATTTCTTTGATGTGTGGGGCTAATCGTTCAATCGCTTCCTTTGCTCTTGCATCAGTAGCTTCCATTAACTTCTTTTGAGCAGGGGTAAGGCTGGCAGGGTCTTGTTTTTTAAGTTCGCTCCATTCTTTGACGGATAGGGTGTTGCGGTTTTTGGGTAACTGGATGCTCTTTTCAGCTTTGCTAGAGCCATCGCTAGTTTTACCTACAGCATCAAGGTCCAAATCTACTTTTGGCTTTTCGTCAGGCTGGTCATTAGTCTGTTGCTTATCGTCTTTCATTACATCTTCCCAAATACAGCTGTCGGAAGCTGTTACATATCTGTATAATAATGTTATCAAGAGTGAGTAAATATGTCACAAGAACCATTGCAAGAATTACTAACCCTAAAGCAAGCCAGCGAGCTGCTAAAAGTCCATCCCAACACACTTCGTGCCTGGGACAAGAAAGGTATTTTGAAAGCAGTACGCATCGGCGAGCGTGGCTTACGCCGCTATAAGCGTGAAGATTTAGTGAAAGTCATGGAACACAAATAGGAAGGAGCGAAGAAGTAATGAAAACAATACTAATAACAGGTGCGAGCGATGGAATTGGTAAAAGCATTGCTACCAAATTATCCAAACATAAAGATAATCTAATTCTTTTTGGGCGAGATGAAGCTAAGCTGAGAACTGTTAAAGACGACTGTGAAGCAAATGGAGCAAAAGTAAAGGTATATGCCTTTGATTTAACTGATAATGACAAAAGGCGTTCCGTCATTGATGAAGTTATTAGTGAGCAAAAAGTTGATGTTGTTATCAACAATGCTGGGATTTGGCACAAGGTTGGCGATATAACTACACTTAGTGAAGAAAAAATCACAGAAATTATTAACACAAATCTAACTAGCCAAATCTTGCTCACAAGACAGCTATTAGACCAGATGCGTGACCGAAAAGGCACTGCAATCGTTAACATTGTTTCCAAGTCGGGTCTTGTTGCCCAAGCTGGTCAATCGGCATATACCGCTAGCAAGTATGGTATGAAAGGTTTTACTGACGTTCTGCGTGAAGACACTAAGGACAAGTCAATACGTGTTGCTGGGGTTTACCAGTCAGGCACTAGGACCGATATGTTTTCAAAGGCTGGTGACGACTTTGAAATTGAGAAGTTTACGAACCCAGATGATTTAGCGGATGTTGTGGTCTTTATGCTGACCCGCCCTGAAAAAATCTGGCTTAACGAGGTTCACGTAACCTACTAAGGAAAGTATGAGTAAGAAGTATAAATACACCGCAAAAGAAGCTGACAAGTTCAACAAGCACGGTATTGACCTAACTATTTATGGTCAAAACGAGCCTTCCGCCAACGTTTGTCACGTATCTGTGAAAAAGGGTCACTTCCAAGAGTTTTATGACACGAAAAGTGCATTTACCTACTACATTATCAAAGGTAAAGGTACGTTTATGCTGGACGATGAGCCAGTAGAGGTTGAAGCAACCGATTTGGTCGTCATACCGCCAAATACACGCATACACTACTTTGGGACAATGGAAATGGTTTTGACCGTATCGCCTGCCTGGAAAGAAGAAAACGAGCGGCACGTTCGCTTTGTAGAAGAAAGCGAAAGCCCATACGCAAAGGATAAAAAATGAAATTTGGAAAGTTAGATTTTGATGATGCAAAACAGCATAGCGAGCTGGTAGCAGAGCCGACAAAAGCTGTAATAAATAGCGGTCTTGAAGATATTCTAGTAGCAGAAATTGATGCTAGCCTAGCTGACACAGCGGCATTCTGCGAGGCATATGATATTGGACTAGATGTGTCAGCAAACTGTGTTGTTGTTGAGGCAAAACGAGCCGATAAGACTTGGTATGCAGCTTGTATGATTTTAGCCACTGACCGAGCTGACATAAATGGCGTCGTAAGACGACAGCTAGATGCACGGAAAATATCGTTTGCCCCAATGGACACAGCAACATCACTAACCAAGATGGTATACGGTGGCATAACGCCTATTGGCTTACCTGGTGATTGGCAATTGATTGTTGATGAAGCAATTACCACAAAAGAACTTATCATTATAGGCAGTGGTATTAGGGGTTCAAAGTTGCTTGTACCAGGTAGTATTTTTAGTAAATTGCCAAACGCAACAATCTTGGATATCACAAAAAAGGAGCAGAAATGAGCAAGGATTTTATTAAAGATATAGTCCCTGGCGACTACAAAACTAGGGGTAGTTATACGCCAGCAAAAAAAATAGATTTAGGCAATCATTACCTTATCTTCGTGTCTGGGGTACAAGCACCAAAAAACGACGACCATAGCGTAGTAACTGATGATGTGGAAGAACAAACCAAGTTAGTCTTTGAAGATATTATCAAAATCTTGCAGCAAGCAGATGCAACCATTGATGATGTGGTTAAAGCAGTTATCTATATCACTGATATGAACGACTTTGACAAAATATCTGCTATCAGGGGCGAGTATTTCAAAAATGCTATGCCAGTAAGCACACTGATTGAAGCAAACCGAATGACCAGAGATGGTGCAAAGATTGAAATTGAAGTAACAGCGGTTCTTAAAAAATGATCATTCTTTTTCTAACCTGTGCAAATGCCGAAGAAGGCAAAACAATTTCCAAAGCACTTTTAGCAGGTAAACTAGCAGCTTGTGTACGACAATCATCTGTTAACTCATCTTATTGGTGGGATAACAAAATCCAAAACGACGATGAAGTGCTTTTAATGATTGAGAGTATTGAAGAAAAGTTTGATGAAATTGAGGCGTTGGTAACCAAACTACACAGCTACGACGAATATGTTCTTACGGCGGTACAGGTTCTTCGCACAACGCCAGGCGTTGAGAAATGGTTAAAGGACGTTATCAAGTGAGCCGTGAATTACCTGACATTATCAAAGAAGTGGGCTTTGATTTTAGTTGGGATGAACGCAAAGTCTGGGAGCTAGATGTTCCAACAGAAGATATGCCGATTGAAGAGCTGACCTGGCATTTTGACATACCTTTTATTTGGTCAAAGCCAGATGGCTATTACGATGTAAACCCGAGTGAAGTAATAGAACATCCCGACCAACACCCACAAGAATATGAGCGAACAATGAAGGCAGATACGGCACATCCAATTGACATTATGTTTTGGAAGAAACGCTGGCTAATTCTAGATGGATTGCACCGCTTAATGAAACAAGCGATAGAGGGTGCTGAGATAGTCCAAGTACGCAAGATACCCGAGAGTGCCATACCTTTGATACGCAAGGACAAAAGTTAGCATGAGTGAAAGTCTATTGCCGCCACAGATGGTTCAGGACGATTTGGTTGCTAAATCCAAGCGTAACGAAGAAAACCTAAAACAAAGCACCATCAAGCTAAATGAAGTTAGTGGCAATTACAGAAGTACCCTTAGTCTAATTGATGAAAAGCTGATTTACTTATCTGCTGGCTCAATATCACTATTCTTAACTTTCCTTGGCATACTGTTCAATAGCCAAAAAGATACTTCAAGCCTACATTATGAGTTTTTCTTCCTGTCTGTTTTTTCTTTCTTAGCTGCCATAGTTTTACTTTTAGTAGCTAGGTGGGTCTGGTCGCTCTATTTATTCAGTATTTCCCATGGGCATTACCTACAAAATCTAAAGGCAAAGCACGAAACAGAAGTGCTGATGTACCGCTCAGGCAGCACCTTTATCAACAATCAAGACTACAGCCAAATGAGTAAGGAAGATATTGAAAAGGCTGCAAAGAAGACAGAAGCTCACATAAAGAAAATTGAAACACAGATTAAAGAGGACAAGACAAAAGAAGATAAGTACATGAAACAAGCAAAAACACTGGCAATACTCGCTTATATTGCTATGGTTCTTGGCTACATTTTTGCAACCATATTCTTCATCGGGCTAGTCAGTGTCATGGGCAACACAGCATCTTGTGCAAGCAAACTTGTTACTAGGTAATTTCTAATGAGTGGAAAAAATAAACACATAAAATCAATCCCGAACAGCAATGACGCTTACGCACGTCTCAAACCTATAACTGATGCTGCCCAAGCTGGTGCTTTAGAACCGTGGAGTCCGTCTGTGATTGATTTGCTTGCCAGATATGGCGTAAATGTTCAGCGTCTTGAAGACGTTAAAGCACAGGCGAACCTATCGTTTCCAACTTCAATAAAAGACCATCGGTCAATGGCTATTGGTTTTCGGTATGCTAAAGATGATGGTAGCTTTGCAGAAGATTTGTTTGTTTTTATTGAAGATGTTGGACTGACCTGCTATTACCGTGGCTCACAAGAAGAGGCACTACCAGAATATGCAGGCACACATCACGCAAAGATTGTGATTAGCGAGTTTTTACCAGATTTTCAGCGTGAGCTGGCGAATATGCAGCAGCAGATTGATAACCTGAAAGCTCAGTCTGGCGTTGATTACATAAGTGATGAGATGCACTTGCAAGCAATGCAAGCCGTACAACAAGAGTTTAATGAGCAGGTTCGGGGCTTTGCTAATGCCCACGGAAACTCAAGTGCCGTGCATCAGTATTCAAGAGCAGCTCAAATTGAAGCAACTAAAAAACGTCGTGAGCTGCAAGCAAAGAAGGCTCAAAGTGATAGGGTATACAAGTCAAATATGCCTGAAATATCTCTGGTAATTTCTGCCCAGGCAAGCAAGGGGCAATTTGATATAAAGTTAGCTAACAACTCAGGACAGGCACTGATAGCTGAAACATTAGACATAAACGGAACGACAACCGACCTAAACCATCAGCAATTCAATAAACTTTATCCAATAGAAAATGTAGATGCACCAGAAGGCATTTTTGATATTCCCATACCAGAAGTTAAGGTCGTGGTTACCTATCGTACTCTTGGTGGTTTACGCTACCAACTTACCCAGCAAGGGAAGCAGCAAGCCACTGCAACTGAAAGATATAACGTAATTTTCTCAGACGCTGCATCAATCCA
Source organism: uncultured Candidatus Saccharibacteria bacterium (assembly GCA_964541305.1). Lineage (GTDB taxonomy): Bacteria > Patescibacteriota > Saccharimonadia > Saccharimonadales > UBA7683 > CAZIPE01. The sequence continues at coordinate 37,829 of CAZIPE010000008.1, read as the reverse complement.
GCCCATTTTTTAATGCTGCCAAAACACTGGTCATTTTACTCCCGCAAAAATTGACCATTTACACGGCGGTGTCTAGTCTATCAAAACTAAGGGGCAGTACCCCCGCCATACCTTTAGTCGTTTAGGTGCTTGATAGCGTAATCAGCCTGTGCTGCTGTAAACTGCTCGCCATATTCTGATACCAGCTGGTCACGAATTGCGGCAGGTGACATGTTTTGTGTTTCTTGGTAGCTTTTAGCTTTAGCCAGAGCATTTGCATTCCAGTCAGTCTCAACATTATCAACGGCGTATTGTGCAGCTTCCTTAGAAAATTGTTCGCCATACTCAGACGTTAGTTGGTCGTACAAACCCTTTTTAGACATGTGTTGAGTATTTGCGTAGCTATCTGCTTTTGCTAGTGCTGACTTATATTCAGCAGGTACGTCTGGCTCTTGCTTTTCTGCTGGCTCAGTTTCAGCTGTTCGGGTAGTTTCGCTATTCGCTGGCGTGCTTGTTGTAGATGTGTTCGTGTCACTGCCACTCGCTGCCGAGACAATACCAACAAGCAGGAAGAACCCTATAACACCAGTTAATATCTTGTGTTTTGCAAACCAATTTTTACTTTCTTTAGCCATAATAAAATCCTTTCATTACATTTTAGGTTGATGACATTATATACCACTTGCTGACATTTGTCAGTGGTTACTTACAATTGTAATCAATACGCTAAAGATATGAAAGTATCGTCTGTTGACCAAATCTACACTGAACTAGGCAAGCGTATAGTAAAAGCTCGCAATTCCAAGGGTATGAGCCAAGAAAAGCTAGCAGCTAACAGCGGAATTGACCGTTCGCACATGGGTTTTATTGAGCAAGGTCGTCGTAAACCAACATTATCAACGCTCTTTAAGATTGCTAAATCGCTAGATATTTCCCTGGAACAATTGTTTAAGGGTTTATAGCTTAGTGACTGCTTGGTAAGTGCAAGTACACCATCCGTATTTTAGGCTCTTATCAAACTTATATGTACATTCCTTTATAGGCAGTACGTCGTGCTTTTTTAAGTATTCTGCTGTGTATTTTTTGCCTTTGTATTTATTACAAGCATCACAGCAGTTATATGTTTCAATCTGAAACTCTTTTACGTCAACTCCGACGGGTTTCCAGTAGTGGGTTTGTATCTGCTTTTCGTAATTTGCAACTGATGCAAGATAGCCAGACGGGTCTTTGCCACGTTTTGCTTGATATTTTGCCTGTGAAAACGCAATCATTTTTGCCCTGTGAAGCATGTCTTGAATAGCCTGCTCCTGATTGGTAACTTCAAGACCACGGGTATTTAGAAAGTGATTTGACACACCCCAGACAACATCGTAGGGATTAGGCTTGAAGCCCCATTTTTGAGCAAGTACGTCTTCCATTTTTTTATAGTCATCAACTGTAGCCCCGTACTCCATCAGCTCAGAGTAAAAGTCAGATGCGAGCATCTGCTCTTCGGTTAATAAATCTGAATTAAACAGGGATTGTTTACTGCGTACGTAACAAGCGGTTTTGCACTCAGGGCATGTTATTTTACGCTTTGGTGGTTTAGCAAATACAGCACCACAGGAAGGGCAGGCGTTACTGTTCGGTGCTGGTTTACTTGTTTTTTCAGGGTTAGTATCGTTGCTACTGCTGCTGTTAAAAAACTTATCAAAAAGACCCATACCTTTATTATATGCCCTGTTGCATAGCATGTAGTAAAGTAAGCCGCAGATTAAGTCTTTTTGCTAAATCTTTTAGGTAGGCGCTATCAACTTGGTACTCCAAAGATAGGTTGCTGATTGAGGTGTGTAGGGGGAGCCAAGAGTATATATTTTCCACAAAGTCCAGTAGGCATTCACGGTGCGGGTTTTTGTTATAATTTGATTATGAATGAATCTGTTCATGAGTTCCCGAAAGAAATCGGTAATCCTTCAACGGACGCCCTTGTAGCGGCTAATATCACAACCCTAGAACAAGTATCAAGAATGTCAGACAAAGAACTGCTAACAATCCATGGGGTTGGCCCGAAGGCAGTTAGAGTATTGAGAGAGCATATCAAAAAGGTCTATGACCTCTAGGCTGAGCCAATACAAGATTTGTATCAAGAAGTTCAGTAAGTACAGACGCTACTGGACTTTTGTATTGAGTGTCGCTCCAGCTTAAATAGATGGCGGTGCGTAGATGTAATAAGGATTTTAAGTCATAATGGGTCTGTATGTTGAACGAACAAAAAGCTATCTATAATATCGATACTCAGCTAGCATTAGCTGATCTTGGTTCAAGCGAACAAGGACTTACGACCCTTGAAGCCAACAAGCGTTTAATAAAATATGGACCCAATGAAGTTACAGCAAAAAGCACCCCTTTGTGGAAGCGAATACTAGAGCCCTTTCGTAGTTACTTCGTAGTTATTATCCTGGGCGCGGCTATCTTGAGTATAGTTGAGAAAAAGTTTTTTGAAGCTGCTATCATTTCGACGATTGTAGTCATTAATGCACTAATATTTTACTTCCAGCAGTTTTCGGCCAGTCGCGTTTTACAATCATTGCAAGCTCGCGATAAACATAAAGTCAGTGTGTTGCGAGATGGTGAGATTAAGAACTTACTAAGTGCCGAGATCGTACCGGGAGACGTTATAAAAATTTCAGAAGGTATGAAAGTGCCTGCGGACGGACGTATAATTGAAAGTAACCATATTCAGGCCGATGAATCAGTTTTAACCGGTGAGTCTTTGCCCGTACATAAGCATGCCGATGCAATTAAGGGCGTAAAACAAGTTTACGATCAGGAGAATATGCTCTTTAAGGGAACTTATATTAAGGGTGGTATGGGAAGTATGCTGGTCACAAGTACAGGTAACAAGACCCAGTTTGGCACCATAAACACTCTTGCTGCTAATGCAGATGATGGCAAAATGCTTATAGAGAGTAAAATAGATGATCTTACGAAAAAGTTACTCATTGGAATATTGATCGTTAGTATTATAGTGTTCTCGCTTGCAGTATTTCGGGGCATTGTACTTGAGGAGGCACTTCGTTTTACGCTGAGTATTGTTGTGTCAGCCGTGCCCGAAGGGCTTCCAGTTGCCATGACGCTAGTGTTACTTTTTAGTGCACACCGTATGGCAAAACAAAAGGCCTTGGTTAAGAAGATAGCTGCCATGGAGACACTAGGTGTCGTTACTCTTATTGTTACTGATAAAACAGGTACGATTACAAAGAATAAATTAAGCATAGTTGATACCTTCTCGATGCATGCGAATACGCATGATTTTTACATTGCAATTAGAACAAGCTTGAATGGAGATCGGCGGGAGACCGAAGACCCATTAGACCAAATTTTATACCAGGCGGTCGCGAGTATTAATGTGCCGAAAGGCTGGAAGACGGTCAAAGAATTTCCGTTCGACCAACAACTTAGAGTGAGTGCAGTTCTTTACGCAACTCCAGAGGGGCATCGCCTATGTGTTAAAGGAGCCCCCGAGCACCTACTTGGATACGTGTCTAAGTCGTCGGTTGCCAAGAAAGCGCACCTAATCTTAAAAGGATTTGTGCAAAAGGGTTACAGAACTATAGCTATTGGCTATAAGCAAGTAGATGAGGGCTTAGAAAATCTTAACCGCACTACATTACAGGGCTTAGAGCTTGACGGCCTTGTAGCACTAAGCGATCAATTACGTGAAAACGTCCAAAGTGTAATTAAAGAAGCATACCAGGCAGGCATACGTGTTGTTATGCTAACTGGAGATCATGTCGAAACTGCCAGATATGTTGCCAAGCAAGTCGGCATTGCCCAGCATGACACCGAAGTTAGTACTGGTGCTGCTCTAAATACTAGCAAACCTGAAGCTATACGCACCGCATTATTAAAAATTCGAGCTTTTGGCCGAGTTTTACCTGAACACAAATTCAAACTATTGCAAGCCACTAAGCACTATGAAGTTACAGCCATGACGGGAGATGGAGTTAACGACATACCGGCTCTCATTGAGGCTGATGTTGGGTTTGCTATGGGGAGTGGTACGGATGCCACAAAAGACGCTAGCGATGTTGTTCTGATGGACAGCAATTTTCGCACGATCATTAGTGCAATTAAGACGGGACGAACGGTTTTAGCTAATGTCCGTAAAATGGTGGTTTATCTGCTAGGCACTAGCGGTGGTGAAGTGCTCACTATGCTCTTAGCCCTAACCTTTAACCTGCCCCTACCAATTACGGCAGTGATGGTTTTATGGGTAAACCTAGTGACCGACGGAGTGTCAGTGTTGCCGCTTGGATTAAGCCCTTCTGAGTCTCGACATATGCAGCAGCCGCCACGCGATCCACGAGCGCCACTACTAGATGGGGTGCTTTTGTCTCGAGCAGTAGTGTTGGCCCTTACCATGGCGACGGTGGTCCTGATTATTTTTAATCACTTTCTTCCAAAAGGTGAGAGCTATTCCCAGACTGCCGCATTCTTGGCACTGATCGTTATGCAATGGGCAAACGCCTTCAATATGAACTATGAGTTTAAATCCTGGGTCCATAATATAGTAAAACCAAATATCATACTTTTAGGTGCGATTGGGTTCTCGATATTAGTAAATGTCGCAGTCTTTATGACACCTCTTAAAGCTACGTTTGGATTGGTCTCACTCTCTCCCCGCGACGCTGCTTTAGCTATAGTAATACCAGTGATAGCGGCGCTCTTTAGCTGCGATATTCATAAATTGATCACACGCAACTACGGGAAAAAAACAGCCGATCCAATCCAAGGTTTATAACCAGTCTGTTCGGCCAGGCTAAGTAGAGAAGTATATAGACCTGGCCTCCTAGATAGCGGCTATCAAAGATTGGTAGTGTAATCGGCAACTATCGGCTAGTTTTCAACGGGTATATCAAGTACTCACGCTAATCGCTCAATCTGTGGGAATTGGCACTATCTTATTGCCTGCCCATTCCTGTCATCAATACGGTAGTAGTAGGAAAAATTACTAGCCTCTCCCTTAAAATTTTTGCTGAAGTTGAATTATTTATTCGTCTGATTACCCAGTCACCTGGCTATTGATTGAGAATATGTATATTTTTTAGTTACTAAAGAGCATGAACTATCTCGGTTTTGTCTGTTTATTCAATATCCACTTTTGTGTAGGGTTCAGAGGTTTGTCCGTGCGATGAATGCACCCCATCCAACAACAAGGACGATTCTTTCCTTCAACAAGCTCATGAATTGTTCGTTCTACATGGTTTTTTCTAGTTTCCACTTTTTTAGGACTGATAGTCCAACAGATCCACTCGTTACGAGCTAGTGAGCTGAGGTTGTTCCATTTTTCTAGCGCAGACTCGTTAGACATTAAAGCATCCCGTAAGTCCTTCGGTAATTTGTGCGCAACACCCACGGTAATCGTTTTATTTGGCATACGCTTATACTACTACATCCACTATCCAGCAATCTATAGGAGTGCAACACAGCCATCAAAATTATACAGTTGATAACTACTAGCACTATGGCATAATGGAGACATGCAACAACCACTTAGTAAACTCAAAGTCATGGTTGTGCGTCGTCACGATGAGGCACAGGCAAATCACACAAGTTCCGATCGCTTTCATAAGATTTCAGCAACAGTTGCCAATAAAGTTGGCTCGCCTTTTGCATTTTATCTTGCGGTTATCATCATCGTAACATGGGGCCTCACGGGACCGATATTCAATTTTTCCGATACCTGGCAGTTAATTATTAATACTGGGACAACGATAGTTACCTTCTTAATGGTCTTTGTCATTCAAAATACTCAGAATCGTGATGGGCGAGCAATGCAACTTAAGTTAGATGAGCTGATAAATACTAGCAAGAGTGCACGTACAGAGTTTGTTGATGTCGAGGATTTAACTGACTCAGAACTCGACTTACTACAAGAACAGTTCAAGGATATTCATGAAAAGATTCAAAAGAAGACAGTTAAACCGAACTAAACTCTATTCTTTAGATTGAGCGTCAAACTTTTCAACTGCTTCTTTGTAGTAAGGAATGAAATCGTCTGACACACAAGTGACCTTCCATTCTTTAAGAGCTGCTTCGTCACTGCCAAGTTCTTCTGCCCGATCAACAATGCCATCAATATTAGTACAATACTTGTTAAGTACACTGTTATACACTTTGCGATCAAAGGCATCGGTGCTAGTGAGCACGAAAATACCGGCAAAGAACAAAACGTTTAACATTACTGATGCGATAGCAATACTCGTAAAGAGATCACTCTTAACTACCTTGTGTACTTTATTTGAAAAACGTTTGCCTGATGATTTTTTTGATTTAGCCATAAAAGTAGCTTAGCATAAGCATAAAAGATGAGCAAATAACTACGTTCAAATCCACACTACTTGCAGCCTACAAACAAGAGGCGTACAATAAAAGAGTTAACAATTTGTACTCACGCGTAGGTGGAAGTCCGGTATGAACACATGTTTTACTCCGGCGCTGTGCCGCAACGGTATATCTTCTAAGAAGACGAGCCCGATACACACTATGCATTAAAGTGAGTCTTCCGAGCAGGAGTAGTAATTACGAACAACGTATACGTTGTTTCAAGGGTTTATTGTTAACTATAAAACTCCTGCTTCGGTCTAAACACCAAAAACAGGAGTTTTTTTGATGGAGGGTATTTCTACGGTTCGCAGGGTGGGCGAAGCAGATATAAGCTCGCCTCATTTAGTTGAGGTAAATAGTAGTTATGGTGACGATTTGTATGCAAAAAACATTGCCCGAAAAACAGGCATAGAATCGAAAATACTCGACGACTATCTTTATAACCAAGAAACCACCCATATTAAAGAGGGATTACGCCTACAACAGCGCTCGGTATCTGAGTTTACTGTCTTTGATGGGTCGGTGAGAGATAGCTTTGGTGAGAGACTAACTGATTTAGCTCAGCGTGGCCATGATGCCCAGAAAAAAGCCTACATGCACGGCCGGGGTTTTGATTTTATGGTACAACGAACCGCTCACGATATCGAAATTGCTAAGGATAACGATAGGCGCATGAATGCATGTGGCGTCGGTCAGGCATGGTTCAGAGTAACTCCCTATGCAGAAGAAGTAAGCCTTGAAGATGCGAAAGAAGCTGGTTTTTGGCCTACTCCACGTCGAGCCTTTGTGTGGCTGTATCGGAAAAAGAGCGAACATGTTCTTGAAACAACAATTATTAGCGTAGACAAAAGCGATGTGGGTGCATTCGCGGGCGTATTGTCGGGCTACGGCGTTGAGTTGCCTACAGACATTACGAGTCACGATGTTCCAGGTTACGTCGCAGAGATACCCACCAGCATCTTGAGTGAGGGCGAGAGAGAGGGTGTGGTGAACCAAATAACTGAAGCATACGCTACAAACGCTACTTACGTTCATGCGCCAGGTGAGACTATAACATCTGATGAGTTTATTGCGAGGTATGCCCAAGAAGATATCCGTTCAGTTATTCGTTTACAAAAAGAAATAGTTCACTCACTGGAAAGCAATGGTATTACTCCATATGTACGCGAGGCGGCTCTTGCAGTTTTAAAAGAGCAATTCATAGATGATAGCGAGAGGTCAGAGCTTATGAAGCTGATTAATCTTACCCGAAGAGACACCGCTAGTCAGGCCGATTCTTTGAGGCTACTTATCAAGGCGCACAGGGTTGGGGTGTGGAGGAACCTTAGTAAGAAAATTGAACGTATGCTCGAAGGTGAAGAAATAGAATCATGTGTGTTTCATCAAACTGAATATGTAACCGGTGGAGCCGTCGGCAGTTGGGAGCGAGAGCAACTTAACCATAATGCTCTTGGTACAACCGAAGCAGTTAATAGGGGTGAAACAATGCCTGGTTGTTCGGGTGGCTCAAGTTTTACCTCGAAAGACGAGGACGCACTCAAAGAGGGCGCCTTTAATTTAACCGACCCGCTAAGTGGTAAAAAATGGATGAACTGCCCATTCTGTAAAGAGAAGGATGCGGTATATGCTGATGTCTGCGCAAAAGACTTGAAATGTCGGCACTGTACGGCCGAGGTAAAGAATGGGAAGGTTACCTCAAAAGGCATGGGTGCAAAGAAGAGAATTGAAAAACAAAAAAAGCGTATCGAACCTGCGGTTTCTAAAAACAGTGAGAAGATGGCAATAGTTACGCATATCAATGACTATGCACAAAAGAAAAAGAGTAAAATACAGAGACATGAATCAAGCCAACGCTAAGCAGTTTCTTAGAAATACAGCACTATCTCAACGTCAAAAAATACCACCAGTTCAAAAGCAATTGAAGGATGATGCTGTAGTTAAAAACCTGATGAGTCAGCCTCTTTGGGGTGGACAACAGACCGTGCACTGTTATCTGCCAATAAAAAGTCAGCACGAAGTTGAAACAAAAAAGTGCATAGAAGGGTTTATTAATAGTGGGCATGAGGTATGGGCATCATACTTACCAAAAAACAAAACGAACGATGGATTTTGTAGACTTTCCAACGATACTAGGTATACAATTGGGCGCTACAGCATCCCTCTTCCGGAAGAAGATGCTGAGAAGACATGTTATCCTACTGTTGTCATCGTCCCCTGTGTTGCGGTAGATCGGCGCGGCAATCGGCTGGGCTATGGTAGTGGTTGGTACGATACATTTTTATCACAGCATCAGGAAGCGCTCCGAATTGGTCTAGTGCATAACCAATTTGTATATGACAGCATTCCATATAATAATAATGATCAACAACTTGATATGATAGTGACTGAAAAACGTATAATAAACTGCGAAAGAAATATATGAAAATTGGAATATATGCTGGCACATTCGACCCTATCCATAACGGGCATATTGAATTTGCTACATCAGCAATTACACAAGCTCATCTTGATCGCATCATTATTGTTGCCGAAAAGGATCCCTACAGAAAAGAGCCACATGCTTCATGGGATCATCGCCAAGCAATGATTGAACGTGCCACGGGGGGGGTAGAACAGGTAGATCACGACTATCAATTTGCAAATACACTCGCTCACCAGCATACGATGCAGGACATGCTTACAAACGCGAGAAAACATTATGGAAAGGATGCTGAAATCTGGTTTTTGGTAGGCTCAGACGTATTTGAGCACATGGGTGAGTGGAGAAATGTAGTGAACAGTTCAAGTTACGGTGGCTTTGTAGTGGCACTTAAAGAAGACCACACTGTCGAGTGGCTTCAAGCAAAGAAAAGCCAACTTCAGACCCAAGGAGTTAGTATAAATATTAAGATTGTTTTTCATGAAAAGTCTGATGTGAGCTCATCGGAAATTCGTAATGGTAAAAAAATTAAAAATGTTGATACAAGCGTTCTAACTTACATCAAAGAACACCATCTTTACAGATAAGCTTATGCTAAAATTAAGTAATGTTTGCTACAGAAACATACGCATTATTAGTAATGGCATCATTTTTAGTGCTAGGATATCTTGCTGTTCGATTACCCTTGGTTAGTAAATTTTACCTACCAGGATCCTTAATGACGGGAATTATTCTTCTCATGGTCAGCCCGGTAGTGGCAGGAAAGTATTTCCCAGAGTGGCAAATAAACCCAGATTTTTATATCTTTTGGCATCAATTACCCAAACATCTCATCAATGTCGTATTTGCCTGCCTTTTTTTGGCCCGCACAATACCGCCCGCACGAAAGATGTGGGCTCGGGCCGGACCACAAGTAGCATTCGGTCAAATGTTAGCCTGGGGACAGTATGCATTCGGAGGATTATTGACGCTTTTTATATTGATACCATTTTTTAAATCTCGAGATCTAACCGCGGCGCTTATTGAGATTAGTTTTGAGGGGGGGCACGGTACTGTCTCGGGTTTAACGCCAGTGTTTGAGCAACTAAAATTCTCTGAAGGTCAGGAACTTGCTGTCGGTTTGGCCACAGTGAGTCTATGTACAGCACTAGTTAGTGGGACAATACTCGTGAATTGGGGGAGAAGAAGGGGGCATATAAAAAGTATCAAGACATCTGGTTTACGCGAGCGAATCTATCATCGACGAATTCTATACGAATTAAATAAACAAGGAATTAAGTTAAAAGATCATTTAACACCACGAAAAGTCGTTACTCACTTGTTTCTCATAATTCTCAGCGTATTTTTCGGCTGGCTGATATATGCTTGTTTGATGATAATTGAGTCACTGATAATTAGGCAGATAGGTGGATCTAGTATTCTTGCATATGTGCCATTTTTTCCGTTTTGTATGTTCGGCGGCATGGCTGCACAGCAAATCTGGTCTCGCCTCGGTTTTGCAACCTCTCGTCCTTTGGTGGAGCTACTTAGTTCAATTGCACTCAGTGTGTTAATTGCTAGTGCAGTAGCCACAATGTCTCTCACCTACATTGGCAGTCACATTGTGGTGTTCTCACTGCTCGCTCTCACTGGAATAGTGTGGATTCTATTTGGTTTCACAGTTCTTGCCAGAAGAATGTTCAATAAACACTGGTTCCAAAATGGAATAGTAAACGCAGCTCAGAGCATGGGGATGACCGCAACTGGACTGTTGTTCCTTCACATGGTTGATCCCGAAAATAAAACTAACGCCATGGAAAGCTTTGGCTATAAGCAGTTAATGTTTGAACCATTTGTTGGTGGTGGGATTGTTACAGCACTGGCCATGCCAGCGATTATAGTAGTGGGCTTGCCAACTTTTACGGCTATAACAGCTATAATCTGCTTGGTTTGGATGATTTTAGGGCTGTTTTACTTTGGCAAAAAACGCTGATAGTGTTAGCTGTTTTGAGCTTCTTCGGGTTTAAAATAATGACTTTCTAAGTAAAGCAGGTGTTTTTCACGGAATTTCCTAAATTCTGATTTTTTAAAACCAGATCGTTTCAAAAAATTACTCATCTTTTCTGATCCAACAAAATGTGGAATCATAACGTAGGCTGCTCCAAGTTCGTAAAGTTGGGCTGCTTGATCAGCGCTATCGGCTGAAGCAATAAAGGCTGCTTCTCGGTTGTGGGCCTCTAGCCAGCTTGCAATAAATTCGTTGGTTTCAAAATCTCCAATCGTAGAAACAACAAGCTTAGCTTTTTCTAAATTTACTTCTTCCAACAGTTCTGTATCGGCGGCATCACCATAATAGTAGCTTATATTTTGTCGCTCTAGAGACTCTATCGCCTCTGGGTCATAATCAACTACTGCGAATCGTTTGTTCATAGCATTAAAAGTGCGAATAAATTCGGCGCCACCTTTTCGGTAACCAAAAATAATTACGGGGTAATGCACTGAAATACCTTTTCGATCGGAACCGTTAAAATGTCTCTCAAAAAGCTTAAAGTGTCGTGCCGTTAGGTCGTATAATTCGTCATCATACTTAATTAAATAAGCAGAAACAGCGAAGCTGACGAGGGCAATAATGCTAATAATTGTCTGGATTTCTGGACGGACATAATTACCCTGAACTGCTGCAAAAATAAAAACTAAAGAGAATTCACTGACTTGACTGAGCGATGCGGCGGTTTTAAAACTAGCCCGTTTGGTATAACCAATCACGCCGAGAGTTAGCAGAACAGCCAGTGGTTTTACAAGAACTACAATTAAAGAGAAGAGAACAATTGGGACTACGAACTGTCCAATGTCGGTGATTACAAGAGCTTGGCCGAGCGTAATGAAGAAAATGATGATAAAGAAGTCGCGAAGCGGTCGTAAGCGAGAAGACATTTCTTTTGCCATGGGTAAACTTGCCAAACTAACACCAGCCAAGAGGGCGCCAATTTCTACCGAAAAACCCGCCCAGGTAAATAATACCCCAAAGCCAAGTGCCCACCCCAGTGAAAAAACCAGCAGAAAATCTTTAGAAGACTGTATCTGCTTAGAAATACGAGGCAGAACGTAAGCGCTCAGTATGAAAAGAATTAAGCACAGCAGGGCACCCTTGAGCGCTAACCCGCCAATTTGAGAAAGCGATCCGCTCTGTCCTTTGCCTGCTAGCAAAACTTTAGCAAGCGTTGCCACAACATCTTGTAATAAGAGTATTCCTATGGCAATTTGAGCATACAGTCTAGTAGTTTCCTTTTTATTATGAATTAAAGAAATAATGATAATGGTACTACTCATTGCCAAGCAGACACCAATTAGAACAGACTCCAGTCTGCCAAAATCTAGCAAGCGTGCCACAGCTGCGCTAATAGCAACAATTACGCTAATTTGCGACACGGTAGTAATGAATACCACCCTGCCTAGTCTAGAAATAATTTTTACACTGAGCTCAAGTCCAACAATAAAAAGCAGCAATGCAACGCCAAGCGTACTGAATACTTCAAAGCCTTCTTTATCACGAATAATATTAAGCGCAATTGGTCCAGCGATCAAGCCAGTCAGAATATGCCCAATAATTGGCGGTTGCCTTAGGCTACGCATTACAAAAGCAAGCGCTGTACCGAGTACAAATACTAAACTAATCTGTGTAAAAAGGTTTGAAATATCCATATGCGTTATCTTTCTTTATTATGACACAGATGAAACATTTTGTTTATGAACAGATTACAGTACTAGTGTCGCCAAGCCTAAAAAGCCAAGAAAACCGAGAACATCTGTTGCTGTGGTGATAAATATAGTTGCTGAAGCAGCAGGATCTTTCCCTAGCTTAGACATGATCAGGGGTACGAGTGTTCCAAAGAATCCTGCAACGAGCAGATTGAATACCATAGCCACGGCTAGTATAAGTGCAATTTTAACATCTCTATTGATAATAATAACAATGAGGCCAACAAGTAGACCACTAAGAAGACCATGAAGTAAGCTTGCGCCGATTTCGCTACGCAGTGTTTTCCAGGCTGTTTTTAGCTCAATTTGTCCCAAACTGATACCCCTCACCTGCACTGCTAAAGTCTGGGTGGCGGCATTTCCGCCCATTCCAGCCACAATCGGCATATATATGGCGAGTAATACGAACTGCTCTAGTGTAGCTTCAAAAACACTTATTGTATAAGCCGCCAAGAAGCCCGTTGCTAGATTTATAATAAGCCAACGATAACGGTTATGAAACTTGAGGCCTGCTGAGTCGGTTACGCTTTCTTCAGAGCTGATTCCAGCAAAATTGTACAATGAAGAATCAGGCTGCTCCTTGATTAATTGCAAAACATCGTCCGAATATATTATTCCAATAACAATCCCTGCATCATTTAGTACCGCAACTTTACCGTTTGGGTGAGCACTAAAAAGTCTGACAACCTCGTCATGCGTGGCAGCGTAAGAAATGCTAGGTAGTCGTTTCACATATTTGCCCACTAACTCACTTTTAGCAGCAAGACCGAGTTGATATCCTGGAAGGAATCCAATTAATTTTTGCTCTTTCGTTACCAGTATCACTGGTGGTCGACCTGTCTCTTTTTCGTGATGCTTAAACTTATTGGCAACATAAGCAATATTTTTATTATCTTCAGTTTGGATATAGTCTAGTGTCATGAGACCAGCTGCTGTTTCTGCATCAAATTCTAGCAGGGTAGATAGTGACTCTTTCATATGCTTGCTGAGAAGTAATAGTACCTTTTCGCGCCTGTGTGGAGTGAGAAGTTGTAGTAGATCCGTAGCGTCATCGGGTTCTATAGTTTCAACCAGCTTAGCCAGATCTGGATCGGAGATTCGTGCAAGAACGTCATGTTTGACGTGTTTCGTGAGTGAGCCAAACATTTCAACTTGCTCGTCCACACCGAGTGACAAGAATCTTTCCGCTCGCTTATCTTTAGTAAACAGAATATCCGCTAATGCGACTGGGCGTATTGAAATCACTGGCTTTCTGAGCTTCATTATTGTGTTTTTGACTTAGCTATTGCATCATCGATGAGATTCTCATAACCTGATTTGTCGCGTGGGTTCTCAATCTTATTACCGTTGAGAATAAAGGTTGGTGTCCCCGATGCGCCAAACTGCGTTGCGCTGGAAACGTCACGATTTATGCGTGCCGCAACTTCTTCAGACGCATAATCAGCTTTAAATTTAGTCATATCTAACCCAAGATCTTCGGCGTAAGATTCAAACACCTTTTGTTGGTTGGTGGAAAGTTGACCCCACGAGTTCTGTGTCTCAAATAGTCGATTATGCATTTCCCAGAATTTGTCTTGGTTGCTTGCAGCCTCAGCTGCTCGCGCGGCAGCAAATGCATTAGGGTGGATTTGTATAAGCGGCAAATGTCTAAAAACAAAAGTGACATTTTCCTTGTATTTAACTTTTAACTCTTTGAGTATGGGGTAAACCGCGGCACATGAAGGGCATTGAAAATCCGCGTATTCAATTAATACGACCTTCTCCTTCGGAGCTTTAACGACATGATCATCAGCTTGAATTTTTTTCGCATCTCCAGTAAACGTGTCTTTATTATTTTCAGCGGGCTTATTGAAAACAAATAGGAGCGCCAATCCTGCAACTACCACACCAAGAATTATCCAAAATCTCTTCATTATTCATCTCCTTTTGTAGTATCAATACTACCATATCTGGTGGTGCACTGCGACATGCGTGATAAGCGTAAACATTTCATTTTTTGCTCAACAGCGGTAGACTAAAGGCATTATGAGAACGTTTTTATGGATAGTGCTGCTTTTTGATCAGCTGTTTATGGTGCTTATTGGTGCAGTGAATCTGAAGTATTACGAAGTAACCGATTTTCAGCTCAAACAACTCCTAGAAGATATGCCTGAGGGCAATAGAAAAGTGAGACGCGAACTCCATAAAAAATTGCCACAAGTCAAACGTCTTCAACAGATAGAACTTGTCATAGCCTTTGCGGCAAGTATCGGTATTTTATCGTATTTAATCACGCCATCTGCACTCGGGGTACTCTATGGATTACTGCTCGCGATTTTAGTATGTGTTGTAGTACGAAGTGAGTTCGTCCAAGAACGTGCCCATAGGTTATTTGAATCTACACTTGAGGTGGTGTTAACGACAGCCACAAAACTTACTCCACTGTGGTGGCTAGTTGGTACTCCGGTAAAATCGCAGATATTGGTTCCTCAGTCGGTATCAGAACTCTCAGACGCAATTGGTCGAATGAATGTAGTATCACTTTCAACAGAACAAAAAGAACGTTTGCAGCTTATCTTGGAGTTGCCAGATAAAAAAGCAAAAGACATTATGACGCCCGCCCGAAAAGTTACGCATGTTGCGCCGAGCTCCACCCTAGGACCCATTGTTCTCGCAGATTTAGAAAAAAGTGGACATGGGTACTTCCCGGTAATTGGTAAAAAAGATGGGGTGGTGGGAATGCTGAGTCTCAAACAAGTTGCAGACATATCAAGCGCTAAACACTACGCAAAAGTTGGCGACATTATGAGTGAAGAGGTGGTGTGGGTGCCTGATGACATGCTACTTCTTGAGGTGGCACACATGTTCCTACAGGCGAAGCAGTACATGCTACTGGTTGAGAATGACGATCTCGAATTTGCTGGCATAATTACAGTTGCAGATTTACTAAAATATACGATATCGATAAAATAGCAAGTCAGGGTAGTAGTTAATAAGACTAGAGTATGTCATCAATAGATTCAAAGAAAAAATAAATAAGATACAAAAATATGTGGCCGAATCAGAGCTTAATATGCTGCCAATTTATATTCTATTGTGCACCATATTCTTGCCTCGTAGTGTACCCATTGTGAGCATAGCTATGCCCTTCATTATCTCAATCACGCTGGTGATTTCACTTGTACTGCTCGCACTGAAGACTCTTGAAAGGAGAAAACTAGCGGTGTACGAACTACTCATAGGGTTATTCGTGGCCTCGCTTGTTTTGAGCGCATTTTTGAGCGAGACCACACTATTGAATTCTTTTTTCGGTGATGGACTAGGCGTTATTCTGGCAGTAATTTGCGCATCACTACTAGGACCAGTAAAGCTGAAAGAGCGTCATGTAGACGCATTCATGAGGATGATGGCTGTCCTTGCTTTAGCTTCGTTATTGATAAATATTGGCACGATATTCAACGGCGATAGACTGACGGGTGTGGTCAACCAATCTAACCTACTCGCAATTTTACTAGGTGCGGGTGTGCTTGTGGGTGTTTTTACAAACTACCATAGGAAAACCGCTATTTCAACAGCTTCACTTTTTCTGATAATTGCCACACTTACCTTGACTGGCACGCGAGCTGTAATTCTACCAATATTTATAATCCTTGCGGTGAAGGGATTGATTGAATTACACAGTCATAAAGCGATCCGTTCTGGTGGTAAAAACATACAGTACAGAGATAGTACTATAGTCGTAGCACTAGTGGTATTACTCCTCTGCTTATTTACTCCATCTTCTGGTAGAGTTACAGATCAAGGTGATTTAAAGTTTGGCTTCTCATACAGATACAATTTATTAGAGCAAAGCTTCAAGCTAACAGAAATAATGCCAGTTTGGGGCTATGGAGCTAATTCAATATCCACAGTTTTCAATAAATATTTTGAGCTACCTGCAGATATTAGTAAAACCTATGACGAAGGATATTTTATAGAAAGTTCACATAATATATTAGCGGACATACTCCTGCAATACGGCTGGCTTCCTGGTGTGTTCTATGTGTTGATTATACTACTCACAAGTTATGCTGCAATCAAGATTAGCAAAAATAAAGATAGTTACTTGCCAATAGCGCTGTTTTTGTTCTTGCTACTGCAGAAGTTACTGACAGTCACATTTTTTGAAGTAGATGTATTATTTTGGCTTAGTGTGTGCATTATAAATTATCAGTATGCACATCAGACAGAGGCCCATCATCACAATAGAGCTCAAAATATAAAGCTAAAGCTACCCATACTACTATTGATTTCACTAATTCTCACCGGACTTGCGGTCTCAACTACAGTACTTTCAAGCCTTAAGCTAAGCCAGAGAACAGCTAGCGAAAGAATTAAATACGATTTTACTTTTCCGCTCGCAACTACTAAAGAAATCATAAATACTGGCGTAACTCAAAGAAGCGTTAATGAAATTCTGGTGTCTCGTTGGGATAGTGAAGCAGATACTAGCAAGCATTCTGGGTATCCTGCCGTGGACATATTTGTACCTGAGGGTACAAGCGTGGTTGCCGCAAAAGCAGGTCTTGTATTGGAAGTGAGCGATAGAGGTTGTGATAGCATAAATCAGTTCCCTACAGTATATATCAGGGGTGAAGATGGTTTGGTCTACTTATATTCACACCTCATGCCAAATAGTATTACTGTTAAACCAAAGACTTTCGTTGCGACTGGTGACCCAATTGGTCGAGTAGGTTCCGATAAGTGCGCGCAAGGTGCACCTTCGCACCTACATTTTGACGTAAGTCAACTTTTTGCGATACGAAGCAGGAGTGACGCCTTTCTGGATGAGTATAATTACATTGATCCGCAGGCAACTTTGCAAAAAACTTACCAGCTGCTTAATTAGGTGCATTTTTTTCAAAGTGTATATACTTAAATTAGCTCAAACAAATTAATCAATAAGGATATATCAATGGCTCAGTCCCGATCAACAAAAAGCAAGTCAAAAGTAAATAGAAAAACTACTGTAAAGACAAACAAGCTCAACATTAAGCTAGTAATCGCGGTATTTGTAGTAGCAGGATTAGTTGGTGGATATATAACATACAAAAATATTGCAAATGCAGGAGTGCTGAACACATGGTCTGCCACTCAGTTTCAAGATATGAGTTCTGGTAGCCTTGTAAAAAAATCAGATGGCAGATCGTGGTGGGAGCCGGGCAAGGATGCTAACGGATTCGCCTATATAAACAGTACGTACCCAATTGAGTATAAATACTGCGCTGAAGTAAGTGGAGATAATCATAAGGTCAGAATTGAAGCCCTCAGTGCTAGTAATGTTGTAATCGGCAGTTCGTCCTACCTCTATCCAAGCGAGTGGAGGCTCTATACAGGCCGCAGTGCGGCGTGTCTAAATGTTACTGGAACACAAGTACCCGGCAGGAGAATAGGAGTAAGGTACTTACATTCGTCAACAAACGCAAAAGAGAATTTGCAAGTACACTCAATAACTAGAGAAACCAAGTAGCAATTACCCGACCGTTCGCGCTAGTCAATATACTCCATAGTTAATTTGTTGTATAATTACCTCTTATGAGTAGAGTTTTAGCCCAAAATGTTAAAGAATACAAAGGTTCGCAGGTCACCATTTCTGGTTGGCTTCACAAAAAACGCCTTCTCGGCGGACTTACCTTTATTAATGTGAGAGATCGTAGTGGCCTTATTCAAGTATTAGTAGAAGATAAAAACGAAGTGGAAAAACTCCGTGGTCTCCAAATCGGAACAGTACTCTCGGTCACCGGTAGTGTATTTGAAGATGAACGAGCACCTGGTGGCGCAGAACTCCACGAGCCAACTCTCGAGGTTATTACGCCAGTAACAGATGAGCCCCCAATTGAAATTGATAAACCACTTAGTCATAAATCTGAGCACCTGGAGACATTGTTTGATAATAGAGTAATTGGTCTGCGTAATTTGCAAGAACAAGCTCTTTTTAAAACAAAGGCCGAAGTTGCTCGCTCGATACGTGATTATTTTGCCACAAATGAATTCACCGAGATACACACACCAAAACTTTTAGCTGAACCTACCGAGGGAGGTGCAGAAGTTTTCAGAGTAGATTATTTTGGTAAAACTGCTACGCTTGCTCAATCGGCCCAGTTCTATAAGCAAATAATGGTTGGTGTGTTTGAAAGGGTATTTGAGATTGGCTCAACGTATCGTGCTGAACCGAGTGCAACTACTCGTCATATGTCCGAATTTCTTACCGTTGATGCAGAAATGGGGTTTGTAGACTTTAATCAACTTATCAATACGGTTAGTGGACTGCTCATTCATGTTGTCAATGAATCTTGGGATAAATGCGAACCACATTTTAAGAAGTGGAACGTTACGAAGAGTAAATTACCATCAACTCCAGAGGAAATACCTCGCATCGCTATTGACGAAATTCACGAGATGTTCTTTAAGGCAACTCAAGAAGATCATCGAGAAGAGGGTGATTTAGCCCCATCAGAAGAAAAATGGATCTGCGAATGGGCTAAAAAGAATAAAAATAGCGACGCAGTGTTCGTTGTGGGTTGGTCGGCAAAAGACAAGACTTTCAAGTTTTACCACAAGGCTAGCGCTGAAAACCCAGATGTCGCCGAACGAGCTGATTTACTTTTTAAGGGGGTAGAGATAACCACCCTCAGCATGCGTCAGCACAACTATGATCAACTCGTGGCTCAACTAAAAGTCATGGGCGGCAACCCAGAAGACCCTGGTTTCTCTGCATACATCAGCGCCTTTAAATACGGTATGCCACCACACGGAGGCTTTGGTCTTGGCCTTGAGCGTTTAGTTGAAAAACTTTTTAATCTCAACAATGTGAAAGAAGCTACCCTCTTCCCGCGCGATATCAACCGACTTACCCCGTAGCTCGTCTGGCCGTTCTCATTGTTGTAAAACTAAGCATAAGGCGGTACACTTAACAGCAGTTACGAGGTACGAGAACAAACAAGGCTATGAGCAATGGGAGATAAGAAGAAAACAACTGATTCATCTGAATTACCTGTTGAAGAACAACTGGCTGATGCTGAGGTTGCTGAAACTTCCGAGGTGGCGGTAAATCAAGAAGTGGAAAAGGTCGAAGAGCCAGTAAATACGACGCCAGAATCGGAAGATGCTCCAAAGGTGGCAAATGAAAATGAAGCTGTATCATCTGAGCTGGAAGAGCCGTTAGATACTCAAACGCAAGACGAGTCTCAAGCAGACGTAGCAGAAGAACCTGTTGTTGAATCGGGCGCTACGGGTCCAATTGCGAGTATCCCGGCGACGCATATTTCGGTTTCAGCAAATACTCACAGTAAGCGACGAAGCAAAAGCAAGAAGAAGTTAGCCAAAGTAGTAAAGCCACCAAAGGCTACAAAACAAACACCTGTGGTCAAAAAGTGGTGGCAACCCGCTCTTATTGCCACTGGGCTTGTGCTAACACTACTTATTTTTGTCGTGGGTGGCTTTAGCCAAATGTATAAAGGAAAGGTGCTCCCGAATGTTTCAGTCGCAGGGGTGGGTAGTGGGGCAAAAAATCCAGAGGAACTCAAGGCACAACTTACCCAGCAACTGAACGAGTTTAAGGTAACGCTTGAGAGTGGTGATAAGAAGCTTACGCCCTCGCTTAAGGAGATTGGCTACGAGGTAGATATTGATAAAACGGTTGAAAACGCTGTTGCGGCAAAGCGGGGTGATGCACTCAGTAGGTTTACCTTTTGGAGAAAAGAAAACGTTCCAGCCCAGATAACAATAAATAACACACTGCTAAGCCAGTATTTAGAGAGTAAATTACCCAAATTGACTCAACCAGGTAAAGATGCACGTCTTGAGTTTAACCAGGCAACCCAGAAATTTGAGATTACCAAACACAGCGATGGCAAGGGGCCTGATTCAACGCCCATACAGGAGGCGCTCGCCGGCTCAAGCGAAAACTTATCTAACGTTTCAGTTAGGGTAACTACTACAAAGAAGCCTGCTCGAATCACGCGCGAAAAACTTGAGCCACTCATCGAACCGGCCAATACAGTCATCACCCGTACCATTGTTTTACAGGGTACCGCAGGAACATATCAAGCTCTGCCTTCAGATATTGCCGCTTGGATTACACCAACACCTCAAAAGGATGGCTCGGTAAAGCTGATAGTTGATTCAGCAAAAGTTCAGAGCTACGTTGGTTCAATCGGTCAGCTTGTATCTTCAGCCCCTCAGGACAAAAAAGTGATTAAAGATAAAAAAACTGGCAAAGAAATGGTACTCCAGCAAGGACGTGATGGGACTGAACTTTCTGGAGCAGAAGACCTCGCCAAGCAAATTACTCAAGCAGTGATCGAAAAGCAAGATATCACGCTCGATATGAGTATCAAGACAGCTAAGTTTAAGACGGTGAACATGAAGGGTTACGATAAATGGATAGAGGTTGATTTGAGTGAACAACGTACCACAGCATATGAAGGAGCAACACCGGTAAAAAACTTCCTGATTGCGAGTGGTATGGCCGGATACGAGACGCCTGTTGGTGAGTATGCAATTTGGCTGAGAGTACGGGTGCAAACCATGCAAGGCGGTTCGAAAGCAGATGGAAGCTACTACAATCTTCCAAATGTTGAATGGGTAAGTTACTTTTATCAAGATTACGCTCTCCACGGTGCGTACTGGAGAAAGGTTTTTGGCGCACCTGCTTCCCATGGTTGTGTCAACATGACAAATGCTGATGCACAGTGGGTATACAACTGGGCACCAGTGGGTACAAAAGTGATTGTTCACTCGTAGAAAAATAGGTTATAGTTTAAGTAAATGCAGTAACGGTGGGTTATGAAAAAAGAATTACAACAGACAACACAAGACGAAGCAATAACCGAACCAGATCAGTTGGACGATGTTCATATTTCTGACGAGGATCTCGAGGCATCCGATAAAGAAAAAGTGCTTGACAAAAAATCTGCAAAAAAACGGGCTAAGTTACTGCGAACACCTGAAGAAAAAAAAAGAATAACACGCCGGAAGATCCTTGCATCACTTGGTGCGCTATTCGCTCTTATTGCAGTACTATTTGTGGTGCCAACAACAAGATGGCCCATATTGAACGCGCTCGGGCTTCGTGGGACACTGAGTCTTGCGGTTCAGGACAAAGACTCTAGCACACCAATCACCGAGGTAAGTGTATATCTTGACGATGCCGTGGTTGGGTCCACCGATTCGAACGGTGAATTTAGTCTCAGTAATATTAGACTTGGTGAACATTCGATTCTGCTACAGAAGCAAGGGTATTCGCGTTTTGCTCAGAATATTATAGTGGCTCCTGGTAAAAAGAATCAAACTGTTCGGCTCGAGGCAGTGGGAATAAAGATGACTGCCAGCATCAAAGACTGGCTTACAAGCGAACCGATTGCAAAAGCTACAATTTCGTATCAAAAAAGTTCTGCTACATCTGATAAAAAAGGCCAGGCAACACTGATTGTGCCACCGTCTGAGGAAAAGATTGAAATTAAAGTTGAAGCCAAGGGTTATATAGCTCGAAAAGTGATGGTGGATCCGAGTGTGACAAATCGGGAGCTCACTCTTGTCTCTGATGCCAAGAACTATTTTATAAGTAAACGAAGTGGTCAGTTTGATATCTTCTCAAGCAACATTGATGGTTCTTCGCAAAAGAAAATTATAGATGCGACAGGGAAAGAAGACAAAAACTTCCTTCAGTTCACTATTCACAAGGGGAATAAGCAGGCTTTACTCATTGCAACCAGAGAAGTTAAAAATCAAAATGAACGTGTGGTGGCCGGTATTTATGCAGTCGATTTGCAAGCAGCAGCGCTCAAGAAGATTGACGAGGGGAGCGATATTCAAGTGATTGGCTGGATAAATGACAGCATTATATACCGTAAAACAGATCCAGCGCTCAAATATGACGACAAAAACTTCACGAAAATTATGCAGTATAACGTACTGAACAGCAGTTTGAATCAGATTGCTCAAGCAAATTACTTTCCTATTGCATCAACCGTTGGCACATCAGTGTTTTTCATGCCAGCCGATGGCTATCGAACACTCAAGAATGCAAGTCTGACAAGTATTGATCTTTCAAATAATGTACAAAGAACGTATTTGAAAGACAAACAACCAAGTTACGGCACACACACGCAGTACGGCATATTACAGCTCGAAACGCTCACCGGCGCAAGCCATGAAATCAATTCGTTTACTGGGGTCACTACGTCTATCGACGGGCAGCCAGGCGAGGCAAAGGTGTTTGCACAGAGTCAGAATTCCCAACAGGTTGCCTACACCGACAAACGTGATGGCAAGGGTGCGCTCATCGTACGCTCGGTCAAAGATAATTCAGAGAAGGTTGTTGTAAAGATTGCTGGCCTTACCTCGCCTGTCCGCTGGGTGAGTAATCGCTTGATTGTGGGGCGAATTGTTACAAATGAAGAGACTGCAGATTACGTCATAGATGTACCAACCGGTAAATATGTAAAGGTAGTCGATGTTTCGAACGTGGGACAGTACAATTACGGCTCACTTTAGTATACTGATACAAAATGAATGTTACCGAGTTCCAAAAGATAATTACTGCTCATTATGCCGTTCATCAACGAGACCTACCGTGGCGAACACCCGCACTATCACCAAGCGAAAAAGATACACTGAACCCCTACTATATTTTAATGAGCGAGCTGATGCTACAGCAGACACAGGTACAGAGAGTAATTCCTTATTACAATTCGTTTATTGATAGATTTCCTACCATGCAATCACTGGCCACTAGCTCGATGTCTGATGTTCTGAAACCCTGGCAGGGTCTTGGCTATAACCGACGGGCGATGTATTTACATCAAGCAGTAAAAAACTTAGTGGACATTCCTGGTGAGTGGGATAAAAGTCTACTCGAATTACAAAAAGGTATTGGTCCAAACACTGCTTCGGCAATTAGGGTGTATGCCTACAATAAACCCGAGATATTTATTGAGACAAACGTCAGAAGCGTCTATCTACATCATTTTTTTCATGGTCGAACTCAAGTTCCTGATAGTGAAATTCTGGAGTTGCTAGAACATACTATGGATCGAGATAATCCACGGCAATGGTACTGGGCGCTCATGGATTACGGAAGTCATCTGAAAAATATAACACCCAACCCCAGTAGGCGGAGCAAGCACCATAGAGTTCAGTCAAAATTTGAAGGCTCAAATCGGCAACTACGCTCCAACGTACTAAAAAGACTTATTGTGGCTCCAGCAACTCACAAAAATTTAATGCAAGAGTTTTCTGACGATAGACTTGATAGCGTACTTGATTCACTTAAAAGCGAGGGGTTGATCAACAAGAAATCTGGAAGATATCTGATTAGCTGATGATATACTTAACGATGTGAATAGGACACTCATAATTGTATCGAGTTCAGTACTACTCTTTTTGGTTGGCCTAGTTGTTCGCGTCAATGATGCACGTAGCCAACAACTAAGTGAATCGGTAGTTGTAGCACGCTGCGAGAACACCCAAGCTTATCTTAATAAAGACCTACGCGATAAAGACCTACATGCACGTGTTGATCGAGTTCGAGCATATGAATACGTGTACCAGGAGCTAAATACGCTTGCACTTCGTCTGGAACACAACGAACAATATTCTGCTAAGCAAATGCGTGAGCATATGACAGTCTTTCAGCAAAATATTAGCCAACTAAAAATAAGTTACGAGAAATACGATTCCTCAAGAGATACTCTTGCTCAGCTTCGTGACTGCACCAAAAATCCCCAAAAATTTAGCGAACTGTTGGCTGTCATGCGACGTGAGAGAAAAAAAGTTGAACAGCAAACCGTTGCAATTAGAACATTCCTTACAACACACATAAGCAACCAGCTTGAAGACACGTACGACAATTTTCTGAAAACAAGTGCATCAGGAGGATTGCGACAATGAGCGAATTAGCTACGACCGCATCACACGATAGTGATGGGCATCCCGCAAAAAAAGATCTTATCCCCCAATTTGGGCTTATTACCGGCTTGCTGATTGTAATAGTCGTATCCTGCGTCATAGTCCTGGTTTCTTACCTGCTGTATCTTAATAATCCACAATACAAATACGATCTTGCGCGTCCAGATGTCAAAAGTAGTAATCCGGCACTTACAGCTGGGCAAAATGAGCTGAGTGACACAACCAGTATGGTTGACGCACCGTCAATTAAACAAAAGATTGATTTTTTAAACAAAGAACTCATAACAATAGAGAGCATTAATTCATTCGGCGAGAAAGAAGTGACCGATCAAGCATTGCAGCTCGATACAGACATTGCCCCAATATTTTAGCTGGTAATCTTTTTTGAAGATTTTTTCTTACCAGCAAAAAATGTATTTGCGTGCAAAAGTTCTGCGAGCTGTTTTCGTAATTCACTACTTACTTTCCATTGAGCTGCGGGAATGGTTTTAGTGCGAATTTCAACTACCGCCTCTTCACTCGTAAGTGATTGCACCCCGTGATAATACGGAGCCTGTACGAGTTTTTTACGCCACTTTTCGTCTTTTTGCATGCCTATACCAAGTTTGTTAACTGCAGTCTCTAATGCCGAGAAGTCACAATCAAGGGGTAAGCTAAGTTCAATATTAACTTTTGCGTAATCAAGTGTTCGGTTTGCACAGCGAGCGATGTTGCCGTTTGGAACAACATGAATTGCCCCATCATTATCACGTAGAATAGTTGTTCGAAGTGTTATGCGAGTAACCAACCCTTCAACATCACCACCAACAGTTGTAGTCAGCGAAACTACATCACCTACGCGGTATTGATTTTCTGCCACAATAAAGAAGCCACTCACAAGGTCTTTAATAAAAGTTTGAATACCAAAGCCAACCAGTAAACTAATGGCAACCGCACTACCCAGAAGTAATTGTAAATATTTAGCCAGTCCAAGTTCAATACCGATGGTCACGACGATCATAATCCAAATGACAAACTTGAAGACAGAGTCAATTATGCCAATTATGGTATCTGACCGTAACTTTCGATCTCGTTTGCTCTCAAGATGTTCGGATGAATCAATACTATGTCTGACAATTCGGCGAATAACCATCATGCCAAAGTGTCTTAGTAAAATTGCTGCCACAATTGTGAGCAGTATCTCTACACCGTGGGCACCAAGGGCAGAACTGATCTTGTCGGAAACTGTCGAAGCGAACAATGAGGTTATCATATCAACAAGTATAACAAAATACTTACGCTTGGTAACACTCGCTTATCTGGTACTATCAAAAGGTGAAAATTTTCAATTCCTTTACCGCTGAAGTAGTCCAATTGCTCAAAGATGGTGCAGTTGGCATAGTACCGACTGATACGGTGTATGGTATTGTAACACCTCTTTTTAATGAACAGGCGGTAGAGAGGATGTATACCATTAAGGGACGACCCCCACATCAACCTGTAGGCACGATTCTAATAGGTAGCGCAGATCAAATCGATGACTACACCGATGCTGAAGAATTACTAAGAGCACAGGTATATTGGCCGGGTCCGACTTCAGTCATATTGAATGTGGGTGAGAAATTAAGCTATGCGCATCGTGGTTTTGCTTCATTGCCGTTTCGAATACCTGGGAGCCAACAGCTTCAACACGTACTCCTTCAGACGGGACCAATTGCTACAACAAGCGCCAACCATCCTGGTAAATCACCTGCTACGGTGCTAGAAGAAGCGCTCGGTATGTTTCGAGAAAGTGTTGATTTCTACGTTGATGGCGGTAATTTGAGTCATCGTAAAGCCTCGAAGATTATTCAAATTCAATCAGACGGTTCAGTTAAAACAATAAGATAAGGAGCGATATGACATTTAACGAGTATCAAAAGAAGGCACTTTCAACCGCACTACCTCATCCTGACCCACTGATGTACAAGACAATCATGGCTATGGGCGTTTCTGGTGAAGCTGGTGAGGTGTTAGAAAAATGGAAGAAAATAGTTGCCTATAAAGAGGGTATTATCACACCCGAGGACCTAAAAGAATTGGGTAAAGAATTGGCCGATGTGGTCTGGTATATTGCAGTTTTAGCGAGCAGTCTCGATCTTAATTTCGACGATATTATGCAAGAAAATCTCAAAAAATTAGCCGATCGAAAAAAACGAAATGTGCAAAAAGGCCAAGGGGATAACCGTTAGTGATTGAATTACCCCGCAATGGCTTAATGCTTACCCGAAAGAGAAAGCTGTATAAGTTCGCACACTTTGATGCGTGGCCAAATTGTTTTTCTTACAACGACAAGAAACCCACTATGGCTACCAGAACAAAACTCAATGCCTATTTGCAGGGTGACACATTGCAAATAAAACCGCTGGTGTTAGAAATTGCTGCTGGGACAGGACTATTTTCGGTTGAAATGGCGCAAAGACATCCTGAAAAAAACTTTATAGCTATAGATGTAAAATCGGACAGGCTGTATACCGGGGCAAAGAAAGCTCAAGAAGAGGCGGTGCATAACGTGGCTTTTTTGCGCATGCATCTAAGTGAGGTGGAACAGTTTTTCAAAGATATATCTGTGGAGACAATCTGGCTTACATTTCCCGATCCGTACCCCAGGAAGCGCTCAGCTAAGCACAGATTAACTCACACCTCATACTTGCGACAGTATCGCAATATACTTGGAGTGAACGGTGAACTCAAGTTCAAGACAGACAACCGCGAATTATTTTTATGGAGTCTCGAGCAGTTCGTTCGAGAAAAGTGGCGTATTCAAGAGCTCTCCTTTGATCTACACGAGTCATCACTTCCAGAGGATTATAAAATTATGACGTCGTATGAAAATCGATTCAGCGCACGGGGGATTCCGATAAATCTTGTATCGTTATTTGCTGCTTAGCTTTCGGAGCCAGCTATCAAGGTCGCCCGCTGACATGGCGATAACCACATCACCCGATTTTTGATGGTGCGCAATTTTCTCTGCGAGGTCAGAGTTCATCTCTGCTACCTCTACCTCGATACCAGCAACTTGAGAAGAAAGTTGTTTAGCAGATAAAACAGGTATGTTCTTATCCTCTCGACTGAGATAAGTGGGCAGCCAGTAGAGCTTGGTTATTCCATTAAAACAGTGGGCGTAAGCGTTTTCTTTCTGAAGTTCGTGCTGGCGAATGTTTTGGTGTGGCTGATAGACAACCACGACATTTTTCTTCAATTCTTTGGCTGCCGCAATAGTTGCGGTAATTTCAACTGGATGATGCGCGTAATCTGTGTAAATGTTCTCAGCTAGTTTTTCAAAACGTCGTGAGGTGCCGGGAAAGTCACTTACTAGTTTCAATAATTTTTCCCAATCTTTTAGATCATTTGCCACGATGCCTAATCGATTCATGGCCGTGCAGGCTAACCAGGCATTGCGTCGATTATGTAGCCCAGGCAATTTTACGTGATCGAACAACTGATCCTCAGCAAGCGCAAAGAAGTGAGCATCACCACCGATTTTTTCAACCAAGGTATCCCACGTAATTGTGAGTTCACTTTGTTGGCAGAATGTCCTAAATGCCTCAATATACTCCTGTTCGGTCGGGTAGGTATCAGGGTGATCATAGTCGAGGGCAGTAATAATGCTGAGTTCTGGGTGAAATTCAAGAAAGTTTCGATCAAACTCATCACATTCATACACAAAATATATTGAACCTTTTACGTACTGAGCTGGCGGACCAAAGTTGAGTGTTGTGCCGACCGAGTAGCTAATTGGTTTTCCGAGTTGTTTAAAAAGCCATACTAACATTCCGGTAGTGGTGGTTTTACCATGTGTCCCAGAAACCGCTACTAACTTAAGATCTAAATCTTTCAAAAGGGTATTCAAGAATTCCGCCCGTTTTGAAAGTCTAATGTTCTGATTTCGAGCAAACGTGAGTTCAGTATGATCATCTTTCAAGGCTGCGCTGTACACAAACCAGTCAATTGGTGTAGTTGAGTGAACCTTAGAAATGTCTTCAAGTTCTTGCCCGATGTGTATGTTTGCACCGCGATCTGCTACAAGCGTGATCATGTCAGATTCTGCTAGGTCGGATCCACTTACCGTATACCCTGCATCAAGCGCAAGCAAAGCAAGTGGCCCAATGCCAACACCTCCGATGCCAGAAAAGTAGATATGCATAGCTTCAATTATCTTGCATCACCCTGTATTTAGCAATTCAATGATGTCGTTAAGCCGATATTATCTGGTACAATAACAGTAATGAGTGGGTGGAAGAATCAGCGTTTTGTGAAAGCATGGCGTCATAAACATATAAAAACGTGGTATATTATTGTTGCCTTTATTCTGCTTACGTTATCAAGCATTTATTTACTGCGTCGTAATAATCTGAAGATGGTGGAACTAAGAACAGCCGTGGTGCAGGCCGATAAAAACGGCGAAGGCGTCACGGAGGCAATTGAAGCATTAAATGAGCACATCTTTGACCACATGAATACCACCACCATTCGTCCGGTAGAACTTGTTAACACTTATAATCGACGTGCTCAAAAGATTATCAAAGAAGCCAGCAAAAGCAACACCAGGGATATATATAAAGAGGCGGCTCGTGCCTGCGAACAACAGGGTATTCCACTCACCAGTATTGCCGCCTGCGCAGCCGAATATGCAGTAAAAAATAACCCTGGTGTCGGGCCAAAAAAGATAAATCTTCCAGATAAAAATTTGTTTATCTACAGCTTTGTTAGCCCACGATGGACGCCTGATTTAGCGGGAATAACCTTGGTTCTATCAGTGGTAACCGGGTTGTGGCTGATTGGAAGGCTAGTTGAGTTTATAGCAGTAAGGCTAGTCATCAGGAGACGCCTGAAAAACAATCTGCACTAATTTAACAGTTGACAACAGATTAGCCCTTCGATACTCTAGGGGTACGCGAAATAATGTAAGGAGGAGTAAACAAATGGCACAGTATTCGCACACAAACTCAAAAGGGGTAACCTATTACCTGTTCACGTCAGTTACAAAACTACGTGGTGGAAAAGAACAGAGAATTTATTACTTTAGTAAGTCAGACACAAATGCAAAAGGTGAAGCATGTGATCTTCCGGATGACCGCAAGGTTGAGGAAAATCCACGAAACGGCTTCCTCGTTCTTAAAAAGAAATAGTTTAATTTCTTTGTAAAAAAGACCAGCGCACATGCTGGTCTTTTTTAATATCACTTTTCAATATCGATTCCGTTTAACCCATGGTGTACACTGGTATTGATGGTTAAAAAAACCGATAAAATTATACTCTCAGCTACTGGTCTAACAAAGAAATATGGCAAAGCGATGGTAGTAAAAGGCATTACTTTTGATGTAAAAAAAGGTGAGATTTTCGGAATCTTAGGGCCAAACGGTGCCGGTAAAACAACGACGCTTGAAATGCTTGAAGGACTTCGTGAAATTGATGGCGGAGAGGCAGTTGTTGCTGGTTTTGACGTGAAGACACAAACAGATGAGGTTAAAAAGATTATTGGTGTTCAGCCACAGAGTCCAGCGTTCCAAGACAAAACAAAACTCACTGAATTGATTGAACTTTTTTCAGCGTCCTACGGCGAGAAGGTAAGTCCGAAAAAGTTCTTGGCAGAAGTGGATCTTTCAGAAAAGGCCAGTAGCTATGTCGAGAGTCTCTCTGGAGGCCAAAAACAACGTTTTTCCATTGCAGCAGCCCTTGTGCATAGCCCTAAAGTATTCTTCCTCGATGAACCCACTACCGGCCTCGATCCTCAAGCTCGCCGCAATCTGTGGGACCTTATAAAAGATGTGCGAGACAAGGGCGTCACTGTTATTCTTTCCACTCACTATATGGAGGAGGCTGAGCTGCTGTGCGACCGCGTTGCCATTATGGATAACGGCAAAATAATTGCGCTTGATTCCCCGAAAAAGCTGGTAAAAGAATTGTTGCAAAGAGGTTTTAAAAAACCCCAAGTTGTTGAGCAAGCCGATCTTGAGGATGTGTTTATTGATCTGACCGGAAAGGATTTACGTGATTAATTTGCACAAGAAATTCATACCAATTTGGACATTTGCCCGCATTGAAGTCATTCGTACTTTTCGCGATAGGGTAGCGCTTTTCTTCACCTTTGTTTTCCCGCTCATATTCTTGTTTGTGTTCGGAGGTATTTTTGGCAGCAACAACAACGTATCATTCAATGTGGCACTCATTAATCAATCCAAAAGTAGTTTTGCCAATGACTTTGTAAAAGATGCCGAAAAAGGTGGAATTCTCAAAATTAATAAAGAGATTACAACTATTGAGCAGGCAAAAGAAAAAATGAACCGTAGTGAGTTAGATGCCACGATTATTTTGCCAGAAAATTTTGGCATGGTTCAGAGAAATAACATTCCATCTGGTGAGGCTGAGGTGTTGTATAACCAAAACAATGAACAAGCCGGGCAAACACTTGGCTCGGTTTTAACACAAATATTCGAGGGCATTAACAAACAATTTGTAGATGTTAATAAACCATTCACGGTAAAAATAAGCTCAACAGCAACCGAGAGCCAGCGTCGGTTTGACTATACCTTCGCGGGCTTGCTCGGCTTCACGATTCTTTCACTCGGTATTTTCGGACCGACTCAAGTTTTTCCACAGCTTAAAAAACAGGGCGTCCTAAGAAGATATCATACAACCACCTTGAAAGTCTGGCAGTATTTTACAGCGAACGTATGTGCACAAGCCGTAATCGGCATTCTTTCGGTGGCACTTTTGTTTGTCACAGCAATGCTTGTATTTAATCTTAATATGAACGGTGATTATCTGAGCTTACTTCTCTTTGTGATCCTAGGTATCATTGTGCTCTTTGGAATTGGGTTGTCGGTGGGTGGGTGGGCTAAAAACGAAAACCAAGCTGCTCCCCTGGCTAACCTGGTGACGTTTCCGATGATGTTTTTAAGCGGAACATTTTTCCCACGCTTTCTTATGCCAGAATGGCTACAAAACATTTCGTATTTTTTACCTCTTACCCCTGTCATTGACGGTACTCGCTTAATTATCACCGAGGGTAAAAATATTCTAGACCTCGGTCCACAAGTTGGGCTATTAATGGTTTGGGCGATAGTCATCTATTTTATTGCTTTCCGTGTCTTCCGCTGGGAATAGAAGAATAGACAACTGCAAGAGATGTTGTAATGAGTGTATTGCTTAAGCTATACTGAAGAATAGTACTTGAAAATTAACACAGTCGTTGATATGAGCAACAATAATAAAATCGATCTTACCGAACTAAACAGGACAGAGTCACCGACCAAAAAATCTGGAGTTAAAAAAAGATTCCCGTCGAAATATAAAACGAACAACTTTCCTAATCGTGACACACAGGGAAAGTTTGCATCTGGCCGCGGTGGTTTAAGAATCACGAAGAAATGGAATTTGAAGCGTTTACTCCCAATTGTAATGGCCATAGCACTGGTAGGTGGCTATCTTGTATTCCAAAGCTTTGGCGCACCAGGTACAAAGGTGTATGACTTAAAATCCTATTACCCCAACACAGAACAATATGCACAACAATATCTAGAAGGAAATAACTATATTACCGGGAAGCCAGATAGGTCAGTTTTATGGTTCGAGCCGCAGGATGACTACACTTTTAAAATGTACAATGCGGCGCCGCAGAATGAGGACAGAAGGTGCAATTATGACGTACTGAGTTGGTGGCCAGATAATACCTTGCGCTACAGTGAGACGTATAGCGATTGCGGGAGAGGCGGGGCAAACAAGATTGTATATAACCAGACATCTCCAATAATTTTTCTTCCATCATACTGGGATAGTAGTAAGCCATGGCAATTATCGGGTAGTACAGGTGCGAAGTACTATGAAAAAGATTCTCTGGGTAGGTTTGTACTCAAATGCACGGGAACAACTAACTATCAAGCAAAAATTATCGGAATTGAAAATGTAACACCAACCGAGCCCGCCATCCGGTGGCAGACTATACAAACAACGAAATGGGAAACCGGTGCGGTTCCTGGAAAGTGTACCAAGGGTTATACTACCCGATGGCAAGAAGACTACTGGTTAACAGACAAAATGAAGAAACAGGGCGGTGATTTTGCGAAGGGGCTTCGCAGGACAAAGGGCGGAAATCTCGATGTTTCAGGAGACAGTTGGGACGTCTGGTATGACGGTTGGTATACGCTCCCTAGTAGCGTCAAGCGGTGATTACATACCGACACACCATTATACATTGACACAGGCACCAACACTATGATATAATAACTTTATGAATGAACAGCTCCCTTTTTTCGATCCACCTCAACCAGAACGGGACACTACCACCGATATAACAGATGCGATTGCTCGTTCCGGAGATGCTAGAAATAGTGGAACATATGACCCTAATAGACGGTTTTCTACCGCTGCAGAGGACCAGGGTTGGGGTCCTGTCGTTCCGGAGTCTCCTGCGGAGATAATAGATGCTCCCGAGAGAGCTGACGTTACTCATTCGCACATTCCAGGACATGAACCCTACCAGAAACTTACACCAGCAGAACGCGAGATTGGACGCAGAGCAATAAGGCGTATAAGAGAAGGCACTAACTAATTACTCCAGCTGGATATCAAGTAGACATGAATAAAGAAATTAATCCTAGTGACCAAATCAATTGGCAGAATCGTCTAAACATATTAGGTGAAAACTACGGTTTTTATCCCACATCTCTAGCCGAGTCAACAAGAGCCCATATGATCATTCCTTTTCTAGAGGAACCAGGCAAAACAGCCAAGCATCTTAATGAGGTGCTGATTAGGAGTAAGCGTGACCCTCGAGCGGTAAGAAGTGTTGTGCGTACATTTGGAGATTACGCTATTGATGCGAAAGTTCGAACGGCACGACTAGAGGATTTTCGTCAGGAAGTCGAACTGACTAATCCTCATATAAGAGTTGAACAAGCCGAAGAAGCACGTGAACACCCAGGTCTAATTGATGTGCTGCAGTTTCACGACATACTACTAGCAGCAGAATCGGGCGATTCAGGTGCACTTCGATCAAAAGAAGTAGTTAAAGACGGGGTAAAAAAGCAACGCACCAACTACGAGTTAGATATATGCAACGATGCATTAATCACCGTCCTTACCGATCCACTACAGCGCATCAGAATAATCGATGCAAGAGACATGGCAGCTGATGCGATTAGTTCACATACTGTGAGAAATGAGTTCTGGATAGAAAGACTCGTTGAAAGTCGAATTCACGCCGTTGCACGACCGATTGCTGAGAGCCTGCTCGCTGAACTGGTCGAAGAATAAATATATAACTGCATTTCTCAAATTGGTAGAGATTGCCGTCTATTAGTGAAGCGTAAGCGTCTTTAGTACAATAGTATGAGAATACTAAGTAATAAAGGAACATGATCGTATGGATGAAAATGGTGTGGGTAATTCATCTGCTCTACCCCCAGTTCCTTCTCCTGCTCAGCAGCCAGCATCTCCGTATTCGACGGCACCAGCGATGGTGAGTTCCGCGGCGCAGTCTGTTGACGGTATGATGTCCCAGTCCAGTTCAGTACCCTTACCGCAACAAATAACGCCTTCGCAAGGCCAATATGGCCTACAGCAGCCAGTTCAGCCTGTACTACAGCCACCAAGTGCCCCTGTGTTTTCCGGCTATAATGAGCCACAAGCCTCAAGCTGGGGCGAAAAGCCGGTCGGTCAGTTCTCGACAATTCAAGACCCAGAAGGTGTGGCTCCTAACCCATCCACTTATGACCCTTATGCCATTCTTAGCACTGAACCAATGCCTGAAATAACTATTGGTAGCCCTTCTGGGCGTGGAGGTGGGATTCTCTTTAAATTGATAGTGGGTATTCTGGTAATTGCTATATTTGCAGCAGGTATTTATGGCGGATATTTGTATGGCAAGAATTCGAGTCAAGAAGCGTCAGTTTCACCGCCAGCCCAGGAACTACCTACTCAAACAACTGAACTTGAAGAAGTGCTACCGCCGCAATCGGAAGATTATGCAAAAATTGATTTTACCCTTCAGGCGCCCGTGTATAAAGACGAGGTATTAAAAAGTTCGGTAGGCAAGCAAGTGAATGCGGGCGATGGATTGGTGGTGTATGTAAAGGATGACGTTACTTTCGACTATAAAACGACCGATCCCAATTATAAACAAAGTAGTGATAAGAAACTGATTAAAGTGAATTACATCGTGGGAAACGCATCTAAATCCGGATCTAAGCAGATTAAAGCATCTATGTTCAGCTTGGAGGATTCAGTGGGCACTGCAATAGTCCCCGAGGGCACTATAGCTGAATATGTTGGTAAAGTTGATGTGCTTGATCTTGAGCCAGGTGCAAAAGCCCGCTTCTCGGTAGTTTATGAAGTAGGTTCATATGTCGGCGATCTTAAGGTGGTTCGACAGCAAAGCTATGTCATAAAGAGCACCGATAAATCAGTGGCTATGCGGATGGAAGTAAACTTGAGTGAGCAGGTCAACACTTAAAACCACTGCCATTTAAACCTAGTCGATTAATTTCTGTAGGGCTCGGCGGGGGTTATACTATAAAGAACATGCAATCATACGCATATCTTTGCTGTCTTGTATTTTCCCTAACGGGTTTATTCTATCTTGATTACAAAAAACAGCTTGCATGGTTTTGGAATGCTCGAAAGACTGCCGCTAGTTTAGCTATTGGTTTAGTTTTTTTTCTGACATGGGATATTTCTGGCATAGTGCTTAACGTGTTTTCGACCAATCAGGCATGGGTGAGCGGGCTGTATGTTGTCACTCCGAATCTGCCCATTGAAGAGTTCTTCTTCCTCAACTTACTCTGTTATCAGACAGTCCTATTGTGGCGCTGGCGAATGATCAAGTGCGAAAAGAAAAGTACGGGTGCAAAATGAGACTACTTTACACATTGATGGGGGTACCATTTATTACTCTCGTGCTGTTGATCGATATTGTTATTCTCAGGACACGAGTTGTGTACAAAAAAGATTTTTGGATAGTACTTGGGATAATGATGCTTTTCACCGCTGTATTTGACCAGTTTCTAACTGGTTTGCCAATTGTGAACTATAACGAAGCAAATATATCTGGAATTCGCCTCATTTTTGCCCCAATTGAGGATTTTAGCTATACAATAGCAGGGGTGATATTAATAGGAAGTATTTTTCATTATGACAAGCGATAGATTCACTCTCACTACTAAAGAAGCACTAAAAGTATCCCGACCGTTCTGGTGGATCAACACCGCAGCTCCCTTTTTTGTTGGCTATCTGGTTGGAAGACCCCAAGCGAGTATTGCGCTTATTATTGGCACGATTTATTTTGCCTTCATGTATAACCTATTCATGTACGGCGTGAACGATATATATGATTACGAAAGTGACATTAGAAATCCACGCAAAGTTGGCATAGAAGGGTCAGTGTTGCCTAAGAGTAAACATGGTAGTTTGTGGCGCTGGATCTGGGTAACTAATGTGCCGGTATGGCTGTACTTTATTTTCATTGGTAATACTTTGAGTAATATATGGCTCATTTTTATTGTGTATATGGCGCTCGCCTACAGCGTGAAAGGGCTTCGCTTTAAGGAGAAGCCATTTGTAGATTCATTCACCTCCGCATTTCATTATACCGCTCCCTTTTTGTTTGGTCTGCTTCTCTCGCAGTCTAATTACCTGTGGCTACCAGCCTACATTACGTTTTATCTGTGGGTTATGGCTAACCATGCCTTTGGTGCTATCCAAGATATAACACCAGATAAGAAGGCAAAGATCGGTTCGATTGCAGTATCACTGGGTGCTCACAAGACAATTATTTTTTGTCTGGCACTTTATTCACTAGCGGCACTATTTCCGATAATTAGCTTCGGCTTACAAGGAATTGTGCCGAGCGTGTTGCTTGCGCCGTATGTCTATCTTGTTGCTCGCACGTTTAAGTATAAAAATGACGATAAGCACCCGATATTTAAGCAATCATGGCGTAGATTCCTTTTTCTGAATTACGTGACTGGTGCTATTCTGAGCGTCTATCTTGTGGCGCTGGTGGTATATGGCTAAAGCAGATTCAGATCTGGACCATATCGTCCTACTTGATGAAGACTACAATGTTATTGGTACTGCACCGAAACTAGCTTCGCACCATAAAGATACTCCGCTTCATCTGGCATTTTCTTGCCATGTATTTAATGTAAATGGTGAGTATCTTTTAACCAGGCGAGCGCTTAGCAAAAAGGTATGGCCGGGTGTGTGGACGGGAACTGTTTGCGGCCATCCCAAGTTTGAAGAAGATATGGTTGATGCAGTAAAAAGAAGGCTAGAATACGAATTGGGTATGGATGCTACTAATTTTAAAGTAGTACTGCCCGACTATCGTTATAAAACTGATCCATTCAACGAAATAATTGAAAATGAATTATGTCCGGTATATGTAGCACTGACTCAAGCGGAGCCACAAGCAAATCCAAGCGAAGTTGAGGCGTATGAATGGGTTAAATGGGAAGATGTGTTAAAGGTCATTGAAAGTGACCAACAGAAGTATTCGTATTGGTTCAAAGATCAGGTGCATACGTTAATGAGCGACCCTGCTTGCAAAGGCATTATTAAGCAGTACGCACATATTGTGTAAACTAAGCGCTGGCTTAAAGCGGTCTTTCAACAGTAGTGGAATTATTGTACAATGTCATAGCTGGTAGGTAACTATCAGCTATAGTTGGGGGTGTAGCTCAGTGGTTAGAGCAGTCGGCTCATAACTGATTGGTCCTTGGTTCAAACCCAAGCACCCCCACCATATGAACTATTTTGACAAAGCGTTACAATAAAAGTGTAAACAAATAAAAATAAACATGATAAAACAACTCTTTCATAAATACATAAACAAAGGCGATTTCATACTTATTGGAGCGCTTGTGGTGGCTTTCACGCTCGGCTGGAACACTATTACTGCCATGCAGCGTAATTATCGTTTGCAACAAAAGTATAGCCGTTTGCAGGCTGAGGTTGAGTTACAAGAAATCACCAACCAGAATTTGAAATATCAAATTGAATACTTAAAAACCGATGCCTACCTGGAGCTTGCTGCCCGAGATAAATTCAACAAATCACTGCCAGGCGAAACACTCGTGTACTTACCTGGTAGCGGTGAAGCTGAGAGGCAGGCAGTTGCTACACAAAAAGAAGTTAAAAAGATTGAAATTAAAAAAGGCTGGCGGGGTAACATTGAAACGTGGTGGCGGTTTGTTCGAGGGAAGAATGCATAACATTCATAACGCTTAGGTCACGCTACTTGAGTGTTTACTCCCAATCTGTTATTATTACATTTGTGTTCAACGAAGCAAAAAACGTACGCTGTTTCGTTCTGACAATTATCGCGGGGTGGAGCAGTGGCAGCTCGCTTGGCTCATAACCAAGAGGTCGCAGGTTC
>CAZIPE010000007.1:1476-48478 GCA_964541305.1 uncultured Candidatus Saccharibacteria bacterium | reverse complement strand
TGGAGGGCCAAGTGAGACTTGAACTAGCGCTTTGCTAAAAGATTCGGTCCCATAGGCTAGGAGCTACGCTTGGGAGTGGGTTCGCGGTATTTGCAGGGGCATCTTTAGTGGTTTTTGTGGTGGCCGAGGCAGGGCTTGGGTCTATTTGTACTGCTTGAACAATGAGTCGGTTGATATTGGTGCCGGGTGGATCGCACGTAAATAACGTCACGGTTGGGACTTTTGTTTGAGCAAGAACTGAGGTGTCTTTTGGTGAGATAATCTTTTTGGCAACAGTCACCTTATAGGTGTAGCGCTTGCCTTTGTAGTTAAGGTAAAAGATATCTCCTTTATCTAGTCGTTTGAGGTTCACAAAGGCGTATTTATAGCCTCCAGAGTTGAATACGTTATTACTCGAGTGTCCGCCAATGGCTACATTACCTTTCGTACCCGGATCAGCACTTGTTCCAAGTCGCACTACGCCTCGCTCTAGGGCCTTCTGGTAGCTTTCTTCATCAACTTTTGGTTCATCGTATACTACTGGCACATCAACGCCAATTTTAGGAATAATGATGCGTGGATCTTTTGAAACAACTGCGGTGGTATTTGGTTCAACAATGACTGGCGTGGTTACTACGTTACCCGGGGCAATATATTGCTTAACAGCCCCTACGAGCACTTGGTTGTAGTTTACGAGTAGAAAGATGATACCGGTACATAGTGCAGCAACCGCGGGCTTAAAATGGCTACTAGATTGAACTTTTTTTGCGCGAGTTGAAACGGTAGTGCGAACTTTCTGTTTCAGTTCTTTAGCCACTCGCTGGCGCTCGCTTAATTCTTTTGCGCTCAGTTCCTTTTCAGATTCGGGCAGATGCTTCTGCTGTTGTTGCCACCAGCCCGCATAGTACTGATAGAAATAGCGGTGATAGTACTGTTGCCAGGCGCTGTGGTAGGTCTGCCAGTCAAACGGCTCTTCGCGCATGATGTGCGGTTCTGTCGATGCGGTAGGTGCCTGATTGCTGGTAGTAGCTTCTGCGGGATGATCTCCTTGTGCCGCGCCTACCGCGTAGGCCCGAGAAACACTCTCCCTGGCTAGCTCGGCTGCCTTTTGGTTTGAATCACTAGAATGTGACGTGGTTGGCCACTCAATAGGAGGTCCTCCTAGTTGGGAAGAACTGTTTCCTTGTGGTGTTCGGTTGTCGTTTGAATCTTGACTGCTCATAAAATATATCAAGGCAATACCTTGCCCACCAGATATAGTGTACAATTATTACGTTATAAGCGAAAGGTATGCTTATTTCTGGGCGAGTGGCGGAAGTTCACAAATCCGCACTTTGAAATCTATTGAAGCCGGGGTGATGGAATTGGTAGACATGCGGGACTCAAAATCCCGTGGTAGCAATACCGTGAGGGTTCAAGTCCCTCCTCCGGCACCAATAGCGTTCAAAATTTATTAAGACTCTAGTTTGTCCAGTAATCGATTTGTCATGTCGTCAAGTACTGAATCTGGATTGTGACATAGTACACGAGGTTGGTGGTTTGCACTATCAAACAATGTCAGCATACTACGGAGTGGCCAGGCTTTGCCACTTTCGCCAGTAAGAACATCTTCGCGGAAAGCAACAACGTGAATATCGTCATCGTAGCTTCGATTAGATCGCTCGAGCGCCACTTGGGAAGATTTTATTTCTAAGCGATATGACAACTCAGGTGTATCACCTAATTGGGTAAAACAGTTTATATCCCAATTACCATTCCACTGACTTCCGCTTGAATGAAGCCGTGCATCCGTTACTGTTGTCGGTGCTGGCCACCAGGTTCCATCACCAATTTTTTCAGCAGCAAATCTTTGTAGTAGCAGGAGTGCACCGATTTCTGATGCACAACCAACAAGACGACCTACTTTGTGTATTTTGTGATTATAATGATCCCATTTATCGCTGACATCTAGGGCTGTGTCAGCTAGCTTTCTCATAACGCACTCACCAATTTTAGATTCAGGCAACTGTTTTGTGTCTGCTAGAATTCCGTAAAAAGGTAAATACGCATCTATAACTTCCGCTCGCAAAGTTACGTCAGACACCACATCAAAGCGTTTTGACTTATCACGCAGAGAACTCAGTCTTTCTACTGCCTTATCGGTACAGCGGACAATTTGGTCAGAATCATCACTCAAAAGTGCTGCCTCAATTAATGTTTCAATGGTCATTAGCTCAATATCATCCTCTCCGCCCCGATGTTTATCTGCAAAGTTTTCTAGATTGTTAGGATGAAAATGCACTGCACGTCGATCGGTAATGAATGTACCTGGATTATGCTTGTTTTGTATTAGCGCTTTATCGATATCAAACTGTAAATTTGATTTTCTGAAGTGTTTCGACTGTGACATAAACCTAAAAATACTATGAATAAACTAATTTGTCAATAACCCTCAAGATTTTAACAGCGTAGCTCTCTAGGTGCTTACCAGAGACGCACTATGCGTGAGTGCTTCAAATAGTTTGGTGGGGTTCCACGTGTGATAGCATGCAGAGACCGCGGAAGTTCTAAGGCGCCATGATATCTCAGATTCAGGTAGATGAGTAGTGCTAACCTTGCCATTGACTGATACTATCAAGTTATTTTGATGTAGCGTAACAATACTGCAGGGGTATTCTTCAGTAAACACATGTAAAAATTCAATCATTTTTATAAGGTCCATCGAAAACACCAATGCCGTCGGGAGTTTAAGGTTTTGACATAGCTTCTGGAGCTGTGCAAAGCTTAATAAAAGCGTTGTCTTTTCTCTTTTGGCAATAATTTCTGGTGCATTTTGGAGTATATCTACTGCATCACGGGTGATGATGAGCTGTGCGGTGGTGTTTTCAATGAGATCTGAAATGAGCAGTGTTGTTTGAGAATTCCTCCCCACATCGCCCGGCAGTAGTATGGTATCTGCCCAACCGCTATATTCGAGCAGTTCATCAAGGCTTTCTCGCGAAAGCTCACCACTTGCAGTACTTGGTAAGAATACGGCAGCATCAAGTGTGCTACCAAGCAACCGCTTCGTTTTGTCGGGCAAGGCGACCTTGACGCTACCTATCCCCTGTTTGGCAACAATCTCATAACTTTGCGCGGGAGCATTTAAATTGTGGAGATAACCACCAATAATGAGCAGTCTGCCTGCTTGATCTCGACGCTCTGGCTTGTTCCATTCAAGCTCACCGAAGAGAGGTTCGCTCGTTTGCTTATGCCAGTAGGTATGATCCATCTTTATAGTCTAACTTGTATATAACATTTTTGCGCTCAACTACTATAGGCCAGTGTCTTTCTTGAGCAATTGTATAGAGGTTTTGGTCAGGGTTAAAAGCGATGGGATTTTTCACTAACTCGAGCATGGGAGCATCGCTCTTGCTATCACCAACTGCGTAACTATTTTCATACGTAAGGTGGTGTTTTTCAACAAGCTTACTCAGTTGCTCGGCTTTATCATGGCTCGCCACCGTAACGTCACCCGTAAAGCCCGTGCTATTTTTTGAATACCGCGTTCCAATGTAGTCATCAAAGCCATAGTGATCTGCAATTCGGGCCACTAGTTCTTCGTGCGAACCAGATATAGCGAGCAGGATGTAGTCCTGAGCCTTCAATGTGCTAATCAGCGTTTTAGTGTAGGTGTAGATCTGATCTTTGTATTCATCAATCACTTGCTCAACATAGCTATCGAATAGGTTTGGATCGAGATTAGTGACGGCAGATTCAAACTGCTTGATGAGCTCCTGCTCATAGGCCTGAAAGTTGTAACCCTGTTCTCGGTTTTTCCACCGCATTCTTGCCTGATGAATCTGCTCATGCGAGTCTGGACTAAGGGCATCATTTTTTGCGAGTGTGTCAACGAGCGCGTGGTAGAGTTGCCAGCGAACGAGGGTCCCATCAATGTCGAATACCGCAAACTTCTTCATAGTGCTATTCTAACATCTTGCAAGCGAGTTCTAATTGTTGTAAAGATGTCGTCGCGCAAGGCTGAGGGTGCCGACTGCTAGTGTTACGTTGAGAATTGCAACGAGGGTGATAAGCAGTGTTTGTGGAGTACCAGCAGGCGCAAGAACTTCTTCGGTTGGTGTCACAGGAGCGGTGATCTCCAGGGTATGGCTATCATCATCGCATACGGCGTTGCGAGGAGTTTCTCGATTGAGCATACCGAAGCTATCTACGTCGTTTTCCCACTCTTTCTCAGAATCATAGCCACAGACGATTGCCGTGTTTACCACATCACCTGTTTGGTCGGTTGGAATGAGATATTCAACGGTGTAGATCCATGTTTCAGTAAGATCGAGTTGGTTGTCGCTGTCAACATCGCCAGATACATAGGTAGGATCGGCGGTAATTGAGTCATCGACAGTGACCTCGCTGAGTGGGGTATCACCCGTGTTGGTCACCTTAAAGGTGTAGTTTACAGTGTCGCCGGCTTCGGCTGAGGCTGGTCCACTTTTTTCAATTTTGATTGAAGGGTGTAGTACATCAAGTTCGTGTGTATCAGCGTCGCAGATGTCGCCTTTAGGTATAACAATTGATTTGATATCAACGTTGTGTGTATATTCACTACTACATACTTCAACTGTGTTGAGAACATTTTCAGTTTGACCGGTTGGAATGGTGTAGCTTGCCCAGTAGACCCATGTTTCTGTTGTTTCTAAGATGCCATTTGTGTTGGTGTCACCATATTGATAGATGCCATTGCCTGCAATCGAATCTTGTACGGTGAGTCCTGTGAGCGGGGTATCACCAGTGTTAGTGACAACGAAGGTATAGCTCACTTCCTCGCCTTCGTAGGCAGTTTCAGGGCCGTACTTTTCGACGTTGATTGAAGGATGAAGTACATCAAGTTCGTGATAGTCGGTGTCGCACGTATCAGGAACGTTTCCGTTTACTGTAAGATTTATCACTACGTTTTCATCTCCGCAAGCGGT
Source organism: uncultured Candidatus Saccharibacteria bacterium (assembly GCA_964541305.1). GTDB lineage: Bacteria > Patescibacteriota > Saccharimonadia > Saccharimonadales > UBA7683 > CAZIPE01. The sequence continues at coordinate 43,553 of CAZIPE010000007.1, read as the reverse complement.
AACAGTATTTGTGACGTTCGCAGTGTGGTCGTCAGGAACAACGTACGTAGCTGTGTAGATCCATGTTTCAGTAGTCTGCAAGATGTCATCATTGTTTGCGTCACCAGAAACATATTGTCCGTTACCAGCAATTGAATCCTGAACATCTATGTTACTGAGCGCTACATCACCCGTATTTGTAACGGTGAAGGTATAGGTAACTTCATCACCTTCGTGTGCGCTATCTGGACCACTCTTTACGACATTGATTGAGGGTTGAGCGATATCGTTGTTTGTGATGGTGCAATACTTTGTCTGACCAATGCTGATTGTGCCGCTACAGTCGCCACTAAATGATTTTGCATAGCCAGAATCTGCGAGTTCATCAACTGAGTAGTTGCCTTCGTTGAGGCCAACGTTAGTTCCCAGTTCGTTTCCTGCAAAGTTTGGTACTACCTGCGAGTTGCCAGAAACTGTCATAGTGAAATCAGCTGCCGTCTTGGTCCCGCTGTTGTCGTTGATAACGTGCTTTGTTACTACTAATTTTGGTTGGATAGCGGTATTGGTAAGCGTACAGGTGTAATTGTCGGCAAGGCTAAGTAGTGCGCTTATGACGCCCTGTTGATCTTGAGAGCAATCACCACTAATACCAGTGAATTGATAGCCCGTTTGCTGTGTTTCAGTGATAGTATGGCTACCAGTGTTGTAGCTGTTCGTTGCTCCACTAGTAACTAGATTGCCATTCACAAATAGCGGGAATGATGATGCAGGCAAGCTACTACCGTAAGGGTTAATTACATTTTTGATTACTGTAAGTTTTGGAGCAATATCATCATTTGTAATGGTACAGGTTGCATTCTGTCCGAGTGAAAGCGTGATGGTACCGTTCGAGGCACAGTCACCACCCCAGTTACTTGCAGCATACGTTGGTAGGCCAATTTCACTTGCAGTGTGAGCGCCAGCACTGAGCGGAATCGCGGTAGACCAAGCTACATTTGTGCCATCAATTTTTGCTTGAAAGTCGGCTGCCGTCTTTGTGCCACCATTATTATTAACAACTGTTTTTACAAGCGTGAGAGTTGGTTTTGGACTGTTGATAAAGGTGCATGAAACAATATTGTTACTTGCGACAGTAATTCCCGTCACGCTGTTTCCTTGTGTCGATCCATTATTTGCGGCCCCCGTGCAACTCGCAGAAAGGAGTTGATAACCAGCTTGTTGTGTCTCGTTCACGCTGTAGGTTCCGTTATCTACCTTAACCGCAGGAGTTTGTCCATTTACATCAGTTACCGTTCCGGCAGGGTTACTGGGTGCTCCATCAATGTCGAAGCTCCAGTTTTGGGCGGGTGTTTGGTCGTTAACAGTGTTCAAGTTACCATCTTGGTCGATTAGTTTTGTTGTTGTGATTGTGCCACCGCAAAGTGTGTTTGCAAGCTCAGCCAAATCTTCGGCGAGAGTGTCGAATCCGCTAGTAATCACATCCCCTGGTCCGGAAACTTTTTCCAAGTTAGCTACGTCAAGGTCATTACCAATTCCAAGTGCGAGCATGTGCGCGCTCGTAGGAGATTGCTTCAGTGCATTAGCCACAAGAATGGCCTCGTTTACAGCCTGTGCTTCGCTGACATCTGTTCCGTTGTCTACGCGATTAGGGTTTCCGTCTGAGGCAAAGATGACCATGTTTGGGACAGTTGGACGTGGGTCGAAGGTGCTCTGAGCCTTAAGTAGACCATCTTCCCAGTTTGTGAATCCACCACCTACGGGAATCGAATTGATGGCTGTATTTACCGCCGCTGTATTAGCAGTAAATCCTTGTAAAACAGCACCTGTTGTTGCAAATCGAGTAACAGAAAATTGTGTAGGTGTCCCAGAAAAAGCACTTGTGAAAGCCGTCATTGCGGTCTTCATGGTGCTAAGTTCGCCTGCACTGATGCTTGTGGAGTTATCTATAACAAGGGCGACGTCAAGTCCACAAGACTGACCGAGTGACGGGTTTGGTGCGGGTGTATAGTCGACTACTGCCGAAGGAGAGACAGTTCTATTGCCGGCGTTGTCATCCGTAATTTGAGTGTTCGCCTGCGCTGAAACAATTGCCACAGGTGAAAACACCTGGAATACAATAAAAGAAAACGCCAATAAAGCGTTTTTCGAGCGTTTTAACAGGCTACCGAACCCCACCTGTAAATTAGTGTTAGTATTTCGTGCAAATAGTGACATCATTCCTCCTGACGTATTACCCATGTATTTAAGATATTCACCACACACCACCTATGATAACTGAAATATACTACTAACTTGAAAACAATGCAAGTATAATATATAAAATGTTTATGCTTATCGTTTCACTTTTGTTTTTTGGCGACAATAAAAAAAGAATTGCACCGTTGCAAATCTACAACTAGGCTATATCACAAATGTCATTGGGTTAAGTTGATACTGACTGGGCAATGGTCCGAGCCCATGACATCTGGGTGAATTTCTGCTGAGGTAATTTTATCTTTCAGACTCTCAGATGCGAGCCAGTAATCAATTCGCCAGCCAACATTACGTGCGCGGGCATTTGCCCAGTGCGTCCACCAGCTGTAGACATCGGTTTTATCGGGATAAAGATTTCGAAAAGTGTCTATAAAACCAGCGTTAAGAAAATCTTGAAATCGTTCGCGTTCTTCATCTGTGAAACCATGCTTGCCAACGTTTGGCTTTGGGTTAGCTAGGTCAATTTCTTGATGTGCTACATTAAGGTCTCCGCAAAATAACACCGGTTTCTTTTTTTCAAGTTGCTTCATGTACGCTAGGAAGGCGGGATCCCAGTGCTTGTGTCGTAGCTCAAGGCGCGAAAGATCTCCTTTTGAATTTGGTGTATACACGGTTGCAACATAGAAATTTTCAAATTCAGCTACCGTAACTCGTCCCTCATCGTTAGGATTACCGTAAGTATCACCCGTTACTTTGAATTTTGTAATAATATCGTCTGGAAATCCATTCACAACTCCCAGTGGTTCGGTTTTACTAAAAATTGCCGTGCCTGAATAACCTTTTTTAACGGCTGAGTTCCAATATTCGTGATAATCCGGAAGATCAATTTCAACCTGTTCTCTATTGGCTTTAGTTTCCTGAAGACACAAAATGTCAGGATCATGCTCTTTAATAAATTGTTGAAAAGCACCTTTGTTAAGAACTGCTCGTATGCCATTCACGTTCCAGGAATATAATTTCATGCCCTAAGTATAACAATATTAGTCAGACAGCATAGCTTCAAAAGTGCGTTTAGGTATTGGCCAAACTGGTGTCGGTAGCTTCCGGTAAGCTATCCGTACTTCATCGTCAACTACGCCGCCAAGTTCAATGTACGGCCCAACATATACTCTCTCCCCAACCACTGTATCTTTTTCAAGTACAACTCCAACGTCCAGGTGCGTTCGACTGCCAATGGCAGAGTATGCGCCCATATTGACCCCATCATGTATGGTTGCCGTATCGTCTATATACACAAAGTTGCCAAGCACAGCCCTCGGAGCGACTCTTACATCTGATCCTATACGCAAATGGTCTGCAAAACGAGAACCCGCATGAGCAACAAAATTTGCACCTGCGACAAAGTCTTCACCGATTTTTATATTAGTCGACAGTGTAGCTTTAGTTAGTGTGCAGTTGTTCCCGGCCGTAAAGTCGCCATCAATATGACTTCTATCAATTCTTGCGTTGGATCCAACTTCACACTTTGATCCTAGAGTGGACATAGTGATACTGAATCCATCGCCGATATTTGACCATTTACCGACTGCACAATTGGAGCCAAGGAGACCGCCAATACCCAGTTTGGATTCTGTGTGAATAGTCGCACCCCTTTCAATCTTTGTGTTCACTCCAATTTCAACATCAGAGTGAACGATGGCATCGCAAATCTCCACATCGGCGTGCAACAAAACTCTCGGACCAAGCATTGAACCAATTGAGATTCTGGCAGATTCTTCAAATACGGATCCGTTAGGTTGCAGTAAGTATGTACCTTCTTCATATTGACGTCTTTCTGGCTTGGAGTCTACGGTTTCAACCCTACACAGAGTAGGCTCTTCCACGCATTCTGCAACCCGATCTAAGGGTAATTCAGCGTCGGTAAATGAAGCAATAGCAGGAAGACCGCGTTCGTTTCTGAATATTCTAACACCACGGTTACTCATTGAAGACTATACTACTTTTCTAGCAGAATACTTGCAAGCATAAGTGTAAATATGAAAAAGTGCTCTTACGGCTGTGGTATAATTCACCTCAATGTATAAACGCGTACTTCTAAAAATTTCGGGCGAACAGCTTGCCGGGCAGTTTGAAAGTGGCATTGATGCGGAACGTGCTCATTGGCTCGCACGCGAGGTAAGTAAGGCCAAGGAAACGGGTGCTGAAGTGGTCATTATGGTCGGTGGCGGAAACTTTGTGCGTGGCGCACAGATTGCCGGTTCAGGCATAAAGCGCGTTACCGGTGATCACATGGGTATGCTCGGTACGCTCATAAATGCTCTTGCTCTTACGGACATCTTTGAATCTGACAATATTTCAACTCGTTGCCTGAGCAACATTTTCGCACAACAAGTTGCTGAACCGTTTTCTCACCGTTTAGCTGAAAAACACCTTCAAAATGACCGGGTTATTATAGTGGCTGGTGGTATTGGGCGACCTTACCTTACTACCGACACGGCAGCGATTTCGATGGCACTTGAGCTCGGTTGTGATGTCGTTATTAAAGCTACGAAAGTAGATGGCATTTATAGCAAAGACCCCTATAAGTTTGATGATGCTGAAAAATATCACACACTCACCTACCAGCAGGCAGTTGAGAACGCTGACATAAAAGTGATGGACAAGGCTGCATTGGGGCTCGCAATGGAGCAAAATATGCCACTTTTGGTGGTAAGTCTTGAAAAAGATGATGCCCTTGCCCGAGCAATAAGTGGCGATTCAATTGGTACTAAGGTCAGTTAGTAAAATTTTAACGCCTTGTATTCCTTGTCTAAGACGTACTTTTCAGTATTATTTTTTATGAATTCACGAAGCTCGCTTGGCGAGAGCCATTTTATCTGAGATACTTCGTCTTCCTGTAGCACTATTTCTGATGTTCTTGAGTGAGCGATTGTAAGTAGATATCCATACTTTATGCGCCAACCAAACGCAGGATCCTTGTAATGAACTTTAGTGCTAGCCGTTAGGTCTTCTTGCTGAATTTTAAGTCCAAGCTCTTCTTCTAGCTCGCGCACGGCAGTTTCTTCTGGAGAGTCTTGAAGTTCAATTGTACCTTCAGTAGCGGCTGACCATACTCCTGGACCGATTTTTTTATCGAGAGATCTCTGTTGCAATAGAATGTTGCCATTTTCATCGGTAACCCAAATTGCAACAACGCGCCAGCAATCATCATCAGTTAGTTCATCACGCCATTTTTCACCAATTACTGCATCATCTTTATTAACCAGATATACGCGTTCTCTGCTCATAAATTACCCTTAATGGCCCTTCCTGCTTCACGGTCTTGTTGTCGACGCTTGAGGGTTTCGCGCTTATCGTATTTCTTTTTACCCTTAGCAATTGAAAGTTCAACTTTTATGAATTTTCCTGTTGTGAATAGTCGTGTGGGGACGATTGTCATGCCTTGTTTTTTGGCTTCTTCAATATGTTGTAGTTCAGATTTTTTCACAAGTAGTTTTCGTGCAGTGGTGAGTTCCTTCTCGCCGACGGTGGCTTGAGCGGTCGCCGGAATGCTAATGCTCATGTTAGTAAGCCAGAGTTCACCATCTTTAATATTGGCATAGGCACCAGTGAGTTTTACGTGCCCAAGGCGCGCACCACGAACTTCGGGACCACTAAGTACAATGCCTGCCGATATTGTTTCGCCAAGTTCATAATCAAACCGCGCTCGTCGATTAACGAGTGGTTTAGCTGTATGTGGGGTATTCTTTTTCACCCCATTAGTATACTTCATTAGGTTCGTGATAGTAGTTAGGGTCGGTTAAGTTCGCTTCTAACTGCTTCCCAGATACTAGGGTCGTTCAGTTTTTCTTTTCGCCAGTACCACCATTCACCGCCCCAGGTATAGATATCGGGTGAACCAATTTTTCGAGCGAAAGCAACATTTTCATTGATTTGTTTTGGCGACATTGAGCGATTCTGCTCTTGAATTGAAAGGTTTTTTGTAGCACTTGGTCCCCACGGTTCAATCTGCAACTCATGGACAAATATATCACGGTCTTTGAAGGTATGAATCCACCAGGCGCGTAGTTTGTGATACCACACCGGTGTTGGGTAGGTTACATAAAACTTAAAAGGGCCAGTCTTTTCGTTCCAGACAATTCGGTACACCGAATACCCATATTTATCTGGCACGGGCTTACCGAGTGGAAGACCGTGTTGGTCGCTTAGGCTCATGTAAATTGGATGTTTTGAGTCTATTGCTTTGACTGCATCGAACTCTTTTTCAAGACGTTTCTGATCAATATCTGCAGGTGTGCAGGTGCCAAACCAGTTGTTGACTGCTTCATTTTCCAGCTGATAACTCATAAGCGCGGGGTGATTTTTATATCTTTCCACAACCGCCTTTGTATAGGTAAGAATTGCCTCATCCTGCTCATTTTTCTGTAGATCTCTCGCCCAGTCAGGCTTATGACATTCAGGCCAGCGTGGCTGACGCATACCAATAGCAAGACTCACTTTTGCTCCTCTTTCGTTGGCTTGGTCCATTTGCCAATCAAGATCTTTAAAATCTAGCTCTCCTTGCTTCTTTTCAATATCATCCCAATGGCTCATGAGACGATAGTTGCGTATTTTCATATCATCAAGCAATGCAATGTAGTTCTTCTTCCAATCAACACCTAGTTCGTTTGCATATTTTACCGAAAAACTGACACCCCAATTAGGGTTTTTAACCTCTGGGATGGAGGCGGAGACAAGTTTGTGAACAGTAAACAACACCAACAAACTCATCAGTACATAGATGCCGACACGTTGCCATTTTCTTCGTGATCGCACCCATTCTCGGAGTCTTTTTACAAAATTTGAAGAAGATGACTTTCGTGTGCCCTTCTTCTTGTTGGAGTGTGGTTTTTTTGTCATTTTATACCGCTTACGCTTTATGCCAGTATACCACATGGTACACTAGTGACTATATGCGTATTGGTTTATTTTCAGACACCTACTTACCTACAACAAACGGGATAAGTTATGTACTTCAGATTATGCAAAAACGACTCGAAGAACTGGGTCATGAGGTGTATATTTTTGCGCCCGCCACCAACTTACGAGGTGAAGAGCCGGACGATAACGATCATGTTTTCCGTTTCCCTGCTATAGAGGGGGTATTTTTTGATGAACAGCTGACGAGTGTATTCTTCCCTTCTCGAGCGATGAAGAAGATTAAAGCCCTTAAGTTAGATGTCATACACTTCTTCACTCCGAGCCAGATTGGTCTAATGGGTGCCTACGCGGCAATACGTGAAGATATTCCGCTAATAAGTCAGTACTCGACCGACCTCTATCACTACGTTGAGCGCTATCCTAACGTGCTACCGGGCACTATCGCCCTTAGCTTAACGGCACCATTTGTGCTTAAGATGACGCCACGGGAAATTATGAAGATGATGACCATTTTCAAACCAAAGCGGACTATTACCGCATGGCACAAATCAATGGTCGCTCGTATGCACGTTATGCTTCACGATGATTGCGATGCTGTCATTGCCCTTTCGCGCAAGATGCAGAAACAGCTTGACGGTTGGGGCAGCGAAACAAAAGCAACACTGCTTCCAACTGGAGTTGATCCTATTGCAACATCGTCAGAAGAAGAAATCGCAATATTTAAACAAAAGAATAACATCAGTTCTAAAGACAAAGTTTTACTGTATGTCGGCCGCCTAAGTCGAGAAAAGAACCTCGATTTGCTCATTGATGCTTTTTCGATTGTGAAGAAGCAGTCAAATAACGTAAAGTTACTGCTTGTCGGTGATTTTGATTATCGTGATGAACTTGAGCTTCATGCTCAACGCGTAGGCGTGCAAGAGGATGTTATATTTGCTGGCAGAATTCAGCGGGATAAATTGGGCGTGGCGTATGGCTCTGCAAACATCTTTCTCTTTCCTTCAGTGACGGATACTCAGGGCTTGGTTGTTCATGAGGCTGCGGGCGCACATCTACCACTGATATTATGTGACTCAGATGTTTCAGAAGTGTTTATTGAAAACGAAACAGGACTCCTTGCACCAAATAATGCTGATGGCTACGCTCAGAAAATTATACAGCTTCTTGGTGACACTAAACTATCTCGTAAGCTGGGCAATAACGCACACGACAGGGCTGCAGAGTTTACCGAAATTGGGCAGATGGAAAAGCTTGAAAAACTGTACAAAAAATGTACCGATGAACATAAGAAAGTTAATTTTGCCGGTACCACGTGGTAGGCTACTCGGGTTTTGTCTGTTCACGATTGTTTGAGGTGTCAATTTCGCAGGTAGCCCACAACCCCCTGTTATTTTCTCTCGCCGAAACTTGAGCTGCACGAAATTCCCCTAGTTTAGTGAATGGGAAGGCGGTGAGTGCAAAGCCGTAGCCATCTTCAATTATCTTTTTGTTTACTAGTGTTCCGTCGGCCAAGTACACATATCTGAGTAGTCGCTGGTAGCGATCACGGTTAGTATTTGTGGGGTCTGCTTCAAGACGCACGTTTTGCGTGCCGATTATCTTTTTTGTGTAGGCGCTTGCCGCTTTACCAAAACACTGTATGGGTTTTCGTGGATCTTGTGTTTCCGGTGTATCTACCCCTATGAATCTTATTTTCTCTTGTTTCCCTTCCATATCAACAACTATCGTATCGCCATCATCAAAGCGCACAACACGGTACAACCCCGGGGTGCTTTCTTGAATCACATTTTGAGTATTTTCAACTGGTTTGGTAAGAAGGCCCTGTTGTTGCAGGAGTGCGGTAAGCAGAATAAAACAAAGTGGAACAAGGAGGCGTATCAAGCGTTTTTTTGTTGGTTTGTCCATGACTATAGTTTACACGAGCTCACTACTGCAGTGGGGTATCCTTTGGTGTGAATGAACAAACTGAGTTACTTTTTGAAAGTAATGAGTTGGGAGTTCTGGCCACGTTCCATATAGGCGACGAAGCAGCAACTCTTGTTGCATTTGTTCTGGTCGACCATACGCATCATCACCCGGTAAAATAAGCTTCCCGGTTAGAATCTCTACAATCAACTGTGCTTTTTTGCTTGCGATAGAAAGAATTTCAAAATCCTTGTCGACTGCATAATCGAGCTGATGCTGGCTGACGGCACTGAGCTCGGGTATCAAGCGGGCGAACTCAATATCATTGTGAGTTGTTGAGGTATGCGACATTGTTTTATCAACAAGAAACGCAAGTTGGTATAACCACTGTCTTCCCACGCCTTTCCGCGGTTCATCGCCCTCGTAACAGTCAATAAGTACGGCATCGTGGTCCAGATCAGTGAGGCCATTGTTAATATTCTCATCATCCCCGATTGGTCCAGAAACACGAGGATTTTTTACAAAGGCATTTTCACTCACATTGAGTGATTTTAGTATGGTGAGCGGTACGGCGCTTGCAAAAAGACAGGTACGTTCAGATGCAAATTGTGCAGTCATAAAATCAAGTGATTCATAATGCGTGTCAATTTGTGAATTGGGCACTTTTGTTGCAGGTAGTCCGGTCAAGCGTTCGTAGCGACGTTTTGCAAATACTTTCCACTTGTCTTCTTGGTCACTTTTTCCGAACGCAATATGTGAACCAAATATGCTAAATACATTCCCCTGCAGTTGGCTATGGAGCTCATCTATATCACGACAGGACTGTATAGTTTCAATTGATTCTTGATATTCTTCTGGCGTTTCAAATAGAGTCGGTACAATAGTGGATGTCTTTATTTCTGATGAACGAGTATATACTGGTTCATTTTTTGGGAGGGGCGTAGTAGCAACACGTTTGGTCGGTTCTTTAAAAAACTCAAAAATACTGTCTCGTTTCACATATCCAACCAGTGGTAGTGCGAGCGCGCTTGCGCCAAGTGCCATCTTAATAAAACCACGTCTTGATGGATGTGTTTGTCTGTCTTCTTCAATAAATTCGGGAGGGTGGTGGTCTGGATTCACTCTTCTTACTATATCAACAATGGCTTTATAGTGTAGAGAGCCCCACGTATTTACTCTCGAAAAGCTAAAAGCTTGTCGCGTACATAGGTAGGTGTTATTTTTGTACCATCCAGCTCAATGCACGGTTCGTCTGCTTGAGGCTCTTCAATAACACCAGCGATCCGCTCGAACATGCTTTCGGGGTCTTCATTTTTTGTGACGAGATGGTGGTGATGCACATCTTCAATACGACGATTTTTAGCAACCTCAAGCGGAGTTCTCACCCACACCAGCTTCACCTCTACTCCAAGTTTTTGAGCGAGTTGATATTTTTCTTGGCGATGTTCGAGGCGATTTAAGTTGGCATCGTATATAACGCTCTTGCCCGCCTCGAGAAGGTGCGTCGTTTGATCATCGAGATATTCGTACAGTTGCTTATGCTCACCTTCTGTAAATTCAGGTGAATCCCAGATCATTACTCGTGCTTCGTCAGAAGTTAGCCTAATTGCACCAGCCATTTCTTCAATAACTTTCGCGACAGTCGTTTTACCTGCCCCTGGCAAGCCCATCATTAAATAGAGTATTTGCTTCACCAAGTTAGTTTAACTGAAAATAACACTGTTGTCTTTTAACGAGGCTTTTACAGTTTGGCCATCTTTAATTTTGCCTTCAATTATCTCGAGGGCAAGGGGGTCGAGAAGGTCGGTCTGAATGAGCCGTTTTAGTGGCCGGGCGCCAAAGTTGGGGTCGTAGCCAATTTCTGAAAAGTGTTTTTTTATACTTTCATCAATACTAAGCGTGATATCCTTCGTGTTTTTCAGGTGAGCAACCACTCTTTTGAGTTGAATTTCAACGATTTTGCCCATGAGTGACTCACTTAGTCGCTCGAAGACTACGATATCATCAATGCGGTTGAGAAACTCGGGCTTAAATGAACTTCTCAGTAACTGTTGTAACTGCGTCTCGAGTGATTCATCATCTTCGGGTTTTGCGTTTAGAATCAATTCTGAGCCAAGGTTGCTCGTCATTATTATGACGGTATTACTAAAGTTAACCGTTCTACCCTGCCCATCGGTGAGCCGACCGTCATCAAGAACTTGAAGCAAGCTATTAAATACGTCAGGATGCGCTTTTTCAATTTCATCAAATAAAATGACACTATACGGTCGTCGACGGACAGCTTCAGTCAGTTGACCGCCTTGCTCGTAGCCAACGTAGCCAGGAGGCGCTCCAATGAGGCGGGCTACTGCATGCTGTTCCATGTATTCGCTCATGTCGATACGAGTAAGGGCATTTTCGTCATCAAATAGTTGCTCAGCAAGGCTTTTAGCCGTTTCCGTTTTACCAACGCCGGTTGGTCCTAAGAATAAGAATGAGCCGATTGGTTTACTTTCATCTGATATGCCTGCGCGAGAACGGCGGATGGCGTTGGCGACAGACTTAACGGCACGATCTTGCCCGACAACTCTTTTTTCAAGCTCTTGTTCGAGGTGGGCCAACTTCTTCGTTTCACTCTCCAGCAACCGTGCAACGGGAATGCCTGTCCAACGCCCTACTACTTCGGCAATATCTTCGGCGGTCACCTCTTCGCGTAGCAATCGTTTTGTTCCATCAATTTCATCAAGTTTTGATTTAGCTTTTTGAATATTCTTTTCAGCTTCAGGAATTTTGCTGTATTGTAATTCCCCTGCTCGTGCTAAATCATTTTCTCGCTCGGCAATCTCGAGTTCGCCCTTAAGGTTTTCTAGTTCCTCGCTCGCATCATTGAGTTCATCTATGAGTTTCTTTTCATTTTGCCACTGCGTCTCGAGTCCACTTGATTGCTCTTTAAGATTAGCCAGCTCTTTTTCGAGTTCGGCTTTTCTGGCTTTTGCCGATTCAGACTTATCTTTCTTGAGCGTAGTGAGCTCAATTTCGAGTTGCATCTGACGTCGTTTGAATCTATCGAGCTCGGTCGGCATGCTATCAATTTCAATTTTTAGGGCTGAAGTTGCCTCGTCAATAAGATCAACGGCCTTATCTGGCAAATAACGATCAGCAATATAGCGGTGGGATAAGCGAGCGGCTGCGATAATTGCATCATCGGTAATTTTTACTCCATGATGGATTTCATATTTTTCTTTTAGGCCTCGTAAAATGGCTACACTATCTTCAACACTTGGTTCATCTACAAAAACCGGCTGAAAACGGCGCTCAAGTGCAGCATCTTTTTCAACATATTGCCGATATTCATCGAGAGTGGTTGCCCCAATCAGATGTAATTTGCCACGCGCCAATAACGGCTTGAGCATATTGGCTGCATCAACCGCTCCCTCGCTTTTTCCAGCCCCTACAATAGTGTGCATCTCGTCAATAAACAGCACAATTTGACCTTCTGATTTCTCAACCTCATCAAGTACTGCTTTAAGTCGTTCTTCGAATTCACCGCGATACTTTGCCCCAGCAAGCAATGAGCCAATTTCGAGTGAAATCAACTTCTTGTTTTTAAGGCTTCCAGGTACATCGCCGTTAACCATTCGTTGCGCCAATCCTTCAACAATCGCCGTTTTCCCTACACCTGGCTCACCAATAAGAACAGGATTATTCTTAGTCCGGCGGGATAGTACTTGCATACAACGACGAATTTCTTCATCTCTCCCAATAACCGGATCTAGGCTACCTTCTCGAGCAAGTTGTGTGAAATCTTGCCCATATTTTTCTAATACATTCATTTTGCCTTCAGGTGATTGATCCATAACCTTATGCCCTCCTCTTACGGATTCTATATGTCCTTTAAGTTTCGAATAGTCGAGTGAGATAAGATTTAAATCTGCTGCAGCCAGTAGGATATGTTCGGTGCTGGTGTGACTGTCGCCCAACAGCTTTGTCTCTTTTTCTGCTCGTTCAATTAAACGAATAAAGTCACGAGATGGCTGAATGTCTACGGCTGATACCTCGCTACTGCTCTTAGCAAAAGATGATATCTTCTCGTCAATCTCACTTCGAAGTTCCGTCTGGAAATTGAGCGTGTCTAGCAGTGCAATAAAAACAGTATCTGTTTGCTCAGATAATGCCCATAGCAGATGCGCCGGTTCAAGTTGAGTATGCTGATTTTGGCGTACCAACTCAATGGCAGACTGCAGCGCTTCAATTACTTTATGGGTGAATTTATCCGTATTCATATGCACTATGATTGTAAAAAATTAGCACTCTCGTGTCAAGAGTGCTAATGAGATTTATGGGTGAAGACTATACTGTGCCTAAGCGTCCTTTGAGTGCTGCGTTTCTGAAAGCTGTGTCTTTTGCCCCAACTTGGTTTGGATCTCTGAATATTGGTTCTGAGTTAAAATATTCGTGAGTCTCAACTAATTTTGCTTTTCTTCCGCCGCGGTTGACTCTGCTGAGTTTTCTCTGTTCGCTTCCGTCTTTATGATGGGATTTACGAAGGCTATACGTATAGGTATTTTGGACTGCTCTTCCTCTTCTGGTATTGCATGGTGCCACTGGAATAGTGTATGCAACTTCGATTGTATCTAAGTCCGGATCTTCTTCTGCCACATGCAGGGCTAATCGGGCAAGTAAAAGAGAGGCCTTCCCTGGCAAGTTTTTTTCATAAATAGACAACATTGACGTAACAGTGCTGCCTATAGTGTAGGTGGTTCTCCAGCAATCATCAGAATCTTTATCAATGCCGAATCGCTCTGCAAGTACTGATTCGAGTGGAAACTCAGGTGCGTAATCTGTGAGATATATGCCAATATGAGTAGGATCAAATCGATGATTGGGGTCTACTAGACCATCCTTCACTTCAGATAATTCTTGGACATTCTCAAGACGTAGATGTGGTTGCTCCGGTAAATTCACAACGATGTACTGTAACACGTTTCTAGATAACGGGCAATAATTTAGTAGTCAATGCCCTTGTTTGCAAGAAACTTGTCATCGAAGTGGTGTTTGATCTTTGTCATGTCTGTTGCAATGTCTACCAAATCTATCAGATTCTTTGGAAAATTTCTGCCGGTGAGACAGAGGCTGGTTTTGTGCGCTCGACATTCAATCAATGATTTTAGATCATCTTCAGAAAGCAATCCATCGTGTACGGCGTTATTAATTTCATCACAGATAACGACATCAAAGTCACCACTTTTTGCGCTGAGGTGTGCAACATCGAAGGTGGCACGTGCGGCAGCTTTGTGAGTTTGCTCATCAACATTCTTTTCGCTTAAGTCACCAGCATTGTAAAAGCCCTTACCACCTTTGTAAAAAAGCAAATCATCTATAAATAGCGGTTGAATTTTATGAATAAAAGTGTGTTCGCCTACCTCCCAATGTTTAATGAATTGAATATAGGCCACTTTTTGACCTCGACCGAGTGCTCGACACATTAGACCAAGGCTAGCGCTTGTTTTGCCTTTGCTCTCTCCCGTATATACCACTACGACCGATTTCTTTTGTGTGTAATCTTCAAATGCCATAGCCACAAGTATCAAGCATCAATAGCGAAGTATCAAGCGTGTGCTATGTGCGGGGGTCTGCCATTATCCGAAGGCTAGCTTCTGCGTTAAAGAGTACCGGGTCGGCATGTTTAGTTTTCAGATACTCAATTGCACGGATGACAGTATTAGTGTGTGCCCATGCGTCAGTTACTCCGTACAGGTCATCAATCGCATCAATGTCGCGCTCACCCCCCCTAAAGTAGTGCTTGTGATACGTATTAATGGCTAGGCGTAGCATTTCGTGTGCCATTGCCCGAGCTTGACCGAGTCTCAATGAAAACGCTTCGTCCGTCTCACGCGTTTGTTCAATCTCGTCAACCGTCGGGGTAAGCCCTAATTGATCGAATACTAGTGAGAGCACTTCGATCTCAGTATTTGTCTTTAAGGTAAATAAAACACCAGGAATTTGATCCATCACCTCAGCTATCTGCGCATCGGTGTAGTAATCTTGGTTAAAAAAAGGCTCCGTAGAGCCATATATTACTTCAAGTTGAGGTACCTCATGACTCCCCGGAGGATGCACGCCAGATGTGTGAAAATTCATGTGTTCTGCTGGTAGGGTCATGTGTTCTCCTTTACGTTCTGAGCATATCAATAAGCCAAGAGAAATAATGTGATTAAACTCACGAAAATGAGCTGTTATTTATCACATTACTAACGAACGCACTATTGAAGTTGAGATTCTAAATTAACTTGCCAGTCAAACCAGCCTCGTTGCACAAGGTTGCCTTGAATTTGCTTATCTGCTCCAGTGGCAATCAGAATGCCGACTATCAGAAAGAGAATACCCAGGCCTCGTTTAAACCACCCTTTCGGGTTAATCCCCCAGCCCATCCGCCTTACCACTGAACTTCCTGCAATTGTAATAAGGCTCAACATTCCTGCAAGCCCGATGACAAAGGCTGTAAGATATATAATACCTCTGACGGGCGAGACGGGAAGAATGCTCGCTATGATTAGTGCATAGGTTGGGCTACAGGCACCGAATACTGGTCCAAGACTGGCACCGAGGAGGATGTCACCCGCCATTCCTTGTTTTTGAAGGGCTTTGCCAGAAGTCTTGTTGGCCCGCTCTTGGAGCCTTAGTAAGCCTGATATTTTTTCCCACAGTTCAGGTGCTACATACGTCAAACCAAACATAATAATGATAACGCCACTGACTATTTGCCACGAACGAACTGGGATATCTATCAGTAGCGTCGATGCTTTTAGTAGAAGACTGAAAACGAAGATTGAAACACTGAGTCCAGCAATAATAAAAAATGGGCTTCTGGAACGCGAACCATCAGAACTACGAGCCAGTAGAATTGGCAAAAGAGCAATCACACAAGGGGCCAAGACAGACAGCGCCCCGGCTAAGATAGAAATAAATAATAAAAGCATTATAACTATTGTACTACAGGAGGTTGACGTCGATTTTCGTTATCGGTATTGACAAAATATAAAAATGAGAGTATAATTAAAGTATGCATATAGATAATGATAATCAATTTCTTGTATTTTCTGGGAATGAAATTGCTCCCATGGCTGCTGCCATAGGACAGTTCATTAAACATGACAATCCAATACCCGAAGGTTTCGACAAGGATAAGTTAGGTGCCCTATACAACGACCTCTCTACTGAGGCTACTAGAAGTGTTGATGCTGCCACATATGAAATCCCAGTAACCGTAAAACTGCCAGTAAATCTGTCCTCGGTTTTTGGAATAGGTTTAGAGCTGGTGTCCGACCATCTTAATCAAATAAAGTCTCCACACTCTAAAGATAAACCGACTCGAAGATATATCAGTGAGCAACAACGGATTGTAGGAAAAATGCGAAAAGTTTTAGGTAAGGTCGCATTAGCCTAAATTTAGGGTGACTAGAAGCTTACTACTTCAGGTTCTCAAGCACTGTATTTAAGCTTTTGTCTTTACCGTAACCAACCCACTTGCTCTGCAAATCACCACCATTATCTACGCGAACAAAAGTTGACTGAAGTGTCACGCCGTACTTCTTTTTAAGATCAGTTGAACTGTCGAAGTCTGCCTCGAGAATCTGAGTACCATCGGGTATCGTTTCTGCTTGAATAGCCTCTTTAAAGGCTCGGCATTCTGGGCACCACGGTGCGTAGAAGAATATGATGTTTGTGTTGTATCCCGTACTCGCGGTGTCTTCTGTCGAATAAGTAGTATACCGTCCTTTTTCTATGTTTTCGGGTTGCGTAGCATCCCTCTCTTTTGAGACGGTCTTGTCTTCATCACTTCTAGCAGGGTTTTGAGATGCATTTTGCGTCGACATGCTATTGATGTCGGCAGGCTCGTTATCACCAGAAAACACGAAATACCCTCCAACAATAACTAGAATTAACACAGTGACCACGATGACGATTTTTGTATTCCTACTCATATAAATCCCTTATTACAAAATTATTTAGTAATACCAGCAGTTTTCAGTAAGTCATCAATTTTAGGCTTGTTAAAACCAATAACAATGCTTTCGCCTATTTCAATGACCGGAACACCCATTTGCCCGGATTTCTTAACCATATCTTCGGCTGCCTTCTGGTCTTCTTCCACATTGATGTCATTGTACTTCACACCGATGCTATCGAAGTATTTTTTTGCCTGATGGCAAAAGCCGCACCACGTTGTTGAATAAACTGTTACGTTTTTAGTATCTGACATATGATTTCCTCCTAGTTAGTTTTAAATATGAGCTCACTGAGCAGTTTTTTGCTCGGTGAATCGGTTGAAACTTCGTAACACACACGCTGACCCTCACGAACTCTCGTAACCAGCCCTGCATCGGCGAGCACCTTCATGTGTTGAGATACACAGGCCGCGCTAATGTGAAGCTGTTGTGCAAGTTGAGATACGCAGATCTCATTTTTTTCAGCAATCAACTTAAAAAGTTCAAAACGCGTTGAGTCACCAAGTGCGTTGAAGGCTTTGGGAAGTGTTTGAGTTGGTTTTACCATGGTATAAGTTTAAGTCATTGCTTAAACTTATGCAAGTGATACACTGTTTTGTATGGCTATACATCCACACTGCGATATGTGCAAAAATGAGCTAACTGATTTTGGTGCACTCCTGTTTTCACCACCCAGCGACAGCAATACGGTTAGCAAGTATCATATAATGTAATGAGTGCTATAAAAAAATAGAGCCGGATAATAAAGTAGCTAAATAAACAATATTGATACGCCAACAGTAGTTTTGTTATACTTGGTTTCAGATGAGGCTACATTCCAACAGTCGACGCTCGTTCATGGCGCCAACAGCGCTTTTTGAGTGTACTTCGGAGGTAGCTGTTGCTTAATCTATTACAACAGTTTGCTGAAGCTGAAAGCGGCATACATATTAGCCTTAAGGCAGAGCCAATTACTCAAATCGGGCCACTGACCGTTACGAATTCAATGGTCTACGGACTACTTATATCCGTTATATTAACAATAAGCCTTATCTTGATTGCTCGAAAAATTACCTTCCGTCCGAAAAAGAACGCGTTTTATGGTGCGGTAGAATCACTTATTGAGTTCATTATCAACCTTCTTCAAGGGCCATTTGGAACTCGAGAAAAGGCAGCAAAATATGCTCCAGTTTTCGGTACGTTTTTTGTCTTTATATTTTTCGTGAACCTAACGGGCGTGCTGCCAATTGTCGGCCCGGCAATTGAATATGGTGGTACCCCCCTCTTCCGTCCGTTTACCGCAGATCTAAACGGCACCATTGCTATGGCGGTATTCGCCATCGTCACGGTTCAGGTGCTCTCAATTAAAGAACAGGGCGCGAGAGGTCATCTGAAGCATTACTTTAGCGATAAACCATGGAACCCCATCAACTTCTTCATCGGTATATTAGAAGTGTTTGGGGAGTTGACGCGTATTATTTCACTTTGTTTACGTCTATTTCTTAATACTGCCGTTGGTGAGATTTTAATTGCAGTATTCACAAGTATGATCCTGAAGAATGGACGAACTCCTTTGGCGGTAATTCCCATCATCGCATTCGAAGTTTTAGTTGCCGGCATTCAAGCTTACGTCTTTACCATTCTGACCGCGACGTATCTTGGTCTCGCCATTCAGCACGCCGACCACGGCGAATCACACGATGTACATCACGCACCTGATGCCCTAAAAACGAAGGTCGAGGGGGTTTCAGCGTGATGGTTTGTAAAAATAAGGACTAAAGAAAAAGGAATTACATATGGTTCAATATTTTGCAGAAACAGCAGTTTCAGTTAGTGGCTGGAATCCAGTCATGAGTAAGTCAATCTTTTTGTGTATTGCTCTTGCAGCAGCCGCAATAGGACTTGGTATGGTCGGATCAAGCTACATGAAGGCTCTTGGACGCAATCCAGAAGCTGGTAAAGCAGCTGGTCAAGTGGTGATTATCGCCGCTATGATCGAAGTTACCGCATTGCTCGCCTTCCTACTCGGTGCATTCTTGCTCTAAGCTAGGTGTGAAGAAAATTAATAAGGAGAAATAAGAAACGTGATTATATCAATTTTAACTACATTCGCTAGTGCTGAAGCCGAAGAGGCACAAGGTATTGCGGCACTTGGAATTGACCCATGGGCAATTTTAGCCCAAGGTGTCACGTTTCTTATTCTCTTCTTACTAATCAAAAAGTTCGCGCTTAGTAAGATAGTCGGCACGCTTGAAGATCGTCGTAAGACGATTGAAGGCAGCTTAGATAAGGCTGAAGAGCTAAATCGACAAAACGAAGAAGCTGAAAAACGTGTCAATGCACTGCTTCAAGAAGCACGCAAAGATGCTGATGCCAACATCGCCAAGAGTCGTGAAGAAGCCGGCGCTATTGTGCTTGAGGCAGAGACAAAAGCTGGCGAGAAAGCTGAAAAGATTATCGCTGATAGTGAAGCTCGGATTAAGCACGAGGTTGAAAAAGCCAAGGTGGAACTTAAGAAGGAAACTCTTGATCTCGTTGCCCATGCTACAAGCGTGGTGCTCGGTGAATCAGTTGATTCCAAGAAGAACGAGGCTCTTATTAAAAAAGCATTGAAGGAAAGTCAGTAAAGTGAAATATTCACGTACCGAAATTGCGAAGGCATTCATTGCACAAGCTGATCGGGTTGGTGCCAAAAAGGCTACCAAAGATCTCGGGGCACTCCTACTCGAACAACACATGCAGGGTGATGTTGAAGCTGTGCTTGAGGGTATCGCGCGCGAATATGCGCGAGTTCACAATACCGTTGAGGCTCATGTCACAACTGCCTATCCCCTTTCACCTAATCTCAAAAAAGAGCTTGAGGCTCGCGTTAAAAAAGAAACAAAGGCACAAAAAGTAATTATGAATGAAACGATTGATCGTTCCCTACTGGGCGGAGTTATTGTGACTGCACCCGATATGGAGCTTGATCTATCATTGAAAACGAAATTGGCTAAACTGAAGGTATAAGGAGAATATATGGCAGACATTTCAATTAAAGAACTATCCAAAGACTTGCGCGCGGCAATTGACGAGCTCAAAAACGCTGGTACTACAACGGACACGGGCATAATTGTGCGTGTTGGTGATGGTATCGCCTGGATCTACGGTCTTAAATCCGCTGGCTATAACGAAATGTTGGAAATCGAAGCCTCTGATGGTTCAAAAGTAACTGCTTTTGCCCTAAACCTTATGGAAGATGAAATCGGTGCGGTTATTTTGAGTGAAGACACCAAAATTAAATCGGGTAACCGTGTCCGCTTGACGGGTAAAGTTTTGGAAGTACCTGTTGGTCCCGAGCTTGTTGGCCGTGTAGTGAATCCTTTGGGCGAAGCGATTGACGGCGGTGCGCCAATTAAAGCTAAAAATACGGCACTTATTGAACGTTCCGCACCTGGCGTGCTCGATCGTAAGAGCGTGCATGAGCCTTTGATGACGGGTGTCGTAGCTGTCGATGCCCTTGTGCCCATTGGTCGCGGTCAGCGCGAACTTATTATTGGTGATCGTCAAACGGGTAAAACAGCCATTGCCGTTGATACTATGATCAACCAGGCTAAGCAAAAAACGGGTGTTATCAATGTCTACGTAGCTGTTGGGCAAAAGAATGCCAAGGTGGCGCGTCTTGTTGAACGACTTAAGCGCGAGGGTGTGATGGAGCAAACTATTGTAGTTGCTACCTCCCCTGCTGATCCTGCGTCTATGCAATACCTTGCACCATATGCCGGTGCCGCTATGGGTGAATACTTCCGGGATAACGCTCAGCACGCCCTCATTATTTACGATGATCTTACCAAGCACGCAGCAGCCTATCGTCAGATGTCACTTTTACTTCGTCGCCCACCGGGTCGCGAGGCTTATCCGGGTGATGTCTTCTATCTTCACTCACGCCTACTTGAGCGTGCCGCTAAACTCTCAGATGAGCTCGGTGGTGGTTCACTTACCGCCCTTCCAATCATTGAAACGCAGGCTGGCGATGTTTCTGCCTACATTCCAACTAACGTGATTTCTATTACCGATGGTCAGATCTTCCTTGAGACCAACCTGTTCTATCAGGGTATTCGCCCCGCTATTTCAGTTGGTATTTCGGTCTCACGTGTTGGTGGTGCTGCACAGACAAAAACAATTAAATCTGTTTCAGGTGGTATCAAACTTTCACTTGCTCAGTTCCGCGAGCTTGCTGCCTTTGCTCAGTTTTCAAGCGATCTTGATGCTGACACGAAACAGCGCATTGAACGCGGTCAGCGCCTAACGGAAATTTTGAAGCAACCTCAGTATTCACCTCTTGCTATCTGGGAACAAGCCGCTACTCTGCTCGCCGCTAATGAAGGAGCGTTTGACGAAGTGCCCGTTGAGAAGATTAAAGAAGCCCAGAAGAATCTTCTTTCACAGCTGCAGTCAGTTCACAAAAAAGAAATGGAAACGCTCAATAAGGGCGACCAAAAAGTCGAAGGTTCAATAAAGGATATGATTTTGAATGTTGCTAAAGCAGTTGCATCAGATTTTACAGTTTCAGCTAAAGATGCAGATACTAAGGAAAATAAGTAGGGGGCTGGAGAAAGAATTATAATGGCTAATAATCAAGAAAGAGCTGGTTTTGTTTCCGTTGATCAGGTGAAAGCCGTATATACGCCCGGTAGATTACCTTATATGCTCGCACATAGGCGGTTCCTAGAATCTGTGGTCGCATTACATGATGGTGACGCGAGACGTCGTTCCTCGGTACTACGCCTTGCTGTGGGTTCGCTTGCCGCTTGTGCTGGTGCAGATGTCATGCGGCCACCATTGCCCGAGAATGTTAAAGAAATGCTTTGGGATATGTCGAGCCAACTTGATGAGCATGAATTGCAGCAAGGTAACTCAGGATTTTATGACTTCAACACGAATAGATTCGATGAAGACGGAATGGATGCTGCAGAACTGCTTCTCGAAGTAATCATTGACCATGGTTCTGATCGAATGTATCAAGATGTCTTAAAGCCTCGTCCATATAGTCCAGGGGAGCAGGTCAGATAAATGGCTAGTACGCAACAACTTCGACAGCGAATTAAATCTGTTAAAAACACTAAACAGATTACCAAGGCTATGGAAATGGTTGCGGCTTCTAAACTTCGCCGAGCACAAGATTCTGCACAGAAGTCTCGTGAATTTGCCAGACTTGCTAATGAATTGCTAACGCGAATCCGTCAGTTAACTGATGTCCAAAAACATCCACTATTCAAGCGCCGAAAGATTAAAAGTCGTCTGCTGATTGTTGTTGCCTCAGACCGAGGTCTTGCCGGAGCCTATAACGCGATGATCTTAAAAAAGTTTGCTCAGGAACTCAAGAAAGATGACGATGCTGGCATTAAAAATGAAGTTATCTCAGTTGGTAAAAAAGCCGCTAACTTTGTCGCCAAGATTCATAATGTAACGCTCAAAGCAGCCTATAATGATTTTTCAGATAATCCTACCGCTGAAGATTTGCGTCCGATTTTAATAACCGCCATCGATGGCTTCAAGAGTGGTGAGTTTGATGCGGTGGATGTGCTGTTTACCGATTTTATCTCAAGCGTGAATCAACAGCCAAAAAGCGCCCGCCTACTCCCCGCTGCTTTCGATGATGTTGAACTTCCCATGCATTTAAAAGATGCGCCTTTTGAGCCAAATACTCAGAAAGTATTAAACGAAGTGACTGAGCGCTTTGTTGAAGTACAGATGATGCAATACATGCTTGAATCAGCTGCCTCGGAACACTCATCACGGATGCTTGCCATGAAAAACGCTACCGATAACGCCAATGATATTGTTGATGACCTCACGCTTGCCCTCAACACTGCCCGGCAAGCAAGTATCACCCAAGAATTAGCTGAAATTACCGGTGGCGCGGAGGCAATAAAATGAGCGAAGTAAATACATCTGCATCAACTTCAACTGAAATTAATGAGATTGGTGTATTTCCTTTAATGATAGAGAAATTAATGCCCCAATCGGCTTGGACTGAATATACAAAAGATCTGTGGGCGTCTGGCGTAAAAGGTTGGCACGGGGTTATGATGGATGAGTCAGCTCGTCCGTTAGGGAATCAAATAGATTTTTATGATGACCAGATTAATGCTACTAAAGGTATGTTCGAGCTAGCAGTGAAAGTTCGTTCTTCGGGTCAGGGAATTATAAGGGACGAACAAAAAGAGGAAGAAATATTTAACGCTGCTTTCGATGAATTTTTCTGTCAAGCAGACGAGCTGTTTATAGGAGTGAACCAGTTGCAGGAAGCCTATAGCAGTTTAATAATAAATCCTGCAGCTAGACTGGGCGACTATCTGATTGCTATGGGTAGAGTTAACGTGGGTAGCTCAATGAGCGCGGAAGCAATAGCTGAATTAGATTCTGGAACTGATGTGCACGAAACCAATATTCAGAAAGTTGTCAAACGAGCACTGACAGCCTTTGATGGATCGATAGACCTAGTTGCACAAGCTGCAGCAATTAGAACGGTGCACCATAAGTCACGATTTGGTCGCCTTAAGTCTACTGTAGACGCAGTGGACAAAGAAGAATACGATCTAATAAGTGGGGCTCTTAGGAGTACGCTAAGCGCTGTAGCGATGAAGTCGTATGAACTCGGATTTAATGATGGAGTAAAGGAACAAGGAGAATAATGATGGCACAAGTAACTAAAGAAAAAAAGAAAACTACAACTGGTCACATCATTCAGGTGGTTGGCGTGGTGGTAGATGTAGAGTTTGAGAAAGATCATCTTCCGGCAATCTATAATGCTCTTGAAGCAAAATTAGATGGCAAGAAAGTATTATTTGAGGTGGCACAGCACACTAGTGACACCACTATTCGTGCCATTTCACTTGCATCAACTGATGGTCTCAGACGAGGTGATGAAATTAAAGATACAGGTGCACCTATTTCAGTTCCCGTTGGAGATGCAACACAAGGACGCATGTTCAACGTCATTGGCGAGCCAATCGATGGAAAAGACGATAAATTCACTGAACGCGCCCCTATTCACCGTCGCCCGCCGGCTCTTGAGGAACAATCTGGAAAAGTTGAAATCTTGGAGACCGGTATTAAAGTTATTGACCTCATTGCGCCCATGACTAAGGGTGGCAAGGTTGGCTTGTTCGGTGGTGCTGGTGTGGGTAAAACGGTTCTTATTCAAGAGTTAATTGCAAACATTGCTAAATTCCATTCAGGAAACTCAGTATTTGCTGGTGTTGGTGAACGTACGCGTGAAGGAAATGATTTGTACTACGAAATGGAAGAATCGGGTGTGCTCGACAAAACCTCACTCGTATTTGGTCAGATGAATGAACCACCAGGTGCTCGTCTGCGTGTGGCGCTTTCAGGTCTTGCAATGGCAGAAGCCTTTCGTGATCAAGGAAAAGACGTACTATTTTTTGTCGATAACATCTTCCGCTTTACACAAGCTGGTGCTGAGGTGTCTGCACTACTTGGTCGTCTTCCTTCGGCCGTGGGTTACCAGCCTAACTTGGCTCAGGAGATGGGTGAAATGCAAGAACGTATCACGAGTACTAAAAAAGGTTCAATTACCTCTGTGCAGGCTGTGTACGTGCCAGCAGATGACTTAACTGACCCTGCGCCTGCTACGACCTTTGCGCACCTAGATTCAACCATCTCTTTGAACCGTGCACTGACCGAACTTGGTCTCTATCCTGCAGTTGATCCGCTCGATTCTAACTCCACTATTTTAGATGCTGAAATAGTCGGCCAGGAACACTATGATGTTGCCCGTGAAGTGCAGCGAATTTTGCAACGTTATAAAGATTTGCAAGATATCATTGCCATCCTCGGTATGGAAGAACTTTCTGATGAAGATAAGAAGATTGTAAACCGTGCGCGTCGTATTCAGCGCTTCCTCACTCAACCCTTCCACGTGGCTGAAATATTCTCCGGCATACCCGGTGTGTATGTGAAGCTTGAAGATACCATTAAGGACTTTAGAGAAATTCTCGATGGTAAGCATGATGACAAGCCAGAAAGTGACTTCTATATGAAGGGGACACTTAAAGACGTAAAGGGTAAATAATTGTGGCAGAAGAAAGATGTAATAGACAAGTAATTTGCCCAACGAGCGGAGCTGATCAAGTAGAGGCCGTGCTTCGTTACGAAACCATAAAACCAAATGGTTGCTGGACGGTAGCGAATGTCGCAGGCGTTGTAGTCAAAGAGGTTTGTATGGGTGTAGACGATTGCAGATTGAAGATTGAAGAAGATAATCCTGATGTACATCGTCCGTTGCCAGAAGAAGAAGTATGGGGAGTTCCCCCAAGGGATTAACATGATACATTTTCAAATAGTTACATTGTCTGGAGTTAAGTTTGACGAAGAGGTGTATGAAATACAGCTTCCTACTCCTGATGGACAGATTGGAGTATTTACTGACCATATGCCACTCGTCTCTTTGGCTATTCCTGGCGTAATTGGCGTTCGTCGAAATGAACGGGACAGCAACGACAAGGTTGAATACTTTGCAACTGATGGTGGTGTGATTGAGGTGTTAGACAACACGGTTCGGATTCTTTCCGATGAAGCAATTCACGCTGAAGAAATTCACGAAGAATCTGCTAAAAAGGCGCTCATTTCAGCTCAGGAGGCCTACAAAAATGCTAAAGACAAAGTGAGTCTCGACAAAGCCCAGTCAATGATTGATCGCCAGCGCGTCCGCATCAACGTAGCCGGCCTCAAGCGTCGTCGCAACCGTTAGTCTGAGACAGTAACAGATTTGTGAAGTATTCCCGCAACACTTTTCTTGAGTAGCTTGGGTGTTGACGGGCTCTTAAACTGAAATTCAGCAATTGCTAGTCGGTTACTTTGATCGAGAGTGAATTGCACCGGTAGTATACCAAATCTTTTTGCGGCAATCATAGTTTCGGTAAAATCAGCACCGAATAATTCTTGAATTAACCCTTCATCACCCACTTTATTATGGTGTTCCCAGGTGACTTTATTTGCATGAATAGGAATGTGCCCGTCAAATCGAATTGAAATGCCGCCCCTATCGATTGTGTAAGTATCAGACGGCTGAATATCAGGCAGTGTCAAATCTGCAGTAGTTCGATTGAAGATATCGTCGTACTCAACTACACCAGATATAGCGTATTCATATGTAGATTCTGCCATACGTACAATTTTACCTGCTTTTTTAAAGAAAAATATTGATTAATATCACAGTTATAGGTAGAATATTGCGGTACACAAATGTAAACAAAGAAGAATATATGATGCGCGAGAGCCAGCTTCCAATTCTACAAGAAGGAGATGTTATGATGCCCGATGTAGTTAATCACCACGTTAATAGTAATGAAAAGCTAGTCCCAGAAATCGTGGCTGTGGTTGACCTCGGTGAGGGTAACGATGGCTCAATCTTTCCTGACGATCTAAGTGAATCTCAGTTAAAATCTGCCATAAATGATATTGCAAGTCCGGAGTATCGGAGAAGGCCAACAAGAAGATGGCGTTGTGTCGACGGTCGAGTGCCTGAAGGTGGTTTAAGTAACGAGGAAGGTTTAGCCGATCCTCAAATTGCCGGTGGTTACATTATTGCTGACACCTCGGCAGATCTGATGCTAGAGGTAATGGCACCAGAAGATAGACACAGCGATCGCGTGGCTCGTAAAACCACCCAAGCCATTAGTGACGATATTGAGGTTATCGTGCATGGCGATGATCACGTTGAAACAAATGAACTTGGAGAGTCGCTTACCGAAACAAATAAAGCTGGCTGTAAGGCAAACGTAGAACAGCGTACTATTCTAGAACGGAATGCTGAGAATGCAGATATCGTTATTCCAAAAGTGATGGCGGTAGCAAAAATTGCAGGTCTTGCCCAATACTACACTGATCAAGATGGTAGACCGCACGAAGGTGCGCTAGCCGACAGAATCACAGGGATGATAAATACTGGTAAGCAGAACGCGGATAATGATGCATATTGGGATATAACACCGGAACAAAAGGTTGATACAATAGTTGCCAATGGCGGAAAGTATGAAGAGCTAATTGAAGAGCATGCAGAAGTTGTTGCCGTTGCAGACTGCTCTGAAGGTGCGATTGACGAGGAGCATTACATGCGTGATCATGTGATCGAACATGCTGACGGTACAAGCACTACGCTTGAAGCATTTATTGCATCAATCGGTGAATACAAGAAACTACAGTTTGAGTTAGCTGAAAAACACGGTAGAAGCGAGGTGTGGGCAGCTGATAAGACGTTGGCTGTTATATTGCAAACCGTCGGTACTGTTAAAAGACTCACCAAAGACGGCTTCCCTGTCGCTATTATTTCCTAGATAAGAAACTCTTAATTATTGATAAATTAACTTACACGTATTAAGCAATGGCGTTTAGTGCGACTATCGTGATTCCAATAAATGCTCCCATCAGTAAGATGAAGACAAGCACTGAGAATGCTATGTAGTTTAGCCAGTGAACTTTGGGTTTTTCGAGTTTATGGTCGTGGTAGTGTGCGAGCTGGCTATAAAGGGCTGCGGTGCCTGCAAAACTTAGCGAGGTGCCTGCAAGTGGAATAAGACTTGCTACAGTCTGCACACCAAAAGGCTCCATGAGGCGACCGCGAGTGAGTTCTTTGGCTCGGTCATGAGTGGATGTAATACCCGACTTCCCTTCTGGATCGGACATGATGATATAGGGCAGAATGCTGTAGCGAAGATAGGCGCGTATGCCAGGTATGATAAATAGAAAAAGCCCACCAACTATCTTCAAATTTGCGAGGAGTTGGGCAAAAAACAGTCGCCAGAACCGCTTGGTAACGGCGCTAAATGCTTCACCAAAGCCCACCTTTTTATTATTCAGTGAGTGTAGGGCGACATACGAATACATTCCCATAAAATAGGTGCCAATTACCGAGGCGATGATGCTAGCTATCACAACAAAACCTACTACCAAAGTGGCAATAGCTATAATCACACCTACATCCATTGGATTGGGGTTTGTGGTTAGTGCGGGCTCGTAGGGTGCCGTTGTTGATCCACTTTTTGTCGCAGCATCTATAATCATGCTAAATCCTTGCATGATCCAGCTAAAGAATTCGAGACCAATCAACACAAGTGGCCAAGCTAGGTTAACATTAAAAAGCGAGCCGAGCGCATTGAAGCTGAGCGTGAAAGGGTTTGAATCATAGGTACTTTTTTCGTGTTGTTTCGTCATATTATCCTTTTGTTATTGCCTTAGAGTATAAGCTGGATGCTGATTGATAGCAACTACCGCTGGGCTAGTATGCTTTGTGCCTCTTCGACACTGCTCGATTGCATGAGTTTGTTGCGTAGTTCATGGGCTCCTTCGAAGTCTCGTACGTACACTTTGAAGAACCGCTTCATAGTTTCAAACGGCCGATTAATCAGATTCTCTGATTCAAACAGTTCTAGATGGTATTCAAGCATCTCCATAAGTTCATCTTTTGTATGCTCGCGTGGCGCGTGTTCGAAAGCAAAAACGTTGGTAAAAACTCCCCGGCCTATCATCACGCCGTCAATGTCAGATTCTTGTATGCGTGTCGTGGCTGATGCACGATCTTCAACGTCGCCATTTCCAATAAGTAGAGTCTGCGGAGCAATGTCATCTCGCAGTTTTTTGATTTCTGGCATAATTTCCCAGTGGGCAGGTACTTTACTCATTTCTTTTCTGGTTCGCAGATGCACGGTCAGTGCGGCAATGTCTTGCTGAAGTAAGAAGCCGAGCCATTCCTTCCACTCTTCGATATTTGAATAACCAAGGCGCGTCTTCACACTTACTGGTAAGTTAGATTTTTTTGCGGCAGCAATTATTTCACCGGCAAGTTCAGGTGTCTTAATCATAGCCGAGCCTCCCCCACCTTTCACCGCGTGCTTCACCGGACAGCCCATATTGATATCGATACCTTGGAAGCCAAGTTTTTTACAGTGCCGAGCTAATTTTTCAATGTCCTCAGGTATGGCACCCCAGATTTGGGCGATAATGGGATAGCTCTCATCGGCGTGTTGAATTAGTCGCCCACCCGTTGCCTTTTCGCCAGCGTGTACCCAACCAGTGGCATTGGTGAATTCACTAAAATAAAGGTCAGGTGGAGCAGCTCTATTAATAACACGACGAAAAACGTGATCAGTCACATCTTCCATGGGTGCCAACGCAAAAAATGGTCGAGGGAGGTCTTGCCAAATACTTTTCATTATGTCTTATTATATCACATGTGAGATTAAGTCGTCTTCTAGTTGTTTGGCACCCTTTAGGTTCTTTTCATACTGGCTGATATCCGGGAAATCAAGATTCATGACGTGAGTCCACATAGCACCAAGTAGCTTCTTCACTCGCTCCAATTCATTAGGGTCGAACGTGAGTTCAAGTGCATGAACATTACCACTCTGATCTGATTCAATAAATTCAAGTCGACCCGATGTAACGGTGTACCCTCGATACGTGTGCGAGCCTTCAATAAGGAGTTTATAGCAGTATAGTTGCTGGCGATATTTATGAAGTTTTAATTCAGAATTCCATTTTTCATAGGACTTACCTGTTTTGTAATCTACCACCACAATTGTTTTTGTGTCCTTGTCGACTTCCAGTCTGTCTACTTTTCCCGCAAGGTGTGTGGTATCTATCATGACGCCTTCATTTTTGAAGTTTCGTTCAGCTTCATCACCAGATTTGAATATATGTGAACGGTTTTTCAGATAAGTAGTGAGTGCGTGATGACCACGTTCTTGCTGAAGTACTTCCGTTTCAGGGCTAAGATGTTTCATGCGTAGTCGCTTATCAAAATAATCGAGTGTTAATGCAATCGTAGGTAGGCTTCCTTCGCTGTTGACGCGGTCCTGTAGCCAATGAAGTGTTTCATGAATAGCATTACCAAACTGACCATCGACACCAGGTGCCGAAGGAAAGCGCAAAATGGTGTTGAAGAAAAAGGCTTCTGGTCCGCCATATTCGGTATCGATGAAACTATTAAGGTGGGTTGGACTTAATTGGTACGTCTGCAATCTTTCAGCGAGTAGGTGGTTTAAGTTTCTATCCGGTATGGACTGCATATGGCGACTGCGCCAATTGTTCTCTACCGCTTCTAGCTGTGGCACTGAATTGTCATTCATGAGATTCGTTTGTTTCGATTCAGGGAGGGTGAGTGTTTTGAAACTACCATCTTCTTGTTCCTGCTCGTTGAGATACTTCAATCGTTTTGTCGTTTTGCCGGCGTAGGTTTTTTGATGACTCGTAAGATAGAGACCGCTTTTTGCTCGAGTAATTGCCACAAAAAAGATGCGTAGCCTTTCGTCATCAGAGGCTCCGGCGTGCCTGATGGGCGCCATGTGTAGAGGTAATGTAAGTTTGTTGCTGCCGCCGCGTGCCGATGCGCCCCACACTTCGTCTTGAACGCTCGGCAAAAAGACGTATTCGTATTCGAGCCCCTTGGCTTTAAATACTGTAGTGAGCTGCACGGCTTCAGCCGCCTGATTGTATGGACTCGTGTTAGTCATGCGCTGTTGGGCGTTTTGGTAGAGTTCAATCATCTTTACGAAATCTGCTATGCGCAACACTATTTCTTGCGTGGCTTGATGTTCGCGCAGTTTGGTGCGAATCACCGTAAGATGCGACAGTGTTTCGTAAAACAGTTCTGGCTCATTTTGCATGGTTTCGCGTGAGGCATAGAAGGCTTTAAACGATGAACTAACTTCGGGAACATCGGGTTCGTTTGTCGTAACGCTACACGATCCAGTAAGCGAATCGAGCATCTCCTCTGCCGTTAACTGACTGGCTTGCAGAGCAAGGCTCAAAAATAACAGACCAACGGGCTTTAGCTCTGAATGTTGTAGCAGAAGCTCAGACCAATTCGTGTTGTCGTAACTATCGCCCACTTCCCAGCTCACCTTCCAGATGGTGCTCACCGGTATCTTCCAAAACTCGAAGCTCAACACCTCTGGCCAGTACGCGTCGGCAGTCACTTGGTCGTTGTTGTGTAGTGCCAATACTAAATTACTCATGGAAGTAAGCTGACGAATAGTCGGTGTTTCTAAAATATCTTCTCGGCGTTCATACCGCAGTGGTACAGCCAGTTGTTGCAGGTGTGGCACGATTGGCTCAAGTTGTTTGTGGCGTGGTGCAATAACGGCAATAGCGCTCGGTTTGACCCCATTTTTAATTAGCGTTGCTATCTCCGTTGCAATCCAACTATTCTGTGCAACATCACTTAAGAATTCTTGCCGCATCAGGGTCGCTTCTTGCGGCAGTGAATCATTTTTCGCAATCAGATGTTTGTCCATATTTTCAAACTGGTGGCTCAGTCGTTCTTCAATCTGTTCGGCAATCTGTTTGGCGGTATGAAGTATGTCTGAGTGTGACCGGTAGTTTTCGGTCAAGTGTATGACCGCTGTATCTTTATATAGATTATAAAAATCTACCATATTCGAATAATGAGCACCCTGAAAAGCGTAAATTGCCTGATCATCATCACCCACCGCCAGTACATTGGGGCGGCCTTCGTGAACCGGGTTGTCGGTTAATAGTTCAATAATTCTAAACTGTGCGGCGTTTGTGTCTTGAAACTCATCGAGCAAAATATACTGATACTGTTCTTGAAGTGTGTATTTTAAATCCGCATACTCCTCGAGAGCGATAATTGAGCGCAAAATCATGTCATCAAAATCAAAAAGTCCTTTTTCTTCAAGCGCCGATTGATAGGCTTCTAGCACATCTGCCAGAGCTTCGAGCCGTTTGGTCTGAAGCGTACCTTCCATAGCAAATTCTTTTTGGGCATTTTTTACGAGCCACTTGTTCTTCCAGCTTGTCAGTGGGCTTGTCTTGTTGGTCTCTTCGGCTACACTTAGTGCCAGGGTTAATTCACTTTTTGCAAGATGCGCAGTGCTTTGAAGTCGGGTACTGTAGGGCTTTTGTGGTGAGGCCTTTTCTAATATGGCTACAAGCGGAGCAAAATAGCCGAGCGCTGTTTCTACTTTCCGTGGCATGGTGGTAAAGCCACTGAATATATCTGGCAGTTCAGAATTGACCGCGCTAATCACGTTGAAATTTTCGGTCGCCAGGGCGCGAACATCATCACTACTGAGCAAGGCGCGCTTCAGCTCACTCAGGGTGCTAATGAGGTCTTTTAAATGGTGACGAGTTTGTTTGAGTGGATTCTGATAGCTCATCGCTTCGACGATGTTTGAAATAACTTCAAATTGCATCAATTCATCAATTGGGCTTTGCAATCTGGTTTTACCGAAGTACTCAGGAAAGCGCCGAATGAGATCGCCACCGAAGGCATGATAGGTTCCGATAGTGACGTTGTAGGCTTCTTGGCCGATGAAGCGCGATAATCTTTCGCGCATATTCAATGCGCCACTTTCAGTAAACGTTAAACACAAAATATTCTGAGCAAGCGTATCGGTTTTAGTTAGAATATTGGCCACGCGAGCGCTGAGTAACTGAGTTTTTCCTGTGCCTGGCCCGGCTATAACAAGTACTGGCCCGTCAATTGCATCAACTGCCTCTTTTTGTCGATCGTTTAGCTTTTTGTATTCCAGCTCAAAACTCATACTACTAGTGTACCGCACGAAGCAGAAGACAGGGAGAAAATTGACCAAAAGATGGAATAATTGTAAAATATTATATATGAGTGAAGCATCGAAAGTTATTCCCGAGGAGAGGCAGACTATTGTAAGTAGAAAAATCCGGCTCAGATACGTTGTATCAAATGGTCTTGCAAGCGTGGTTGAGCTTTCGGCTGGATTTTTGACTGGTAATATTGCACAGGTTGTGGACGGTGTCCACGGTGCAGCAGAAATTTCAATTGGTAATACCCAAATGAAGGATGCGCACAATCAAGATCATGTTCATGATACAAAACGCAAGAGAATATTTACCGCTCTCTGTGGAATGTCAGCAACTTCTGCCTTCGTGGCGGCGTCAGAGATTATTACTGGCAATGAGGCCGGGATCGATAGCCCCCAGCTTGAGGCGGTGGCTTTTGGCGCATCAGGAGTGGCTTTTGCAAGCGGAGTTGCTGCGGCCATTGCGATTCGTCGACGTGTTAAAAATAAGTATGGCGCAGTTGTTTCAAAAGAAACTCGCGAGGCGGTTACAAGTACCGAGCGCGATCTGATGAGACACATAATGTACGATTTATTTAGTTCGGGTATGGCTTTTTCGAGTGGAGCTATCCGGACCGTGGGAAATTATGCTGGCATGAAATATGGTTCACAAGATGTTTCAAACGCTGTAGATAATAGTATAGGATTTGTTAGCGGGTTGTTAGGTGTGTTTCTCTTCAGGCCAACTGCTAGCAACTTACAGCATCACCATAATCACGAGCATCATCACGAAATGCTTTCGCCAGTCGCCGAAGAACTGGTCGATCTGCGCGAAAACTAATCTTAGCCAACCTATGAAACTGAGAATTATGAATTGTGGCGTAGAGCGCGAGGGATGTAAAATGGATTTCTTTTTGTGACGGTCTTTATCGATTTTTTAGACTCTCTCCATACATCGAAGCGTGACTGATTGGAGCGCTCTCTGCTGAAGTAGGTTTGTGAAAATATTGCAGTAGACATAGATGCAAATAGTACAAGTAGAAAACTTGCTAAGGGGCCCAATACCGGAATGAGCGCTATAAGCAAGGTAGTGAAGCCCACGTAGACAGGTAGCATGCCAATACCGCTATATCCCCCCTTATTCATATGTTTTGACGTGTTTGTGTGTATCTTTTTCATATTCAAACATTACCACTATGATGTAAATAATGCAAGTATATCGTACGCCTTAAATGCTGGTGGTATATACTAATAACCATGAACGTATTTATACACATTTGCGTTATGGGTTTTGCCATTCTTCTAGGCGCACTTTTACTTAACGTGATTGCAACTAAACTGGGCATCATGACCTGGTACGGCTTTATTGAAGACCGCTCATCAGTGAGAATTATTGACTACCTGTGGCTCTTCGCTATCTATCCTCTGCTCCTTGGAACCGTCGCCTATCTTGCATATCTTTTTGGACCAAATCTTAAATAGTCCTAAGGTATTGACAAATACTCAACAAATGCTCATAATACAATATTATGAGCATGAGAGATTATGAAAGCGTGTTAGACGCCTGTGGTAAATGTTCAGATTGTCCTGCTGTTATGTCGGCTCTTCAAATGAGTGCTATTATTGAATCTAGCGTAGACTCGCAGCTAGATGAAGTGATGGATCCTAAATTTGATGAAGATGCTGCACAGCATTTTGAAGGTTTCATCGATTTTGCTAGCACCATACTTGGCATGCCAGCGGATGAGTTGCCTTCAAGCCCTGATGACTTGGCGGTTAAAGCAAGACAGGGTGCGGCAAAGCTCGCAGATATTGCTGATAGTACCGTAGATGAATTATTGAAGACCGCCGAAGAAGTGTTTGAGGGTTGCGAAGGTCCACTTACGTTACGCGCCGTATCAAAGGGTGTAGAATACCGAACCAAAGTATGTCGAAGTCCTCGCATTCCACAAACAGATGAGTATACTGTTGAGTCGATACCAGTACGAAGACGAAAAACTAGCGACTGATCAGTTGCAACGCAGGTACTTTTCATGCGCGCTTTTAATGGAGTATACTAAAACTGTAATAAGGAAATGTGTATGAAGTGGATTATTGCGGGTGTCATAGCGGTAGTAGTGATTGCAGGAGGCGCGGGGGCGTATGTAATGCTCTCTGGCGATGATCAGGCCAACAGTCAACAAATGGCTTCAGTGAGTGCCGAAACCGAAGGGGCAACAGCGGAGCAGGCTTCAATTGAAGAACTGCTTACCCGAAATGCCAGCCTCAAGTGTAGTTATGATGTTAAAGACGGAGAAGGCACCAACACGGGTACGGCCTACTTCTCTGGTGGCAAAAATATGTATGGTGAATTCACCAATACCACTAAAGATACCAGTAACACAGCCTACGTAATCAGAAATGGCGATACTCAATATGTCTGGCAGAAAGATTCTAAAACTGGCTTCAAAGCTGATGTCTCTGCCTTCACCAAAGAAAAGCAACAACAACTGAGTCAGCAGTTTGATCCGGGTAAGAAATATCAGTTTTCCTGCGTCAAATGGAGCAAAGATGATTCTCGCTTCACTCCTCCATCTTCCGTTACTTTCACCGACATCTCTGCCCAGACTCAGCAACTCATCGACAAACTAAAAAACCGCTAGAAAATACAGTCTGCGACCAGTCGCGAGCATCACGAAACGCGACTACTCTTTTTTGAATCTCCTCTAAACTTGCCATAATGTACTTATTGTACTCTTACCTAATCTGTTTTGGTAGGGAGATCAATAGTTGATAGTGCGTAGAGCATGGTTGATAGACCAAGTCAGGTACCAGAGGAGGGGATTTCTTTGGAGAGGTGGTAGAGTTGGAGGCTGAAATCTTCTAGGGTGCTTAAACAATTATTATTCCGAGCGGGAATGGTCGGAGTGGTCGATGCTGATGCCTACCAGCATTTCTATTAACATGCCTACATCTTGTGCGAGGGGCTTTTCTTGCCATAGTTTATTTTGGTCTGCAGAGGTTGTACCACTGTCGCTATCTGTAGAATCGACGTTATCCTGTTGGGGTTCTTGTATCTCATGGATATCGCTACTCGGAGTAATTTCTAAACTATGTTCACCTTGATGATCTACGCTATAGACGTAGGTAAGAAATCTTTTGCGGTCTTCATACACCACTTGTAAGGGAGGTATATCAATATTACGCTCGTCTTTGTCACCTTCGAAAGTATGAGTGATTATGCTTATAGAGGAATCATTGTCAACAGGTGCGCCAAATTCCCGTATAGCTACCTCTCGATCACCTAATTTTTCATCGGTTGCTTCACGAATGACGTCGGCTATGTGTCTATCGTGGCGTTTTGCAAAAAAATTATTCATTCCAAGATATCCCTCGGTCATTTGAAGTTCGAGTGAGAGCAGCAGATTCTGTACCTCTTTGGTTATTACCGTCGCTTTTTCATCCATCGCTTTACTGTCAAGCAAATCTTGGGCTGCACGTGCTGCTCGAGAAATGGCTCCTGGATCTTGATACATAAAATTTATCAGCTCATTATCGTGGTTAAAGGCAATCATTAATCCATAATCATCGCTACTATCTTTGAATTCATGGCAGATGTGGACCGATACCCATGTTTCGTCAACATCATCTTTATATTCTTCCTCAAAAGTTGAAGATATATAAATAGTTGCACCGGTCTCAGGAACATAGTAACCATATCTCTTACACCTGCTGGCAGGTTCCGGATCAACCAACATATGAGCAAGCTCGCCAAGCAATACGAGACTTTCTTGGTCGGCTAATTCTGGATTAACAATATTTTCGAATGGATCGGTTGGTTCGCCGTGCATAGTTGACTACTATACTACTCCCGTATCATATAAACACATTCGTTATGTAGGTCACTGTCAGTGAATAGTTAAAGACGACATAAATCTTCAGCTACCTAGAAGTAGGCTTAACGTTAACAAGGTAGATATTTGTCATTTTCTATTATGTATCAGATTCAGCTGGCGTGAGATAAATGACGGCAATGCCGGAGGCCAAGAATACGAATTGCAAGAAATGTAATGTTTGAATTGAGGCTATCTCACCAACAATCCAAATGACCAAAATAACACCAGAAAGTAAGCTTAGAAGTGCGGCATGAGCGAGGTGCTTGTAGTGAGCGAGTAGTGCGAGCAGGGCGCTACCACCGACTACCGCAAAGAGAATCACACCTGGGAAATAATAGCTCGTGAAGCCAGTGCCGGTAAGTTGTGAAGCGGGTAAAACGAGTTTACCTGAAAGCAGATTGAGCCCTCCTGCTAGCGCAGCAACGCTGTTAATCCATAGCAGTACTGTTAGTGCTTTAGTCCACTTCGCCTTTTTCACGACATTCTTCATACTGATATTCTACACCCTCCCCCACTTTTTGAATATCTAACGGTCGTCGTTACCAGCTACCACCACTACTACTGCCTCCACTATCACCTCCGCCACCAAAACTACTTCCTCCGTCAAATCCCCCGAAGCTACTTCCACCAAATGAAGACCCACTGCTCGAAGATGAGCTACGTTGTCGACGACGTCGCTCTTCGTCTTCCTCTTGTTGTTTGCGTCGTCTCTCGGCCGCACGTTTTTCTTCTTCACGACGTACATCTGATTGAGCTTCCTGTTCGGCCCGAGCTATTTCTTGCATTAACTGATTAAAATCGTCAATCTGTGCGCGAAGATTCCCGCGAGATGCAGATTCATTTGCGCGCAAGAGTCTAATGTTCGCTATTGTTGATTCTGAGCTACTATCAATGTCCGAACGGTGTGATGACACATAAGACTCTACACTTTGCAGCTCTTGGCGGGCCCTATCTTCCAATGACGACACTTCTCTTCGTAGGCTATCCATCTCAGTCTTTTCATCTTTAGCTCTCTCAGCAATGCGCGCAGATGATGTTTCGAATTTATTCATTGCCTTATCAATTTCAAGATACGGCAACTTTTCGTTAGCTTTTTCTGTAGTATTTTTGTGAAATGCTCGGAACTCGTTCGCTAAATCAGTAAGATCATCTCGTGTTGCTTCTTCGACGTCATCGGCGTAGGTGTTGAAACTGTAGTCACGTGTATTTTCTAATAGTGATTCGACAGTCGTGAGTCGAATTGGTAGGCCTTCTCGTATCGTTTCAATCTTTTTTTGGCGTTCGGTAACTGTTTCAGACAGTGCAATCAGATGTTTGGTAGTTTCATTGTATTGCACCATGAGCTGTTCAGCTTCCTCGACTGTAGAAGCAGATTTCGCATTGTTACCAGCTGAATCACCCACCAGGTTAGTCATCTTACTGCGGATGGTGTCGATTTGTGCAAGTGCTGCACGAGCTTCACTGTCAATTTCTGCAATATCCTGCGTACACGAAGGGTGAAAATCGGCTTTTAAAAGAGTTAGCAAGTTGGATGTATTATGTTCAATTGAGTTGTAGGTGGCCTGCTCTTTTTCTTGTTTTTTGGAAATAGATTGAATAACTGAAAGTCTTTCGGGGAGGGCTTTAACTTTTTCGCCTAGTTCACCAAGTTCGGGGCCGTACTCTTCAATAATGTCTGAAGGTTGATCTACGTACCGATTTTCGCGAAGCTCGCGAACGTTGGCAAGGTGGGTCTCAAAGTGGGAAACAACAGATGTATATATAGAGAGATCCCACCAACCCTCGTGAGTTAGCTGAGTAATCATTGATTTTACGTAATCTAGCTGTTCAGCAAAAGTCGTGATTTGCTGATCTATGGTTTGGATGTCGTTTGCAAGTTCGCTCGATGAGTTGGTGATGTACTCAGCTTTATCCCGACCAGCTCGGACAATATCATCGAGTATTTCGGCCTGGCTTACAACAGAATATAATTGTGGCCATAATCTGAATCGTTCCCGCGCATACGCCTCTTTAACATCATTTTGCGAAGTATCTAACTGTGAAAATACTGCATATCCTTCATCCACACCAGCTCTAAGGTTTATTGCGTCATCATCATGAACAATACTTAATGAGGCGTTTGAATCAATCAGCGCAGTCGAAAGCGCAGTTTTTACTTCTTCAGCGTTTGCGAGCGCACCCTTTTTAATTGACTTAAGTTGATATCCTTTGTATCCTCGCGCACCGATACCGCCAAGCATCGTCAACCCTGCGAGAGCTCCCAGAATTTCTTTAAAGGGAATATGCATAGGTTCGCTTGGCTCTGACGGTTCTTCATCCCGATCTGCCTCTTGTGGTATGACATCCTCGTCATAAGGGTTAATATCATTGAGCAGGACTGCAACATCAGACTGGAAGGGGGTGTCCGCATCTCCTAGGTTTTCTATAAACCTTACCTCGGCGTCTTCATAGTCTCCCCTGTTTATATCGTCTTCCGCCTGCCCATCGCGAAATGTTTCGAAAACACGCGGATTGGTTGAGACCAGGACATTAACTATGTTTTGATCATTCCATGCACACTCTGCTGTTAATTCCTCTCTGTAGCGGGCAGCCTGCTGGCGACCCGTTTCGCCACCTTCACGTATGCCATATTTCGTACCGTCAATCACAATTTGGACATGTACATCAGTGCCCGCTTCAGCATATTCTTCAATTTCACGACTGAGGGCAGTAGATGAATCTCCCCGAAGAGTCTCATCATATACCGGTGCGCACTGTTCCTGACTAGGCTGAGCTTGTGTAACTTCACCAACTCCCAAGAATGAGGTTAGCGCAATCCCCGCACCAAAAACTTTTTTCATAAGCATATTATAACAAAAAATCGTGTTATGAGCAAGTACTTTGTATGGTGCAACCGTAGCGGCGCGTCATCTTATCTCTAGGCTGCAATAAGCACTGATTCTATCATGCCCACCGGAAGATAGAGCGGTCTGCGTAAAGGATGGTCAAGCATTAACGGGATTCTATCAGGGGTTTCATCTCGGTCAATATCTGCGGTAAGACCACTCGCATTATGAGGTCCTTCATTGGCGCGAATGAGCGGGTCTGCAATCATCCATGCAAGGGTGTTCATTCTATGAACCGAAAAGAACGAAATGTTTGCGAGCAAGCCTTTCATTCTGAGCCCGCCGTATTGTATAACGGGCCAGATTTCACTTTCTTGAGTGAGTTTGTCGGGCAGTGCAAATGCACCTAAGGTTCTGATTTCAAGCTTACGCGCACCATAGTAGTGAAGATCTCCTTGGAGAATCATTTCACGAGCATCATTACCCGCTGTTCTCTTTTCATCTGGTGGTGCGGCGGCAATAATTTCTTGTAAACCTAGGCAGGTTTCAAGAAAATTAGTGGGTGCAAATAACTTTTGTTCCATAAATAATTACTGAGTGTACTCTATCTTAAATATATAATCTATTTAATTTTTAATGAAGTGAGGTCATTTATAAGTGCAAAGACCATAACGCCGTCATCTGGATCTTCGCACATGATTCCAAGCATAAAGTGAGTATTTTCCTCATCATCCACTACTTCACTGACATAGTAATCTTTGAATACTCCACTAAATTGTTGTGGCTCATCGATGCTTAATAGTTCGGCTGACTCTAACGAGCCATCAATAAGGGTGCTTCGGTTGCTCGCAAGTATTACTGATCGCGACGACAAACTCCCTACTCGCCTAATGTAGCTAATGTACATCTCGCGTTGCAGATCAGAAAAGTTCGGAAAAGACTGTCGTACAAGATCATCAACTCTACCAAGATCAATCGCGTCATCAAGAAGTGCAATATCTATCTCTGTGGCATAGTCATCATCGTCGTCGGGCATGATATCTTCAATTCCTGAGTCAGACTCGAGTGAGCTAAAGGTACATCGACTAACTGGTGCAAAAAACCGGTAATTAATTGTCGTTTCTTCAACCATGGTTTCGAACGATGTACCGCCGGTATCAAACTGCAGCCCAACTACCCATGATGACAGTTCGGTATTCGGATCAACGAGATTCTGAACAAGTAGTGCAGTGAATGTACCCTCTATTATCGTTTGTGCCTGCGCAATTCCTGTTACGTGTCCGAATTCGTCTAATGTTGGGATGATGACACTGCCGTTTACAGTTACGAGTTGATCGCCGAGTGATGATTCGAGTTGAGTATTTATATCTCTAAGATTATCGTAGAGTTGTGATGGCATTGGCTCATCAGGGGCTATTTCGCTTAGTTCGTCTTGTAGAAATTTCAAATGTTCAAGCGTAATATCGAGCGTGTCGACATCGGCCTGCGGTATTTCTGGGTAGGGCATCCATAAAGAATACCAGCAAACAGCAAAATAAACACAAGAGCATTTTCGTCATGCCTATAATTTATGGCTGTAGGTGTGTAGATGGTATTTCAATCTAAGTTCGAGGGATTCTGAGGGTCGCTACATCATTATCAACGACCGGTACTTTGAATATAGATCTCGGTTGCTGTTCGTTCCGAGGCTCCGAATGGGTGCGAGTGTCCAATTTCTAGTTTGTTGGTTGCTGGGTTAAACCGAACATTTACTATTTCCGTGGCCGATCCATTATGCGTTACTCTATAGCCCTGACCCGCTTCTATCGGCATTGAAACCTCTCTGTACCCACTCGACTCTAATGAGTATTCGGGGATGCTTATTGATCTTGGGCTGCTAAGATCTCGTGCAAGCGATTGAGAGATGTCAGCTTCACCGTAGGACGGCACCTCTATATCAATGAATGCTTCGGTTGCCTGTGCTACTCCTACGACTCCTGCCTGTATGGGTATTATGGATGGGTCGATATCATACTTTGAATCAAAATTCCGGACTGCTGTCTCGCGCTCTTCTCGTGCCTGCTTTGCTTCAGCTTGTTGCTGTAGTTCCGTAGCACGTTCAGCTGCTTTTTGTTCAGCTTCTTGTTCAGCACGTTCTTGCCTCCAGTTTTGAACACCCTCTACTGCAGGTGGTGTCGCAAACCAGAGCCCTGTTGCTAAAATGGCTGCTCCTATTGTTCGAGAAACTCTCTTAATGCGTCGGCTTCTAGATATTTCTTTTTGATACTCTTCTGATCGCTTTAGTTCCTCGTGCCGTTCGCTAGAGTCTAATCCTATAGCCGATATTATTTCACTAATTTTTCGTAAGTCTTCAGCATCATAGAGTGGAGCAGTGAGACCACTATCCTGATAGACTTCACCTGTTGCGGGCATTATTGTCACAACAGGCCTCTCAATGACATCGCCAGTTACCAGGTATATAGGTTGCATGTCTTGGTTTTTACTTACAATTCTTTGCCTTAGATTAAAACCAGGCATTACGCCATTATCCTCAAGGGTATTTTCAAGAATACCTTTTTTTACAGGAAAATGCTCGTTTCCAAGTGACACGCGATACATATCCTTTCTTCCCTGGGCGGTAGTTCTACTTATGATGGTAGAGTGATTCTCGAGAATTAATTCTGCTGCTCGACATATTTGAATTCGAGCAAGCTCAGGAGTATTAAAGATACTGTCCTGTGTGTCTTCTGGTATGCCCAAGACAGCAGCAGTTGCTTCTTGTTGTGGGCTAATTTCTCCATTAAAACTGGCTCTTTGTGCCTGGGTTGCGCCCATACTTTGATGTTGTGTATCCATTTTAAAACCTCCTTG
>CAZIPE010000007.1:0-1376 GCA_964541305.1 uncultured Candidatus Saccharibacteria bacterium | reverse complement strand
TTGTAATTAATTAAACATTGTATTTCCAGACTGTGTTTAAAACATAGTGAAGCGGGTAGCATGACGTCCCACCTGTATAACGTCTTTGTATTTTTCGACTACATCATGGTCATTCTCCATGGCACGGGCGCGGTTTTCGCTCGGGTCTAAATGTCGATAATATAACCCCATTCTCAGGTTGTAGTACGTAAGTGCATGCGAGATAGCGTCGGTTACTACTGGCCCAGGCAGAACGCCACTCACAAACGAGCCAGCGAACATACTTCCCTTGTGCGAGCCCCACCGGAGCGCTACCTCACCCGCTGTTCGTATTGGGTGATGGATGCTATCAACAAGATGAACTGATTCATGAATCAGCGTTGATGACGCGCTTTTGAAGTGTTCAGAGGCCTGTACGTTTACACACGCAGTTCTACTAAATGGAAAATGGAAGCCAAGTATCGTCGAGGTGTCACGTCTTCCATATAGAGTAAATTTTGGGGCCACCTCTTCATCCAAGCCCAATTCGGTTCGTAGAAGTTCGTTGATACCATCGAGGTCAACCTTAATTTGTCCACCAGTAGCATCTAGAAGTGCGTCTGTAATTTTCACTTTTGGGTAAAGTGGATTTTCTGATCTAATTATGTGTGGCACTACAGCCTCCCGTCATTGAGGCTTGCGAAGAGTAGCTGGCCGACGAGAGTAAAAGCAACTTCGTGCATTTTGGGGGTGTCAATTTGAAACGGACGTCTTGCTTCGGTAGCCTCGTCTCTACTAATGTCACCAATAACATCGAGTGTATCCACAACGGTCTTTCCTGCTAGTTGTAGCTGAGTGTAGGTCACTGCTCCCATTGCAAGGCTGTAAAGTCCTGAGACGCTAGTCTCAAAATAGGCTTTCAGGTTCGGGTCTTTTCGTACTTCAGCTACGTCGTAACTGAGGTCAGCCATTCCCATCTTGGCTTGAACGGCATGTAATCCGGCAAATACAAGTAAGAAACTTGCCGCTACGGCACACCGCTTGCATTTTGTATTAATATCTTTGGTTTCTGATCGTGCCCAAAAATACGCGTTTTCAACTGCCGCACGTCCGGCAAATGGCATATCGCCAACTACTGTTGCTATTTTTCCCATAGCAGACACCTTTCTGCGCAGAATAGGTATACAAAAAAGACACCTTCTGCAGATTTATATTAGTAATTCGCCTTAGTGCGCAAATTGCTTAGTCTACAGTGGGTGTCTTTATAAAAAGATTCACTTTCGTTTTGGGCAAAGCTGTTTCGGTGCTAACCATAGTCACTTTATGCTAACTTGTGAGCAGAGTTAAACTCCAAATAGTATTATACCACACCTCGTCAATATGGCAACACTAGATTATAGCGCAGATTAAATAACCAC
>CAZIPE010000006.1:0-66908 GCA_964541305.1 uncultured Candidatus Saccharibacteria bacterium | reverse complement strand
AGCGCCCAATAGTTCACATAGACGGCGCTGTTTGGCACCTCGATGTCGGCTCATCATATCCTGGAGGAGGAGCATCTTCCAAGGGTTCGGCTGTTCGCCGATTAAAATGGTACGCGAGCTGGGTTCAGAACGTCGTGAGACAGTTCGGTTTATATCCGGTGTGGACGTATAGGAAATTTGAGAGGACTTGTCCCTAGTACGAGAGGACCGGGATGAACACACCTCTGGTGTACCGATTGTTCTACCAAGAGCATCGTCGGGTAGCTACGTGTGGAAGAGATAAGCGCTGAAAGCATATTAAGCGCGAAACTCACCTCAAGATTAGATTTCCCTATGAGACCCCTGATAGACTATCAGGTTGATAGGCGCAAGGTGGAAGTGTGGCAACATATGGAGCCGAAGCGTACTAATAGGTCCATTGACTTTTTATGTACTATGAGACATCATCTTTCAGTCGGCTAAGCTGACTTGTCGGCTTTATGCCGATTGAAGGATGATACTCGAAAAGTGTTTGACCAGTTATTGGTGTATATCACATATGATATAGCACTAGTTCAATTAATAATTTAGACCAACAACATACTATTCATCTCAGATATAACTCTGAGGTGATGGCGACGTATGAACATCGATTAGTTGGTAGGTTGAATTCCTACCACCTAAATCGGTGCTCATAGCGCTGGGGAAACGCCTGTTCTCATTCCGAACACAGAAGCTAAGCCCAGTAGCGGCGATAATACTCCTACGGGGGAAGGTAGCACGGCGCCGAATTATACAATAAACCATCCGAAAGGATGGTTTTTGTTTACTGTAATTTCTACTCCTAGCATATTTAATATTGCTAATTCAATCAGTCCGTTATTTGCACGAGTTAGAAGATTTCGTTTGATCTGCAGGCAACATTAATAAATTGGGTGTATAAAACCTGTTTTTACCCGTGGCCATAAGGTATAATTAGCATGCTAAATAGCAAAAAA
Source organism: uncultured Candidatus Saccharibacteria bacterium (assembly GCA_964541305.1). GTDB lineage: Bacteria > Patescibacteriota > Saccharimonadia > Saccharimonadales > UBA7683 > CAZIPE01. The sequence continues at coordinate 65,931 of CAZIPE010000006.1, read as the reverse complement.
GCTATGAAACAAAAAAACAAAAAAATAAAAGCACAATTGGTTAGTTTTTGGCGTCAAACGTTTGGCTCCAATGTATGGGTAATTATCATTCCCGTACTTACGGTTGCATTTTGTATTATTGCCTGGCTTATACTCGCGCTAAACTATGATGCAAGACGTGTCGTAAATAGTGTGATTATGGACATCCCAGTGCTACTTAGTGGGGCTAGAATTATAGCGCTGACACTGGCTTTATTGTTCCTAAGTGCCACTCTGTATCTTTGGATAGATTATCACCAGCAAGCGAAATTGCTGAAGCGAGAGGATTATGCATTAACTTATGGATTAGTACATCACGCACAAAAGGTAGTGATTCCGAAAATACGGTATAACTGGGGGCAATTGTTTTATTGGGTTGCCTACGGTCTAACGGTATTTTCTTTCGTTGCCTTAATGATTTCGAGCCACATTGGGTCGGCCTTTGCTACTGGGCCATATAGTGGTCCACATGGAAGTGATGTTTTTGCAATGCTAGTTAAAACTGATAACCCAGGTGGCAACTCCAGCAATAACCAGTTTGTGATTGGTATGGTGCTTGCGAGCCCCGCTAACTGGACTGCCAATATGAACTTCAATGTAGACTGTGATAACGATGGTACCTGGGAATTCACAAATCAAAGCGGCTACTATGGTATTACGTGTACATACCCCGTTGCCGGTATCTATACCGTAGCAATTTCAGGATTACTCACCAGAGTTCATTACGAAACCTACGGAAACACTGTATGGAACGATTCCAAGAAGATCCTCGAGATACAGCAGTGGGGCAATACACCATGGGAACACATGTATTTGGGTGGCGCCACAAATATGCATATTACCGCCACTGACACCCCTAATCTATCGAACGGAACCAACTTAGGAGGGGCATTCGCAGACAACACAAACTTTAACGACAATATTAACAACTGGGATGTGAGTAATGTTGTAAGTCTAGACTCAATGTTCACAGGCGCCACATCCTTCAACCAACCCTTGAACAACTGGGATACGAGTAATGTGCAGTACATGAGTTCGGTATTTGCGGGTGCTACTAGCTTCAACCAAGATCTGAGTACGTGGGATACGAGCAGTGTAGTCGGTATGGCTAGTATGTTTCAAGGCGCCACATCCTTCAACCAACCACTGAATACCTGGAACACTGGTAACGTAACCAACTTAAGTAACATGTTCGCAGGCGCCACCGCTTTCGATCAGCCCCTCAACAACTGGGATACGAGTAGTGTTGTTGACATGAGTAGAACATTTGCAGATACAGCTGTATTCAACCAGCCCTTGAACACCTGGAACACAAGTAACGTGGTTAGTATGAGTGGTATGTTCAATAGTGCAACTGCTTTCAATAGTGACATCAGCTCATGGGACACCAGTAAAGTAACAGCCTTTAATGGGACCGAGGAGTGGGACAGCTGGAATGGCATGTTTGCAGGCGCCACCTCCTTCAACCAGCCCTTGAACACCTGGAACACGAGTAGTGTTACCTCGATGAGGTATATGTTCTTTGGGGCTACTAGCTTCAATCAGAATATAAACAGCTGGGATACAAGTAGCGTTACTAGTATGAGCAGGATGTTCTCTGGGGCTACTAGCTTCAACCAGAATATAAACAGCTGGGATACAAGTAGCGTTACCGATATGTTGCAGATGTTTGGTTCATTGAGCTATCCTTCGGGCTCTGGCGCCACCGCCTTCAACCAGCCCTTGAACAATTGGGATACGAGTAAGGTTACTAGCATGGGGGGGATGTTTACTGGTGCAACTGCATTCAACCAACCCTTAAACAATTGGGATACGAGCAGCGTTACTGATATGAGTGGCATGTTCGCAGGTGCCACCGCATTCAACGGAAACATAGGTAGCTGGGATACTAGTGCCCTTGAGCACATGAATGCATGGGGGTACGGTGCTGGTATGTTCGAAGATGCTATATCCTTCAATCAGAATATTAACAATTGGGATGTGAGTGGAGTTACGGATATGACGAAAACATTCAAAAATACTACCTCATTCAATAGTCCTGTAGGTAGTTGGGATACGTCTACGGTTACGAGTATGTCTGAAATGTTCTCCGGCGCCACATCATTCGATCAACCACTGAATACCTGGAACACTGGCAGTGTGACCAAGATGAGCAGTATGTTCTCCGGCGCCACATCCTTCAACCAACCACTCAGCGACTGGAATACGAGCAATGTCACTATCATGGCGGGAATGTTCGCAGGTGCCACCGCATTCAACCAATCCCTGAACACCTGGAATACTGGTAGTGTAACCGACATGAGTGCAATGTTTATGGATACCACCTCCTTCAACCAATCCCTCAGCGACTGGAATACGAGCAATGTCACCTCGATGAGCTACATGTTCGCTAACGCAACCAGCTTCAACCAGCCTATGGGTGATTGGGATACAAGTAGCGTTACTAGCCTGGGCTCAACATTCGCAGGCGCCATCGCCTTCAATCAAAATATTGGAACGTTAAACGTAGAGAATGTTGGCTACATGTGGTCAATTGTAAGTGGATCGGGGATATCTCCAGAAACATACGACGCCATACTATTGGGTTGGTCGGGGCAGAATCTTCAGAGTAATATACAACTGGAAGTACAAGATTTCATGTACTGTGAAAGTGAAGACGAACGGGCGTATATAATTGCTGAATTTGACTGGTATATAGTCGGAGATACTCGTATATGTTCGCCACAAGTGGCTACGGGGGGAGTTCAATCTCTATCGCAAGAAGTTGCGGAAGTGAGTATTGCTATTATCTCTAGTGACTCAGCTTATGCTGTTGTTCAATACGGTCTAGATGATTCGTATGGAAATAGCGTATATCCTTCATCAAGTAGTCCGGGCAATCAAGTGGTTACCATCGATAATTTAGATTGCGGTGTTACCTACCATTACCGAGCGTATTTGGAGAACCCTCGGGGTGCGGCGTATGGCGAAGACGCTACATTCACCACTCCCGCTTGTCTAATCTCAGACCACTCCCTATCAATTAGCCTAAATAACTCGGAGCCAGTTATTGCGGGTGATACTGCAGAGTATTCTTTAACCGTCAGTAACCTAGGTCCAGATGTATCGGCTGATTACTTGATCTTATACATACTTATTCCAACCGTTACGACATATCAATCGGCTACATTCACGAACAATACCATCGGTTCTACTTGTGTAAACTATGGTTCAATATCTTCTTTTCCTTATGCTTCATTCTCGAGCTACGAGGGAAGTTTAGTGGCTTGTGGTGCTAGACCCAATCCTGCATTAGCGGTTGGGGGTAGCCTGAGCTTGCAACTTAAACTTACAACCACATCAGACTATGTTGGGGGCAATACCACCCTAAGAGGATTCGTTCTTGGACCGCAAGATTCAGAACTAGATTTTTTTGGTAGTGCTATAGTAGGCTCTGCACCCATTTACTCAATTAACTCAAACAATATCTTCAACCATATCTATGTAGTAGACGAAGATACTCCTGACGATCCTGACCCTGAAAATCCCTCCGACCCAAATAATCCACCAGCTTCGATAACCAATTCTGGAAACGCCAGAGAGGGTACACCCAAAGACCCTCCGGATCCCATTGAATACTTAGAAGAGGTGGCAAATATTGGAAAAGCTCAAAATGAAAAAGTCGCACAGCAGAACAAAAAACGTGTAGCTTCTATAGCAATAATCACTAGAAATATGTCATGGATATTGTTGGTAATTATGGCGCTATTCTATGCCATTCAGGCATACCGCCAAGAACGACAAAATCATCTACTCAGAGCAGCAGAGGCACTACTCAATCAGACAATCGAAGGTCTATCGGGTTTTCTACACATCGTGACGCATTATTTGGGGACACCAATCACAACAATGTCACTAGCGATTGAAGCACTAGGGAAAAAGTCTCAGGTGGCCACGGGAGGGCTGGCGGTGTCTGTCGAGAGTCTTAAGGTATACGTAAATAATTTAGTAAGTGAATTGAATACACGCACGGAGCCAATCAAGAAACAACTTGAATCAGCTGGACAGATTAAGACGCATCGAACCTCCCGATGGGTTGTGTTGCCCGTATTGGTGTCTGTTGGGTTACTGGCACTCAGTATGGCACTGGCTGCACAAAGTGGTCGGCAGGAGGCATGGGTGTCCTTTAATGTTTTAGGGCTTCTATTGGTTGTAACTGGTTCACTCCTAACACTATTGTTCTTTAAATTTTGGCAGCACCAGCGTCAGCTAAACTCTAACCTAAAACAAACTCAAGTGGTAGCTCAGTCACTACTCGAGGATCGTGTAGAATTTATCGCCTCTAACCAAAAAGAGTTAAGTGCGAAAGTAGAGGAGGTGCGAAAGTATTGTGAAGGTATCTCCGACCCTGGTTTTATAAAACACTTTACCAGTGGTGCCAACCAGCTCTCGTCGGTGAGCATAACTTTCGGGCATATTGCGAACCTCTTGCGTACCAACAAACCAGCAGGCACCTCACACAAAGCCCCAATTTCGGTTGGGTCTGATGTTGCCAAATTTCAATCTGTCGCGAGTCAAGCCCATATTGAACTTAGCTATGAGGGTGCACCACATGTCGTTGTGCCGTTTACGTCACAGGAATTTGAATTTATCAGCAGTCACCTTATTGACAACGCACTTCGCTTTACGCCCGGGGGTGGTCGAGTATACGTTTCTGCTAAAAATAAACGACGACGATTTATTATGACTGTCGGCGATACTGGGAAGGGTATTGATCACAAAAAAATTAGCACACTTATGCAGCCCTTTACTCGTGCCACTTCAACTGAAACGTATGATTATGAAGGTCTCGGACTCAGCCTCTACACCGTAAGATTAATTGTAGAAAAGTACGGTGGGTCGGTGAATATTGTCAGTCATGAGGGCAAAGGAACGGTGGTGCAGATTACGGTATGAAAGTATCACCTCAGCTAGGTTCCGACTATTTCATCCGGTCGAGGTAGTCTTGGTGTTTGGCTTTTATGATTTTTTTGATGAGTTCAATGGGGAGCGGTTGGGTGTTTTCAAAGCGGAGTGTGCCCTTACTTTTTTTGTATGGTTGAATCTCTTGTTGTAAGATCGGGTCGTCTAAATAGGGGGGTGGGTAAATGGCGACATGAGAGTCGTAGCCCGCAAAATATATCCAGTATTTTCCGTTTAGAGTAAGAGTCGGCACGCCGTAGCTTATTTTTTCGCCACTTTCTGGAACTTCTTTATGGCAAAGGGCGCGAATAGTTTCGAGTTTTTCTTTTGTCTCTCCCGAGAAGTTGGCAAGATAATCGTCAATTGTCGTATATTCGTTCATTTTCATAAAATAAAGTATAGCGTATTGACGGGGTAGAGTATAATTCTAAATAGGAGGAATAAAATGAGTAAGAAAACAACAAAGATAGTGCATGATAATGGTGCGTGGGGTGGTGCATATTTTCTCACCTATATTGGTGCGGCAGTGTATTGGGTGCAGGCATCTGAAGGGTTTGGCGAATTCATTGTTGCTCTTTTGAAGGCAATGGTCTGGCCGGCATTTGTGATGCACCGCGTATTAGAGCTACTCTCTCTTTAAACGAAATGTCGTATAGCTATTGACATGAGCGCTTTGACGTGATATCATAAGCATAATTTCAGAGGTGAAATGAGGAGGGTCTGCACAGTTAATGTGCGGGCTCTTTTTGTTTCATATTTTGAAAGAGAAACTTATAAATATTAACTTTAAGGGAGGTCATTACTATGGCTGGAACTAAAAAAGGTGGCGAAAAAGCTGCTGCAAGAAACAAAGCTCTTTACGGAGCAGACTTTTACGCATCAATTGGTGCTAAAGGTGGCAAACTAGGCCGAACAGGCGGGTTTGCAAGCGATAAGAAGGGTGCCGATGGTTTGACTGGCCGCGAACGAGCACGACTTGCGGGTTCACGAGGTGGTCGAATCTCTCGACGTACCAAAACTAGTAAATAATTACTAGTGGACAGTGATTAGTGGGTGGTGAATAGTAAGAGATACCTCATTTGAGGTATCTCTTTTTGTTTTTAACTACTAACTAATCACTCGACACTACGCACTACTTTGTGGCGGTAACTGCGAGATCTCTGATCTGTTGGAACCGACCATTTTTGATAGCAATTGAAGCAGTGGTAACAGTTTAATTTTTCCTCAATGGCGATATTTTTACAGGTGGGGCAGGTGCTTCTAAGGTGTAGCCAATCTCGATAACTATTCAAGCAGTGTTCGATGAGATCATCGGGGATGGTTAGTTTGTATGTTTGAGCAATGGCTTTGGCTTCCTTCCACGCCTCAGCTTCCATCTTCAGTAGTTGAATACCACTGTCGTAATGATGGTGTGAGCTTAAAGCGTGACCAATCTCATGGAATAACTGAAAAAGTCCAGCTTCAGTTTGTGTATGAGCCTTGTTGTAGTAAACGCATTTATCACGCGAGGAGTAGTAAAAATCTTCAGATTCTCGAAGGGTAAGCTGCGGAAAATCGCGTATAACGACAATAATACTAGGTAAGTTTGTCTTTGGCATATTCGTAGCACCCGTAAATGACGGCATTCTTTCCATGTTTTGCAGGTCTGAGGTCTTTCGGTCGCTTTACGATGGCGTGCAGTCGTTCATCAAGATAAGGCGCGAGGTAGTCAGCAAAGTGTTTACTGTGATGACCGAGTCCTCCGCCAAAAATTATAGTATCAATTTGCAGGTAGCTGCATGCAACAACGAGACCAGGCCCTAATCTTTCTTGAGCATATTTTTGCCAAAGGAGTGGGTTATTGATTTCATCGCCTTTTCCGCCATAGGCTTCAGTAAAGGCCTTGCCAGAAGCAAAGGTTTCCCAGTCGGCAAGCTCACCTTCAAATAGCACGGGTGTTTTACCGATTTCCATATCAATCATATCTTTAGAAAGCTTACCGTTTACGAGTAAAGCACCACCTATTCCGGTGCTAATAGTGAGGTATAGCGCTCGATGAGGCACTTCTTGAAGTGCGCGTACTTCTGAGAGTCCGGCAAGTTTACTGTCGTTTTCAATAACTACTTTCACGTCGTCCATGCATTTTGAAAGATCGCGTGCAATTGCTTCTTCCTCCCAAGGAAGGTTACCCAGGCTGTGTACGAGACCCTTGGATCGGTCGAGTAATCCTGGTACTCCGACACAACAAAGCTCTATCTTACTAGTCGGGAAATTGACGATGTGCCCGCTAAACTCTGAAATGAATTCATCGTAGCCCAGAGGGGTTGTAAAAGAGTGTTCTTTTTCTATGACCCCAGCGGAATTAAACAGTGCAATAAGTGTTTTTGTTCCTCCAATATCTACCCCGATTATCATATAAACAATTGTAGCACTTGTCATGGTTGGTGAGTAGAGAGCGTGTCTTAAATCAACGTCAAAGTGCTTATCTTTGCAGTTTAGTATTCGGGGGGGTATTATAAAATGACAAGGAGATACTATGGAGGAAAACAGGGGATTACTTACACATTTTAGCGGGCTCATCCGACTAATTATTGGGGTGATAATTGTGGTGATTGTAGCGTTTTTGCTTATTCGAGCAATCGGCAACAGGAACGACGCAAAAAAGGCGGAAGAAGCAACAACTCAAAGCCAGCAGAAAGATGAGAAAGAATCGCAGAGTAGCGGAACAACTCAGACGAAGGATATCGTAGAGGGTGATCCGAGCACGGACCGAGCGAGTACCGGTGCTGCTGACGTAGCTACACCCGACGAATCAACAGAGGAGACAGTACCAAGGGGGATTGCGGACGGGCTTGCTTCAACGGGGCCACTGCCAGAAACAGGGCTAGGTACTGATGTGCTCATGACAACACTACTTTCAAGTACAGCAATATACCTGTTTTTGAAGGGCCGGCAGTACAAAAAAGTCGCTTAGAGTTAAGCATCTGTTACAGGTTGTTTTGACTTCTGTTATCAACACCTGTACAATAGAAGCTAATCTTAAGGTTCGCACAGTACGAACACAAGAAATATTTTTTGGAAGGAGTTTTGTTTTTATGACAAAACAAGCAACTATTACTATGGATGAGTTACTGGCTGACGCTCAGTTTAAACAACTGGAGGCTGGCGAAGTACTCGAAGCAAAGGTCCTGAGTGTTAAGAAAAATGAGATCTGGTTAGATCTCGGAATAAATGGGTTGGGCATGGTGCCACGAAGAGAGATTGGCTTTGGCCATAAACTCGCAGTAGGCGATGAGGTGATGGCAAGTATCGTAGACCCTGAGTTTGAAGAGGGTCAGGCGCTACTTTCACTTCGAAAAGCCGCTAAAGACAGAGGTTGGGATGATGTCCAGGCATTGTTTGATAAGGGTGAAACTCTTGAAGTTACTCCATACGACGCCAACCGAGGTGGATTATTGGTAGAACTCGAAGGTGTACGCGGATTCCTCCCCGTTTCACAATTAAGTGCAGAGCACTATCCACGCGTTGGCAGTTCAGACAAAGACGAAATTCTCCAACGCCTCAACAGTCTTACTACGCAGAAGCTTAAGGTGCGCATTCTTGATATTGACCGCAAGGCAAACAAGCTGATCTTCAGCGAAAAAGAAGCAGTTCGCGAAGACATGCAGGCACGTTTTGAAAAGCTGAAAGTAGGCGACGTAGTTAAGGGAATGGTCACTGGTGTCGTAGACTTCGGTGCGTTCGTAAACGTTGAAGGTATTGAAGGCTTAGTACACATCTCAGAAATTAGCTGGGAACGAGTCGAAAATCCATCTGATCATGTTAAGAGTGGCGATCAGATTGAAGCAAAGATTATTGCTATTGATAAAGATCGACTTTCACTCAGTATGAAGCAAATGCAAGAAGATCCATGGGCAACCGAGGCTGCGGCATTCAAAAAAGGCGATAAAGTTGAAGGTATGGTAACTCGTATTACTCCGTTTGGCGCATTCATACAGCTGAGCCCAGCAGTTGAGGCTTTGGTGCATGTTTCAGAGCTTGGTGAAGGTGACGGAGTTGACCCTGAAAACCTGTTTAAGCTCAACGAAAAGAAGAATTTCAAAATTCTTGAAATTGACAGAGATAATAGAAAAATTTCACTAAGTTTACAGTAATAATGATGTAAGTAGTAAATCACCATAGCCGAAAGGAAGGTTGTCATGAGTCAAAAAACCATCACGATAGACAGTATGATAACCGTAGGTGATCTTGCTCAGAAAATTGATTTGCCGGTTGCGCAGTTGGTAGGTGAGCTGTTTAAAAACGGAATTATGGCGACTGTGAACCAGCGAATTGATTTTGAGACTGCTCAAATAATTGTTGAAGAGCTTGGTCTTGAGGTTACGCTTGAAAAAGAATCTGAAGAAAATGTTTCGAGTAGCGCCGAAGAAGTGGTTAAGAAGTCAGCTCGCCTAGAGAACGATACTGCCACAACGCGCCCACCGGTAGTTGCAGTAATGGGGCATGTTGATCACGGTAAAACAAGTTTACTTGATGCCATTTTAGATCTAAAAGTTGTCGATAGAGAAGCTGGCGGTATCACCCAGCATATATCTGCCTATCAAACCGAGTATAACAATCGAACACTTACCTTGCTTGATACTCCTGGGCACGAGGCATTTGCTGCCCTGCGTCAACACGGCGCTCGATTAACAGATGTCGTTATTATTGTGGTGGCGGCTGATGATGGTGTAAAGCCTCAAACAGTTGAGGCGATTAAATTTGCCAAAGATGCCCACGCAAAAATTGTAGTAGCCATCAATAAAACCGATAAACCTGAAGCTGATGTGAACCGCACGAAACAAAGTCTTTCAGAAGCTGGGCTCATGCCAGAAGATTGGGGTGGAGATGTCGTGATGGTAGAGGTTTCGGCCAAGACAAAGGCTGGTATCGATTCACTCCTCGATATGGTATTGTTGCTTGCTGATATCGAAGAACTCAAGGCAGATAATGCAGGGAGTGCCGAAGGTATCGTTATTGAGGCTCACATGGAGCAAGGTAAAGGTGCGTTGGTTACCACACTTATTGAACACGGACAGTTAAAAAAAGGTGATTTCGTTGTTGCTGGCGTTACTTTTGGAAAAATACGTACACTGGAGAGTTGGAATGGTAAATCTATTGAGACAGCGGGACCATCAACACCCGTTCAGCTCACTGGCTTAAAAGAACCACCACAATTTGGTGATCACATCATTGTTATGAAGAGCGAAAAAGAAGCTCGACTAAAAGCAAATGAAAAGAAACTCAAGCAAGTAGACCGCAAGCTTAATATGACGAGTGGCGATCTGATTAGTATCATCAACAAAAATCTGAAAACTCAGGAAGTACCAATTATTGTAAAGGCCGACGTGCAGGGTTCTTTAACTTCAGTAACAGATAGCATCCGACTTCTTGAAAACGATGAACTAAAAATGCAAGTAGTCGGGTCGGGCGTGGGCAATGTTTCAGAAAGTGATATTCAGATGGCATCTACCAGTAAAGCGCTCATTTATGCGTTTAATGTTACGGTGTCACCATCAGTTGCGAAACTCGCAGAGCGAGAAAATGTATCAATTCGATCGTTTAATGTTATATATGAGCTACTCGATGATGCCAAGAATGTTCTTACGGCACTGCTTGAGCCTGAAATTGTTGTCACTGAACTTGGAAAATTGATTATTCGCGGTGTATTTAGAACGACCAAAGATGAAATCATCTGTGGTGGAGAAGTAACTAAAGGAAAAGTTGAGCCTGGTGTAAAAGCGCGAGTAATTCGTGAAAAAGAACAGATTGCAGAAGTTGAAATTGTGAGCGTGAAGCGCCAGCAACAAGAAGCAAAAGAGGTGTTTGAAGGTGAAATGTGTGGACTTCAAATTAAAACAAGGGGCAAAACACTCCTTGAAGAAGGTGATCGACTCGAATTTTATAAGCAAGAAGAAGTTCAACGTACGCTATAGTCTGGTACAATAAGAACGTAAACAGGAAACATACACATGATACGAATCGACGACTCGCTACTTGAAGAACTAGGGCTCGCAACACTACCTAAAGAAGAACGCGATAAGCTCCTACGACAGATATATGAAACGCTCGAAATGCGCGTTGGCATGCGCTTGGCTGAAAGAATGAGTGATGCTCAGCTTGATGAATTCGAACGTTTTATTAATGGTGACTTGGTATTTACCGAAGGATATCTTAATCAGATCAAGCCAAGCTGGTCCCAGAGTGAAGCGTATGTAAAAGCAGTGCAATCTGCTCAATCTGCTGCGCAGACGGCAGGTCGTCAATTCAATGAAAATGCAGTAAAGACTGAATTCGGTGCACTTACATGGTTGGAAACTAACTTTCCTGACTACAAGCAAGTTGTTGCGGAAGAGCTAGAAAAGTTAAAGGGTGAGATTAAAGCTGACTCGTCGAAAATAGTTGAAGCCATGCAAGCCGGCTCAATGGCTGCCGAAACTTCCACGCAACCTTCTGTTATGCAGTCGTCCGCACCACAGAATGATTTCTCAGCACCACAATCCCAACCAGCAGTGCAGCCACAGCAACCACCAGTTCAGACTGATTCAGACTATACCGACCAGCAACCCCCACAATTTCCACCCGCCCAAGTACAATAGTCTAAAGTCGATTTTTATAACCAGCTAGAAATGCAGTGATTGGCATTGCTGGTTTTCCCGATGGTTTTAACTCGTCTATCGAAAGAGCTTTTTTAGAAGTAAAGATGATAAGCTCATTCTTGCGCAACTCATACGATCCAGGATTCCCAGACTCATTAACAACATGAGCATCTGTAATGACTAGTTCATTTCCATGTAAGGTTATTTTACTTTTTGGCCACTGCTTAAAGGCTCGAACTTCTCTTTCTAGTTCTACTGCAGGTTTATTAAAGTCCATTATCCCGTCATTTTTCGTGAGCTTTCGTGAGTAACTCGGCGCATGAGGATAGTCGGGGATGAGCGTGTGCATTTTTGACTGGTCAATACCTTTCGTACCACCCAAAAGGTACTCCGGAACTTCTTTTTGTAACAAAATGTCGCTTAAAGAAATAAGTTTTTGCGTAAGACTCATTGTCGTTTCATCATTTTCTATTGCTTGCTTGCCAATCGCAAGAAGTGGGCCCTCATCCATGGCTTCGACCAGTAACATCAGGCTTACTCCTGTTTGTTTCTGACCAGAAAGAATCGAAAATGTTATAGGGTCGGCTCCGCGCCACTGCGGTAAAAGTGAAAAGTGACTATTGATGATACCTTTCTTAAAGTAGTCGATGATATCTTTTGTAACAATAATGCCAAAGTCTATTAAAATTGCGACATCACTGCTGAATTGAGTAGTTTGAAAGAGTTCCGAAAGGGATTTTTTATCAGTTACCTCATGCGCAGTCAGGTGGTATTTTTTGGCGATCTCTAAAACAGGAAACTCACCTCGATGATGGGACGGCTTTGGCTTAGTAACGACGGCTTCGACGTCAAAGGTATTAAGTAATAGCTCAAGTGACTGTGCGGCTACTGGACCTGTGCCGAAAAATACAACTGATATTTTACCATTCATGAGTTAATCCCACAGATCATGATTATCTTTAACATACTCTTCATAGTCGAGCGGTTCAAGCCCACCTTCGGGCATAAGTTTATAGAAGGCATCTTTCTTGCCTTTAATATGGTCAATAAAAACTTTGCCTTGAATGTGGTCTACCTCATGTTGCAAGAGTCGTGCCAGAAACCCATAGGCAGTTACCCTAAATGGCTTGCCATCCTCGTTTAGTGCTTTTACTTTTACGCCTTGATAGCGAGGCACTTTGCCGTATATATCAGGCACACTCAGGCAGCCTTCGTAATCTTCTTCAATTGGACCAATTTTTTTAACAATTTCTGGATTGATGAAAACGGTGAAGCGTTTGTCGGCAGCATCTTCAAAATCATTTCGTATGATGACCACACGGGTTAATCTATCGACCTGAACAGCGGCAAGGCCTACGGCCACTTCTTGATCACGGTGTTCTTCCCAGTCAATCGTCGCGCTTATCATATCTTTAATCAACTTCGTCACTTCATCAGTAATTACACCGACGCGTTGCGAGGTTTGTCGTAAACTTTTTTTAGGTAAGGCGATAATACTGTTGCGATCCATTACCTACAGTATATCTGATATACAGATGAGATTGAAGCTATCTACAAAAGATTCATTGGGTCGAGGGTAAATTGCCAGCGCTGAGGAAGACTGTGCGCAATGTCTACTAGAGTTGCGCGTGTTTGTGAAGAAACTGTCATCTGCCAATAAAACTTACCACCTTGATGATTATGAAATGCCGGGACTGGTCCACGAATACTTATCTTCGGGTACTGTTTTTTAATCTCACGTGCAAGTTTATTGCATGCTGATTCTGCGCTAGTGTTTGTGGCGTAGCCAGTGCGCAACTGCATAAGAAAGGTGAAAGGGGGTAAGTGGGTCATTTCACGAGTTTTTATTTCAGTTGCATAAAACTCTGCGTAATTCTGCGTAATCGCAGATTTTAAAACAAAATGATCGGGGTTGAGAGTTTGAATAATTACCTTGGCTTTTTCTCCGGTTCTCCCCGCTCTGCCGATTACCTGAGTAATAAGTTGAAATGCCCGTTCGGCAGAACTGAAGTCAGGTACGAACAGTTCTGTATCTGATTGCACGATGCCAATCGTTGAAAGCTTTGGAAGGTCGAGGCCTTTAGCAAGACCCTGAGTGCCAATAATAACGTCAATTTCATTATTAAAAAGTTCGTTGTAGCGTTTATGGATTTGCTCACTTTGTGGTGTGTCGCTATCAAATCGAGCAATGCGTGCATCAGGCAATAATTTAGCAACTTCTTGCTCAATTCGCTTGCTGCCAAATCCTTTAAATTCAATATCTGGCTGCTTACATTCCGGACAGTTGGGTGGTAGGGGCCTGTGTACTCCACATATGTGGCACTTGAGTATATGAGTGTCGTGATGAAGTCGCAACGGTACATGGCAGTTCGAGCACTCAGCCAGCCAGCCGCAGCTACTACAGAGCGCGAGTCGTGCTGTTCCCCTACGGTTATGGAAAAGGAGTATTTGATTACCCTGGTCTCTAGCGTGCATCATTTCATGTATAAGTGTTTTTGAAAATAATGGGTGAGAAAGGAACTGATTACGATCTTTGCTATCAACCACAATTACTTCACGGTCATATACCTGGACTGGTTGTGGTAGTTCGACGATAGGCGTGCTGGTTTTTTTGGCGAGATAGTAGTCGGCTATGTTTGGGGTTGCGCTACCCAGTACCAGCTTTGCTCTATTAATATCTGCAAGTTTACGTGCAACCCGAAGAGCGTTGTATTTTGGCTGACTATCTTGCACATAGCTTGGCTCATGACATTCATCGATAATAATGAGACCAATAGATTTCAGTGGAGCGAAAAGACTGGAACGTGGTCCAATGATGACCCAAGGCTCTGTAGAACTTTGTAACATTTTCCATAGAGAATGTCGTTGAGCCTCTGTTTGCTGGGAGTGAAGTACTAAGAGATTTTTTGTGGCGGTGGTAAAATCACTGGCAAGTTGTGATGTTAGGGCTATTTCAGGGACCAGTAGTACGACGGACTTGTTTTGCTCGATTGTTTTCTTTGCTAGTTCAAGGTAAACCTGTGTTTTGCCTGAACCAGTAACTCCGTGAAGAAGGTGGGTGGTACTAGTTGATTCCTCAATACTGTTTACTGCTTTCTTTTGAGAAGAAGTCAGTGCGTGAACTTTTGTATTTCGTTGCACATGAGTTTCAAGATCAAATTCCTTTTTTCTGGAACGTCCCGCGCCACTGGGTAAAAGTGTCTGAAGTACCATCGAAAGTCGCGAAGCATAGTAGATGTGTATCCAATCAGCAAGCGCAGTGAGGTGCTGTGGCATTATTTCATCAAGCACCTTTTCTATTGGCTTCGTTTTGAACGCGGGTTTTTCAATATCTCCCCACACCACACCATTTTTTGTTTGTGTACCGTAGGGTATCTGTACAAGCTGACCGATTGTAAGCTTTTCGCTATATGAATAGGTGAGTAAATCATTCTTTCCGCCCACAACCCCAATCGGACACACCAGCACATAATACGTCATACTAGTAAGTATACCTTTGTTCCCGGATTGCATATACAGAGCAGGGCGGCACTATTGCTGAAAATTCATCAAAAAAATGCAGATATTGTGTAAATGACAATGAAAAGTAGTGCTATAATGTAGACATGCTCGATACATTTATTACCTCCCGTGTTAGGCGCAAAATAATTATTGTATATGCCAAATATCCTGATTTTAAAACTCACGTAAGAGGGCTGGCAAAGCTTATACGTGAAGATCCTGGCAATATCCAAAGAGAGCTCAAAAAGCTCGAAAAAATCGGGTTTCTGATATCAGAGAAAAAAGGAAACAGTAAAATTTACTACACAAATAAACAATTTGTTTTGTTTAAGGAACTTCAAAGCATGGTACTTAAGAGCCAGCGAGCAGGGCAAGGCAAGTAGAAACAGGCTTGTACCAGATAGCAATCTGTAGTAGAATGGTATTCATGATTCAAGTAACGCGTAAAGACAACAAAGAAGGTTTGGAAAATCTCATCCGACGATTCAACCGTAAATTTCAGCAGGCTGGAGTACTGACGGTTGTAAAAGACAACGAGTTTTTCCAGAAGCCTATGAGCAAGCGAGATCGTCGAGAAAAGGCGATTATCAGAAAAGCTCGTAAATTAGAGAAAATGAAGCGGATCCGCCTGGGTCTACAGCGCTAGTCATGATCAAAGAACTCTTGAGTACTAACCTGAAGCAAGCGATGATTTCAGGGGATAAATCACGAGTCGAACTTATTAATATGCTCAAAAGCGCCATTTTGTATAAAGAGGTTGAGCTGGGTGTACGCGAAGCGGGTCTTACCGATGACCAAATAATTGAGGTGCTTAGCAAAGAAGCAAAAAAGCGCCAAGAAGCAGCTGATTTGTACGGCAAGGCTGGCGATGGTGAGCGCGAACAAAAAGAACTCAAAGAAAAAGAAATTATTACAGAATATCTGCCCGAACAGGTGAGTGACGAGGTTATTGAAGCAACTGTTGATGAGATAATTTCAACAATCAAGCCAGAGGGTATGAAAGATATGGGAAAAGTAATTGGCGCAGTGAAGTCAAAACTTGGCAACCAAGCGGATGGTTCAAAAATTGCGTTGTTAGTCAAACAAAAACTGAGTTAAAAGGAGAAGCAATGATTGTATTTTTTGGTCCAGCAGGTGCAGGTAAGAGTGTGCAGGGGCAGATTCTGGCCGCGCGTCATGGGTGGCGGTGGCTTTCTTCAGGACAGCTACTGCGTGATTCACGCGACCCAAAAATTGTTGAAGATATGCGTAAAGGTGCGCTTGTTGGTCTCGAACAGATTAATGATATTATTGCCGATGCGCTCGAGCGAGCAAAGGGGATTGATCGAGTTATTCTTGATGGCTATCCACGCAAACTAGAGCAGGCGAAGTGGCTGTTTGAAACACAACCTCGGCACGAACGTTCAATTGAGCTCGCGATAGTCCTCGAGGTGCCACGCTCAGAGCTTGAAAAACGATTGAAGGTGCGCGGGAGAATTGACGATACGACTGAGGTTATTGAGGAGCGTTTAAATATTTATCGTCAAGAAATTTACCCCATTCTTACCTACCTTACTGATCAGAAAGTCCGTATTGCGCACATTGACGGTATGGGTTCGGTCGGTCAGGTGCATGATAGAATTGAAGATGAACTCGAGGCGTGTAAATTGGTGGCGCACGAATCAAAGAAATCATAAATAATGTTCACTAAGATAAAAACTGAGCAAGAAATAAATGATATGCGCATTTCGGGGCAGATGCTTGCCTCGGTGTTGCAATACCTGAAGAAGCAAGTGGCTATAGGTCAGACAACAAAGCAACTTGCCGATAGTGCTGCGCAAGAACTTAAAAAACTTGGTGGCACACCAGCATTTTTAGGCTACAACGGTTTTCCTGATGTCATCTGTATATCGCTTAATGATGAGGTGGTGCACGGTATCCCGGGCGAGGAGATAATTCAAGATGGCGATTTGGTAAGCTTAGATTTTGGCGTTTCGTATAACGGTATGATTACCGATGCGGCTATTACAGTCTGTGCCGGTGAATCGAACGGGCAGAAGCGGAAGCTGCTTAAGGGTACCGAAGAGGCTCTGAACGCAGGAATTGGTGTACTAAAGGATGGTGTAAAAACCGGTGATATCGGTTCAGCGGTCGAAAAAGTAATGACCAAGCATGGTTTTGGTATTGTTCGTGATCTGGTGGGCCATGGTGTTGGACATCACGTTCACGAACAGCCAGATGTTCCAAATTATGGATCAATCGGCACGGGTAACAAGCTTTCAGCCGGTATGACTATCTGTATTGAGCCCATGAGTACATTAGGGTCTGATAGGGTGGTGCTTGATTCAGATGGCTGGACAATCAAAACCTACGATGGCAGTCTTTCAGCCCATTTTGAGCACACAATTCTAATCACCCAGGACTCTGCTGAAATACTTACCTTAGTATAAGCATAATATTGTTGCGTAGATAACTACATAAGCGCTATACTAATCTGTATGCAAGAACATACTGAAGCCGTAGTGGGCATTGATATCGGCACCACCACAGTTCGCTGTGTAATCGGTGTCATGAAGCCAGAAAAACAGCAGGTTGATTTGGTTGGCTTGGGTGAGGCGCCAAACACAGGCTTTCGAAAAGGTTCAGTCATTAATATTTCCGATACAGCGCAGGCGGTAGATCAGGCAATTGGTTTTGCAGAACGTATGTCGGGAGTTCAGGTAACTTCAGCCACAGTTAATATAAATGGCGAACATATTCGTGGGATTGATTCGCGCGGGACGGTAGCGATATCTGGTCAAGAAGTCACCCAAGAAGATCTTATGCGGGTTGAGGATGCAGCAACACTCCTTCAATTACCTCAACATTATGAAATACTCAGCGTTTTCCCGCGCAGCTACATTGTTGATGGAAATAGTAATATAAAAGATCCAATAGGAATGAGTGGCACGCGACTCGAGGTTGATGCGCATGTAGTGACTATTGCAGGTCCAGCTTTGAAGAATCTGGAAAAAGTGCTCGAAACCACTAATACCCACATAAACCGCTTAAGCGTTGCAAGTCTCGGATCCGCCCAAGCAAGTCTCGGTCCTGAACAAAGAGAAAATGGTGTGGCAGTTGTTGATATTGGTGCATCTACCACTAATGTCATTGTGATTGAAGAAGGCGACGTGCTTCACGTGGCCGTTATTCCAATCGGCAGTATGCAGGTCACAAATGATCTGGCAATTGGGCTTCGAACGGATATAAAAGTGGCAGAGGCAGTGAAGCGTAACTATAAGTATTTAGCCAAGAGCTCTAAAGATCGGCCGAAACACATTAAAGTAGTGGTCAACCAAAAAGAATACATCTTCCCGACAAAAGACATAGAACTTGTTATCACCGCCCGACTAGAGGAGTTGTTTGAGGCTGTCGACAAAGAACTGGGTAAAATACACTTATCACGAAAACTTCCTGGTGGCGTAACACTTAGTGGCGGCGGTGCGCTACTATCTGGTATTGAAGATGTAGCGAGAGATACACTCGGACTTTCAGCACGTATTGCCATTCCGGGCAACGTAAGTGGACTTAAAGAAAAGGTTTCGCGCGCAGATTACGCAACGGCTGTAGGGCTAATGCTACTTGATATGCACAAAGATGAAACAACTAGTTATGGCGGAAAATGGCTTGGCGGACACTTGGAGCGTGGTGCTGGTGTAGCAAAATCTCTGTTTGGTAGATTCTTCGGCTCCAGATAGAAAAAGTTGACACGCACCTTAAAATATGATAGTATGTAGTCTGTTAGATAATAAAAACAAACAGTCTAAACGCTACAATAAGAAATTACTATGCAAAGTCCCGGGAGCTCCTTTCTCCACGATAGAAATCCACAGATGCACTCATCTGATGAAGTTGAGGTAGTAGTTGGCTATTTACGTCAGGGTGGCGAGTCTATTCCTAATGAACCAGCTGACAAAATCTCGGCTCACCTGGGATTTTTGGCTAACCGTGAGTACGTAAATGACGGCATTTTAACTGGCGATCAAGGTAGTATAGACCGTCAGATAGATGCTCACGTCATTAAAGCTGAGGATGTACCTGAAAGTTATTTTGAATTGCAACGCCGGATAGCTCGTGAACAAGGCCACGGCGTTATTCACATAACCTCTGAAATGCGTCATCAAATTATTGAGGCGGTACAAGCTGACCAACGTGCAGGACTTGGTAAATGGGTTGAGTACCTTGGCGGTGATGACGGTGGCTATCCAGACTGGTTTAAGAGCTATACCTGGTCATCAGTTACAAAACTGGGAACATATGACAAGGATAAAAGCGAGTTTCAGAAACGTAGTCGTGGTACGACCGCGCCCTACCCCGAGCTAAACCGTGAAGCTTTAGCTTACGTCTATGATGTGCTGAACAAAGCACGGGTACAAGGCGAGCAAGTCAATGGCGGGGCTAACGATGCAGAACTTCAAAAGCTCCTTAAAAGTGGTAATTTCGGTAGACTCTATGCCCACGCTGTTTTGGAAGTTACGCCTGATAGCCCAGAGTTAAGAAAAGACACTAGAGGTTCGTGGACTAAGTTTAATCAGACTGACGACCCCCGTACAGCCCGCAGGCTCTCTGGTTCGCTACAAGGGCACGGAACCGGTTGGTGTACGGCTGGTGAAAGCACAGCAACTATGCAACTAAGGGGTGGCGACTTTTTCGTGTACTACACTCGTGATGAGAAGGACAGAGATACTGTTCTACGGGTGGCTATACGTATGGAGCAGGGCGAAGTTGCCGAAGTTCGGGGCGTAAATGCCGCGCAAGAACTTGAACCTGAAATGGCTGATATTACGGCGAATCGTCTTAAAGACTTGCCCGGTGGTGAAGAGTACATTCGTAAAGCAGAGGATATGAAGCGCTTAACTGCTATTGAAAAACGCATTACAGCTAATCCTGACGCCGAGTTAAGTGCGGAGGAACTGCGCTTCCTGTACGAACTAGACCACGAAATACAGGGTTTTGGCTATGAAGACGACCCACGCATAGGCGAGATTAGACAATTACGTGGTGATAGAGATAAGCCCGAACTTGCCCGTATATTGCCTGAAAGTATCCGTGAGCAACTAAGTAGTGCGTTTGCGGCATACAAGACAGTCGCAGAGCAATTAGGTGGAAAACAACGTCTATTTCGTAAGGACGAAACAGCATTAACTCCAAATGAGCTTGAAAAACTGTTTGCTTCAAAAGACAGGGAATGGCAAGCAAACGGTACGTACGACTATCTGGTAGAGCAGCTGATAGAAAATGGTGCCCGTTTTAATCTAGTGGCTACACCTAACATTGAAGCTAGCGAAGCCCAAATCGTTGCATTAGCGGAAAGCTTTGGCAAAGATCAGCCATACACAACCTACGTCTATGATGAACTATATCGTAAGGGTCGTTACGGTGGGCCTGAGTGGTCGGGCAATAGTGGCGAAGCACCTGTTCGCTTGAGCCTCATACCAAGCCGTTATGACGGTGAGATTAGTAATAAGCCGGTAGAAACACAAGTACACTTACTACGTGAACGCCAAGCCAGCCGTCCTGAGTTACACTCACGAGTTCCAAGTTTACTTGACGCGGTTACTTATTGGCATGCCTTGCGAGCGCAGGGTGACAAATTAGACGATAGTAGCGCTTTCGATAAAACCTACATTAGGCATTTTGACCTAGAGCCAAAAACGGTTGTCGGGTGGTCGTTTGTGCCGCGTTCCTACGTGAACCGGAATGGTAAGCCGGACCTGCACGGCTCGTGTGCCGGGGTTGGCGGCGGTGCTCGTCTCGCGGTGGGGTAAAGCCTTTAACTTTGCTCCTTTCCTTTGTTCTTTTTCTTTTATCTAGCAAACTACTTACGAACCATAATTTCGGGGTAAGTAGTCCAAAGGCTTGAAGCACCTATCGGTGCCCTGGATAGATTGTTACTTGTATCTGCCTAAAAAGACTTTCTATTGAAAGTGGCTCTTTTTACGGCAAACAAGTACATCAAGAACCCTTTACACCCCACGGGTCTCCAGTGTTAGCGTCATAAGTGGTGCTGAAAGAAGAGTGGTCCTTATTTTCTGCGGATTATAAGTGAACAGGATACTTTGGAGAGTCAACGGTTGACAGGTGGTCGATTGTGCCGAATTCCTACGTGAACCAGAATGGTAAGCCGAACCTGAACAACTCGAATGCCGGGAATGACGGCGATGCTCGTCTCGCGGTGAGGTGTGTAGGTGTTAGTCTAGTGCACGCTTTTGAGCCAGCCGCCAATCATTCGGCGCGCCTCGCTCAGGCGTGCTTGGACTTTGAGTACATTTGTTTCGTTTGCGAGTTTGAGTTCAAGGATGGCTCGCAGGTGCAATGATGTCATTTCGGCGAGCGCGTTTGCCCTAAGTAAATAACTTGCCTTCATCGGCTTGGGGGCGTGTTTTGCTAAAAGTAGTTGCTCCAAGGTGTCAGACCAATATTTTGCTGTTTGTTTACCAAGGGAGTATCGGTACTTTTTGTCCAGCTTAGTATTAAGCTCTAACAATTTTTTGTAAATTTCAAAGGCAATAGTAATGACAGGTAATTCTTCCATAGGTATCAGTTTAGCAGACGTATGGCGTTCATTCGTAGCCTTTCGCACAGGCAAAAAGGCTAGCAGAGCCATTGTCGAGTTTGAATATGATCTGCTGGATAATATCATTAAGTTAGCCACAGAGGTTCAAACAGGCACTTATAAGCACGGTCCTTATGCACATATGATAGTCAACGATAATAAACGAAGAGATATCGCCGTGGCATCTGTTCGTGACAGGGTAGTTCATCGCTTACTTTATGACTATTTAGTTTCAATCTGGAACAAGACTTTTATTTACGATGCTTGGTCGTGCAGACAAAATAAAGGCTTGCACGGCGCTATAGATAGAGCACAGAAATTTATGTGGCAATATAAGGACGGATGGTTGTGGCGCGGGGATATAACGAAGTTATTTGATTCGGTTGATAAGCACACTATGAAACAATTGTTGAGGCGACGGGTAAATGACCCGACAGCCTTGTGGCTTTTGGATGAGGTCATAGATAGTCACAGTAGCTCTGGCAATAATAGGGGCATTCCAATAGGTAATCTTACCAGTCAAATCCTAGCAAACATTTATCTAAACGAGTTCGATCGTTTTATGAAGTACAATATAAAACCCAATGCATATTTGAGGTATGGTGATGATTGGTTATGTTTTTCAATTAAAAGGCAAACTATAATTGATATTCACAATAGTGCTGAGCACTTCTTAAAAGATACACTTGGGTTAGAAATTAACAAAAATATTGACAACATAAAGCGTGTAAGCAGGGGAGCTTCTTATTTAGGAGTTGACCTTTGGACTCATGGACGAAGGTTAGATGTGTCCGCCAGAAACAAAATTATCACTAGTTTAACTGTTCGTAACGCTTCAAGCTATAAGTCACTGGTTGCGCACCATCAATCTAGGAAGCATACACGCTTCATAGATTGGCTATTGGTTGACGAGGATAGCTAAGTAATTATTGAACACATTTTTGTATTGCTCAGTGTGTTGTAGAAACAGCGAACACCAAAATGGTGCAATACAAATAACTCATATTTGGTGAGTGTAACGAACTTGTTCAAATATTTGATTTTTTTGTTCAAAGACCTATACTAGAGACATAAGAAGTGAGGGAGAAACACATGCCTGAAGTAAAACCAGCTGACATACAAGCATTTGCATCAATTAAAGTAGTGGGAGTTGGTGGTGCCGGAGGTTCTGCGGTCAACCGAATGGCAGACGTAGGACTGACTGGTGTGCAATTTATTGCAGTTAATACAGATGCTCAAGCTCTGTTTCATTCCAAAGCTGAAGTTAAAATTCATATCGGCAAAGACACTACCCGTGGTTTAGGTGCGGGAGCTGACCCTGAAGTTGGTCAGAAGGCAGCGGAAGAGTCTGAGGGCGAAATAAAAGAGGCACTTGCAGGTACTGATATGCTATTCATTACTCTGGGCGCGGGCGGTGGTACCGGAAGCGGTGCGGCACACATTGTGGCGCGAGTCGCTAAAGAAATGGATATCTTGACAGTTGGTGTGGCGACAAAACCCTTTGCCTTTGAAGGCGAAAAGCGACGTAAGAATGCTGAATTTGCCATACAAAACCTTTCACAATACGTTGATACCCTCATTACCATTCCGAATGATCGATTATTGCAAACAATTGACCGCAATACGCCGTTACTTGAGGCATTCAAAGTTGCTGATGATGTACTACGTCAAGGTGTACAGGGCATTTCAGACTTAATTACTGAACATGGCTTAATTAACCTCGACTTTGCCGATGTGAAGTCAGTTATGAGTCACGCTGGTTCAGCACTTATGGGTATTGGCCATGGAACTGGTGAAAACAGAGCAGTTCTTGCAGCGCAAGCAGCTATTGAATCACCGCTTCTGGAGGTGTCAATTGATGGTGCACGTGGAGTTGTATTCAATATCACTGGTGGAAATGATCTTTCAATGCACGAAGTTAATGAGGCAGCTGAGGTGATTACTGCAGCGGTCTCACCCGATGCCAATATTATATTTGGTGCCACTATTAAGCCAGATATGGAAGGTAAGGTTGATATTACCGTAATAGCGACTGGTTTTGATGGTTCATACTTTACGAAACGAAATGCCTCGCAGAGTGAAGACGACGACGATGAAGAGAGTATTTTGAGCAACGAACCCGTCACCGACGTCGAGCCCGAAGAAGTAGAGACCATAAATATGGATGATGAAACCGAGCATTCTAATAACTTGAACGAGCCACCAACTCCATTTCACAAAGTAGATGACAAGCATGATCCAAGTATTTGGGCGAGCAGTGATGACGAGGGTGCGAAGAAGTCTGAAGAAAAAGCTGACGAGGTTGTTGAAAAAGAGGAACACGATGTGCCCGCCTTCTTACGTCGCTTCCGTCGCAAAAAGCACAACGAAAAAGAAGAGGAAAAAGATTGACGACACTAGCATTAGCGCTATAATGATATGGAAGTACACCATATAAAGCGTACTTGGAAAACTTAAAAACAGTAAAACGGAGTAAAATAGTGAAATGTCCCCAGTGCCAATCTTGTGAATCGAAAGTCATAGAATCACGTGATGTCGCAGGTGGAGATAGTATTCGGCGTCGACGCGAGTGCGAAAAATGCTCTGATAGGTTCACAACATACGAACGAATCGAGCGCCCCAGCCTCACAGTAGTTAAAAAGGGCGGTGTTCGTGAGCTATTCAATCGCAATAAAGTTCTTGCAGGGATTGAGCGTGCCAGTGAAAAAACGACTATTTCTGCACCGCAACGCGAAGAAATGGTTGCGCGGATTGAGCATGCGCTGTACGATTTAGGTAAGCCTGAAGTTTCAGCAAAAGAGATTGGTGAACTTGTCATGGATGAGCTCGCACAAGCTGACGAGGTGGCTTACGTACGGTTCGCGAGTGTCTACCGACATTTCACGAGCATAAAAAGCTTCGAAGAAGGGTTGAGTGCCCTTAAGGCACGGAAAGGAGGCAAGACAGAAAAATCTTAAATTTTGGGCATTGGTCCCTTACCATTTGTGTGCATCATGAAACATCACTTTCATGATGGCCCACACAAACATCGTCTGAATGCAAAAAGCATTACAGCACACAACTGGTAAGGGAGGAGTGACCAAGGTGGAGATCGGTTTCGCTCTAAACAAAAACTTTAAAAAATAATAAAAAGAGAGGGTATATATAATGGCGCAAGCAACTGCGCTCCAATTGGAGCGTTATTTCACAAAAAAAGGAACACATCCGTATGATATGTTCACGTGGGTTGAGAGAGATTCTAAGATCGATAACCCGTTAACGGGTAAGGTTGCGTTTGAACAAAAAGCCGTTGAGTTTCCAGATACCTGGAGTCTTAATGCCATCAATATTGTTAGTCAGAAATACTTTTGTGGGACACCAGGAACAGAAGCCAGAGAAGCGAGCTTAAAAACACTCATCGATCGAGTAGCTGATACTATCACCAAACATGGTGAACAGGAAGATTACTTTGTAAGCGCCGAACAAGCTAAAACATTTAATGCGGAGCTCAAATACATTTTGGCTTCACAACGGGCCGCCTTTAATTCACCGGTCTGGTTTAATATTGGTGCCGCCTCACGTGCCCAGCAAGCGAGCGCCTGCTTTATTTTAGCTGTTGATGACACCATGCCCTCAATTCTTAATTGGTATAAAGAAGAAGGAATGATTTTTAAGGGAGGCTCAGGCTCTGGCCTCAACCTGAGTACTATTCGTTCAAGCTACGAACCGCTCGGTAAAAGTGCTGGTACAGCTTCAGGCCCACTTTCATTTATGCGTGGAGCTGATTCAAGCGCTGGCGCCATTAAGAGCGGTGGTAAGACACGCCGTGCCGCAAAGATGGTTATTTTGAACGTATCACATCCTGATATTGAAGAATTCATCTGGTGCAAAGCAATTGAAGAACGCAAAGCACGGGTTCTTCAAGAGGCTGGTTTTGATATGGACCTTGATGGAAAAGACATCTTTAGTGTGCAGTATCAGAATGCTAATAACTCAGTTCGGGTGACTGATGATTTCATGCAGGCAGTTGAAAACGACCAAGACTGGAACCTGGTTGGCGTAAAAGACCAAAAGGTGTATAAAACCATGAAAGCCCGCGACTTATGGCGCCAAATTGCTGAGAGCGCCTGGGAGTGTGCAGACCCTGGTTTGCAATTTGATACAACGGCCAACAACTGGCACACCACACCAAACGCAGGGCGCATCAACGCCTCGAACCCTTGTTCAGAGTATATGCATCTTGATAATTCAGCCTGTAATCTTGCATCAATCAACTTGCTAAAGTACTTAAACGAAGATGGCACATTCGATGTTGAGGCGTTTAAGCAAACCGTAGAGGTTATATTTACTGCTCAAGAAATCCTCGTTGGCTACTCTGAATATCCAACAGAAAGTATTGGCAAAACAGCGCGTGCTTATCGCGAACTTGGGCTCGGTTACGCAAACCTCGGTGCAATGCTAATGGCGCAGGGTCTGGCATATGATAGTGATGAAGGTCGGGCTCAAGCTGCTGCTATCACTGCAGTCATGACCGGTCACGCCTATGCAACGAGTGCAAAACTTGCAAAGCAAGTTGGTCCATTTGCTGGATTCCACAAAGACCGCGAAGGAATGATTAAGGTGCTCAAACAACACCGTGACGCAGTACGTGAAATCAACCCAGCTCTTGTAGCCGAAGATCTGCTCAGTGCGGCAGCCGAGGTGTGGGATGACGCAGTAGAGTTAGGCGAGCGCTATGGAGTGCGTAATTCCCAGGCTAGTGTACTTGCACCAACCGGTACGATTGGTTTCATGATGGATTGTGATACTACCGGTGTTGAACCAGATTTCTCGCTCACTAAGTTTAAGAAACTTGTTGGTGGCGGAAATATGATTATCGTCAATCAGACTATTCCTCGTGCCCTTCGCACCATGGGTTATTCAGAAAACGAGATAAAAGACATCGTTGCCTTTATTCACGAAAAGGGCAATGTGATTAACGCACCACATCTTAAGAAAGAAGATTACAGTGTATTTTCGTGTGCCGTTGGTGAAAACTCAATTCACTACATGGGTCACGTTAAGATGATGGGTGCCGTTCAGCCATTCATATCTGGTGCGATTTCAAAGACAGTTAATATGCCGGTTGAATCAACGGCTGAGGACATTGAAGAGCTCCACATGGAGAGCTGGAAGTTGGGTCTGAAAGCGGTGGCAATTTACCGTGACGGCTCAAAAGTTGCTCAGCCACTTTCCTCAAGCAAGGAAGAAAAGAAAGATGAACTTTCAGCACATGTTGCGGAATCCCCCGAGAAGATAACCCAACAACTTATTGCCATGCAACCACATGTTCGACGCAAAATGCCTCGTTCTCGCAATGCAAGGACATTTAGCTTCCGTGTTGCTGATTGTCACGGCTACTTCACGGTTGGTGAGTTTGAAGATGGCACCCCAGGTGAGCTCTTCATGAGCGTTGCCAAGATGGGATCTACGCTTGCTGGTTTGATGGATGCCTATGCTCGATCAATTAGCTATGGCTTGCAGTATGGTGTTCCACTCAAGGCATATGTCCGCGGTATGACTAATGTTGCCTTCGCACCAGCGGGTATGACGGATGATCCTGAAATTCAAACAGCATCGAGCTTGGTAGACTACATATTTAGGCGTCTAGCAAAAGAATATTTGAGCATAGATGATCAACTTGAGCTTGGTCTTGCGAGTCTCGACGACCTAGAGGCCGAAGCGCTTTCGCATCAAGCAAATTTACTTGAAGGCCAGATTGAAAATGCAATTCCTACTCAACCAATGGATGTTCACCTAGAGCCTGTTGTTGCACCTGAGCCACACTTTGAGATACCCAAATCTGAAGTGACCAGTTTGCCGGGAACAGGCGAGACCGCACCACTTTGCTACAGTTGTGGCAATCAAACTCAAAGAGCGGGCAGTTGTTACGTCTGTACAAGTTGTGGTACCACCTCTGGCTGTAGCTAAGTCTCAGTTATTAGGAAAAGATATGTCCACGATACTTTTAATAACTGGTCCTTCTGGAGCTGGAAAGACGACGACGATTCGAGAGTTCCTCGAAAGTGCTTCAGGTGTCTGGGCATATCTTAGTCAGGACGATTTACGACAACTTGTGGTTACTGGTTACCATTCAGCAGATGACTATCGCAAGGACTGGAATAAAGAAACTCAACGACAGTGGAATGTCTCAATTCCGCTGTGCGTAGATATGGCAAAAAGATATCACGAAGCGGGCATAAACTGTGTGGTAGATTTCTATGGTCCACTAGAAGAATTTGTAATATGGGAGAAACATCTTAAAGATCTTCCCTACAAACTAGTTGTTTTATTGCCGGATGAGGAAACTACCGTAGAACGGAATAATGGGCGTGATGAGCAATCAAAACTTAAAGAAAGCATAGTGAGGGAGAATCACCGACTTTTTGACGGCTGGAAGAACAGAGGAGTGTCAGTAATTGATACCTCACATATAGAAATTACTGACAGCGTAAAAAGAATCAAGGAATTGATTGACTAGTATCTGATATAATCATGAGTAGTATGAAAGCGATTATTCTCCATAAGCCGATCTCCGAGACAGATACTCAATTGCAGGGTTATCTCAGAGATTTTGAACAACGTACCGGTAAACAACTAGAGCTCATGGACGCTGACAGTAAAGAGGGTGTAGAATTGGCTCAAATTTATGACATTTTACAGTTTCCTGCCATTTTAGTCCGCGAAGATACGGGTGAATTTGTGCAAGCGTGGTCAGAAATAGACAAATGGCCAACCATTTCAGAATTAAGTTTTTACACCCAGTAATTGTGACTATCGGGCAACTAGCGTATAATCTTACGTAATCCGTAGTGGCTATCAACCACGATCCATTCTTCGTTGAAACTTTGAAGGACGGCGGAAGAGGAAGAAAAGCTATTTGCCCAGTAGAACCTCTCGGGTAAGCCCGTAATAGCAGTAAGTAAGCGCTAAAAGAATCACTTCTTTTGGAAGCCAGATGGTACCATCCTAACAAATTGGGATTCTGGCAGTCAAAAGCAGTGATTTTTCTATTAAGAAAGGAAGAAAGTGACTGAGGTACTATTTAACGACAAACGGTTCGAAATCGAGTCTGCGACAATTGATGATGCTGTTGGTATTGGTGAGGCGCACTTGAAATCTTGGTTGCAAACGTACCCTAATGACGAGTACGGTGTAACCGAAGACTGGATTCGAACTGAATTTAATTTTCTGGTTAAAGATGGTCAGACTGATAGTGGCCGTGATAACGGTAATGAGTTTCGTAGAAAGCTCATTGAAAAAAATGACCCAAATACCCAATACCGAGTAGTAAAGGACGAAGAAGGCGTTATCCAAGGCTTCATGCACGTTACGAAGCAGAATAGTGAAGCAACTATTGATGCAATTTACCTCACAGATAATTTAAAAGGAACTGGAGTTGCTCACGAACTTATGGATGAGGCACTCGATTTTGTCGGTAGTTTGCCGATGCATCTTCAAGTTGTCGCGTATAATGAAAGAGCAATCAAATTTTACGAGCAATATGGATTCATTCGAGGCGACACGGATAAAGAGTTATTCCATGGAAAGATGCCAATTTTAAACATGCATAAGCCAGTGGAGGCAAAAGATGAAATTTAAAACACGAGAAAAGCAGAAGCATTCGGAGATTGAACAACGAGTTGGGAAATTTTGGCATGAAGATAAGACGTTTTATAAATCTGTCGACGAAAGACCGAGTGACAATAGCTTTGTATTTTACGATGGGCCACCGTTTTTAACTGGTACACCGCACCACGGACATCTCTTAATTTCGACTGTTAAAGATACGGTTGCTCGTTATCAAACTATGAAGGGCAAGCATGTTGAACGTCGCTGGGGGTGGGACTGCCACGGATTACCAGCAGAGGTGTTTGTTGAAAAACAGCTCGGAATTGCAAATAAAAAAGAAATCGGCACAAAAATTAGTATCGAAGATTACGTAAATGCGTGTCGTGCTGCAATGGTAAAAACCGGAACGGAATGGGAAGATACCATCGATCGGGTGGGTCGCTGGGTTGAATTTAAGGGTGCCTACAAAACTATGGATCCTGAGTATATGGAAAGTGTGTGGTGGGCATTTAAAGAACTTTACGAAAAAGGGAAGATCTACGAGGGTGAAAAAATACTGGTGTATTGCACCAAGGATGCCACTCCAATTTCAAAATCAGAGGTTGCGATGGAAAATAGCTATCAGCAAGATACAGACCCGAGCGTGTACGTGTATTTCCAGCTTGAAGGAACGGACGAATATTTACTGACATGGACAACAACTCCATGGACATTGCCTGCTAACGTCGCAATAGCCATAAACCCCAAAATTGACTATGTTCTAGTTAACTACAATGACAAAAAAGTATATGTTGCGAAGGATGCTGTAGAAGGCGTTTTTACAGATGAAAAACACCAATCACTCGACTACGAAGTCATCAAAAAGGTGAAGGGTAGTGAGTTGGTTGGTAAAACTTACCATCCACTGTTTGAAAATCATGGACCTGATGCTCACCGTGTGCTTTCTGCGGATTTTATAACTGCTGAAGATGGCACGGGCATTGCGCATGAAGCGCCCGCTTATGGTGAGGAAGATTACGAGCTCTGTAAAAAAGAGGGAGTACCAATTGTTTCACTCGTTGATGAAAACGGTCACTACACCGAGGGTCGGTGGCTCGGCCAGAACATTTGGGATGTGAATAAAGAAATTGCAAAGACGTTGGTTGAAGAAGGAAAAGCTCTTAAGGTTGAATACATCACGCACGATTATCCACACTGTCATCGATGTGGATCAAAACTCATGTATCGTGCACATCCAAGTTGGTTTATGGATATCCAGGGGCAAAAAACAGAAATGCTCGAGAGCAATAGTAATACTAATTGGGTACCACAAAAACTGCGGGACGGAAGATTCACAAATATTATTGAATCCGCACCAGATTGGAATCTTTCAAGAGATCGTTATTGGGCAACTCCGATACCTGTTTGGAAGGGCGAGCGAAACGACGGTACTGAAGTAATAAAAGTTATAGGTTCGTACCAGGAATTTGAAGAACTTACGGGTAAATCACTCGAAGATTATCACTTACCAAATGTCATGAATGTTGAGTTTGAGTGTGACGGAGTGATGATGAAGCATACCGGCAAGGTGCTTGATTGTTGGTTTGAGAGTGGTTCAATGCCCTATGCGCAATTCCACTATCCATTTGAGAACAAAGAAAAGTTTGAACAGAGTTTTCCGGCGGATTTCATTGTCGAGGCAATTGATCAAACACGAGGCTGGTTCTACTCACTCACTGCAGTAAACGTTGCATTGTTTGGTGTTTCGCCATTTAAAAATCTTATTTGCACTGGATTCATCAATGCCGAAGATGGCAAAAAGATGAGCAAAAAACTGAAGAATTACACTGATCCACTGGAACTCATGAACAAAACGAGTGCTGACGCATTTCGATACTTCTTTCTCACTTCTCCTGTTGTATTGGGCGAAGATATTAATTTGAGCGACAAAGACGTGCTTGGAGTGGAGCGAAAACTCAGTATGATTTACAATGTTTTAGATTTCTTCTTGATGTATGCCGATGTTGATGACTGGAAGGCAGTTGAGGGAACTCCTCAGCCAGTCAATATTCTTGATAAATGGATTCTAAGTAAACTACAAAAGCTCATCCAAGATGTAGATAAAAATATGTCAGAATACAATTTAATGCATGCCTCGCGACCCATTATGGAGTTTGTGGATGGTTTAAGTAATTGGTTTGTACGACGATCTCGAAAGCGTTTTTGGAAGAGTGAGAATGATAGAGACAAAAACGAGGCGTACCATACTCTCTACTATGTGTTAGTTGAACTTTCAAAGCTGATGGCCCCATTTACGCCATTTATGGCCGAAGATATATATCAGCAACTTACTGGCTCAAAAGACTCGGTTCATCTGCTTGATTTCCCCGAGGCAAAGAATGCGCTTGTTCACAGTGATCTAGGGGAAGAAATGGACGGCGTAAGAGGCTCTATCACCGAAGGGCTGCGCTTACGAGCTCAAGCCCAAATAAAAGTGAGACAACCATTGGCGAGTGTCACGCTTCCGGCATGTCCTGAATATCTTGTTGATGTTGTTATGGAAGAGCTGAATGTAAAGCAGGTCAAGACAGGCTCAGAAGCAGTAGAGCTTGATACTCACATGACCCCCGAACTTAAGCGAGAGGGCTTGATGCGCGAAGTGGTGAGGAATGTGCAGAGTGCTCGAAAAGAAGGTGGCTTGAACGTTGATGATCGAATTACGCTATCACTTTCAACCGATGACAATGAACTTCAAAAGGCGATAGATGAACATGCTAAAACAATTAAAGCTGAAACACTTGCAACAGATATTGTGGAAGTGAAAGATGGTTTTAAAGCTACGGCAACCGTTGAGGGGTCTACACTGACCATCAAGTTAAAAAAGTCCTAGGTATTTCAATAGGACGCACCAAAGGATGGTTCGGAAAACAGAAGCTTTAAGTGTATACTTAAATGTATGGATATTCCAACAGACGATATATTCTCAGGTATGATGAGTCGAGCGCTAGATGAGTTACCTGAAAAATATACCTCAAAACTCGATAACGTACTCATTACATACGAAGATGAACCGAGTCTCGATCAACGTAAAAAGCTAAAACTGGCTTGCAACCAGTCATTATTTGGGCTTTACGAAGGTATTCCGCTCACAAAGCGTGGTAATGGTTTTTCAGGTCAGCTACCAGATAAAATTACGCTGTTCAAACTGCCATTGTTTTATTCATCTCATAGTGAAGAAGAGCTGAGGGCGCGCATAAAACATACGTTATGGCATGAAATTGCCCACTATTTTGGCTTAGATCACGATCGTATTCATGAACTCGAAGATAAGCGGTCTTTACAGGAGTGATTGCATCTGTTAAACTGGTCTTTGACTTGTTTAATAATATACATCTAACCCTGGCTCCGAATGGCTTAAGTCACCTCGGGTTTATAAAGTCCAGTGTTACGATAAAGGATAACCAAGAATGAAAAAAGCAGTAATTATATCTGGTGGACATCAATATCTGGTGGCCGAAAAGCAAAAACTCGAAGTCGAGCTCGTTGGAGACGCTAAAACACTTAGCTTTGAGCCACTTTTAGTCATCGATGGTGAAAAAATATCAGTTGGTCAACCGCTCGTAAAGGGTGCAAAAGTTGAAGCCAAGGTTGTGGAAGAAAATGTTAAAGGCGACAAGGTTGTGGCGATTCGTTACAAGGCAAAAAAGCGTGTCAACAAAAAACGTGGTCATCGTCAGCAACATTCAATTATTGAAATCACTAAAATTAGTTAGTAGTCGTATTCAGATTACGATAGCAAACGAGCTTACGGGCTCGTTTTTGCTTTCAACCCTGGAACCAATGACCCGCCCACTGTATACTAATAAGTAGATTTGGAGGGGTTAATAACAAACATGGCTCATATAATAGCGGTAACTAATCAGAAAGGTGGAGTCGGCAAGACTACCACAGCGGTTAATGTCGCCTATAATCTTGCAAAAAGTGGTAAAAAGACGCTATTGATTGATCTTGATCCGCAGGGCAACGCCACAAGCGGACTTGGTATCGATAAAAGCAAACTAACCGTCACCACAAAAGAGCTCTTAAAAGGTGAGGCTTCACTTGCGCAGTCAGTCATTCCATCGGCCTATAAAAATCTTTCTCTTTTGCCGACTGAACCACAGTTGGCTACTGTCGAAACAGATCTTGCGAGCGAAAAAGACCGTGCCCTTAAGCTGAAAAAAGCTTTGACTGACGCGGACTTTGATATCATTTTGATTGATTGCCCACCGAGCCTTGGCCTTCTTACGGTGAATGCGCTCACGGCGGCTACATCAGTCCTTGTTCCTGTTCAAACCGAGTATTACGCGCTTGAGGGGCTGGGGCAATTGCTTGAGACTATGAAGCTGGTGAGACAAGCGCTGAACCCGAGTTTATCAATCTTAGGCGTCGTCATGACTATGCATAGTACGCGCACGACACTTTCAGCGCAGGTAGAGACGCAACTTAAGAAGCACTTTGGTGCACGTCTATTTTCAACTGCCGTTCCACGCAATATCCGCTTGGCTGAATCACCGAGTTATGGTAAACCTGTAGGTGAGCTCGATAAGTGGAGTAAGGGTGCTCGGGCATACAAAGCATTAACCAAGGAGATTATTGATCGTGTCAGCTAAAGGATTAGGAAAAGATTTCTCATCTCTTATACCAGATGATATGTTGTCTGAGGCACTCGCCGTAGGCCAAGCTCAAGGTGAGATGGTGGAGCAGATACAGGTAGGTAAGATTGAACCAAATCCCGACCAACCACGCAAGCAATTTGATGAAGAATCGCTCCAAGAGTTAGCCGATTCAATTAAAGAATACGGCATCATTCAACCGCTTATTGTGTCTAAAAAAGGGTCAAAGTTCATTATTATTGCCGGTGAACGTCGTTGGCGGGCGGCGGGGTCGATTGGACAAAAAACAGTACCTGCTATTGTTCGTTCGTTTGGCGAACAGCAAAAACTAGAGGTTGCTTTAATCGAAAATATACAGCGCAAAGACCTTAATTTACTTGAATTGGCGGCCGCATACTTGAGCCTACACGATCAATTTAACCTTAGTTTCGATCAGGTGGCAAAGAAAGTAGGCAAGAGCGCGAGCGCGGTCCATAATATTACTCGCCTCCTAAAACTACCGCGTGAAGCCAAGCAGGCACTCCACGCGGGTAAGATTGTCGAAGGTCATGCTCGCCAAATTCTGGCCCTAAAAGAAGAATCCGAACAATTAAAATTACTCGAACTTATCATTAAGAACAAATGGACAGTGCGCCAAGCCGAACAATATGTAGTTGGTCATAAAAAGTTGAATAAAGATGATGAAAAGACAAAAGCAGTAGCAAATACCAAGAGTGAAACTAAAGAAACCAAACAAATTTCTCAGTTCCTTAAAACTCCGGTGCGCGTGCGACGCCTTGCTAAAGGAGGCCAAATTCTCATCAGTTACAAAAACGAAGAACACCTCAAGAAACTAACCGAGAAACTAACTAAATAGCCCTAATCTTTTATAAGCATCGCAAGGTGACGGTTTAACGACGCATGAGGGTCATTGTGTAGTGTATTTACAATTAAAGCGGCCGCACCTTCGGGGAGTCCTCTGAGATGATTCGGAGTTTCCGCGCGCGTGCTTCTGCCACTTACTGTATCCTGAAAATTTTCCATAAGATACTACATTAACACTAAAGTGCACTAAAAGCAATACTTTAGAAGAACTTAGCTTCGGCGAGAGGCCATAGGCGTAACGAGGTGGTGCCAATAATGTTTTCTTCTGGAACAGTCCCAAGTTCATTGCGAGAATCGAGTGAATTACCGCCTTCACGGTTGTCACCACTGACAAATACGTGGTTTTCAGGAACCGTTATATCTATATTACCCGTTCCAGGTGGGAGATCTTTGCCATATTCAGCATCATCAGGATTAAACCCCTCTGGTTTCTCGCTATTGAAAACAGTAATCGTACCGTTTTTCACTACTACTCGTTCGCCAGGAAGTCCAATAACTCGTTTAATAAGCTGTTTTTCTTCGAGGTCGGTCGGTCTTGGATCTTTGAAGACAATTATTTCACCTCGTTCTGGCTGGTAAGGCTTGCTGGTGAGTTTTGAAGTAGTTTTACCGATCTTTGAGATTATCAAACGGTCGCCATTGGACATTGTTGGAGCCATGCTTTCACCAAACACTCGATATGATTGGAAGAAGAAGAGGTTTATCACTTGTGTAAGAAGAATAGCGGCAATAATAGTAACCGCGAACGAGACAATACCGCCCCCCTTGCGTTGCTCACCATCCTTTGTTTTAGACTGGTCTGGCTGTGGCTGTGGCTGTGGCTGTGGCTGTGGCTGTGGCTGTGGCTGTGGCTGTGGAACAGTGGTTGATTCAGGGATGCTCGGCATAGGCGTACTGTCTGAAGTGATATCTTCAATCTGTGGTGTAGGAGGAGTGACATCATTCGGATTAAGTGGCTGTTGTGGTTCCATAGTGGTTAAGTATACCAGTGTTTAGGGTAAAAAACACGACTTTACCGCTTACGCAAAAGAAGCTATACTAGCCTGAGTAATTTATGCGAAAAAAATCAAAGACACCACGCACGAGTATAGATGGTTTCGTGCCAAGACAACTTGGTAAAGGCCAGGAACCTTCCACTAGGCCTCGTCGCCGAACACTCAATAGTATCCCCAAAGCCCAGAAAGCCGAAAACGGTATTGAGTTTCATGAAAAATCTGATACTAAAGCAGAGGACACTCTTACAATTGAGCCCGAGGAGTTGGATTTGAGTGGTGGTCGTCTTGAAAAACCTACAAAAGAGAAGAAGCGCTTCGGAATTTTTAAGCGATCATCCAAAAAAGACAAAAAATCCCCACTGACTAAGAAGCAAAGAATCAAGCGAACCATACTTGTGTTGCTGGTTATTGCAATTGCAGTAGGCGGATTCTTGGGGTGGAAGTTTTTAAGAAACGCAGGTAAGATTTTTGACGGCAACGTATTTGGAATTTTTGACAACACGAAGCTACGCGGAGAGGATGTTGGGCGCGTAAATATATTGCTTGCTGGAACATCAGAGGACGATCCCGGACATCAAGGTGCCGACCTCACAGATTCAATAATGGTAGTAAGCATAGATACTAAAAATAACACGGCGTTCTCGGTTAGTATACCGCGTGATACGTGGGTAGATTACGGTCGAGCCTGTGCGAGCGGCTATCAAGGTAAAATTAACGTTGTCTATCAATGTGGTAAAGATGTGAAGTTCAATGAAGCAGGCTATCCTGAGGGCGGAATGGGGCTCCTTTCCAAGATTGTATCTGATAATCTTGGCCTAAAAATTAACTATTACGGAAAAATTAACTACACGGCGTTCAAACAGGCCGTTGATGCGGTGGGTGGAATAGAGGTTACCATTAAAAGTGATGACCCGCGTGGTGTGTATGATCCTAACATTCAGCCTCAAGACGGCGGTCCACTCAAGCTTGCTAACGGCGTTCAAAAAATAAATGGTAAAACGGCACTTGCATTGGCGCGTTCGCGTAATTCTGCAGGTGGCTATGGTATGGCGAGGGGTGACTTTGACCGTACGAACTACCAACAGCAGATGCTAATTGCGCTCAAAGACAAAACGATAAGTGCAGGGACGCTCACGAATCCTGCCAAAATAAGTGGTCTACTTGACGCCGCAGGTAAAAATGTGAAGACTGACTTCAAAACGAATGAACTGAGACGTTTATATGAAATATCAAAATTGGTTGATAGCAAGAAAGTAACAACAATTGATCTTGCCTCTGAAGAAATCAACCTCCTTACAACCGGCAATTATCAGGGTCAAAGTATTGTCCAGCCGGTGGCGGGGCTGAGCGATTTCAGTCAAATTCAAAAATTCTTTAAGAAACTCACCAGTACCGATCCTGTGGTAAGAGAAGATGCCAAAATTGTTGTATTAAACGGCAGTGGCACCGTCGGACTTGCCCAACAACGAGCCGACGAGCTCACGAAGAAGGGGTTAAATGTTATAGCGGTTGCTAACGCAACAAACCGTACCGGCACAGTCATTGTCACCGATACAAAGACGGCTAAAGACGCAACTAAAAAACTCCTTGAATCAACCTTTAACACCATTGCAACTACGAGTAAAACAAAGTATCCAGATGCAGCAAATTACGACGCAGATTTCGTGGTTATTATTGGCGCGCAAAAAGCGTCAAATAGCTCTTCAAACTAGTCTTTAATGCTATAATTAGTGGGTATTATGCTACAGGTACAGAGAAAATTTTGGGGGAAACGTCCTGGTTTTGATATTGGCGATGTGTTACACGTGGGCGTTAATATCATTTTTGCGCTGGTACTTTTCTTATTTGTGCGTTATTGGAATCTTGCATTCCTGGCGGCTTTTCTGGTTCTGCTCAGCAAGTGGCGTATTCTAGCGGTTCAACCACGTTTTTGGCTACCAAACCTCAAGACGAACCTAGCGGATATAGTTGTCGGGTTAAGCACGGTCATCTTGTTATTCCAAGCAGAATCGGACGCGATAGCAATATTCTGGATGGTTCTGTACTTAGGTTGGTTGCTCTTCTTGAAGCCGCAAACAAGCGACCTTATGGTCGGTGTTCAGGCGCTATGGTCGCAGTTTTTGGGTATTCTAACGATTTTCGCCATGCCATTTATGCTTGAGTACTCATTTGTCGGCATACTATTGGTGTGGGTGGTTGCGTGGTCAACTGCGCGACACTTTTCAAGCAACTACGAAGAGCCGCATTATAAGGCGCTCAGTATGGTGTGGGGATTTTTAGTAGCTCAACTTGCGTGGATAGGCTTTCATTGGATCAGTTACTACCAGTTATTTGGCTTAAATGTCTCAAATGTGGCCCTCATCGTAACGGTTATGGCCGGTGTTTTGGGTGCACTCTATCATGCATATAAGGTAGAAAAGGTTAATAAGAGTGTGGTGGTTGAAAATGCAATATTTGGAGCAGTACTACTAGCTCTAATTTTGGCAACGTCTTCGTGGACGACACAACTGTAAAAAATAATAGGGAGGGGATTAATGCAGGACAACGATAAAAAAGACATTCAACAATCTGAAAACGTCGGCATATCGACAGAGCCTTCAATAAGTAAATTGGGTTCAAGAAAATCAAGAAAAGATAATTCAGCAAAAAGCGAAAAGACAGTGACACATCGCCATCTGGTTGCTGGATTCTTTTTGAGCGTTCTGTTCAGCACAGTAATTCTCGTCA
The DNA here is from genome assembly GCA_964541305.1 of uncultured Candidatus Saccharibacteria bacterium. Lineage (GTDB taxonomy): Bacteria > Patescibacteriota > Saccharimonadia > Saccharimonadales > UBA7683 > CAZIPE01. Next base: position 27,470 of record CAZIPE010000006.1, on the reverse strand, counting down.
TTTTTGTTGGCGCAGTGCTGCTTCTTGGTGGTAAGTACTTTGTGCCTCGCGGGCTCGAAAATCAACGTAAGATAGTTTTGCAAGAAGGTGAAGTAATTGCAGACGTCGCTCAGAAAGTTTCACCGAGCGTGGTTTCAATCACCACTCAGCAGACAAAAGTGGTAAGCAATGGATTTCAGGCACAGCGCTCAATTCAACAGGGTGCGGGAACAGGGATTATTGTTGATAGTGATGGCCTCGTTCTTACCAATAAACACGTGGTTGATGTGGGAACCGACAAAATTCGGATCGTACTTTCAGATGGAACAATATACGAAAACGTCGACATAATCGGTAGGGATCCGCTTAATGACCTTGCACTTATAAAAATCAACGGCGCAAAGAATCTTGTACCTGCGAAACTCGGTGATTCAGACAAGGTGCGAGTTGGTCAGAAAGTAATTGCTATAGGAAATGCACTTGGTCAGTTTCAAAACACCGTAACCACCGGTATTATCTCTGGAATTGGACGACCGCTTGAGGCGACAAATGGGAACGGCGAAAGTGAGCAGCTATCTAATCTCTTTCAGACTGATGCAGCAATCAACCCGGGTAATTCAGGTGGACCGCTCGTAAATTATGACAGTGAGGTTATTGGAGTGAATACGGCGATTGCTGAGGGCGCACAGAGTGTAGGGTTCGCTATCCCGATTAGTGAGGGCAAAGCTCTCATAGAAGGCTACAGAGCTACAGGAGAGGTAACTCGACCATATATGGGCGTACGATATCTTAGCATTACACCTGATATTGCCCAGGAACTCGGTCTTACTAGTAAGAATGGTGCATATATTAGCACCGAACGAGGATCAATTGTCTCGGGTGGCCCTGCGTACGTGGCGGGAATTAAGGGTGGAGACGTTATTATTAGAGTAAATGATGTAAAGATAGATGAGCGTAACTCACTTTCAAGTGCTATTGGACGCTTTAAGGTGGGTGAACGAGTTAATGTGACGCTAATTCGTGATGGAAAAGAACAGCAAGTTCAGGTACTGCTCGCAAAGGCACCCGCTCAATAATAGAGACTAATATTGGTGGGGTTGGTTCACTATGAATTTTTGGGCTAACACTTCAGTTGAAAAGAGAGTATAACCTGATTGCTTGGCGTATTCTTCCATTGAATGATGTTGAGTTTCAAGGCTTTCGGTGATGACAATGTATGGTTTCGAGGGCAGGCTTGCTATTTGTTGCCAAAACTTCTGATACAAATCTAAACCCGCTTGACCTGAAAACAGAGCTTGAGCGGGTTCATGAGTAATCTCGGGTGACGTAATGAGATCACTTGGGACGTAGGGGAGATTAGTGATAAAGATTGAAGATTGTAGATCGGGAATCGAAGATAAAAGATCTGACTTCACAAAGCCAATATCAGCATGTAGGTTTGTAGAATTCTTACTGGCCACCTCTAAAGCGTCCTTGGAGATATCTGATGCAATAACCTTTGCATCTGGGAGTTCAAGTTTTGCGGTTATCGCTAATATGCCCGAACCGGTACCAATATCAACAATTGTAGTTAATGGCTGGTGGTTAGTGGTGAGTAGTAGATTAATAATTGACTCAGATTCAGGGCGGGGGATTAAAACGGCTTCGTCAACATAGAAATTCCTACCGTAGAATTCTTGGGTGCTTCGAACATAGGCTAGCGGTTTACGGGTTAATCTTTGAGCAACTTTAGTGTTCAACTCCAACAGATGAGACATATCAATTTCAGTATCATCATGCGCTACTATCCACTCTCGTTTTTTTTTCAATACATCACCGAGAAGTAGCAAACAATCTAGCCTGGCTGATTCAATTTCAGCCTGTTTCAGCTTTCTGATATTTTCATTCAGCCACGAGCTAATAGTCATATTTTTAGCCTTGGTTTCGTTGACGAACGACTTCGTACGCTAAGATTGCCGCCGCGTTACTCACATTTAACGAGTCGTTTACGCCGTTCATCGGTATCATAATAGGCTCAGAATTATCTTGCCAAAATTCGCTCAATCCTTCATGTTCGGCACCTAGAATAAGGGCGAGCGGGCGAGTAAGATCTACATCTGTATAAAGCTTTGATGCACTCGATAGTGTTGCACCAAAAGCCGACACTTCATGCTGCCCTAAAAAATTGAGCAAACTCTGATTATCTGTAACTGCAATTTGTGTAGTAAACAATGTTCCTACGCTAGAACGTATAGCATTGGGGTTATATATATCTGCTTTCTCGTCGCAGACAATAACCGCATCTGCACCGCATCCGTCTGCGGTTCGTATGATTGCACCCAAGTTTCCTGGTTTTTCAACAGCTTCGACTACGATAAAAAGGGGATTATCACTAAAATTCAGTTCATTTAGAGTTCGTTCTTTTGCCTGAAAAACAGCCAACAAGCCATCGCTCCCAGATCGGTAGCTAATTTTTTCAAAACACTCTCGAGTGATAGTATATGCATCGGGTACGGACCTTGATGATGCAAAAGTTGAATCCTGCCCGCTAACTTCAGGACACACAAACAATGTATGTAGCAAGTAGCCACCATCTAATGCCAGAGTGATTTCTTTAGCGCCCTCAACCAAAAAAACACCCTCTTTGCGTCGGGTGCTGTTTTTATGCAAGCTCTTTACCCATTTGATTTTGGGATTACTCGGGCTAGAAATTATCATTATGAGTTCTCGCGGGCTAGTTGAGATTCGTAGGATTGGAGTTTTTCGATGATGTCGTCGATTTCGCCGTTCATGGCAGCTGGGATATTGCTTCGAGAGTAGGTGATGCGGTGGTCAGTGATGCGGTCCTGGGGGAAGTTGTAGGTTCGAATTTTCTCAGATCTGTCACCTGAGCCAATAAGGCTTTTTCGCTGGGCTGAGAGTGTTGCATTCGCTTCATCAATCTGTTTTTGAAGCAGGCGAGAGCGCAGTACGCTCATTGCTTTGAGCTTATTTTTGATTTGCGATTTCTCATCTTGGTTAGTAACTACAATGTTGGTTGGAAGGTGAGTAATTCGAACGGCTGAATCAGTTGTGTTTACGCTCTGACCACCGTGACCTGAGGCGCGGTAGGTATCAATCTTCAAATCTGCATCTTTAATGTCCACGTCAGTTTCTTCGGCTTCAGGCATGACAGCAACGGTAGCGGTTGATGTATGGATACGACCCTGGCTTTCAGTAGCAGGCACACGTTGAACGCGGTGAACACCGCCTTCAAACTTTAATTGTTTGTAGGCGTCTACACCACGTACCTCAAAAATAACTTCTTTATACCCACCAGTGTCATTGGTATTTTCACTCATCATCTCGGTTTTTAAGCCGTGTGTTTCGCAGTAGCGAAGATACATTCGGAGTAGCTCTGCGGCAAATAAGCTTGCCTCATCACCCCCAGCACCAGCGCGAATTTCAATAACGGCATTTTTATGATCATTCGGGTCTTTAGGGGTTAATAACTCGGACAATTTTTCTTCGGTCACTGCAATTTTTTGTTCAAGTTCAGGAATTTCTATTTTGGCAAGCTCGGTCAGTTCGTCATCATTGCCCCTTAAAATTTCGTTAGATTCGGCTAACTGCTTCTCAAACAATACTTTTTGATCAAGTGTTGTCACTATTTCTTCAAGCTCAGCTCGACGACGATTCTTTTCACCCACTTTAGGGTCGTTAAAGGCATCAGGTGAGCTTAGTTCCTCATCTAACCGAATGAGTTCATTTCGTAATTTTTGTTGATTTTCTTGTTGCATCTACTTCATTCTACTAAAAACACCGCCTCAAATACATGAAAGCGGTGTTTTTCTTAAATTAGCTTACTCTTCTTCTTGAACTTCTTCGTCTTTGGCTTCCGGAGTTTTAGTAAGCATCTTTTCTGCCGGAACTTCCTTAGAATTTTGTGCGGGTTCTACCTTCTTCTTTGGAGTCTTCTTAGCTTTTTTTGCGTCAGCCTTGGCTACAGCATCTACTTTTGCTTGACGTGCTTTTTCGGCAGCGAGTGCTCGAGCCTTAAACTTATCAACGCGGCCTTCAACATCTACAATCTTTTCTTCACCAGTGAAGAAAGGATGGGAGGCGCTCGAAATGTGAACTTTAACTAAGGGGTATTCTTTGCCATCTTCCCATTTAATAGTCTCTTGGGTAGCTGCTGTTGAACGAGTTAAAAAGCTAAATTTACTTGAGGTGTCTTGAAACACGACTGGTCGGTAGTCTGTTGGGTGCAGATCTTTCTTCACTGGAGTTCTCCTGGCCGTAAGTTGAAGCGGTTAGCAGTGGCCGTCTGCAGTCGCTGTTTGTAATTAACTGATTGATTATATCTGTTGAGGGTACTAATGTCAATCTGCTAAACTGTGTACAATGATTTACATAATCTTAGCGATGTTATTGTACGGTGTGGCAATTATATTTGCAGCTGCTTCCTCTCGTAATGCTAACACTACCTTGGTCGCAGCAATTGTTAATTCAGTATCGGCAATTGTCCCGATGTTGGCGCTCATTCCAATTATGAGTAAGAAGTTAGTAGTAGAAGGAAAACTAGGTGTAATTTACGCACTTATAGCTGGAATGTTGATTGCATTTTTTGTGATGTCTATTAATAAGGCGTATGAAATTAATAAGGTTGGTATTGTGGCTCCGGTAGTTTTTGGTGGTGCTATCTTCATATCGACACTCATAAGTTACTTTGTATTTAAAGAGAAGGTTTCGTTTGTGCAAGCGATAGGCTTGGTATTATTGGCTTGTGGCTTCGGCGTCATAATCTATGCAAGAGCTACTGGTAGATAGTTGATTATCTAATTCTAATCTGTTAGAGTAGAAAAGTTAACTATTAAGCAGCGGAGAGGAAATCCTTCTGGTTGTGATCTAACTCTAGATTCGGCTGGTTGCTCGTCCGTGAAGAACGAAAGGATTTATGTATGGCTACATCTGTAGACATTAAAAAACTATTAGAAGCTGGGGCTCACTTTGGGCACACCACAAGTCGGTGGCATCCTAAAATGGCGCCATATATTCACAGCAAACGAGCGGGGAATCATATCATTGATCTTGCTCAAACGGTTGAAGCAGTTGAGGCGGTGTTGCCACTCATTACAAAAACAGTAGCCGAAGGTAAACAAGTGTTACTCGTGGGCACCAAGCGTCAAGCAAAAGATTTAGTAAAACAGGCTGCCGAAGATACAGGTATGCCGTATGTTGTGAACCGATGGGTTGGTGGAATGCTGACTAACGTAGGCACCATGAACGGTCGTATTAAGTATCTTAAAGATCTAGAAAATAAGATGGCAAGTGGTGAGCTCGAGAGCCGCTACAACAAGCTTGAGGTTCAACGATTCCAAGAAGAAATTGATCATATGAATCATCTGTACGGTGGAATTAAAGATCTGCAGGGCAAACCGGGCCTCGTATATGTTACCGATGTAGTGGTTGATCATCTTGCGGTCAAAGAAGCAAAGCGTCTCGGTGTACCAGTTATTGGCGTGGTAGATACCAACGCTGATCCGAGCGTTATTGATCACGTCATTCCTGCAAACGACGATGCCCTTAAGGCAATTCAACTTCTGGTTGACTATGTTGTTTCAGCAATTAACGACGGAAAAGCTCAGCAGAAAACTGCAAAAGTAGAAGAATAAAAAAGTCGGTCTGAAGTGAATTCAGGACGAGAAAGGAATAATAGATTAGATATGGCAATATCAATTGAAGATATAAAACGACTGAAGAACCTTACGGGTGTTGGTCTGACAGATGCAAAAAAAGCACTTACTGAGGTTGATGGTGATTTCGATAAAGCACTTGAAGCAATGCGCAAAAAAGGCCTGACCAAGGCAGAAAAGAAGGGTGAGCGAGAAGCTCGTCAGGGAATGGTGGATACCTATGTTCACAGTGGTCGTATTGGAGTAGTTGTTGAAGTAAACTGCGAAACCGATTTTGTAGCCCGTACTGATGATTTCAAGAACTTTGTACACGACGTTGCAATGCATGTTGCAGCGGCTAGCCCAGAATACATTTCTATTGAAAATGTTCCTGCTGATGAGCGAGATGCCAAAAAGGCTGAATTTAGCGAAAAAGCGCTTGCTGAGGGAAAGCCAGAAAATATGATTGAAAATATCGTGGAAGGCATGCTAAAAAAGTATTTTGCCGAAAAATGTTTACTCGATCAGCCCTTTATTAAAAATCCAGACATGACCGTTGGAGATTTACTAAAAGAGCAGATAGCTAAGTTAGGCGAGAATATGGTTATTCGTCAAATGGCTCGAGTTGAACTTGGTCAAGTGAGCTAATCGTAATTAAGCGAGAGTGGATTGAGCCAGCCTGAGAGCTGGCTTTTTTCTTGGACGTAGCCCCTGAAATCGATTCTGTTGTCTGAGAGAATGGCAAAATGGAGATGCTTCCTTTCGCCATTTGTCTCAGAACTGCGATTATCACCGAGCACACTAATCGGTTCATTTGCCTTGACCCGTTTATCCAGTAAAGGCAAACTTGCGGGATCAAGATGACCGTAAACCACTGTTCTTTCGTCGCCCTTTATTTTATGCGTAATCAAAACCACTCCACCATAACCGTCAATGTATCCGCTATAGACCACCGTACCCGAAGCAATCGCTTTAACTGGTACGTCTTTTTCGACATCTTCAAATTCAACATCAACTCCCGTGTGATAGCCGACAAATCGCTCGGGTGGTGTTGGTGAATTTTCTAAGGTAACGTATGTTCTAAATTTCTTCTTTGTGATTCGTTCATAAAATTCAGGAACAGGTGCAACTTTTTTCGACGGTACTTGGGTGGTATCCACGGCAACTGGAACATTGGCGCCGGTTGTTTTATTGGGCGTTTTTTCTGCCTCAATAATTTGAAATCCAGCATAGATTCCGGTTGCACACAGAATGATGAGTAAGACGAAAGGCAACATTTTTTTGATCATGTGTACCTCATAGTATAGCGCACGAGTATTATCTGAACATATCTGTTAAAATAGGTTTAGAATAAAAGGAGTCTTATGGATATAACGAGTTATAAAGTTAAAATGCAAGGCGCAGTAGACCATTTGGTAGATGAACTTAAAAAGGTACGGACTGGTCGAGCACACCCATCTATTATTGAGGGCGTAATGGTGGAGGCGTACGGCGTCCCAACACCACTTAATCAGGTTGCAAATATCACCGCACCTGAAGCCCAGCTTCTTCAAATAACGCCGTTTGATCCGAGTAATCTACAGGCTATTGCTACTTCAATTCGTAATGATCAAAACCTAGGCTTGAACCCAACTGATGACGGGCGAGTGATTCGTGTGCCAATGCCACCTCTTACCGAAGAGCGCCGTAAACAGATTGTTAAATCACTCAGCGATACTATTGAAGAGGCGAAAATATCATTACGAAACATCCGCCACGATTGCCTAAAAGATGCCAAAAGTAAAAAAGACTCCAAAGAACTCTCGGAAGATGATGTAAAGCGAGTTGAGAACCAGGTAACGGAAATGATGAACGATTTTCAAAAACAAATAGACGAGGCACATAAGGCAAAAGAACAAGAAATAATGACCGTATAAGAAAATCGAAAACAATAAATATATATGCTGAAAACTACTAAATCAATCCCTCAACACCTCGGCCTCATACTCGACGGAAACCGTCGTTGGGCAACTGAAAATAACTTACCTAAGCTGGTAGGTCACAGAAAGGGCTACGATAATCTAAAGACAATTTCACAGTCCGCATTTAAGAAGGGTGTGAAATTTGTTTCAGCATACATTTTTTCAACCGAAAACTGGAATCGCACTAAAGAGGAGGTTGATTATCTTATGAATCTCGCCATGAAAATTGCCACCAAAGATGCGAAACAGTTGATTAAAGAGAATATAAAAATAGTGGTGCTTGGTATTGAGGAAAGAGTACCGAAAAAGGTTCTTGAATCGTTGCGCAAAGTTGAAGAGGATTCAAAGAATAATACAGGAGGAACGCTGGCGCTCTGTTTTAACTACGGAGGTTTGAGGGAAATTGCTGATGCTGTAAAGAAAATTATTGCAGAGGGAATTAATGAAGAAAAAATTAACGAGGACGTGGTAGTGAACTACCTGTATCATCCAGAAATTCCGCCAATTGATTTAATGATTCGAACTAGCGGTGAACACCGGATAAGTAATTTTATGTTGGCACGTATGGCGTACGCCGAGATGTATTTTACGCAGAAACGATGGCCTGAATTTAGCGAACAAGATCTAGAAGATGCCTTCGCTAATTACGCGGTGCGTATGCGACGATACGGCGCTTAAGTCTGATATAATAGTTCATAATGTTACTTGTAATTGTAGGTTTAATACTCTTTGTCTTTCTTGTGGTGGTGCATGAGTACGGCCATCTTATTGCTGCAAAGCGAAGCGGGGTAGAGGTTGAAGAATTTGGCATAGGCTTCCCGCCACGTGCTCGAGTTCTCACCAAGAAGAACGGCACAACATACACACTGAACTGGCTACCGCTCGGTGGTTTTGTGAGGCTGAAGGGCGAGCATGATGCGGCAACAGCACCCGGTACATTTGGTGCGGCTACGTTTTCTAAAAAAGTATTAATTATTTCTGCAGGTGTACTCATGAACTGGTTGGCTGCCGCAGTTATCTTCACAATCATTGCCTTTATTGGTATGCCACAATTAATTGATAATCAGTTCCAGGTTAAAAGTGATGCAAAAGTTATTCGCCAAGAAGTCTTTGCCGGTGTAGTTGAGAAAGATTCACCAGCTGAAGCGAGTGGTCTCGAAGTTCAAGATGTAATTGTAAGTATTGATGGGAAAGCAATCACAAGTAGCCAGATTCTAAGGGAAGCCACAACGGCTGGGGCGGGTAAAGAGGTGGTCGTAGTCTATGAAAAAGATGGTGAACAAGTTACTAAAAAAGTGCTACTTCGCAATGATCCACAGAAAGGTAATTTTGGGGTCGCTCCTGGTGAAAACACCCTTGTTCGTTCGACCTGGTCTGCGCCAATTGTTGGCGTGGGAGCAACCATTCAATTCACCGCTGAAACCTATAAAGGAATCGCTACGGCACTTGGCAATCTTTTTAGTGGCAACGGCAAAGAGGCGTCTGAGAGCGTCACAGGCCCCGTTGGTATTGTTGTAACTCTCAAATCCCTAGCTGATCAGGGTTTTGTGTTCGTACTGTTTCTAATTGGTGTGATCTCAGTTAGCTTGGCGGTTATGAATAGCTTGCCCATACCCGCGCTTGATGGTGGAAGATTGTTTGTTATGGCACTGTACAAAGTTATGAAGAAGCCCCTCACAAAAGAGCGTGAAGAAAAAATTCATGGAACAGGTATGATTATACTTCTGCTTCTCGCACTCGTTATTACGGTGGTTGATGTAAATCGAATATGGCGCTAGCTCTAGCATGGATGAAAAAAAACATAGCGACGTAAAGAAGGCACAAAGTACGTTGCTTGTTGTAGTATTGAGCGTGCTGCTATTTTTTGGAGCACAACTTATTGGTGGTCTATTATTTTTACCGTTACAGCAGTTCGTGTCATCTCAAAATATTCAGATTGCTATCTTCAGCGCCATTAATCTGATAGTGCTTGTTGTTCTGCTTGGGTTTAGTAAAATTACATCTCTTAAAGAAGCCTTCGGGAGGCGACCGACACTTAAAAATATGTTGATGGTGCTTCCACTTTTTGTGGCATATCTGTGTTTTACCGTTGCTCTCGCACTGATTGTCAAACAGCTTTTTCCGAGTTTTGATAGTAATCAAGCTCAGGATATTGGGTTTGCAAAAAATCTTTCAGGTATAGAACTTTTGGTTGCGTTCGTCAGCTTGGTGATAATTGTGCCAGTTTTTGAAGAGATAATTTTCAGGGGAGTGTTGTTTAGGGGTCTCAGAAAGCATATTGCATTTGTGCCAACTATGATTGTGGTTAGTATAGTCTTCGCGGTTGCACATTTGCAGTGGAATTTAGCACTTGATACCTTTGCACTCAGCTTGGCACTCTGCTGGCTACTAGAAAAGAGTAATAGCTTGATTCCGAGTATTACACTCCATGCGCTAAAAAACTCAGTAGCATTTCTTATACTGTTTGTTGTTAAATAAAAAAATGCTATAATATGAAAGTAATGAGTTATCAATACACATATTCTGTTTTGCCGACTCCACACACACGGGTGTAATTTTGCGTAATGAAATAAATGTAAAGATAACACCCCTCAGCAAAAGAGGGGATTTTTAATGGAGAAAATGATGAACAATAAAATTGACGTTGTAAAATTTGGATCGAATCTGGTTACTGATACAGACAATGGGTTGAACACGACTGCAATTAATAAGTATGTTTCTGGGCTTTGTGAGCAATATCAGGATGGTCTGATTGTAGTCACCTCCGGAGCTGTGGCGACGGGCCGCGCTCGAGCGCGTGAGCTATATGGTGTTGAGGAGGCTCTGGAACTTTCAGATAAGATGTGTGCAGGTCTAGGCGCGACTGCTGTATTTAATGCGTGGGAAACTGCATTTCTTGAACAACGAAGGGGTGCTTCAAGCTACCCAATAACACACCACCAGCTTAATGATATTAGCGCAGGTAGCTCAGATACAAATTTTGTAGAGATGCTTATAGAAAACGCTAAACAAGGCATAGTGTCAATTATTAATGAAGCAGATGCTCTGAGCGATATTGAGTTGATGTTACTGGCCTGCGGTGGAGATAATGATGGACTTGCTGCACACGTCGCAAGAGCAGTGGGCGCTCGCTCGCTGACGTTATTTACTAAAAAGGGTGGTATCTTTGATGATAGCGGTAATCTAATAAGTCGAGTTGATAAAATAAACATTAATAAAGTGCGCGATATTGCTCAAAAAAGGCAAAGCAGTTCAATGGGAAGGGGTGGATTAATAACAAAAGTTAATGCTGCCCGGGAGTCTGCTGGCGCCGGGATCTATACGAGAATTGCGGGTATAAATAAAGATATGAGTGGAAAAGATGCAACTGAATTTGTGGTAGGATAATTCTATGAGATTATCAAAACTATTCACAAAAACACTAAAGCAGGCACCAACGGATGAGGTGGCCAAAAATGCCCAGTTGCTTATTCGATCAGGGTTTGTTCATAAAGAAATGGCAGGAGTGTATGTATTTATGCCACTAGGACTTAAGGTTTTAGATAATATCAAGAAGATTATTCGAGAGGAAATGGACGCAGTTAGCGGTCAAGAGGTGCAAATGACCGTATTGCAACCAAAAGAAATTTTTGAGAAAACCGACAGATGGGATGACAAGAAAGTTGATAATTGGTTCAAGACTAGACTTGTTAATGGATCTGAGCTTGGTATGGGCCTCACTCATGAAGAGCCCATAGTTGATATGTTATCAGACTATATTAACTCATATAAGGATTTACCCGTACTGATCTACCAGATTCAAACTAAATTTAGAAATGAACTCAGAGCCCAAGCAGGATTGCTTCGTGGACGTGAGTTTGTGATGAAAGATATGTATTCATTCGCACGCACACAAGAAGAGCACGACGATATATATGAGAAAGTAGCTTTAGCGTATAGCAAGGTATATCGGCGACTGGGAATTGGGGATATAACATATCGTACATACGCTGACGGTGGCATTTTTACAGAGCGATTTAGTGACGAGTTTCAAATGCTCAGTGATATTGGCGAGGATACTATATTCGTTGATAAAAAACGTAAAATTGCCGTGAATAAAGAAGTAATAGATGATGAGCGACTGGCTAGTATAGATATTGATAAATCTAAGCTTGAAGAATGCAGAGCAATCGAAGTGGGCAATATATTCCCATTAGAAAGTAAATATACCGATGCACTCGATGTTTTTTATACCGACGCAGATGGTCAAAAGCAAAGTATTATCGCAGGGTGCTATGGTATTGGTGTTAGTCGCTTGGTTGGTGCAATTGCCGAGCATTTCTCTGACGAAGCAGGGCTTGTGTGGCCTGAATCAGTTGCACCAGCAAAGGTGCATTTAATAAGCTTAGGTCAGGATTCTCAACCAGCTGACGAGTTGTATAATAAGCTTCAAAAGCAGGGAATCGAAGTTTTGTATGATGATCGCGATGCACGAGCCGGAGAGAAGTTTGCCGATGCTGATCTGATTGGCATTCCGCACCGAGTAGTAGTGAGTGAGAAGTCTATTTCTGCTGGCGGTTTAGAATATAAAAAACGTAGTGAAAAAGACTTGCGAATTGTATCAGAGGGCGATCTTTTGAAAATGCTCTAAACGCTACATATAGCGTAACCATAAAAGCAGAGTACTCTACATGTAGAAAATTTGTAGTTTACAAATAAAAAGTGCAGTGCTACAATCATGGGGCAAAAGTAAATAATGTGCCATGCGCAGTAGTACACACGCTACGAGCGCTTTATTTTTAAACTGAATGCTAAAACAATTAAGTAGAGGAAGAATCGGACATGAAAAAAGAATTTCAACTTACAAAAGACGGCGTTGCAGAGCTAAAGGCTGAGCTTAAAGATCTTACCGCTAAGCGCGTATTAGTTATTGAAGCAATCAAAGATGCTCGCGATCAGGGTGATTTGAGCGAAAACGCTGAATATCACAGCGCTAAAGAAGACCAGGAACGAATTGACAATCGCATGGATGAAATCAACCACATTTTAGCGAATACTGAAATTGTGAGCCGTGCTCCAAAAAATAGCGTAAGCATTGGTAATAAAGTTACTCTCAAGAGTGGTCGAAAAACTGTCACCTATCATATTGTAGATTCAGTTGAAGCCGATCCCGCGCAGTCTAAAATTTCAGACCAATCACCAATTGGTCAGGCGCTTATGGGTAAAAAAGTTAGTGAAAAAGTAGTAATTGAACTCCCCGCCGGCAAAACTACCTACGAACTCCAAGAAATTGCCTAAATAATTCAGGCCTAGCTAGTTGTAAGGTTTTTCGCAAGTTCTATATTGATTGTGCTAAACTAGCTTCAAATGGCAAACAAGAAGATCAAGTTCATTATATTTCTAGGCTTTCTACTCATTTTGATTGTCGGATTATCAATGTATGCGTATGTAAATATTTTTAAGTTCAAAAAAATAGAGTACACCAATAAGGGTGGTGCTACGTATTCTTTAAAGTACTATAAAGATTACCAAACGATATCTCTATCCGAAAAAGTTTATTTAGAATCAGACGAGAACGCAGTATTTCACCCAATAACTGGCGACATTGGTGTGGCACTCACTATTTCAAAAGCTATCAGCAAACCGGTTTCGTCAATAACTTGCGGAAAAACTCTCGGATCAGAGGTTTTTCAGGTAGACGGCTTAAAATTTTGTGGAAGGAAGTTAGGAGATTCAACAACCTCAGTAACTGGATTTTATGGAAACAACAACGAGGGGTATATAGTACAGTTTCATGTCAGTTATGATGACAGTCGTTCGATAAACGACAAAGCGTATGCCGAGAAGGTGCTAAGTATCAACCTTTTGGATTTTCAGGACGACTTCATCAAGATTATAAAGTCTATTGAGAAAAAGTAATCCATCAATCAGCCCATGAGTTAATTCGTTTACGTACACCTAATGAACCACGCAACTCGTTTTATATCTGTTGATAGGGTATAATTAAGCCCAATATGCAGTGGTTGAATAAAATTGTAGATGAAGTACTCGAGCGACACCCTGATGGTGAAATCGTTGTCTCATCGGGTGTTTCACCATCAGGGACATACCACCTTGGTACGCTCAGGGAAGTTTTAACGGCCGAGATTATAGCTGTTGAGATTCGACGTCGTGGGCGTGATGCACGACACCTGCATATTTGCGATGACTTAGATATATTTAGGAAAGTGCCTGCTGATGTAGATGCTAGTTTTGAGAAGTATCTTGGGATGCCACTGTGTGACGTGCCATCGCCCGATGGAGCAGACAAATCTTATGGTGATTTTTTTGTACAGGCATTGTTGGATGCTGCTGAAGAAATGGGTTTGAGTATGGAAGTAGTGCGTGCTCACGAGAAGTATCGTGAGGGTTACTTCGTTCCAGCTATTGAAAAAGCGCTCGATAACAGCACTGAAATAAGAAAAATACTAGAGGACGTCTCTGGTCGCAGTCTCGATGAACAGTGGTCACCAATCCAGGTAATTGAAAACAATCGGCTTAAAAATCGTCAATTCAAGGCTATTAATACTGAGCAGAGGAAGATTACCTATATTTCAGCCGATAATAAAGAGGCGGAAATTAGCTATGCAGATGGTCAAGTAAAACTAAATTGGAGAATCGATTGGCCTGCTCGCTGGTGGATGATGAACGTTCACGTAGAGCCATTTGGTCGTGATCATGCCACTAAAGGTGGATCATACGACACAGGTAAAGTGATTGTTCAAAAAGTTTTTGGAAGTGAGGCGCCATATCCCGTTCCGTACGCATTTATCAACAAAACGGGCGAAACAAAAAAAATGAGTAAGAGTAAAGGCGACGTTGTAACGGCTGCAGAACTTCTTGAACTTATGCCACCTGAAATTATCTGGTTCTTTTTGCTTAGAGCGGGGCCCGAAAAAATGCTATATTTTGACGAAACAGATACGCTCATACGTTTATTTGATGATTTCGCACAATTACTTGCCAAGAAAGACAAAACTCCTGAAGAGCAGCAGCTTATTGATCTATGTCTACACGGGGTAGACGAGCCAACAGCTAGTAATATTCCATTTACGCACCTAGTTGCAAGTTACCAAGCATCTCTTAAAGATGTGAGTAAAACTATTGAAGTTATTAAGCGAACTGAGCACAAAGAAACGGCAGAAGCCGACGCAGATATTCTTAAGAAAGAGCTAAAATTTATTGATTCATGGCTTCAAAAAAAAGCACCCGAAGAGGTGAAGTTTGAACTTCAAGATACGGTGGATTCGGGTAAATTTAATGATGCTCAGAAGCTATATCTTGCACAGTTGGCACAAAAAATTAGTGAAGCTCCTGAAGATGCTGACGGGGCGTGGTTTCATCAAGCAATATATGAATTCAAGGAAAAGGTTGAACTTGAGCCGAAGGAGCTGTTTACTACGCTGTACCAAGCTCTTATCGGTAAAGACTCCGGACCACGTGCCGGCTGGTTCTTAAGTCTGCTTCCGCGTGATTGGCTCATTAACCGACTCAAATTTATAGCGTAGCTTGGTCGTACGTAATGCTTGTGTTTTTAGGATTTGCTGACTAGTATAGAAGAAAGAAAGTGGGGTATATGGTAAAAAAGAGTCAGTCTACCAAGTCAAAATTGGAAAAATTACACAGGTTTAATTTAGTGATGACTGGGCTACACGGTGTTCAGGCGGTAATTATCTTGCTTATAAGCACAGATTTTAAACTACCCGTTATCGGAAGTTTTTTATCATTCAATGAAGCTACGCAAAAGTTAGATCCTGCTAATAAAGTGCTATTTGAAATTCCATTGGCGTATTTGATTGTCGGCTTTCTCGTGATATCGTCGCTAGCGCATCTGTTAATAGCGACTGTCTACCGAAAGACGTATGAAAAGAATTTGAAGCAGGGCATCAATAAAGCACGATGGATTGAGTATTCAGTATCAGCTAGCACAATGATGGTAGCAATCTCTATGTTAGTGGGTATATATGACTTGGCTAGCCTGGGTATGATATTTGCACTCACTGCCATAATGAACCTGCTTGGCTTAGCTATGGAGGTAAGTAATCAAGGTCTTGAAAAACCGAAGTGGATTACTTACTGGATTGGTTGTCTAGCAGGTATCGTCCCATGGTTAGTGGTTGCATTGTATTTCTTCCTCTCAGCACAAGACGGTAGTAAACCACCAACGTTTGTATATTGGATATTCGTCTCAATTTTTGTGTTCTTCAATTGTTTTGCAATAAACATGATATTGCAGTACAAGAAGGTGGGTAAATGGTCAGACTACTTGTACGGTGAACGGGCCTATATCATCTTAAGTTTAGTAGCAAAATCAGCCTTGGCGTGGCAAGTGTTTGCCGGCACACTCCGACCATAATAAGCATCGCAATTTTTAAGTAAACACTTTATAATCATAGACATAACGAAAGTGGAGGGGTCTTGATTGAAGTAAAGAGTGTTTCGAAAACGTATGGCCGAAAAAAACAATTGTTTCACGCACTTGATGATATAAATTTTAAGGTGCCAAAGGGTTCTTCGGTGGCGATTGTGGGGAAGTCGGGCTCGGGTAAGAGTACTTTAATGCACGCTATCAGCGGGCTCGACCATCCGCAACACGGAGAGATTATTATTGATGGTGTCGACATATTAAAACTGAAGAATAAAGATGTTGATTCATTTCGTTGTGAGAAAATTGGTTTTATCTTCCAGAGTTTTTTTGTGCAAGGTAACGAAAGTTGTTACGATAATGTAAGTCTACCTCTTGAGATAGCTCGTTATCCACGTCAAAAACGCAAAGAACTTATTGAAAAGGCACTTGATCAGGTGGGTCTGCTGGAAAAAAAGAAGCAAAAGGCAAAAAATCTTTCTGGTGGTCAAAAACAGCGCTTGGCGGTTGCGCGAGCTATTGCAGGTGAGCCTGAAATTCTATTTGCAGATGAGCCAACGGGTAATCTCGATTCTGTCACCGGTGCGAAAATTGAAGATTTACTGTTTAGCTATAACAAAAAGAAGAAAGTAACGCTTATTGTGGTGACACATGACAATGAATTGGCGGCGAAGTGCGACATGCGAATCTACATAAAAGATGGTAAATTAGTAAAAATTGAAAATAACAAGAAGGGTGGAAAGAAATGAAAACCCTTGATATCGTCCGCCGAGCTGGTCGAAGTCTTAAGCAAGCGAAAATTCGCACGCTACTTACGGCTCTTGCGATTGGGGTGGGTGCATTTACCCTCACGCTAACATTGGCTGCAAGTACCGGAACGAAAGCATTTATCAACCAAGTTATTAGCGATAACTTTGATCCTGCTGAGTTAATAGTGACGAAAGACGAGCAAATTATTGGTAATGGAGATACGAGCAAACCACGCGAGTATGACCCGAACTTTGGTACGTCGTCTAGTAATTCAGGAGCAATCACTCAAATAAAGCGATTAGATCAAAGTGACGTTGACGAGCTACGCAAGGTTGATGGTGTGGAATCTGTCCGTGAAGGCGTTGCAGTTAATGCAAACTACGTCACACGAGAAGGTTCAAAAAAGTACATTGCTACGCTTCAAGCCTATAGCCCTGCTCAAAAACCTGAAACGCTAGCTGGGAGCATACCAAAGAATCTACAGAACAACAGACTACTTTTACCAGAAGGATATATTGAACCACTTGGCTTTGGTTCAGCTGAACAAGCAATTGGGAAAAAGATAGAAGTGGCGGTACGCAAACCCCTTGATACTAAGGCAATTGCCCAAAAACTAGCTCAGGGTGCAACGCCTGATCAGTTAGAAAAGCTGAGTAATTCGAATATAGTAGTTGAAGAATTTGTGGTTATGGCGGTTCTGAAAAAACCCGTCACGGCACAACCAGGTACAGAACTCTATATGTACATTAGTAATGACGAGGCGTTGCGGTTGAATGATATATCTACCAAAGGTACATCAGACTACCGAAAGTTCCCCTCGGTGTACGTCAAGGTGAAGAACGGCGAAGATCCAGAAAAGCTTAAGGCCGTTCAAGACGAGCTTAAATCACGTGGTTTTCAGACGCTTTCTGTTGAAGACACCCAAAAGTTCCTCCTGCAGTTTATAAGTATTTTGCAGGGTATTGTAATTGGTTTTGCGTTCTTGGCAGTCATTGCGTCGGTCTTTGGGATAGTGAACACGCAGTATATTAGTGTGCTTGAGCGTACTCAGCAAATTGGCCTAATGAAGGCGCTCGGCATGAGAAGGCGTCACGTGGCATGGCTATTTCGCTTCGAGGCGGCGTGGATAGGTTTACTTGGTGGTATGCTCGGTGCGGGATTTGCTATAGTGCTGGGTACGCTACTCAATCCTTGGATTACTAAAACAATCGAACTGGGTGAGGGTGAAAAGTTGTTGATATTTGAACCGCTACCAGTTATTGGCTTAGTCTTAGGTTTGATGTTGGTTGCAGTGCTCGCAGGAATGCTTCCAGCCCGAAAGGCGGCCAAGCTTGATCCCGTAGAGGCATTGAGAACAGAGTAAGATATGACACACGCTGAAGAAGACGATGAACTGCTTGATCTCGTGGATACTAACGACAACGTTGTAGGCACGGTTGAGCGCGAGGCGCATCACGTAGATTCAGAGTCATATGTTAAAAAAGGACAATATTTTCGTGGCACTGCCTGTATATTAGTCAATTCTCAAAACCAGATTTGGATTCCAAAACGACAACCCTGGCGTAAGGTTGCACCTGACGGCCTTGATTTTTCGATGGCTGAGCATGTGCAAAGTGGCGAGGATCATATTGATGGAGCTATTCGCGGGATGAGTGAGGAACTAGGCTTAAAAGTGAAAGCCGAAGAACTCATACTAGTAGGTAAAAAGGTATTTGACGACTTTGGTTGCGTCATGAGTCTATACGAGTATCGTACTGAAAAAGCGCCAGAAAACTACAGCAAAGAGGATTATCAAGATGCATGGTGGATGAGTATCGATCAGTTAGAAGAACGAATTTTATCGGGCGAAAAACACAAAACAACACTACCATATTGGATTACTGTATTAAGAGAAAGATTTAAAAATGCGTAGAAAATGGCTTGTTGTCGTGGGTCTTGTAATCACGGTAGTAATAATTGCGGGATTGCTTTTTCTGCAGCTACAGATAGCCAAATCAAATAAACTTGAAGATACACTTATAAAAACAGTACAGGTATTTTCATCTGACCAGGTAGATTTTAGTGGCAAACTGATCACAGATAGTCCTTATCCGATATCAGCAGATTTTCAGACAACTATAAACAAAAATGCTAGCAAAACCAGTGCGTCTGTATCACTTTTGAGCGGTGCAAAAGATTCCATTAAGGTTGAAGTAATCTCTGCCGATGGAAAAAGCTATCTTAAAATACTCAACGCCACGGACATAGCCGATAACTTAGGAGACGATCCACTTTCACGGTCTATTTCAGCAAACATTCAACCTCTCGTAAAACAATATCAAAATAAATGGATTGAATTAGATCAAGAAACTGACGTTTCTCAATCGATACAGTGCTGGAAGTCACTCTTAGGCTACGATACAAAAGAAGAGTTATTAAGAGCGAGTTTTAAAAAACATCCGTTCCTCACGCTAGTAAGCGAAGATCGAATTACACTTGATGGTTCACAAGTGGTGAGATATGAACTATCACCAAATGATCAAACAGATGAATTTATAGCTGCAGTTTTCGGAAAAAGCAAGAACACAAACGAATGCAACAACTCCTTTGGCAAAAGTGAGAAACTCTTCATAGCAATGGACGAAGAGGGTAGCTTGAAGGAAATACAGCTCAAGAATGAAGCTACGATAATCGTTCTCAAGCCAACCACATATACAGGGCAGACATCTATTGAACAGCCCCAAACAATACTAAAATTTAGTGATGTAAAAAAACAGATTGATTCACTATTTTTACAATAATATACATGGGCACGACCTGCGGGTTTGGGGTATAATAAAGATATGCTAGACATTCAGTTCATCCGCGAGAATTCCGAAAAAGTAAAAGAGGCAGCTAAGAACAAAAACGTAGTAGTTGATGTTGACAGACTTCTTACGGTTGATAGCAAGCGCCGTGAATTAATGCAAGAAGTTGAAAAACTTCGAAAGGCACGTAACGAAACCGCCGCTCAAATGAAGAATGGCCAGCCATCTACTGAACTTATTGCCGAAGGTAAAAGAATAAAAGAAATCCTAGGCGAACTAGAAGTACGGCTCGAACCCACCGAAAAAGAATATATGGCGCTATTGAAAGCAGTCCCGAATGTCGCTTTAGATACAGTACCGGTTGGAGTTAGCGAAGATGAGAATCAGATTGTAAAAACGGTAGGCGAAAAGCCCGTATTTGAATTTGATCCTAAAAGTGAAAGTGAAATTGGTAAAACCAAAAATATCATCGACAAAGAGCGGGCGGCAAAAGTTGCTGGTGCGAGATTTGCGTACATAAAAGGCGATCTTGTTAAGCTCCAGTTAGCAATTATGCAACTTGTTATTGATACGGTTACCGACGAAGCAGTTATAAAGAAGCTGATTAAAGAAAATAAACTCGATTTAAAGCCAACACCTTTTGTGCCAGTACTGCCCCCGGCGATGGTGAAGACCGAACCTTACGAAGCATCTGCTCGACTAGACGCTCAAGAAGTTACCTATAAACTTGCAGATGATGAACTTTGGATGAATGCCAGCGCCGAACACAGCATGTGCACAATGTACATGGATGAAATTTTAGAAGAGTCAGAACTACCAATTCGATACGTTGCTTACTCAACGAGTTTCCGTCGCGAGGCCGGTTCTTACGGTAAAGACACTGAGGGCATTTTTAGAATGCATCAGTTCGACAAAATGGAAATGGAAGTATTTTCAACTTCCGAAACAGGCCTTGAAGAACATAAGCTTTTAGTTGCTTTGCAAGAACATTTAATGCAGTTGCTAGGATTGCCTTATCAATTAATTCAAAAATGCACCGCCGATATAGGTAAACCCAATGCCCAAGGTGTAGACATTAATACGTGGATGCCAGCACAGAGCGCCTACCGCGAAACTCACACGGCGGATTATATGACTGACTATCAGGCGCGTCGTTTGAAAACACGCACAAAGCGCAAAAATGGTTCAATTGAATTCGTTCATACTAATGATGCAACAGCTTTTGCGATGGGCAGAATACTTAAAGCCATACTAGAAAATAATCAGCAAAAGGACAGTACAGTGAAGGTGCCCGAGGTACTATGGCCGTACATGGGCGGGAAAAAAGTTATCTAAAAAGGAGGTTCCATGATTTCCAAACTTGAAATCAGCAGTAGACAGTACGAAGCTGCGGATGATATTAAGAAATATATCAAGAAGAAGATCGGTCGGCTCGACAGGCTCGCTCCTAAGCATGCACGAGAAAGTATGCACGCCGAAGTAAGACTCGTTGAGCGCAAGACGAAGAGCGATAAATACGAGTGTGAAGCAGTAATACACCTCCCTGAACAACAAATTACCGCCAAGGCAGCTACCGTCAACATGTTCGCAGCCGTTGATATTGTTGAGATGAAAATAAAAAATCAGCTTAAAAAGTACAAAGATTCTCATGGTGGTAATAAAAAAGATCACCGCTCAAAACTGCGACGACTGCTTCGCCGTAAGCAACCTGCAGAATAATATCGAAATAACTACCAGATTAGGGTACAATAGGAAGGTTATTTTCTGAGATTTTAAGAGAGGGCAAAAGTAGCTTACATGAAGAATGTTCTGAAAAAAGTATTCGGTGATCCACAGGCGAAAACAGTTAAGCGACTGAGAAAAAAAGTCGGCAGTATTAACGAGCTTGAAAAAGTATATGAAAAAATGAGCTTGGAGAAGCTTGCCAAGCAAACTGATGAATTCAAAAAGCAATTGAAAGACAAGAAGACTCTTGATGACATTTTGCCACATGCGTTTGCGGTTGTTCGTGAGGCATCAAAACGAACGCTTGGTATGCGTCACTTTGACGTACAGCTTATAGGTGGCATGGCACTTCATGAAGGTAATGTTGCCGAAATGAAAACTGGTGAAGGAAAAACCCTGGTGGCTACGTTGCCAGTGTATCTTAATGCACTCGAGGGTAAAGGTGTGCATGTCGTGACCGTAAACGACTACCTCGCTCAACGTGATGCGGGTTGGATGGGAGAGGTGTACGCTGCCGTAGGTATGCAAGTAGGCGTTATTATTGCCGATGAGTCATACGTGTACGACTCAGATTATGTGAACGAAAAGCACACCGACCCACGGCTGAAACATCTGCGACAGTGCACCCGTAAAGAAGCCTATGCTGCCGATATTACGTACGGTACCAATAATGAATTCGGCTTCGATTATTTACGCGATAACATGGTAAATACCCAAGAAAACTTACGTCAGCGAGATCTTCACTTTGCGATTGTTGATGAAGTCGACTCCATTTTAATTGACGAGGCGCGAACACCACTTATTATTTCTGCGCCATCGTCAGACAGTGGTAGTGGTTATGGAATGTTCTCAGACGTGGTCAAAAAACTTACACCTGAAGACTACGAACTTGATGAAAAGCGACGTTCAGTAGCGCTTAATGATCAGGGTGTAGAAAAGATTCAGAAGCTACTAAAAATTGAAAACTTGTATGACACTGAGCATATTCGATTGATTTATCACCTTGATCAAGCCCTCAAGGCGCAGACACTATTCCATCGCGACAAGGAATATGTGGTAAGTAACGACGGCGAAATTATTATTGTGGATGAGTTTACTGGTCGTCTTATGCATGGACGACGCTATAACGAAGGGTTGCATCAAGCCATTGAAGCCAAAGAGGGCGTAGACGTCAAAGAGGAGAGTATGACACTGGCGACAATTTCATTCCAGAATTACTTCCGATTGTACAATAAACTCTCTGGTATGACCGGTACAGCCTCAACCGAGGCCGAAGAGTTCAACCAAATATACGGTATTGATGTTATTGAAATCCCATCCAATCGAGACATCATTCGTGATGATCGAACAGATAAAATCTACAAAACGGAAGCAGGTAAATTCAAGGCGTTAGTTGCTGAAGTAAAGACGCTTCATAAAAAAGGTCAGCCCGTTCTTGTTGGTACTGTTTCAATTGAAAAGAATGAGGTGCTGAGTAGATTGCTTAGTGAAGCAAAGGTGCCGCACCAAGTGTTGAATGCCAAGAATAACGAAGGTGAAGCTGCGGTAGTCGCGAAAGCAGGTCAACGTGGTGCCGTAACGCTGGCCACCAACATTGCTGGACGCGGAACCGACATTGTTCTCGGTGAGGGGGTGAAAAAACTCGGTGGTTTAGTGGTGCTCGGTTCGGAGCGCCATGAATCTCGACGTATTGATAATCAGCTTCGTGGTCGCTGTGGACGTCAGGGCGATCCTGGTATGACTCAGTTCTATGTCAGTTGCGAAGACGACCTGATGCGTATTTTCGGTGGTGATCGCATTAAAGCATTGATGGAACGTTTGGGCGTAGCTGAAGATCAAGCTATTGAAAACCGCACTGTTTCGAAAACACTCGAAAATGCCCAAAAGAAAGTTGAAGGATTCAACTTTGATGCCCGAAAGAATGTCGTTCAGTACGATGACGTCATGAACCGACACCGCAAAGCGGTATACACTATACGTCGTCGCGCATTAATGAGCGAAGATATATCTAAGCAAATTCGCCAAATGGTAGAACAAGAGGCTTCTAGCTGGGCCTTGCAACGAGTAGATAACCCGAAGGAATTCTATAAAGAACTTCAAACCGTGTTTCCGCTGAGCGAAAAGCAACTGAAAGAACTTAAAACCACTCAAGCTGAAAAAGAGCGCGTGAAGGTGTTTAAAGAATATGCCTACGAACTGTATGTTGAAAGAGAATCGGCGTTAGGTGTAGATATTATGCGCCAGGTTGAGCGAGAAGCGGTACTCCAGGTGCTCGATCAGCTATGGATGGAGCATTTAGAAAATATGGATCACTTGCGTAATGGTATTGGTTGGCGCTCTATCGGTCAAAAAGATCCGTTGGTAGAATACCGTCGTGAAGGACAGAATTTGTTTGAAACTATGCAAGCGACGCTCCGTGGTGAAGTGGTGCGTGGCTTGAATCATCTGCATGCGCACCATATTCAGGAAGCAGTTGAAACAGAACTTACAAAAGCCGCCCGTCAGGCAACTGATAACGCGAATCAAATCACAACCGGCATAGCATCAAGTGCTGAAGACTTCGATGGGCAAGTGGTCAAAAAAGTGAGTGTACCATCATCGCGTACGAAAAATGCTATTAGAAAAAAACGCAAAAACCAACGTCAGAACCGCAAAAAACGCCGTTAGGCAGAGGTGTTAAGCGGAGCACCCTGATTAGATGCCGTTAGCATATCTATAGTACGATTGATTCTTTCAATTGACATGCCCCAATTTTGATCAGTTAGTGTTATTGCGTGTGTTGCATCGAGTATAGCTATACCGCCCGAGGTAGTTACCACAATATTATGGTGCCCGATAACATCAGGAATTCTTCCGTTATCTATGCACTCTAACAGTCCAGAAACGAATGAACTAGCGCACGCAGGGTCCACATCTGGGAGCTCTGATGAGAAAATGTCACAAGAGTATTCAACATAGGGCTGAACGCGTGCAATGGTTGGTTTACCGAGACGGTATGGCTGTTGAACAACGCAAAAAGCTGTTGGCGTCACGATATCTCCAAAAATAGAGTTAAAGTACCTGTAATCTTTGACCTTTCCTTCAAGCGATCTTGTTTCATCTTGCTGGTTGATATTTCTTCGGTCAATCTTAAATATATGGCTCGCTCCGTTATGGGTAGTTTTCCAAGCAATCGATTCATGCCCATAGTCACAGAGCTCTAGACCATGATTGTTAGAAGCGACTGGAAGTGTGTCGACAAAAACAAAATCATGTAAATAGCTACATAAACCTGGTCCCAGTAGATGCAGTGCGCGAGTAAGTCTCCCTTGTTTAGAATACCTATCAAGACGAACTTCGGGCACCAGAGAACTTGTTACACAAGATTCGATCAAGGGTAGATCGAGATTATTTTTCATTAATGTACATTACCATATATTTTATTTACAAACACAAGGGGTATAAGTAGTGTACAATTTAGGTATGAATTTGAAAGTAGCACTAGCAGGTTTTGGGGTTGAAGGTAAGGCAAGTTATAGATATTATTCTCAGCTAGGCGCAGATATCACTATCGTTGATGAAAAAGATAAAGTTGAAGATATTCCCGGAGGTGCAAGAACTCTTTTGGGTGAAGGAGTTTTTGAAAAACTTCATGAGTACGATCTTGTAATCCGTAGTCCACAGATTAACCCTGCTCGAATTGTGACACATGGAAAAATATGGTCTGCAACCAACGAATTTTTTGAAAAATGCCCCGCACCAATTATCGGAGTAACAGGCACCAAAGGGAAGGGAACCACGAGCACATTAATCTCCACTATTTTGGAAGCAGCAGGGTATAAAACATGGTTGGTTGGTAATATCGGTGTTCCTGCACTCGATGTGCTAGATAAAATTGAGCAATATGCAAAAATCAATATGCAAAA
The DNA here is from genome assembly GCA_964541305.1 of uncultured Candidatus Saccharibacteria bacterium. GTDB lineage: Bacteria > Patescibacteriota > Saccharimonadia > Saccharimonadales > UBA7683 > CAZIPE01. The sequence goes on along the minus strand of CAZIPE010000006.1, from coordinate 2,348 downwards.
AGTAATAGATCAAGAATCCATAATCAATAATCTAAAATCTGCCAGTGAAGCTGGTATCGTCGTATTTGAGCTTTCTAGTTTTCAACTATGGGATATTGAAAGATCTCCACAAACGGCAGTTATATTGATGATTGAGCCAGATCATATGGATGTTCATGCCTCGATGGATGAATACGTCAATGCAAAACGAAATATCACGTATCACCAAACAGCAAATGATCTATTGGTGCATCATCCTACTAACAAGTACGCACTTGAAATAGCAGAAAAATCACAAGCTAGAAAAGCACCATTCATGGAAGAACCAGCTGCACGAATCGTCATTCCTGCGAAGGCAGGAATCCAGAAATCTGACTGGATACCAGATCAAGTCTGGGATGACGGCAAAGGAGAGTGGGTAATAGTCGACAAGCAGCCAATCTGTAAAACTTCAGACGTAGGGCTACTTGGTGCCCATAATTTAGAAAATATATGTGCGGCAATTACAGCTTCTTGGCGCTACACGCAGGACATTGATGCAATAAAGAAAGCTGTAGCTTCATTCAAGGGTTTACCGCATCGTCTAGAATTTGCAAGAGAGTTAAACGGGGTCAAGTTTTATAACGATAGCTTCTCAACTGGTCCAGGAGCAACTCTCGCGGCTCTGCGTTCGTTTGATGACCCACTCATATTGTTACTTGGTGGGTCCGACAAAGGGATTGATTTAAGTGAATTAGTGAATGCACTTAATCCTGAAAAGCACACCGTGGCGCTCATTGGAAGCAGTAGCGATACACTTGAAAATATACTTAAGGCAAAAGGTTTTGACCGCTTTATGAACCTTGGAAATTTGAAATCAATGTCAGAAATTGTAAGGAATGTGAATGACAATCTGGGAAATGCAAAAGTTGTGTTGTTGAGCCCGGCTCATGCGAGCTTTGATATGTTTAAAAATGTCTATGACAGAGGAGACCAGTTTAAAAAAGCAGTAGACTCACTCTAGGGAATCAACTGTGTGCTCAATTTGTCGTATGACGGGTGCGGTTGGGGTGATGATGGTTACTCCATCTCCTGCAAAGTGCTGGATAGTGTTCTTAATAAGGTGATAGTGTGTACAGCCTAAAACAATAACATCAACTTCTTGGTGTGTAAGATTGTTGATGAGTGATTCGAGCTTACCCCATTGAACTGCCCGATGCTCAATTTGATGGGCAAGAGCACCTACGTATGGTTCAAATATTTTAATGTGGTCTGCATAGTTATTTTTAAGTTTTTGGTAGCGCTGGCTTTTTAGTGTTGCGGGCGTGGCAAGTACAGCAATTTTTCTAGTTTTTGTAATGTCTACTGCCGGTTTAATTGCGGGCTCAAAGCCGATGAATCGCTTGTGGGGATGCGATTCTCTTAAATAGTCAATTGCGTATGCAGTAGCGGTATTGCAGGCAATGACTATCACATCACAACCAAGTAGAGGTTGAATGGCTATATCAGTAAATGTTTGAATTTCGTGCTGTGTTTTGTTCCCATAGGGTAAATTCTTGCGGTCATGCACTACCGTTACAGCGTAATCAGGATGTTCACGCTTAAGTTCTCGCGCGAAACGTTCGCCACCAATACCAGAATCAAATATACCAACCGATACCATGACTACTATTGTATACTAACTATTATGCAAGAGTTCTCAAAACAGATAAAAGAGTTGCAATCCCAATTTGAAAAAGCGTGGGCTGAAAGTGGTTTTTCAGAGAAGGAAAGTAAACTTGCAGAATTAACTGCGCATATGGAAGACCCTGATATCTGGAAGGATAATTTGCGGGCTCAGGAAATTTCTAAACAACAATCAAAATTACAAAGTGTTGTTGAACCATGGCAGAGTATTAAAAAACGGATTGAAGAATGCCTAGAGTTAGCTGAACTTAATGACGAAACCTTAAAGTTAGATATCGAGGTACAAGTACAAGAGATTCAAAAAGACTTCGAAGCACTACAAAAAGAAATACGATACAACGGGCCGTATGATGACCATGATGCAGTACTTCGGCTACAGGCGGGGGCTGGTGGCGTAGACGCCATGGACTGGACGCAGATGCTGGAACGCATGTATCTCAGGTGGGCTGAGAAGTCTGGCTATAAAGCTGAGGTTTTAGAGGAGTCGACAGGTGACGAAGCTGGTATAAAGAGTGCTACCGTCTCAGTGAGTGGGGTGAATGCGTTTGGAAAACTTCAAGGTGAGCATGGTGTTCATCGATTGGTGCGTTTGAGTCCGTTTAATGCCGATAACCTCCGTCAAACTAGCTTTGCCATGGTGGAAGTGCTGCCACAAATCGATCAGCCAGATGAAGTTGAGGTTGATGAGAAAGACCTGCGTGTTG
>CAZIPE010000005.1:64459-67751 GCA_964541305.1 uncultured Candidatus Saccharibacteria bacterium | reverse complement strand
TCATTAATCCAAACCCTATCAACTGTTGCTTTATACATGCGAGTTGGCGCTGAACCTGAGGCATGATTCTTGCTTAGCTTGAAAGATTTTGCTTTTTTATTGTATGCCTTAAGTGCCAACTCAATGTCCTCATCATCAACTAGCTCCTCGGCAATAGCTTGAATGTACACGCCTGTACCCTGCCCCTCGACTTCTTTCGAATTGTACATAGTGATAAAAACACGACTATCTCGATAGATGTTCTTAGAGTGAACTGAGGAGTGTGCCGACCACCACACTATGCCATCCTTTATATTTCCCACAAAAAATACTGGGGTATTCCACGGTGCACCATTTTCACGTACAGTCGCGATGTTGCAATACAAGCTCTCTTTGATAATTTCATCTACTATTTTCATTTAAATTGCCTCAGAAATGCCAGTTTACCAGAATTGAAGTGCCGAATATCTTCAATATTGTGTTTCATCATAACTAAGCGCTCAATACCGACACCCCATGCGAATCCAGTATAAATGGCTGGATCAACTCCTGCCTCTTTCAAAACATGTGGATGTATCATTCCGCAACCAAGCAGCTCGATCCAGCGCTCGCCACTACACACACGACAGTCTTCGCCGTCACTACAAAATGGGCAGCTTAGGCTGAATTCAAAACTCGGCTCAGTAAATGGGAAGTAAAAGGGCGTAATCTTTGCTTCAATATCTCGTTCAAAGTAAGTTGAAAGAAACAGCTTCAGTGTCGCAACTAGGTTACCGACAGTTACATCCCTCGCTACATACACGCCCTCTGCTTGGTGAAAAGTGTGCTCATGACGAGCATCTAGGTCTTCGTTTCTAAAAACGCGGTCCATCGCAAGAACAGCAATTGCTTCACCTTTTTCAAGTTTATCTTTGCGAGCTGAAATAACTCTATTTTGCATAGTGCTCGTATGCGCGGGTGCAACCAAGCCTTCTTCAGTCATGAATGTATCGTAATCATCTCGTGCAGGATGTTCCTCTGGAAAGTTAAGGCTCGTAAACATGTGGTAATCGTCATCAATCTCACGCGAAGGAGATACTTCAAAACCCATTCGATAAAAAATATCACTTATTTTCTGCATTTCTTGCGTGATGGGGTGTACTGATCCATTCTCGGTTGGTAATAGCTTTGGTATGTCTGAGTTGACGTCCATCGGGGCCGTCACGTCGATGGATGGTAACTGGTAGTTGGTAGTTGATAGTTGGGAAACCAGGTCTTCGAGTTCTTTTTTGAGTTCATTGATGGATTGACCGAAAGAAGCACGCTGATCTTCAGGCTGATCTTTAATTTGAGAGTAAAGGTCGCGAAGTTCAGGAGCGCGAAGTATCTGCTTTTTATCTGAAAGCGTCTCTATTCGCTTCAATAATAGGTCTCTCGTTTCGGCAACGTTCATATTGCTTACCATTGTACCGATTTACAATCATCTTGTCATTCTGATTTTAATTTACACACTAGAGAGATGCCATAACGAACATTCTTTGCATCGATATACCCGTAGCTTTGTGCCGTGTTGATAATGGGCGTAAATTCTTGCACCTTCAGCTGCTTCTTTTGTTTCAAAAGCTAACTTGGCGCTACAAAGCGATCTAGGCATTTATACACCACTACCAAATTCTTCAAAGTTTAAGATTCCGCTAGTTCTAACTGTGCTGAATGCCTCAGAGTATGCAACGAGTATTTTAAGAGCGTAATCGGCTCGCTTACGCAGAGCCTCGATTGTAATTTCACCATCAACTAGTGCTTCCCCAACATGTGCAAACCGAAGGTTTTCAGGAGAAACAACAAAATGAGTATTCTTTGGTCCAACCATTCTAAGTTGTTCTATAGGATATGCACCACCCATCCCACTACTTACTCCAACCAACATAGCTGGTTTATGTGCCATAACGTTTTTCACCGAACCTGAAGCCACATAATTAAACAAGTTGTGCAAGGCGGTACTGAACATGCCATCCCATTCAGGTGATACAAAGATGAATCCACCAGAGCCATCGAGTTCACTCTCAATGGCTGTCCACGTCTGCTTCCATTCTCCTTCTGAGGTGACGTCATATAGTGGCAAGCGATGTGTATTTAAATCTATCAACGCGGTTTCGACACCCGACTCTTTTAGCCTACTTTCCAAGTACTCAGACACCTTCAAAGATTGAGATCCAGCTCTACTACTTGCCGAAATAATTGAAATCTTCATTGTTTTCCTGACTTTTAAGTGATTACTTAATAGTATAGCTGTCCAGGCTGTGTATGGCAAGTGGTATACTCTACAAGATGAAATACAAAGCAGTCGGATTTGATTATGGTGGAGTAATAAATGGTGAGCCTGGTTCCGTTTTTACAAAAAAATTCTGTCAGTTTGTTGGTGTAAGCGAAGAAAATTACAAAAAAGCCTACTTCCTACATAATAGATCTTTTAACGCCGGCAAGCCGATTACAGAGCGTGAGTTGTGGTCGCGCGTATTGAACGAACTTGGAAAATCAGAAAAACTAGAAGCTGTTATGGTGTTTGTTAAGGACATGCGCGTCAATAAATCATTAAATCAACCTGTCCTAGATTTAATAGATTCAATCCGTATAAATGGATATAAAACCGGTTTACTAAGTAATAACTCAGTTGAAGCCGCGAATATGATGCGCTCAACGGGTCTTGATTCGCATTTCGACGTTTTTATGGTTTCTGCAGAAATTGGCTTAATGAAGCCTGATCCATCAATTTATAACCTTTTCACAAAAGAACTCGGCGTTAAAACGAGTGAGCTAATATTCATCGACGATTCACAGCGTAGCCTGAGCACGGCCGAAGAATGTGGATATACGCCCATACACTTTACAAATTATGAGAATCTTGTATCAGCTTTAGAAGATCTTAAGGTGATATAATTTAAAACATGGCAAAAGACAGTTCATTTGATATCGTTTCCGATTACGACCTCGCTAAGGTGACTAATGCAGTAGAGCAAACACAGCGCGAGATAACCGCACGTTATGACTTTAAAGGAACATCTGCGGATGTATCTTTCACCGACTCTAATAAAACCGGCGTGACCATCACCGGAGATAATCAATTTCACCTTGATAGTATTATTGAAATTCTTCGTAAAAAGCTCGCAGGGTGCGGTGTGAGCCAAAAACTTCTGGATGTTTCAGCTGACCCCGTAACCTCAAACTTAAAAATGACCTGGATTGTAGCCTTTAAAAAAGGTTTGGATCAAGAGAAAGCAAAAAAGATCACGAAACTCATTCATGACACCTATCCAAAAGTGAAGACCCAGATTCA
>CAZIPE010000005.1:34195-64359 GCA_964541305.1 uncultured Candidatus Saccharibacteria bacterium | reverse complement strand
TTAATGAATAAGCGTAAGCTCATTGAGCAGTGTGAAATAACATTAAAGCAGAATGATGTGGGTGGGTGGACGCGACCTGCGCCAGGCCTATATCCTCATCAATGGCTGTGGGACAGCTGTTTTACCGCCATTGGCTTGCGACACTTTGATGTAAGCCGAGCTCAGATTGAAATAGATAACCTATTCCGTGGGCAATGGTCGAATGGGATGATCCCTCATATAATTCAAGGCAAAGGTGATTATTACGCTGATCAGCTATGGAACGATGGACGATCCGACCTCATGCCCAAAGACCTGCTTACCAGTGGCATCACCCAGCCCCCACTTGTTGCCGAGGCAATGATTCGGGTTGGTGAAAAGCTCTCTACACAAAAACGACAACAGTGGTATAAACAGCATATCAATCAACTTCTTGCCTACCACGAGTGGTTGTATCGAGAACGAGATCCACATCAAATCGGGCTGGTCGCCCTTCTGCACCCCTGGGAATCCGGCCTAGATAACTCACCCTCGTGGATGAAGCAAATTCACAAGCATCATAAACCTTTCTGGATTAGCGCTTGCTCGACACTAGGATTTACTGGGTTACTAGAAAAAATGCGCAAAGATACTCATTTTGTACCTGCTCGCGAACGTATTGATACCGTTGATGCCTTATTGCTCTACTATCACGTGCGAAAACTTATAGTAGCTCATTACGATAATGCGAAGCTTCTTAAATCGTCGAAGATTTCTACCGAGGATGTTGCGTATAACTCAATCCTCATTCGTGCTAATGAACATCTTTGTACAATTGCTGCTGAAATAAACGTTGAAATACCCGGTTGGCTACATAAACGAATGCGCAAAGCTCAATCGGCACTAGAAAATCTGTGGGATGAGCACAAACACATGTATTTCGATCGTGATTTTCGCAGGCAAACACTCATTCACGAGCCTACAGTTGGCAGGTACCTCCCCTTGTACAGTGGTGCTATTTCAAAGAAACGTGCCGACCAGTTAGCTCATGAGCTACAGATGGAGCTAAACGACACACTCTACCCTGTTGCGAGTGTGCCAGTTACCTCACCGTATTTTTCTCACCACCGCTACTGGCAAGGTCCAACCTGGATTAATACTAACTGGATGATTATTGATGGACTTGAACGCTACGGTCACACGGAACTGGCAAAGAGCATTACTATGCGTACTCTCGAGCTCGTTTCACTACACGGACCCTACGAATACTTTAGCCCCATCGACGGCACGCCCGCAGGAGCACATCAGTTTAGTTGGAGTGCCGCTCTGGCGCTCGATCTTGCAAAAACTAGCCAATAAACTGGTGTGCGACGTTAATTGAAACACCAACGACTACTGCTCCTAGAACAAGTAGAAAAGGTCGTATATCAAACAATTTTTTTGCGGGCACCTCTTCATGAATTGTCGGAATAATGTCACTAGCGGCAATATAGAGCAGGAATCCTGCACTTAGACCCAGTAGCGCACCCACGGGCAACACTTCTTCACTCCCCAGGCGGAAAGTAATGAGGGCAGCAACAGTTGTGGCAAGAGCGCTCATGATGTTGAAAAATAAGACTTTTTTACGACTGAGTCCTTTATTCAACAGCAGTCCAAAATCACCAATCTCTTGGGGGATCTCGTGTGTCGCTACAGCAATAGTCGTGATTATACCCGTTGGTATGCTCACCAAAAAACTGGCGGCGATGGCTATTCCATCAAGCGCGTTGTGCAAGGTGTCACCGAAGATAACGAGACTCGCCGTGGGGTCAACTTTTGAGTCTTCATGTTGATGGTGATGATGGAACCACTGCAAAAAGCGTGAGGCAAGAAAGAAGCTAATCATACCAACTAAAGCTGCCAAAAGGACGGTATATGGCTCGGCCATTTCAACACCCTCATGGAGTAAATCAAGAAAAACCGCAGATAGTAATGCCCCTGCTGCAAATGGCGTGGCGTAGGTTGCTAATTTTTCTGCCCACGAGCGCCTACTTAATAGTATTATGCCTCCAATTAAACTAATCACTCCACCGAGAAGCGAAAATAATAGTACATAGCCGTAGTCACTCATAGATATCTTCCTTTATTAGACATATGGATATCTTAGTGCTAATCTAATATTATTGCAAAAGTGTCGCAAATAGATGCACTTTTTGCCTAAAAAGGATACAAAAATGGAACAAGAAGTAAAAAGTTTACTCAAAGATCAAGGTTTTAGTGCCACAAAAACACGGATGGGTGTATTTTCTTCACTTGTCGCGCATCAACCTGCTAGCATGAATCACCTTGTCGCTTCCCTGCCAAATGTAGATAGGGCAACCGTATATAGAACAATTCAGTTGTTTGTTGACCTAGGAATTGCCAAGAAGGTATATACCGGCTTCAAATACCGCGTTGAACTTGGTGATAGTTTTCAAGAACATCACCACCACCTCAGCTGCATGCGCTGTGGCTCGGTGATTGATGTTCACACACCGGAAATTGAATACGCTATAGAACAAACCGCTTCAAGCAACGGCTTCCGCCCCATCCGCCACGACCTCGAGATTACGGGTTACTGCGCTTCTTGCTCGTGAGTAAGAACAAACAATCTACAAGCGCCAAATCATCAAACGGGATCATAGTGTACTGACAATTGGATATTGTAATTTGAGATTTATTTGTTGTTTGTATTATTGTTATTTGTGATTCGCTTAAGTATTCATGAAGCCGAGCGTATAACTCGGCTTATTTGGATGGCCACAAGGGACTCCACTAGCTACTATACTCCTTCTTTATAGCGTAAGCCACTTGCACCGTACGGACATTTACGGTATATCTAGGTGTATTACAAATTAAGGAGGATACTGTTTTATGAAGTTAAAAAATTTAAGCTTGCAACCTACTGCACTGTTGGGTGAACTCCTCGGTACGTTCACACTGGCGCTCGTTGCGCTAAGTATTGGTCAACCACTTGTGGTCGGGTTTGCGCTCGTTGTACTCGTATTGGGACTTGGCGCCATATCTGGAGCCCACCTTAACCCTGCGGTAACATTTGGTTTGTGGTCAGTACGAAAAATTGAAGGTGTAAAAGTTCCTTTTTACTGGGCTATGCAAGTTGCTGGTGCACTCATTGCGCTACTTGTTGTGCAGTTCTTTAAGGGAAGTGATTATGGGCTTTCGCTAGCAAGTTTTGGCAGTTTTGATACTAAACTTGTTATTGCAGAGGTAATTGGCGCAGCCATCTTCACCTTTGCCATCGCTGCTGCAGTCGATAGGAAATTAGCGGATGCTGCTAAATCAATCGGCATCGGTTTTGCGTTGATGACTGGTTTGTTTGTTGGGGGAGGTCTGCTTTCACTTGCGGCACAATCTTCGTCAACTCAATCAGCAGATGACAAATCTGTTCCACGAGCTACGAAGGTTGATGGTGTGGTACTAAACCCTGCAATTGCCCTGGCACTAACTGAAAAAGAAGAACAGCAAAGTCAACTGCAATCACTTTCTGGCCAAGCAACGCCCCCTGCCACCGAAGCTCCAGCGAGTCGATTCACCCTAGAAACAACCCTTGGAGCACTCCTTGGAGGTGCCATCGGTATGAATCTGTACATGGTTGCCGCGGGCGTGAATCCTTTTGAGAAAAAAGGTGTCAAAGCAAAAGTAACCGCTGTCTTCAAAAAAGGCAAAAAAGAAGTTAAGAAGAAAACAAAGAAGTAACAAAAAGCTTGTCTTTACTATCGCTCATATGATATAGTAATTGAGACAAACTGACCGCTCTAGAAAACAGGCCTCTCGGCCTGTTTTCATTTCATTACTTGCATTGAATTAAGAAACCTTTCAGTCTCCACGGGACTATTAAAGAGTATCACCTCCCTGCCTTTACTGTATTCGGATACTTTAGCTTTCATGTTAGGGTAATCGTCTTCTTTGAAGTTCCAGACAAATTTAAAAAATGTCCGATCAATTTTTTCTTGCCAACCGATTGGCATGTCTGCTCTTAACGTATTATGATACATAATCCTACGTTTTAGTAAGCGGTAGAGTACAAGATATCGAGGATAGTTGAAGATAATTACTATGTCGGCCGCTGAAAGACGTATGTCGAAAGTACTTTTGTAATTACCATCTATCACCCACTTCTCGCCTTTTACAAGTTTCGAAACCTCATTTAACCATATTGGTCGTTTTTTGTGCGCTTCAGTCGGTAAGCGTTTATCGTGATACAACCTATCTAGGTGGATTAACGGTAAACCAGTAATCTCTGACAGTCGTTTAGAAAAGTAGGTCTTGCCAGAACCCGGGCAACCGATGACCACGACTTTATTCATCAGTTGAGGGCTTATCGATGAGTAGTGGCTCTACTGCAGGACTTGAGTCGGCAATTTTCACCACATCTTTATCAATCTTTTTCAGCTCTTTGTGTGCGTTGTTGTAGTGCCCAACAGTCGTACCTAACGAATTACCCAGTTTTTGCATGAAGGTCTCGTAGCTTCCAATATGTCGCCCAAGCTCACCGACGCGCTTCTGAATCTCTTTAGCCTGCTCTTCAATCTGAAGCGATCTGAGGCCCTGTAGGACCGTCTGAAGGTATGCCATGAAGCTTGTGGGACTCACAATTATGACTTTCTTCTCCTGGAAGGCGTATTCTATTAGGTCACGGGAATTTGTGGCAGTAGTACCAACCTTATTTATCAGCAGGTCGTAGTACAGTGATTCTGAGGGAATAAACATGAATGCAAAATCCATTGTGTCCTCACTAGGTCGAATATACTTACTTGTTTCATCAATTCTGTTTTTTAGATCCATCTTAAACTTTTTCACAATCTCATTTTTTGTCTTCTGGTCTGCTTCTTCAATCAAACGATTGTAATTCTCGAGGCTAAATTTTGAGTCAATCGGTAGTATCTTTTTGTCCTGCAAAAAGATGGCCGCATCTACCGTTTCACCGTCTTCAAACTTGTATTGCATCTGAAACTTGCCGGGAGGCATAACGTTTTCTAGAACTGACTGCAGATAGTATTCACCCACCACACCCCGTTGCTTTGGATTTTGAAGCACATTCTGCAATGTCTTAAGTTCATCCGCCACATCGACTACTCGCTTATTAGTTTCATCTAATTTAGTCAATCGCTGAGTAACATCAGCTATAATTTTGGCACTCTGCGAAAACTGTTTCTGAATATTCTCCGTCATCTGCGCCTGATTGGCCGCCAACTTCTGATTAATATTCTCCTGCAGAGATTCTTTTAATTCACCTACACCCTTATTAAGGTTATCCAGGTCGGTCTTAAGCAAACTAGTCGCCTGATCGTTTGTTTGACTGGCTAGTTTCTTATTCAACAAAAATATTATTGAGCCAAAGCCCACAATCACCAGCCCCAACAAAATAATCAGAAGCACTTCCATACTGTCTATTATACGCAAATTCTCGTTATTAATCAGCTTTGGTTAGCTTGCTCGAAGCGATCTAGAATATCATTAAGAAGTTGTAGCTCGCCTGGAGTAGGGCAATCCGCTATTCTAGCCAGAACTGTTCCGTCTTGATCAATATTGAATAACGGCTCAATTGGGCGCTGAAGCCAGGCGCCCGAATTATAGTTCTGGTCTTCTAGAACTATGGATTTCATAGTTGTGGTTTCGGGGTGTTGAAAAATTGGTCTTTTATCACTAGTCAACCCAGCTACACCAAACGGATATATACTTATCATCGGTAATTTGTGATCTGGGTCTCTCAGGTGGTGACCTACAACATGCTTGGCAGTATATGTCCGCAACCTGTCCCTTTCAAGTATGTAGACAGGTGAATTACCGCCACCACTACTTACCATTTTTTCCATATTGTTCGGATTACTTCTCGATATGGATTCTATCCTCTGTCTGGGGTTCGCCAGATTACAACCTCGTAGTTCGAGCATTGTAGGTTCAGTTAAGTCAGTCTTCATTCTCATTAACTCGTCAATCTGGTCAAATACGATACCCCGTTCAGCCATTGCAAACTCCTTTGTAATAATCCCTGATTATCGTGTAAGCTACAGTTTTACGCAAGCACAAGAGATTTATTCGATGTCTTCTGTGTAGCCATCGAACCAATCGTATTTTAGCTGTGTTCGCGGAATTCCTGTGGCCATGAGGGCTTCGCCCAAACCATCGACAAACTTTTGAGATCCAGCAAGGTAAATGGTGCGCCTGTTAAAGTCTGGCACGGCAGCTTGTACCTTTTGAACATTTATACGCTCATCCACAAAGTCGTAAATCGTTAGACTAGAGTCAACACGTGATAACTTATTTATTTCATTCACGTAAGGTCGGCCATCTTTTTTGCCCGACCATAATAAAGTCGCCTTATTAGGTAATTGATTGTGTACACGATCAAGGAGAATACTACGAAAAGGGGTGATGCCTATGCCACCTGCCAGGTATAACTTGTCTCGACCGTCGTTTTCCCAGTAAAAATCTCCCCCGAGCTGATCGGCCACAACCTCTTCGCCCGGCTTCAATTCCATAAGTCGTTTCTTGAAGGGGCTTTCGGATATCCAAGTAGTTATCATGAGGTGATTTTCGTGTGGTGCTGAAGCAATAGTAAAAATCCTGTCGCTATACACCGGCGCAACATCTGGCATAGTAAGATTGAGGTACTGACCAGCGATCCATTCAATTTGTTCAATACTTTCAAAAAAGAAAGAGTAAATGGTGCCTACTTCATGATGCTTCTTGATAAATCGTAGATTCATTGCGAAAAACCTGGATCCTGAACTAAATTCAGGATGACACCTTTGATTTTTTTGACTTCTGATTATTTCTGATGTGCTCAAGTGTAAGTTCGGTTCGCGTTCTCACGTAGGGGCAGTATTTGCATCGAGCTCCCACAGCCGGCATGTCGTCTTGATTTAGCACCTCTTTCAACTGTTTTATACGTGGCTCAACCCAGCTATCACTTCCGGTATAGCCAAAGACGTTTGTTCTGAACTCAACCTTGTTAAAGAAGCCGTCAAGGGTGGCAATACCATTTGCGTAAACAAAGTACCCCCTATCACTTACCTTAAAATCGAGCTGACGAAGTAACCATTGATAGACCTCCATTTGCCGACGATAGACATCATGCCAACCGCCCGGGGCATCAAGATCGTTAATTTCTTTGGTCTTGGCAGTAGCTTTGTAATCTACCACCGCAATCTCACCTTTCGGTGTCTCCCACAAATCATCGACAGCCCCAAATATAACGAGGTTTGTTGGCTCGTGGTGATACTGGACGCCTACAAAGTTTTCGCGCCATTCATCAAGTTTTTCGTGAGAGAATGGTTTGGCATCAATCTTGAATTCTTTCTGCCAAGGATGCTGTTCACGCTTCGCGCGGTAGACATCGAACTCTTTTTTAAGGAGCAAATCAACAGCAGAATTTATCAAAAACGGAGGAGTATCGGGTCGTTTAATGCCTTTGACACATTCCAGCCAAAAACAACGTGGACATTCAGTAAATAACTCTATCTTGGAGCGACTAATCCGAAATGGTTTCGCTGCTTTTTTGTTGTATATTCCTCGGTATCCAATTTGTCCCATAGAACCAGTATATAGTAATTAGTGAGCAGTGATTAGTGGATAGTGAGTAGCAAGAACCCACCCTGACATTACCCAACTACCAACTAACCACTACACACTACGAACTAAAGTTGCTACTATTAATGCTAATGACTAAAGTAAAAACAAGGGTGGTGATAGTTGGTGGTGGGTTTGGTGGCGTAAAAACCGCACTTCGGCTCGCCAATAAACCGGGATTTGACGTACAGCTTATTTCAGACAACACTCACTTTGAATATCATGGAGCACTGTACCGTTCAGCCGTAGGACACTCCCCCCGAGAAGTAGTCATCCCACTGACTCAAATTTTTGAAGGAAAGAAGAATGTCGAACTTGTTCTTGATAGCATTGGTTTTATTGACGAAAAAAAGAAGATACTTGTCAGCCTAGATGGCGCAAGTTACCCCTACGATACTGTCATTTTGGCTCTCGGTAATCAAGTGAACTACTTCGGCATAAAAGGGCTTCAAGAACATACCGAAACTATGAATACCATTAGTGGCACAATGCGACTGAGAAGAAGGTTGATTGATACGTTTGTACAAAACCCAGGAAAACCCGTACGAGTTGCGGTGGTTGGTGGTGGTGCTTCGGGAGTTGAGATAGCTGGTGAAATCGGCTCATTTGCAAAACTCGTTGCCAAAAAGCATCGCATCGCCAGGCCAAAGGTGAATGTTGTGTTGGTTGAAGGTGCTGATAGACTACTTCCAAGCCTCGCTTCGAAAGCATCCGAAAAAGTATTAGAACGACTCATTAAACTAGGCGTTGAAGTCCATCTCAACATACGGGTTACATCGTGTAAAAAAGGTAATCTCTGTGTAAATACGGGTAATATTGATGCAGACGTGCTTGTCTGGACAGCTGGCTCAAAGCCCGCCGATTTCTTTAATGCTCACCCTGACATATTTACGCTTGGTCGTGGAGGTCGCGTGGTCGTCGATGAATACCTGCAAGTTCAAAACCATAGCGATATATATGTCATAGGCGATAACGCAGATACAAAATATTCTGGTATGGCTCAGACGGCTCTTCAAGATGCCCAATTTGTTGCACGAAACTTGATACTCGCTCAGCAAGGTAAGCCAAGACGTCAATATAGACCTCGTCGACCACTCTACGTCATAACAGCAGGCGGAAAATGGGCAGTCGTTCAGAAAGGTAATAAAGTATTTTCTGGTATTCGTGGATGGCGCGTCCGACGCCAGGCAGACTTGTGGATATTCAGAAATTTTGAACCGCTTAAAAAAGCAATTGCAATTTGGAAGTCGGGTGAAACTATGTCGAAAGACATATGACACTTCATTCATTTGAAGAGTGGGAGTATTATAAGAAGTGGAGATACGATGAATAAAGCACATGTCAACAGAGTCAAGAAAGAATTATTGGATGCCGGTCTCACTCGACACGGAATTTTGCGCGCAGAAGCGCGATACTTACCGAGTGTTATTCACCAAAACGAACACGTTATGGCAGCGGTGTATGGTCGTTCGAAGAATGGCTCGGCAATGCTTGTTGCCACCGACAGACGAGTTCTTTATGTCGACAAGAAACCAATGTTCACCACCTGTGACGAAATCAGCTATGAAGTGGTGGCTGGCGTAGGTCAAAGTCAGAAAAATGGTTTAGTCGCAGGGATTACCCTATTTACACGAATGGGAAACTACACCATCAATTATGCAACTATAAAATCTGCGCAAAAATTTAAAGAATACATTGAAAGTAGTAGGCTCGAAGGCTCCCCGCATCACGATGGAGATGCAGGCTCCATCGAGCCACTACATGCACCGGTAGCAGATGATGAAGAAAGGAATCAAAAAAAGACTATGAAGGTTGAAATTGACGACGCAGCAAAAAAATTCTTACGAGCTCACGAGCTCGGGGTACTTTCGACGGTTGACCGTGATTCAAACGTATCAGGTTCAGCCATATACTACGTCATAGATGCTAAGACGGATCTTCTCTATATACTAACAAAATCTGGCACCACCAAAGCGCACAATATCACCGAGAACCATCACATTGCGCTAACTGTCTATGACGAGTCTAAGCTAGAGACAGTACAACTTCAAGGAACAGCCGAACGCGAACCAAACCAAGAAGTAAAAAATGCTGTCTTCACCGCAATTAACCGTATGCGACAGTATGCAGATGCAAAGCATCATGCACCAGTTTCAAAGTTGGTCGAAGGATCATTTGTGGTCTATAAGATCACCCCAACCAGCGTCAAGTTTCTGAACTTTACACCATCAAACTATGTCACCTAGAAAATAACGAAAGGATTCTTGTGGAAAACCAGCTTCTTAATCTCAGCAACAGAACAGCCATAGTAACTGGTGGAGCAAAGGGCATCGGCCTCGGCATCACTAAGCGACTACACGATGCGGGGGCAAATGTAGTGATTGCAGACATTGATGACGCGGAAGCACAAAAAGTGGCACGAGAACTCAATAGCGCACGAAATAATAGCGCTCTAGCGATGATAACTGACGTTTCAAATAGCGATCAAGTAATATTGCTTGTTGAGCAAACTGTGGCACGATTTAATACAATCGATATTTTGGTTAATAATGCGGGTATATTTCCCAATCAACTAGTTAGTGCAATGATTGAGGACGATTTTATGAAAGTAATTGATGTTAACTTACGAGGCGTCTTCTTGATGACAAAGGCGGTGTCTAATCAAATGATTATCCAAGGCAACGGCGGAAAGATTATCAATATTACTTCAATTGATGCTCTTCACCCCTCTATGGTTGGTTTGGCTCATTATGATGCCAGCAAGCATGGGATATGGGGCTTTACTAAGACCGTTGCGCTTGAACTTTCAGAGCATAAAATATGGGTAAACGCTATTGCGCCCGGCGGTATTGCGACACCTGGCGTTAGCTCCATGCAAGACCCGAGCACTATGCCAGCTGGGGTTGATATGAAAGCAGTAACCGACGCCTTTCTGGCAAGGATACCGATGCACCGCATGGGTGAGCCCGATGAAATTGGTAAGGTCGCACTCTTTTTAGCAAGTGATATGAGTAGCTACATGACCGGTTCACAAATAGTTGTTGACGGTGGAGCCTTGCTGAGCTAGTTATGAAAAATGTAGTAAAATTACTGCACAATCAACGCTTTTGGCTCAGCCTACAGGCATTAGCACTGGCGTGGGGTAATTTTGTTGGCTGGTCAACTATTGTTCGCGATGTACAGATTTTTTGTACAAACGAAGCTAAAGGGCTGGACGCTCTCCTATCTTTCAACGGTACTGTTACGGCCAACCCGCTACTAACTCCTTGCTTCTGGGGTACTCTCTCCTTCAGCTTTTGTTTTGTCTGGACTATTCGACTTCTGTTTTTAAAAGATGATACCAAGCGAAGAGCGGAACATAAAACATTATTCTATGTCCTTGTAGGAAGCACTCTGTTCGCGCTGATAAACAACGTACCACTATTCTACCGTTTTTACACCACACCAAAAGGTACAGCAACCAGCTGTTCCCCCGGCAAACTCCTCACCAACCCCTTCGCCACAAGCTGTTTTTATGGTCTAAGCGCCTTCACACTCTCCACTCTTTCAGGTCTTGGGTTCATCAAATCTCAGACATCAGTAAAGACAAAGTAAAAGCCATTCGTAACACCACCAGAGTCCAACATGGTACAGCATGATTGCCGAGGTTAGAACTTTGATTACACCTCAAATTACTTTGCCCTAAGCACCATTTCAACTTCAGGTAACAATTTTATACCCTGTTGCTCGTCAAGCGCTCGTGGAAATTCTTTACCTGTTTCTTGGAAACCATGTTGTTCATAAAAACCTACAGCGGTATTGTAACTTACTACATGTACAAAAATATCTTCGTCCGAGCCGTGCCATTTAAGCGCGGATTCTAATAATTTAGACCCTATACCCGTGCCCTGCACGTCTGGAGTGACGTAAAGTGCTCCAAGTCGCCGTTGACCATCTTCGGTGCAGGGCGAAGTATAGCCAACTACTTTTCCATCTATTCGAGCAACAAAGGTTGCCTTCTCATCCGTGTCTTGTTCACTTGCAATACCCTCTTGCCAATTTTTAATTGCATTAGGCAAAGAATCTTCTGGAAATTTCTTTTCTATATCCTCAGTAGAGATATTATGATCTTCGTTTACATAAGCTTTGAGCCACGCTTGGCGCTTTAGATTCATTATTGCTTCTGCGTCCTCCGGCACTGCTCGTTTGATATCCACAGCATCAGTCTCAAGTGATTTTGTCTTTTCTGTCATATATTCATATTAGCAAACTTAGTTGGTATCTGTTTTGGTTTCAGTGGTTTTCGGCAAACAAAAAGACCTCTATTTTAAGAGGTCATTGTGCTTATGCATGGTACAGCAACAGAGATTTGAGCCAAGATTATTGATGGTAGGCTTTTAATCTAAAGTAAATCAGCACTGCTGGAGACAAAGATGAGGTCGATCTTTGCAGATGCATTGGTTTTCATGGCTACAACGTAACCGTTGGCTGATTTACCAAATATCGTGGCATCTTTGAGGTATGTTTTATAATCACCTGTTTTCCATGCATCAGTTGTTGCAGCGGGGAGGGAAAATGACCAGGGGCTGGTGGCGCTACTTAAATAAGCGAGATCAGCTATTGCTTGAGCAGGGGTTCGTGGACCTGCTTTTTCACTGGCTGCAAAAACAACATTAACACTACCGGCAAGATAGCCCTCTAAGGCGGCCGTGTTCATGGACTTAATTGAGTCGGTAATGTTATTTATCTGATCTTGACTAAGTGTAGCTAGTTTTTTGGCAAGGGCTGCAGCAGCGGCTGCTTTGGCATCCTTGGCGGCTTGGGCCGCACTTTCAGCAGCTTCTGTCTTTTTAGCATCTTCAATGCTCTTTTCTAGTGTTGCGATCTTATCTTCTAGCTCATCCACCTGAGCCTGTTGTTCCTCGGCTTGCTGTTGAGCATCTGTAATCTGCATGTAATACAAGCCTCCCAAAAGCACCCCAATAATGGCTAGAATTATTACAGCAATGGTAAGTATTTTCTGTTTTGAAAGTTTCTTCTTTGCTTTTACTGGATTTAATGGCTTCTCTGCTTTCGCTACGTTTTCTTGATCTTCCATAGATTCTCCTTAATTATGCTTATGATTGTAGCAGATACTTACCTATTTGCACTTCTATCAGATTAGGTTATTATCTCCTAACGGGGTATACTGGTAGTAATACAGATCACGTATGAGAGGCATAGCAACATTATGAAACACCCCGTTACACATTCGGCAAACGATAAACCTATTTACGTACAACTCATCCATTCCAAGGTAGCAGAAAAAATTTCTCGAGAACCACACCTGCTCACACTCGCTCAAGAACTCATGCAAAAAGAAGTGCTTAATGGCGAAAAAGTTGCTATTGAAATTGATATGAAACGAACCATTGGTAATACCGAAGTTATTGAAACCAAGGACGGCGATAGTGTCTTTTATGCTCAAGCCCGTAAGTCCCCAATCTACACTCGCTACGTGAAGCACCGAAAAGCCGAACCAACCAGTTATCTTACACTGTCACTTCAAAAAGATGAGGCCGGAGAGTACGAATTACTCGACATCACCACTGGCACGTATATTCCACCAATTCCTGGTGAGGCAGATGAGGTGCCTGAAAGTAAAGCCTACTGGCAAACACATGCTGTTGTTATGAACGGTCAAGCTATTCAAGCAAAAACTGTTACAACCGACTGCCCGTACTAAATCTTACAGCTTAGCGGGTGTCTCGCTTGGACATTCGGGAAATTCACAATTCGGGCCTTGTCTTCCGACCGCCGCGCCATCTGGGCACAATTTTGCTTCTTCTGTGCAGGCTACCCCTCCGTTATCGACAGGACTATTAGGGTTATAGGAATTTTTACCAAAACTATAGCCTGCAATAAATACTACGATCACCATCAACACTGAGGCGAAGATAAAAACTGCTCGCTTACCGTTCACTCACCAGCCTCAGCTTCGGCTTCAGCCTCCATTTTATTCAAACGGGTATAGTAATCTGGTATCTCTTTCAGGTGTGCCCAGGCAATTTTAGCAGTCATTATCAAATCGCCATTCGTAACATTGGTTTCTGGATCGTCAGCACCGTGTTCGAGTTCAACGCTGAGTCCCATCCGAAATTGGTCTAGATCATACTGCGCGAAATTAATACCAACCTTTTCGCCTAGTTCGCGCGCTTCTTCGAGTGTAAATTCACGATGTGCCATTAAACCTCCTGAGTTTTATTACACTCTTATTATACACCCGCCAGGCAAGCATTATTGCTCCCACGCAAACGGTGCGTGCCCAAAGTGACCATAGCGAGCTGTCCGCTCGTACTGCGGGGAACGCAAGTCGAGAAATTCAATTATCCCCCGTGGCGAAAGATCATACCCCTTAACCACTTCCTGCGTGCCGTCAATGATAACGGTTGCTTCGAGTGGCTGTGCGTAGCCGATGGCGTAAGCAAGGTAGCAATATACTTCCTGAGCTGAGTGCTTTTTAAGATAATCAAGTGCAATCTTACGAGCCATATAAGCTGCAGAGCGATCTACCTTACTCGGATCTTTTCCAGAAAAACATCCACCACCTATAGGAATACCCGGGCCGTAGTTATCTACCACAAGCTTCCTACCGGTAAGGCCGGTATCAGCATCAAATCCGCCGACACTCCAGTCTCCTGCGGGGTTTATGTGAAATTTAGTAGATGGTAGTTGGTATATGGTAGTTGAAGGCGCATCTAGCCAATCGCGTACTGCCGACTCTAGTTCGTCTTGAGGAGCGTGCTGAAAACTAGCAACTACCGATTCTATTTTGCCATTATTAAGTGTTACCTGTGTCTTACCGTCAAAGGGCCACTTCTTGAATAGGTATTGGTTCAGTTTTCTACTGAGCACTACTTCAAGCGGAAGAAATTCGGGAGTCTCACTGGTTGCGTAACCAACCATGATTCCCTGGTCGCCCGCACCACCCGTATCTACACCATTGGCGATTTCAGGACTCTGCGAGACTATGCGAACCTCCGCTTCAACAGAACCAGCCAATCGCTTGATGATTGGTTTCACTTCTACCAAAGCATCTGACGTTACTTCGCCGACCACAAACACCTTTCCATGGCCACCCACTGCTTCGACGGCTACACGAGCATGAGGATCCTGCTCAAGATAGGCGTCTAAAATGGCATCCGATATTTGATCACATAATTTGTCAGGATGCTTTGGTGAGACAGTCTCTGCTGTTTTGTAACTTATTTTTGACATAAAAATAACTCCTGTTCTCTTTCCCATAGAGCGGAAAAAATAAGGAGTGTTAACTCATGATATCTCTCCCGCAATGCGGGCTGAATGTAGCACCTTTGTTTGGTAGATGGTAGTAGTAGATGGTACATGAGTTAAGTCACATTCCAGTTACTACATACTATTTGCTAAACCAGGTTGCTGATGGGTCAACGGGTCAGTGCCCTCGCCATGTTCTTGATATTATTAATTAGTAATGTGCCCTACAAGTATAGCATGAAACGAGTTTATGCTATTTTACGTTTTGCAAGACGTGGCTTAACTTGAGTGCTGTAGAGCCACAGTGCTGAGGGAATAAAACAAAGTATGAGTCCTGCCGTAAATAGCCACATGGTCTGTTCGTTGAACGTGGCAATAAAGGCGTTATAGATATTTTCAACTACGACTCGTGCGTTCGAACTTTCAACATTACCCAAGACCTGTGGTCTAAAGAGTGGCCCGATACTCATAGCGAAAAAGCCGAACAGTAGCAGGGCGACACCCTGTAAAACCATAACGCGACGAATTAGTTTACGTTCTTTGATGTGTGGATAGGCAAAGAGGAGTATCGCTCCCAAACCAGCGAGCGGCGCTAACCACAAAACAAATTGACCGTACTTATATACATTAGGTACGCTTGATGCATCAAATAAGACGATGGTGTCTGGTAATTCACGTTGGGGTGCCACCTCTACATTTGCGGTATCCGCTAGTGCAATAAGTTTTGAGGCAATATTCTTAACACCAGTTAAATCGAGTTCAATGTTTTGTGGATTTTTAGTCGTTACCGCTGTCTGAAGACGTGTGACTACTTTTTCGGTGGCTTCCTGCGCGAGGCTCGAATCGAGCAATCCTGCAATAAATTTTGTTGCTGGTTGACTGACAAGACGCTGAGCAACTGGTCGATCAGCCAAGGCTTTTTCTACAACCCCACTTGCTATACTCATTCTACTTGATTCGCTCAGAAGTGCCGTAGTCGTAACACTCGTAAACTTCTGGGTATTGAATAGCACGTTATTAACCCACAGAGCTGAGTTAGCTATCAGAAACAAAAGACTCGCGACTAACATTGGTACGAGAATTCGCCAGTGCCATAACGATGGACGTACTATCGGAGATGTCTTCTTTTCAGGTTTTTTTGTAGCCATACTATCTACTCACCTTTCTTTCTTAAAGATCGTTTGTTCAACCTCACTTCAGCTCGGTGTCTTAAAAAAGTGTTTGCCGTATATACAAACATGCCAATTCCTATAAATATAAAGGGCATGGTGAATAACTTGCCAGCGTCTGTTTTTGGCGTGAAGTCACCATAGCCAACCGTAGCTAGTGTGACAACCGTAAAATAGAAGCTATCAAGCCATTTCCAATTTTCAATCGAATGATAAAATACTGCACCCACACATATGTATGCGAGTAGTATGGCCACCATAATTTTGGTAGCTCGTGGTGTCACCGATGCTCCTTCATTCATATGTATCACCCTATCCTAACGTCGCGGGTCGTAGCTAAAAGTTATAGCTACGACCACCTAACGTACTCTTGCTATTTCTTTTTAGAAAAACCGTGCTTTGCTTCGAGCGCAAAAGCAATCATAAGTGGACCGTTGATAAGTGCGAACACTCCAAGTACCCACACAAATGCGAGCGTACCCTGGACTGGATAGCGCCATACGAATACCGCTGCAAGAGCTGCGACGATTGCAGCGATAACCTGCCAGACGCGGTACACGCCGTCGTAACTTGAATCAAACGCTTCAACCAAATGAAGGACAGCCTTTACAAGTAACGCAATCGCTGCGTACACCACGAAAGTAGCCAAACTTAGTTTTGGTCGTTGAATGATATAGATACCGAAGATAGCAACCAATGCACCAAAGGCCAGGTGTAAGAACCAGAGGCTTTTTGTGCGGATACTCGTGAGCGCCGATACCATGTCAATTCCTCCAGTAAGAAGTAGGAACAGGCCAAAGAAGAACGAAAGCGAAAGGAACGTCACTGCTGGGTTAATCACAGTAATTAAACCGAATAGTAGTGTGATAATACCGCTCGTCAGGTACATCCACCAATTTTGTTTATAGTTTTGAACTGCTGCAGCTTCCATGGAAACCTCCTCTTATTAATACTACCCTCAGAATATACCTCTGTTTCACCCCTGTCAAGAGGGGCTATTTACATCAATAAAGATGCGCTACCAACCGCCACCGCCGCCTCCACCGCCACCGCCCCCTGAAAAGCCACCGCCCCCCGAAAAGCCCGAGGAGCCCGAACTGCTTGGTGCGGTGAATGAACTGGCTGAAGCCGAATTGAAGCCAGAAACAGCGTTAGAAAAAACAACCGCATTAAAGGCCGAGCGGCCGCTGTACCAGCTTGGTGATTGACCCTCCGCGTACAAATCAGCAAATTGCTTAGCCCACTCTTTTTCAATACCAAATAGCATAGCGTAGGGCAAAAGTGCCTCGTATAATTTGACCATCTTTTTGTTGTCTTTAACATCAATTTTTTCAGCCGTTTCGGGACCTTGAAGATACGCAATACGATCTTTTTCTGCCAAGTTCATGTAGTCCTTTAGGCCTAGTAGATATTCTTTAGCCTCAACACCCATCAGCGTTCGTGCAGGCATACGAGAACCAAAGATGAACGTAATTATTGCCGAACTTATGAGCCCAACGGCAAGCGGTAGTAACCAAGGATTCGCTACGAAAGAACAGGCAATCCCCGCAATAAGCATTATCGAGGCCGGCGTGTTATACATGGTTTGGGCTTTTGCGGGGTTCTTCTGGAAATAGCCAAATGTAGCAGCCTGCTCATTAACTAGCGCACGTAAACTAGTTACTCCGCTGTAGAGCTTGTTCTTCTGCTGGTTAAGATTTATCCTATCTCCCACCTTATAGGTTACACCAAATACCATTTCGAGAACTTTTTTATACAGCGGTAATAGATTCTCATCTTTTTTTATAATTTCAATTTCGTATTCTACGCCATCCTTAAGTATCTTCTTTTTAGTTACTTCAAATAGCTTAAGATACCCGCTAATACACAGGTCTAATATGGCTGCGGAAATCGCCCCATCACTCATATGCTCGGTTATTATGACATCTGCAATCAGCGGATTCATGCCCGGCTGAGGTTTGTATTGTGGCACAATAACACCCCTACCATCAGGATCTTTTCCAAGAGCCTTCCACTTCCTATACATCACACCAAGAACAACAATCGGTGGCACTACGACAGCAGCGGCAATGAGCAGTACACCTAACATAACCTGCCTTGGGTCAGGTTTATATTTTGTAAAGGTGCCCTGCTTAAAGCCGACGACAAATGACATGTTCTCATTTGCCTCAAGTTGCTTAGACGTAGCTATACTGATCACCGTCTCATTAGCATCCTCGTTACTATCAACTATGCAATTGCTCTCCGCCCCACCATATGCCCCCGTGAAACAGTTTGGTTGCTTGGCGATCTCACTGGCAATAGGAGTGGGTATATGCAGACGAGCTACCACCCTATCGAAAGGTTGTTGCCACTGATCGCCGTTAACATCCCAATACCACTCATCATAGTTATCGTAGAAAGTTATCACATCACGCATGGTATAGGTGATGATGTATGTCTGCTCACCCCGCACATATCTGTCTGCGTCACCAATTCGTACAATACGATTATTATTTTCACTACGCGTTGCAACATTCCAATCGGTACCATCACTTTTTTGGACGCTAACAATCTTCAAATCAAGTTTATTGTTGTTGTATTCTTCCGGAATTGCTCGCTCGATACCACGATTCTGATCATAATCAGGAAACTGCGCCACAATCTTTTCCACCACTTTAAGCTGAGAGACGTTCTTCTCATCTTTAGAAAGATGGTAGTCTACCTCAAACGAATCGATCGTAAAATTATTGACACTCTGGGCTGAAGCACTTTGCACATGTACAAATAAACCGAGTATGGCCAGAGCTAGTATCAAAAACTTCTTCATACTAATAATCATACCACCTCCAATTACATTATGAGCTGTCAAGTTTACCATCTATTATTTCTTTAATAATCCACGGCAAATTCTTAGAATGACGACGAGGTATATACATAGCAGTATATGTGCTCGCGTTTCGCACGGTTATTTTTTCTGATAATATTTTTATCATTTGCTTTTCTATAGTCACAGGTGACAGAGGATAAATAGTATGACCAAGAAAGTGGAGTCCCCGCGTAGTACGCACCACGATATTGTTTGTCTCATGTACATGCAGCTTTAGTCTCTCGTTGAGCCAAATGGTAGACACCTCCTGGGCAGATCTCGCTTCGTTTTGAGTATTAAAGAATAGTACAAAGTCATCACCATAACGGACATAGCCCAAAGGATTGAGATTGTGTCGAACGAAGCGATCAAATTCGTTGAGATAAATATTGGCGAAGATTTGGCTCGTCAAGTTACCAATTGGAATGCCAGTGCCATGTCTGTCTGTCTGTCTGTCTGTCTGTCTGTCTAATTCTGGTGGATAGCTAGAGATAACTTTGTCAAGTATTGTCTGTGCTTTTTCGTCATCAATATAATGACCTAGGCACTGTTGCAGAATAGTCTGATCAACGCTGTCGAAGAACTTCGTTATATCTGAGCGCCACACCCAGCCATGATTGCACTTCGTTGCAAGTTCGCTTGTACGCAATAGGGCTTGGTGCAGGCCCTTGCCCTTTCGACATGACCACACATCATAGTCCAGCTTTAAGTCAACTTGTGAAACTAAGTAATCGTAGACGAGGCGATGCAGAACTCTATCACGCACTGTGGCTACCGCTATATCACGACGTTTCTTTTCATTTACAATCCGGTAATCGTAGGAGCCATGT
The DNA here is from genome assembly GCA_964541305.1 of uncultured Candidatus Saccharibacteria bacterium. Lineage (GTDB taxonomy): Bacteria > Patescibacteriota > Saccharimonadia > Saccharimonadales > UBA7683 > CAZIPE01. Next base: position 44,692 of record CAZIPE010000005.1, on the reverse strand, counting down.
ATGTATTGACCACTATTGAGATCAGCACAAAGCTGTAGTAGGTTGCGTTCCAACTCACTTTCAAATAGAGCCAGTTCTCGACTGACTCTCTTTCCACGGCGAAAAGATGTCCAGGAGCGCCAGATGTTTGTTAAACTGAGGTCTATGGAAGAATTATCTGTCATTACAAGCACGTACGAAGTCTATAAGAAACTTATCGCTGTAACCGTTACGGTTGATAAAAAGTATCGCCATACACTTGGCGAACCCACCGTAGCCAGCTGCGGAGCACTACTCGAACACCTTATTCTAGCAAAACACGCACCGAAGGCAATTAAAGGCAGTCATCTTATCAATGCTGATGCCAGTGCTGAGTTAACTGCCATGCAAGTACGTGCCATGCTAGAACTAAAACTAGCCAATGAAACCAACCTACTAAAAATCCAAGCCAGACTAACAGAGATTCGTCGCCAAATCGGTGGCTGGCGCAAAAGTGTAAACTAGGTAACTTCCCAAACTCCACCGAGACACGCGCGTGATTGTCATTGTCAGCATTCGAGTTGTTCAGATACGGCTGACCATTGTCATTGACATACGAGTTCGGCACGTAATCGATGCCGTCGATGCGCTAAAGTTAAACTCTGCCTGGTTCTCTCCACTACCGGACGCACCAATAGCTTCTTTTGTATTCTCAGTCCGCTAACATGCAGACTCCATGGCAGCAATTCGTGGGGTGTTGGGAAAGTGCTGGTTGTGCAGACCTCCCTATGTACACTCATAGGTACATGGAACGATATGTCTACAAGCAATCCTCGAGACACCGATAGACATACATCTTTGGATTTCTTATCTCTTAGATGCCACTATACCAAAAAATTTGTGTCGAGTCTTTGCTTTGCAAAGACAAGGGAAAAGAAACCAAAGGAAGAATCAAAGATTAAGTTTTTACCCCACCGAGACACGCGCGCGATGGTCAAAGTCAGCATTCGAGACGTCCAGAACCGGCTGACCATCGTCAACGACAAACGAGTCCGGCACGTAATCGAAGCCGCCGAAGCGCAGTTCAGGTAAGTCAAAGTGTCGAGCGTAGGTTCGTTCAAAGACAGCACCTTCAGTAAGGCTATCGCCCTCAGCTCTAAGTGATCGCCAAAAGACAACGTCTTCTAATACACTTTGGACACCGAGGAACTCACCTTTATCTGCTTGCATTTTTTCAAGCTTCGCACGTTGTTCAGTGACAGTACCGTACATGTCTTCGTTCAGTTTATTAGGGATCAGACGGAATTTAACGGCCTTGCCATCCTCCGGGTTAGTACCTGAAAGTTGTTCGGATGTGTAGCGACCGTAAATTTCTTCCCAGATAGACGTTGCGTAGGGCTGATTCTCACCAAACTGTTTACCGAGAGCGAGGATTTCGTCTTTATCAGCAGTAATATTCGGAGTAGCAATTAGACGAAAACCAAGCTCAGGATCTGCTTCCATAGCCTCTTTTACAAATGTTGCTCGCTGCTCAGTAAACCAGTTTTCGAATTCTGCAACAAGTGTCTCTTCGGGAGCTAGTTCTACCTTGTTTTTTCGCTTACGATCACGGTTAAGAGCACCGAGGGTATCCCTGTAAACTCTGTATGCTGAGCCCAATTGGGCGAGGATTTCAAGGTTTAATTCTATTTCCCGGGTAGGTGCTTCTGTTTCAGACGCTTCAACTGCAACACCACCGGCCAAATGCTGGTAGCTCTAAACCACGATCCTTAGCAGCTTCTGCGATTTCAGCAGCAGCACTCACTAACCAATCATCTGTTTGTTCTTTTGCGACAACGGTAGCTTCGAAACTTTGTCCTTTAACATCCATGCTCGTTCACTCCTTAATACTTGCGCCTTTGTAATATTCTAGTGAATTCTAGAAATTAGTACTATTTTAATACTTCTTTGCGCTGGTGTCAATTATTTCTGAGCGATATCACGTCGGGTAAAGACGACATACCCGGCAACAATACACACCACTGAAATGAGGAGTAGTACTGCGAGATCACTAAATTGAATCCCGTTATCTAAAATGCTTGGCTTATTGAAATATTCATACGGTGAAAAACGATTCACGCCTTTCAAACTTTTGACGGTTGGTGCCAAGTTAGTAATAAGATAGCTGACGAATGCCAGTGCACCAGCGATAGCACCAGATAACCCACGTTTTCCGGTTATTGCACCAAGCGCGAAGCCGATGATACTGAAGACGAATGACACCAAAAACATCATTAGTATAGCCAGAAGCAATCTGAAAAGATTGACGCTTTCACCCACGGCCAAAGATCCAAACCACACGCCGACAAAAACGGCGAGACTCACTAACCCAAGGAGCACTGTTGCCCCCGATAGCTTTTCAAAATACACTTTTCGCCTACTGACTGGGTGAGCCAAAAGCGTTTGCAGTGTTCCATCGTTTTCGTCGCCTGCCAGTACGCCAGTGAATAAAATCACGCCATATATCACTGTCATAAAGACCATCTGAAATAGCACCTGGATATCTATGAAGCCGTTGATGCGTTGGTAGGTTTGGGCATCGCCCAAGATTCCTTTAATTGATTCCGGCACATCGTTCAATGCCTGGCCAAAAGTGTCTCTCAGGGTTGGAAATAGCAACATAACGAAGAATGTCATTGCAAAAATCCCCAGTGACCAGGCCAGTAAGCCCCATCGTTTTTCGTACACGGTCTTGAGCCAGATGGATCTAAACATTTCCTTCTCCATTACTCTCGTATAAATTCATGAAAACGGTCTCTAGGTCTGAATCGGTAATAGTCACATCTTCCGAAGCTTGGGTAGAAAGAAATTTCAATAGTTGGCCAGTGTTACCACTAAAGCTAAAGGTGATAACATTGCCTATGCGTTGAATATTCTTAGCTCCGACCAGCTTGGTAAAGTCGGAAAATATCTTGCCTTTTACTACAATGCGAACCTGCTTGGGCGCTGCCCGAAGAATTTCTTTGAGGGGCTTCGTGGTAAGTAGTCGACCCTCTTTAATAAACCCTACTTCATCACAAATTTGCTGCACTTCACTTAGTACGTGCGAAGAGATAAAGGCACTTCGTCCGGCTTTTTTGTGCTCTGTAATTATCTCGTTAAATTCAGCTTGAATCAGCGGATCAAGCCCACTAGTTGGCTCGTCGAGAATTAACAAATCTGGCTTGTGCATCAGTGCGGCAATTAATCCTACTTTTTGTTTATTTCCACGAGACAGAGTTTTTATTTTTCGATCAAGGTTACACTGCAAACGATTGGCCAGTTCCTCAATGTACTTCTTGTTAAACTCACCTCTGAGGTTTCCGAAATATTCAAGTTCTTGCCAGCCAGTAAGACTCCCGTCGAGCGCCATATCTCCTGATAAATAACCGATTCTGGCACGATTTTCACTAGAATAGACTCTGTTGTCGCGACCAAATAAGCTAAAACTGCCCGAGGTGGGGCCTAGTAGCCCGACCATCATACTAATGGTGGTTGTTTTGCCAGCTCCATTAGGCCCTAAAAAACCAAAAATTGAGCCTGCTTCAACCTGAAGGGTAATATCTTCTACCCCGCGATACTTACCGTAAAACTTAGAGAGCTTCTTGAGTCGTATGACTGATTGTTTTTTTACTCCGTCCATCACTTCATACTATACGCGAACCCTACCGTTACTGCCAACCCCTTGCGAGACGCCATCTCTACTGAACAGTAATGCAATTGGTTTACTCGGGTCGGTGATCTCCTGTTAGTTGGAGCGTGCTCCCATTTGCTACCATGTCTGCAAGCTTACTAAGCGAAAGAAGACCGTGCTTATTGCCAACATACGAAATTCGGTCTCCTTTTTTATTTGTCGTCTTAAGATACTCCGTTAATTCAATGACTGAATGGCGTGAAGATGGCGCGGTACTCACCGTAGAGACTAGGGCTTTGTGTTTTAATGTTGTCGCGATGCGTCCTTCGTATTTCTCAACCTTTAGTAGGAGTGGTCTATCGATTGCTTGGGCTTCATTAATCAAATGTTCGATTGTGCGTGAAATAAATCGAAGTTCGGGTTGTGCGAGTATACTACTGCTATCTGCAGGATGAGTTCTGAGATGTTGCCATTCTCTTAAAAAATAATTCACTTCGTTAATTTCTTCATGCAGTTCTATCAATTGTCGCATCACTTCCTTTTTCGCACACTAAAAATGCAACGTCATAGTACGTGCATATTTTAAGTAGTTATATGTTACATTTTTGTTTTCTGCGATATGCAGAAAGATTGCTAATCAAAACACTATCGTATTAGATTAGTTACTCGCCTCGCCAAGGGCAGCAATTAATAATAGCAGACATAAGCGGTTACTGTCTAGATATAAGCGAGGTTGTATTTTACGTTTTGTTCTTACGTTTGCGCTTGTTGGGGTCGAGTTCGCGTTTACGCAACCGAAGACTTTTTGGGGTTACTTCCAGGAGCTCGTCGTTTTCAATGAAGTCGAGACATTCTTCGAGGCTCAATATCACATGTGGTGTTAAGTGAACGATGCCGTCAGAGCTGGAACTTCGGATATTTGTCAGGTGTTTTTCTTTGACAATATTTACCTCTAAGTCATCTCCACGGTTGTTAAGACCAATTACCTGACCAGCGTAGACTTTCTCGCCCGGCCCAACGTAGCAGGTGCCTCGTTCTTGGGCGTTCTCGAGTGAATACGGCGTAGCTACACCCTGTTCAAAGGCAATCAATACACCATTGCGCAGTTGCTGAAGTGCGGGACTTTCCAGCTGATAGCCTATTGTTAAACTATTCATAATAACGGTACCACGAGTGTTAGTAATCAGAACGTTACGAAGTCCGAGCAGCGCTCGTGTTGGTAGTTCATAAATAAGTTTTGTTGCGCCTTGAGAAGTCACAAACTGCTCTTTCAAGTTAGCGCGTCTAGTGCCAAGTTCCATCTGGACCGCACCTGCATGCTCGGCGGGTACTTCGATAATAAGTTCTTCGAGAGGCTCCATTGTTTTGCCGTCTTCAATTTTAGTCACAACCTGTGGACGGCCAACTTCGAACTCGTAGCCTTCTCGTCGCATAGTTTCAATCAAAACAGAAAGGTGTAATTCACCACGTCCAGATACCAAGAAGCCAATTCCATCGTCTTCAACTTTAAGACCAATGTTCGTTTCGAGTTCACGTTGCAGACGATCACCAATTTGTCGCGAGGTATTAAATTCGCCTTCCGTGCCTTTAAATGGACTAGTGTTTGGGCCCAAATACACTTGCAGAGTTGGTGCTTCAACTTCTAAAACTGGCAGGGCTTCTGGTTTTTCAACGTCAGCTACCGTCTCACCAATCTGCACATCCTTAAGGCCGGTTAATTGCACGATGTCTCCAGCCACGCCACCAGATACCTCAAACTTACTCACCCCCTGGCTCATGTACACCATTTCAACTTTTGCCTTGGCGAGTGTAGAGTCCTTCTTACAGACTACTACCTGATCGCCCGGCTTAACAGCTCCTCGGCTTATGCGACCAATGGCGTATTTTCCTTTAAAGCTATCGTAGCCGAGAGCGGTAACCAACATTTGAAACGGAGCATCTCGCTCGACGCGCGGAGCGGGAACATCAGAAATGATAGCTTCAAATAAAGCCTCAAGATTGCCCTCAGCTTCAGGGCTTTCAGGTACTTCTTTCCATGCTTTTCCTTCGCGACCGATGGCGTAATAAATTGGGTAATGGAGCTGATCTTCATGTACCGCAAGCTCTAAGAATAAATCCGCCAGTTCGTCTTCAACTTCTTTGAGTCGTGAGCCGGGCTTGTCTATTTTGTTAATAACCACAATTGGCTTGAGCTCATTTGCTAACGCCTTGGTGAGTACAAACTTGGTTTGTGGCATTGGCCCTTCCTGAGCATCAACAATCAGCAGACAGCCATCGGCCATATTGAGTGTGCGCTCGACTTCGCCTGAAAAATCTGCGTGGCCTGGGGTATCAATAATATTTACACGGTAATCTTCGTGTTGCACGGCGGTAATTTTAGCGGTGATGGTGATGCCGCGTTCGCGCTCTTGATCACCCGAATCCATAATGAGATCTTGGCTCATTTCAGCCTGGTTGTCTCGGAACGTCTTACTTTGCTTTAATAGCCCATCAACCAAGGTAGTTTTACCGTGATCAACGTGAGCAATAATAGCAATGTTTCGAATTTTCGTGGGATCTTGCATTGAAAAAGCGCCTCCTTCGGCGCACCTAAATACGTTAGCCTTATTCTATCATAAATAAGGCAAATAAGCTAACGACTTAAGCGGGTGGTGGTGTGGTGTCAATCTTCCGCACATCTTTGGTCAGCTTCTTGCCCTCGGCATCCACCTGGTATATGACAATTTCACCAAACAGCATTTCAACAGCAGTAATGTCTTTGTCTGATATTGATTCAATGTATTTCATCAATGATCGTATTGAGTTACCGTGAGCCACAATCAATACCGTCTCACCCTCCTGCAAGAGAGGGAGAATCTTTGTTTTATAAAATGGAACAGCTCGCGCGTAGACATCTTTGAGTGTTTCACCACCTTCTACATGGTCATCCCAGCCTCGACGTAATTTCTCGAATGCTGACTTACCGATTTCTTGCTGAACCTCCCACTTATTCTTGCCCGTGTATATACCGTAGTCTCGTTCATTAATAGCATCGTCCTGAGCAAATGGTACCCCAGATTGGTTAGAAGCACTCAGCATGGCAGTGAGTGTCTCGAGCGAACGTACCTGCTGTGAACAAAAGGCGTGATTGATGGTTATATCTTTTATTGCCTCGCCGAGCATCTCCGCCTCTTTAACGCCTTTTTCGGAAAGATGAATATCTGTCACACCCGTCCATACCCCGCGTGCATTCCATTCTGACTCTCCGTGCCTGACCACCAATAATTTCCCGCTCATGCGCTCACCTTATTTGGAGTTGACCCAACCAAAAAATGTTTGATGTTCTCAACCGTGATTGAGTTGATTTTCACAATAGCTTCGGTAGTGTTGTACGCATTGTGGCTGGTGAGAATGACATTTGGCATACGCATTAGAATAGTGTTAGCCACTACATGCTCGAGGGTTTCGCGTGTTTTCGCACCTTTTTTTAGTAGGAGCTCTTCCTCGTCTATTTCCATCAGTTTTTCATCTTCCAGCACATCTAGCCCGGCGCCAGCAATTTTGCCACTCTTGAGTGCCGAGATGAGTGCTGAACTATCTATAAGTTCACCGCGCGCCGTATTTATGAGATACACACCATCTTTCATTGTACTAATCAGCTCTTCGTTAATCATATGCTTATTTTCATCAGTCAGCGGAACGTGCAAGGTTATGATATCCGACTCCTGCGCCAGCTCAGCAAGTTCAACTGTTTTAATTTCTTCAGCCAAAGCGACATCGGGTTTTAAAAACGGGTCGTAGGCAATCACGTTCATATTAAAGGCCTTGGCAATTTTAATAACGTTCTTACCAATTTTGCCAGCACCAATCACGCCAAGTGTTTTTGCGTAGACATCCATACCGTGAATTAAAGAATGGTCATTTTCACCCATCGCCATTTGTGAAGAACCAGGTATGATTTTTTTGGCAAGCGCAAGTAGTAGTGCAAAGGCATATTCTGCCACGGTGTGTTCACCGTAGGTCGGTACGTTCACAACTGTAATCCCGTGAGCATTCGCCGCATCCATATCCACGTTATTAAATCCGGTAGACCTACAAGCAATAAGCTTCAATTTTGGCATAGCTTCTATCAGCTGAGCATCGACCGTACTGTTCACAAATATGCTAAGTATTTCTGTTTGAGTATCGACGTTTTCACTGCCGAGTGATTCGCCCACCAGTACGACATCATGTACATCAGGAATGGTTGTAAAGTCGTCTTCTTCCTCTTTTGTTACATCATAGATACAAATACGCGCCATATGAAACTATTATGTCACATCTCGTAGCTCTTCACCAAAACGATTATGTATGCGATTATTGAATATATGGTAATCACACAACTTAAAGCTCGCACAATTCTTGATTCACGGGGCAATCCTACGGTTGAAGTCGACTGCACTCTCGAGACTAGTGAGACCGGAAGAGCCAGCGTTCCTTCTGGTGCCTCTACTGGTTCGCGCGAAGCTATTGAACTACGTGACAATGGCAGTGCTTACGGTGGACTCAGTGTACAAAAAGCGCTCGAGAATATCACATCTGTTGTTGCACCAGCAGTCGTCGGCACATCGTTTAATTCGCAGGAAGCCTTCGATGCCTTTTTGCGCGAGCTGGATGGCACTGAAAATAAATCGAAACTAGGTGCTAATGCCATTTTGGCTGTTTCGCTCGCTTTTGCAAAAGCAACCGCCCAGTTACAAGGCCAGCAACTTTTTGAATATGTTGCGGGTCTTTCCAGCAACCCTTCATCTCACACTCCTACGCCGATGTTTAACGTTATTAATGGTGGTAAACATGCACTCAACTCGGCAGATATACAGGAATTCATGATTGTACCTACTGGAATCAGCTCGTATGAAAAACAGCTGCAAGCAGGCAGTGAAGTATTTCACGCTCTCGGTAATATCCTAGCCCATAACGAATATACAACCGCCGTGGGAGACGAAGGCGGTTACGTCCTCCCACCACATCATAAAAACACTGACGCACTTGATCTTATTGTGGAAGCAATTGAAAAAGCTGGCTACGCTCCCGGAAAAGATATTTCAATCGCGCTTGATGTGGCTTCGAGCGAACTCTACGATGAAGGCGTGTACACCTTGCAATCAGAGCGTCGCAGTCTAAAAAGCGCTGAACTTATTGCCTACTACCAGCAACTACTCAAGCACTACCCGATTATCTCAATTGAAGATGGACTTGATGAAAACGATTGGCCCAACTGGAGTTTGATGAATAGCGAAATTGGCAGTGAAATTCTGTTAGTAGGCGATGATCTGCTTGTCACCAATACAACCTACATTCAAAAGGCAATCGATGAAAAATCCTGCAATGCCGTACTTATTAAACCCAATCAAATTGGCACCCTGTCTGAGACAATTGACGCGGTGAGCCTCGCGCATAAAAATAACATGACGACAATCATGTCCCATCGTTCTGGCGAAACCGAAGACACCACCATTGCTCACCTTTCAGTTGGTCTAGGAACAAAGTTTATTAAAAGTGGTTCACTGAGTCGTTCAGAGCGCCTCGCCAAATACAATGAACTTCTGAGAATTCAAGAAACACTCTGAATTATACTGCACGCAACCTGACAAACACCTGATACTACGCTATAATCTACCTGTTATTAGGGTGTAGCCAAGCGGTAAGGCAACGGGTTCTGGTCCCGTGATCGGGGGTTCGAATCCCTCCACCCTAGCCAAGATAGTTGATTTAAGGTCTAGTACGCATTCACGCTACTAGATTTTGTTATACTTGGAGCGTGATTAAGTATAAGACCCTCGAAGAATTTTTTGCAGACCAGCCAAAAGACAAGCTAGATCAAGTGAATGCTCTTAGGTCGGTTATTTTAAACTCTGAGCCCGCATTAGTCGAAGGCATTAAATGGAATGCACCAAACTACACATTTAATGGCGAAGACCGTATGACTTTCAGTCTGTTCAACAAACAGAACAAGGTGAAGCTCGTAATTCATATGGGATCGACCAGAAAAGAAAACAAGAGTGGAAAGCCTGTTCTTGTAGAGGACGAAGGCATTGTTGAATGGAACTCAGATATCCGTGGGACGATCAGTTTTGACAACATGACCGATATTAAGGAGAAACTACCATCTTTACGCAAGGTGCTTAAGAGATGGCTTGAGATTGGCGCCAATTAGGTTTCAGACTATCCCGCTCAGCCAATTTTTGACTAGCAGGGGCTGGTTGTAATGTTATAAAACGGTCTCTTTTTTGTAATGCGCCTCAGAGCCGTTTGTTATAAACCAAGCTCTGCCTGCAACTTAGCCATATCTAAGATAGTGAACAGATGGTCATCTTGACCTAAAAGTTCTTCTTCAAAAAGCAAACCCAGTGCTCGACTCGCTGTCTCTCGAGTCATATTGATTGAGTTCGCTATATCTTGATGAGTTACTGGAGCAGTAATCAAAACCTTTTTTCCATCTTTTTTCCAAACATTTCAGCAAGATTTAATAGCTCTGCGATAATTCGCTCACGTGCGGTTCGATACTCTAGGGCTTGAATTCTTTGAGCGTACGCAGTAATAATGCGAACTGATTGTTTCAAAATCTCTTGAGACAACCAATTATCTTCAATCATGGCAGATCGCAGTTTTTCTTTAGTGGTTTTAAGCAAGGTCACGTCTGACATGGCTTCGTAATTTAACCCTTCCGTGTGAATTCCATCTAAAGCCCAAATAAGTGGTATGAACTCACCGGCTTCATGAATCAACAGTAGGCTATCTAAACCATCTTTTGTGATAGTAAACGCTTTAACAAAGCCTTTTTTTATAACAAAAACTCCATTTGGCTCGTCAAAACCATGGATAATAGATTCACCTTTGGAATATTTCACGATACGACCGTCGTCAAA
>CAZIPE010000005.1:0-34095 GCA_964541305.1 uncultured Candidatus Saccharibacteria bacterium | reverse complement strand
AACCATGGATAATAGATTCACCTTTGGAATATTTCACGATACGACCGTCGTCAAAAATAGCGTCAATACTGTGCTCAGGGGCTGATTCAGTCGGCATAACCGCAAGAGTATCTTTTTCCATAATCGTATTATACCTTTAAATAGTTGGGGTGATGCTAGATATTATGTGACACAGCGCACATCTTTGCTATTCGAGGCAACGCATACTGTTAATTACAAACTAAATGTCAGGGGTAAGAACATGAGTAGTACAACAGATAAACTAGGTGGCAAAGTGAAGCAGACAGTTGGCAAAGTAACTAACAATAAGAAGCTTGAATCAAAAGGAAAGATTGAGGAGACCAAAGGCAAACTCAAAAGCAAGCTTAATAAAGCGGGTGATAAAATCAGCGAAACCATAGAAGATATAAAACGAAAATAACACTGTACAATCAGTTTTTAAAGGAGTGAGACATGGCAGATCAAGAGCAAGAAATTCGTACTCAAAGAGTACAACAAGGTAATACGCATATAGAGAAACAATCCATCAGTCACACAAGCGGAGATGAGGGGGTAGAAAAAACAGAAAGGGTGGTTTACCTAATATATGGGTTACTGGCTGGGATACTGGGAATTCGTATTATTATATCCCTTCTGGGAGCTAATCGGTCAAACACTTTTGCGGACTTAATGTATGTGGTTACGGGTCCATTTGTTGCACCTTTTAGAGGACTTTTTAACATCGACACAACCTATGGTGTATCTCGATTCGATGTAGAAAGCTTAGTGGCAATCATAGTGTATGGCCTGGTTGCGTGGGCGGTTGTTAAGGCGATCGATCTCGGAAAGAAAAATGACACAGCTATTTAATATGAGGGATGAAAGGAATTGATATGAATATAGTGATTTGGGTAATCTTTGGTGCAATTGTTGGGTGGATTGCCTCAAAAATAATGAATACTGATGCCCAGCAGGGTGTTTTAACTAATATTGTGGTGGGAATTATAGGTGCCTTTATTGGTGGTTTTGTGATGCAGTCACTCGGTGGCAGTGGTGTGACAGGGTTCAATCTGAGTAGTTTACTGGTTGCTCTACTTGGATCAGTAATCTTGCTGGGTCTATATAAAATGGTTGCCAAATAACTATGCTTTGGCGTGTTAAGGTGGATATCACATTGCCACCATCGTATCGACGTACGAGTACACTTTATCGTTCAGCAAGATAACTTAGTCTAGTTATAGATTCTGACGTAGTCAACAAGCATCGAGCTTGGGAGTTCCGCTAGATTTGGCGTGCCTGTCCAGGTGCCACTTTTACCATATTGCAAGTCGATCAGTAATCTCAAATCATATGTATCAAAAGGCCAGTACGGCGTCTTGGCAGATTTCGTAGCATCGGCTAGGCCGTCAGCCTCGGTGATACGATTGGTTGGCTTGCCGTCAAGTGTGAATTGAATGTAGCCTTTTCGCCATTCAACGCCGTAGACGTGGTAGTCATCGCAGTACCTATTTGTCTGTTCAGAATATGTTTCAACCGAATACTTATCACTACCACTTTTACCAGCGTGGATTGTTTGCTGAAGCTTATTTTGTTTGTCGTAACCAATTTCGTAAATGTCAATTTCACCAGATTGTGGCCACGAGGGGCCGGTGCCAGTCGAAAGCCATATGGAACCCCACACGCTTTTAGCACAGGCAAGCTTAGATCGAATCTCGAACTTACCGTACTTGGTAGTGAATTTACCCTGAGTGTCCATACCCCCGCTTGTGATAGTAGACGAATCGCCGTAGGAGTTGGTGCACTGATTAGTTTTAGTATCAATAAGCGTAAGTTTTAAATTACCCTTACCGTCTGTTGAAATATTCTCAGGTTTATTTGACCAACATTGTGAACCCCAACTAGAACCGCTATTAAACACTCTCCACTTAGTGCTGTTCGGCGGTGTACCAGAAGTGCCATCAAAATCATCACAGAATTTCAGGTCGCTAAGTTCTGAACACTTTCTTGCAACGTCGCTACTCGCCTCTTTCTTAAATAACTTGTGGACTATTATCGGTTGATCAGCACTACTTATACCGCGAGCGTTGCTACGCTCGACAATGACCGTAAGCGTACCAACCGTGAGGTCCGCAGTGACGCAGGCTTCATTCTTGCTTTTGGCGGGAAATGTAAAGCGTCCAGCAGTCGATTGTACATTTAACGGTTTTGCATTTGCACCAGAGAATCGAACTCCTATTGGAATACCGAAAGACTGCACTTCAACACAGTACGTACCAGAGCCTTGAAGTGGATCTTTAAGCACCAACCTGCCAACCTCAGAATAAGCGGGTAGTGTTTCTACCTGACCACTTTTAAGTAACGGCAATGATGGCTGCATGGTGTACCAATAACTAGAGCCATCCTTCTTGCTCATAGTCTTTAACGAAGTAGTAGTAATGGCCGAACTCCCAGGCTTCCACTCGGTGTTTGTAGCATACGAACGGAAAACAAAAAAACCACCGGCAATAGTGAGCACTAAAGCGAGCAGTAATATTGTTCGCCAGTTTAGTTTAGAAGACAGTAAGCCCCCGCTACCAGAAGTAACCTTGTTTGTACGTTTCTTTGTGGGTGACTTTCGTTTAGCTGTAGCCATAATTTGATGTTCTCCGCTATGTAATTTATCTTTTTATTTTATACCACTAGTGGGGTGTTTTACATATGTTTAAAATACCACGCAAAGATGGTGAACACAAGCATTTCGTCATAGTCACACGAGGATTATTTTGACTATTTTGCTGCTTTAAGTTTTTTCTTGAGCGCACGTTTACGCGCTGCACCATGCCAATTCTTATGTTTAGCCATAGATTTATTCCAATTCAATTTACGTTACTACCATCATACCACAACGCTCGAGGTAGTAGATAGCTGAATCTCCAAAGTGATAACTTATAACCGAGTGCGATCGGGTGCGAGATAGGCAACGAGTAGTGCAAGCGGGAAGAAGAATATACTAAAAATGAAGTAGAGTAAAAAACTGTGACCTTTGCGTCCTGCAACGCGAGCCGGCCAAAAAGCTATTCCTATCCAAATAAATAACACTATTAACGACCAGATGGTATCGATCGTATAACCAAGAAGTGTTGTTGCGAACATATCTGCCTCCTCTTTATATATTACATCTACATGGTCTCACTTCGGGCATCTGTCGTCAATCTCGAACCACGGGAGGGTATAGCTATTTTTTACGCGCCACAACCTCAGAAGGTAGTTGCTTCGAAAGTACGAATGACCCCAACAGACAAGCAAATACGAAGAACATGCCAACACGAAGCGAGGAGAGTTGTGATTCCTGATACAATCCAGCGACAGTCTGCGCTGTACTCTCGCTACCACCGTTATCAATAATATACTGTGTGGCCTGGTCTTTAGAAACAATACCTACGCCCGTAATCTCTTGCCTCAAGCGCATGAAATACGCTTAAGGCTAGGTCTGATATTTCTTTTTTTAGGTAAGGATCTATCACTTTCGATACCGATTCGGCGTTTGAAGATTTTACATTTTCACTTAGCATACTGACACCACGAGTATCCGAAGGAGCGACGAGCTCAATTGGCATCACTGAATATGAATCATCGAGAGTACTTTTTAATAATGCCACACTGAACTCTCTGCCCGGGAGATATTCTTCTATTAAGGCAGGAGACCCTAGCTCACTATGTATAGTGGCTACTTTTGCGCTAAGTTCTGCATAATTATTTACTAAAGATAAGTCATCTATGCCCATGCCACCGCCACGATTGGAGGGCTTAACAAATAGCGGGTACTTCATAACCACATCGTCTTCAACCACAGAGCTGCCCACTTCAATGTATGCAAACGGTGAGGTATTTAAACCAGACTGCTCCACGCGTTTTTTAGCAAGATGTTTATTGACTTCAAGTTCGTGTGCATCTCGGGCAGACCCCGTATAGGTAATATCGTTTTCATCCAGAACATCACTCAGCCATATCTTTTTTTCATCCAAAAAGCCTAGAGCTGGATCCGCCGGCAAGAATTTCATACCGAGAAAGACGAGATCGGGCTTACGGCCCACCAACTGTTTCAAATCTTCGATATTGTTAACAAGAGTAATACGCACATCGCCGTAGCGTGGACTTAAGACAGCATGGAGTGCTTCGCGCGAAATAGCACTCATAGAACTAAGCCCCGCGACACTAGAGCTCACAATTTCAATATGTGCATCACTTTTCATGAATAAAATACCTGCTTAATTAATCTGCGCGCAGACTCATCTTTTTTAATATGTGTTCTAATCAATTCAGATTAGTATGAGCGTCGGAATCCGCCACCGCCACCTGAACTTCGATCTTCTTTAGGACGTGCTTCATTTACCATAATTGCTCGGCCACTTAATTCCTTGCCGTTCAATTCTTTGATGGCATTCTGACCTTCTTTGACGTCAGCCATTTCCACGAAGCCAAATCCTTTTGATTGACCGCTGTCTCTGTCTTTTATGATTGCAACGCTTGTTACCGCACCTTGCTCAGCAAATAGTGCCTCGAGTTCTTGTTCGGTTACGCTATAAGCTAACCCACCTACGTATAATTTCATTGCCATGTTGATGTATCCTTTTGTTTACTTACTATTGGTAGCCCAGTTATGTAATATGTCCTTGCCGAGATGATAGTGTGTTTTTGTGAAGAACAAATTATTAGGACGGATGAGAGTATTTAAACTATGTGCTGAAATAAGCATAACATACCAACACCTAATTTCATAATACACCCAGAAAATTTGCAAATGTGCTTGTGTGACTTTGCTTACAAGAGAGATTTAGTTATTTTTTACAACACGCTATATGTGGTAGACATAATTTTCATTTGACACAATTGGTCAAAGCGCTTAAGCTGAAATTTGCGTGTTTTTTTCTGGTAAGAAGCACGCGTAATACTAACCCGGCTATCAGACCACTACCAAGAATAGAATGTTTCATTGGGTACGCTAGGGATAATAAGAAGGACAATATAAATATGCGTGTAATCGCTTCATTAGCGGCTGTCTTTGTGACGGCCACACTATTTACCATGGGGACACAAACAACTCATGCGGAAAGTAACACTAAAAAAGAAGTTGTAAAGCAAAAGACAGTAGTCGTTGCATCAGGAGATTCACTGAGTTCAATAGCAGCTGAGCATAAATCAACATATCAGCGACTCTTTTTTGCCAATAAGAAGATCCAGGATCCAAACATCATTCATCCTGGGCAGAAACTGAGAGTGCCAAATGATAAAGAGAAGCTAAAAGAGCGTCCGCTCAGTCAGCTGACCCCTACTCAAACACCAATTCAAACAACGAATTATAGCTACCAGGCTCCCGCAGCACAACCAGCGCAAAAGCGAGTAGCTACATCGCGTGCTTCAGCAGTGGCTTCGGGTAGTGTATGGGATAGACTAGCGGCTTGTGAATCGGGTGGTAACTGGGCAATAAACACTGGCAACGGGTACTATGGTGGTTTGCAGTTTAGTCTTGGAAGTTGGCAAGGTGTTGGCGGAAAAGGATACCCTCATCAAGCGAGCAAGTCTGAGCAGATTGCACGCGCTAGTATTTTACAATCCCGCCAAGGCTGGGGCGCATGGCCCGCTTGTAGCGCTCGACTTGGCTTACGTTAATACACGCAAAATTTAGTTAGAGGTAACCGAGACACCATTCAATCAGTGCCATACGGATAAACATACCATTTCCCGCCTGGCGGAAGTAGGCGGCGCGAGGATCGTCGTCTACTTCTGCAGATATTTCATCAACTCGTGGCAACGGATGAAGCAAGATTGATTTCTTCTTCATCAATCGCAATTCGTCCTTTCCGAGTATAAATGTACTTTCGAGTTTTGAACTATCGAAGCGTTCCTTTTGAATACGGGTCCAATACACAACGTCTGCAGTCGGAAGCACCGCTTTAAGATCTTCGCTTTCACTAAATGTAATTCCGCGTTCCTTAAGATGTGTTTTGATATCATTGCCAATCTTCAGTTCTTTCGGAGATACATAGGTTATAGTATTACCCGCAAACTTCGCGAGTAGATACGAAAGCGATCGAGCAGTTCGACCGTGCTTGAGATCCCCGCCAATCACCACATGCAAGTCTTCACTGCGACCCAGCTCTTTTTGAATAGTATACATATCAAGAAGCGCCTGGGTAGGGTGTTGTCCCGCTCCATCACCGGCATTAATGATTGGCACTGAACTCACTTTTGCCGCACGCTCAGCGGCATCATTTTCATGATGACGAATGACGATGACATCTGGGCGGTACTCACACAACACCCTGACGGTATCTTCAAGAGTTTCACCCTTTATAGCCGAGGAAAACTCGCGTGCGTTTTCTGTGTTCACCACCTGCATACCAAGATGTTGCCCAGCTGCGGCAAATGAAATACGCGTACGGGTAGATGGTTCATAAAAGATAGTGAACATCATGCCTCCCGCAAGTAAATTACCTAATTTTTGATGTCGACGTGCATCATCGACTACTATTTGAAGCTCACTGGCACGTTTGAAAATAATACCCATAAGTTCTGGTGTGAACTGCTGGGCCTTAAGAACGTGCTTAATCATTGCGTACGAGTATAGCCTAGTACACGCCCACCCACAAATCTGTTATGTTAGGTATGAGATATAAAAAAGGAGGACCCATGAACGTTTCAATAACAGCAGATACTAAGACTATCACCGCACAGGCAAAAGCAATCATGAAAGGTCAGGATGATAAAATATCGGGCCAAGCAGATTTTACTGAATATGATGTTGACGGTGCGAAGTACGTTCACATTCGCCTCGAACTAACTGGCAATCCAGAACTTCTTTTGGTTGGAAAACACGCGGTTCATATTCATGAAAAGGCAGCGTGTGATTGCGATGGTTTTAAGTGTGCTGGTGGACATTTTGACCCAGGTCCGAACGGCAACACTGATCCCGACGCCAATCATGGCTACCACTCCGGTGACCTTCCGAGTATCACAATAGATGAAGACGGGCACGGCATTCTTGAAGCTATTACGACACGCGTCACACTATCCGATGGGCCTGTTTCTCTGCTCGGCAAGGGATCGGCGCCTGAAGGCACCTCGTTGATGGTGCACGGTAATGAAGACCCCTACACACCAGGCGAATCAGGCTCAGGACACAGCGGTGGCCCGCGATTTGCTTGTGGCACTATTGAAGCGCTGTAGCGGCACAACCATAAGCAGATACACCATATATGGAGTTTGTACGATATTCTTTAACAAAATGCAAAAAAAGTCTTTACAAAGTAACTTTTGCCCTGGTACTATAATCACAAGCTCAATTAGGGTAAACAAAAAATAACCAAAATAAAAACACCCTGGGTACGAGCGTACCACCACAACAACTATTTATTAAGATAACCAACTCAGTTGGTTATCTTTTTTTATCAAGAAGTGAAACTATTCTCTCAATTTCTGGTAGCTCCATAGGGAAAGCACAGGCTATTTCAACTGGAGAAAGTTCATCGCGAAACATCCATCCTGCACCATAACCACTTACACCGAATGCCTGAACAGTGCGTTCATATAGCTCACGATGACTAATAAACTCCGCTAAACCCTTTTTGAATACCTCTACTACATCTTGAATGCCGTTTGATTGTTGATCTTTCAATGATGGATCTACGCTGAAGCCTCTTGAATGAGCCAATACCCCCACTGCAAGACGTAGTCTATTAATCTCGCAGACTCTCTCTTCACTTCTTGAATGAATAGATTCTACAAGAACTTGAGTCTCTTCCTCACCGACCTCCAGTAACATTTCATCCGTTAGTTTTCGACCCAACGAGTCGGTTGAGGACATTAGGCCGTACAACTGTTGAATTGGAGGCTTATTTCTAGCGCTAATACGACGAGCTAATAGAGTATTAACTACACCAGCACCTACGTAAATATGCGCAAGATCGTCATAGTTTAATTGGTATGATGAAGATAGGTGGCTATGAATATAATCTACTGTGCCTGAATGAACAAGAATCTCGCTTCTATCGGGAAACACTCGGGCAGGGAATACTCCATTAAGCTGTGGGTCTTGAGTGACTCTGTATTGAAAATTAGCAGTACCCACGCCTGGAAAGAATAGATCAAATGCATCTATACCTTCGGTAATAGAAGAGTTGATTGTTTCTTTAGTTAGGGTTTCTGAAGTAAAACCAGTGTTGTGCTCGGTCATTAACTATATTATAGCAGTTTTTTGTTGATTTGACTAGTTTTCTTGGCGCCACTTACTAATTTTGGCGTGGTTACCGTCAATCAGCACATCTGGCACTTTCATGCCTTGAAACTCCGCAGGGCGAGTATAGTGTGGGGCTTCTATTGTTTTGTCATCTTGTTGGAAAGATTCTACTTCAGCACTGGTTTCGCCACCGAGTACCCCTGGAAGTAATCTGACAACGCTATCAATAATTGTCAGTGCGGGTAATTCACCGCCCGTGAGCACATAGTTGCCGAGGCAAAACTGTTGATCTACCCATTTCGTTATCCGTTCATCATACCCTTCGTAGCGAGGACAGACTAAGATAAGACCCCTCCCCTCTTTAGCCAGCTTCTTGGCATGAGACTGCTTATACAATTCACCTCGCGGGGTGGGAAGAATAACTACCGCCTCTGGGTCGTTCTTTTTAGCCCGTTCAATTGCGGCCACGAGTGGTTCGGGCTTTAGCACCATACCATCGCCACCACCATACGGGATGTCATCGACGGTCTTCCGCGAACCTATCCCAAAATCACGCAAGTTGATAAGCAAAAATTCGGCCGCGCCCGTATTGCTCGCCTTGAACATCATCGAGACATTAAGATATGGCTCCACCGCCTCGGGAAATAGAGTAATTATTTGTATCTTCATCTGATGAATTGTACCTTAAACTCGAAGAAACTAAAAGAATCTGCCAGAAGGCAGATTCTTTTATCACATAAAGCTCTCTAGTTACCTAGACTCGCAAGCGAGCTTTGGATTATCTTTTTTTGTATTTGTTTGTCCGTGGTGAACGCTTACTATTATATGTCGAGATCGTCTAAGTCCGCAAGGTCTTTTCGCGTTTTCGCAGCCAGATCACTTTCTTCGTTTTCCACAGGCTCATCTGTTATATCGTCCACAGGGTTGGCATCAGCTACGTCATCTTGTGTAGTAGCAGAATCATCACTTGAAACCACGGGTGCTGTTGGCTCACTCTGAGTGCTTACTTCTTCATCAGAAGCTGGGCGTCGCGCGCCACTTCCACCATCGGTATCGACAATTTTTAAGTTATAACGAGCATCATTCTTGGTACCAAGCGCTCGAAGCAATGTACGAATACTCTGTGCCGTACCACCTCTCTTTCCGATGACACGTCCGAGATCTTCAGGGTCTACTGTGAGTTCAAGTAGTACACCTTTTTCATCAATAGTCCTCTCTATTGCTACTGCTTCCGGATTTCCGACTAGTGATTTCACAATATATTCGACGAAATCTTGATCAATATTTGCTGACATTCTGCCTCCTTGGTGTTAATTACATAGATAATTATATAGTGAATAGCGTGTAGTGTATAGTTGATAGTAATGAGCGAGGTGAATTCTTTCAAAGATCTCATAGTGTGGCAAAAATCTATGGTACTTGCAAAAGAATGCTACAAAATCACAAGCAGATTACCTAAACATGAACTATATGCACTGGGTGATCAGATTAGGAGATGTTCGGTTTCAATTCCGAGTAACATTGCAGAGGGATGCAAGAGGCATAATAACAAAGAGTTTCGGCAATTTTGCGGTATTGCTCAAGGTTCAGCAGCAGAACTGGAAACTCAGCTTTTATTGGTTAGCTCGATCTACCCTGAAATCACCACGATTAGCTGTCTAGAGCTTCTGTTAGAAATTCAGAAAATGCTTACAAAATTATCTCAACAACTTAAAAGGTAGCGCGCTACGCACTACCTACTACACACTATCCACTACGCCTATTAGGCTTCTGCTGGTTTTTCTTCGGGGTCTTCTTCAACTGCAGCGGCAGTTTCTTCAGGTGCAGTTTCTTGACCATCTTCAATTTCAGCCTCAGCAATTTTTTCAACGCTTTCATCGGCAGGTGCTTCAACAACGACTTCTTCTGACACCACTTCTTCCGGAGCTTCCTCTACCTCTTCGGCTGGAGCCTCAGGTTGGTTTCTACGAAGTTTCTCACTATTCTTGATGGTCTTCTGCTTATCTTTACCAGGGATAACTACCCATTTTGGAAGTGTAATTTTTTCTGCTTTTAGCAAGGTGACTACTCGCGGTGTTGGTTGAGCACCGTTTTTAAGATAGGTTTCAACCTTTTCTTTATCTATGGTGACGGCTTTAGTGTGTGGATCATATGTTCCTACTTGAGCCACAATTTTTCCGCTCGTTGGTTGACGATGCGAATCTTGAACTACCACGCGATACACAGCGTGTCCTTTTCTTCCAACTCGTTGCAAACGAATACTTAGCATGAACGGTAACTAATCCTCTCGCATTATAGATTTATTCTAAAATTCTTGTTCAATTATACAGATACCGACCCCTAAAGTCAACTGGTATGATATCTACTTAGCTTCGTAGTACTTCAACGCCTCTTCGGCAGCTTTTTGTTGAGCTGCTTGCTTTGAGCTACCAGAACCTGAGCCACGGAGTTGACCGCCAATGAAAACACCCAGAGTAAACACTTTATCGTGATCAGGACCATCTTCTGAAAGGACTTTGTAGTTTGGCGTATGAGATTCTTTTTCTTGGGCCACTTCCTGTAGATAGCTCTTGGGGTCTCGCCAACTGCCAGTCTCTAAAATCTGAGGTAATGTCGAAATAATGTTGTCGCTAATAAACTTCTTTGCGACTTCGTAGCCTTGATCTACATATATCGCACCGATAACCGCTTCGAAGCTATTGGCGAGAATCTGTTGCTTGGCTCTATCTGAACCTCGTTTTTCACCTCGCGAAAGCCGGATCATACTCTCAAAATTCAATCGGCCGGCCGCTGCACCAATACTTTCAGTGCGCACCAAAGCCGAACGCCAATTGGTTAAAATACCTTCTGGTTCAGAATATTTGGAATACAAAAATTCAGTTACCACAAGCTCAAGCACTGCATCACCTAAAAACTCTAGTCGCTCATTATGAATTTGAGTACTCTTTTTGTGTTCGTTGACGTAACTTCGGTGAGTAAAGGCAGTCACTAGTGTCATAGGCTCTTTGAACATAAAGCCAAATGTTTCTTTGGCAAACTGTTGATAAGGTGCGGTATCTATCTTAATCACGCGCTAATCCTTTTGTTCACGAATATGCTTCATACCGAGCAACATAAGTTTTTCAATTCCTTCATATTCAACCATTTCAAGCGCCTCATTGAAAGGGAACCAGCCAATACCGTTCATCCAATCTTCTTTTACTAATCGATCAGTATCACCAAGGGCTTTAATTAAGAAGATATGCATAGTCATCAGAATAAGACTGTTCTGTCGTCGGTAACGGAACTGTGTTTTTCCCAGATGATTGAGTACTTTCATTTCTTTCAGTCCAGTCTCTTCCTGAACTTCTCTTTCAGCAGTTTGACGAGGTGTCTCACCTGGCTCAATGTGACCCTTTGCAATAGTCCAGCGATCTTTGGCATCTTGAGCGAGCAGAAGCTCCACTTCACCCTGTTTATTGCGACGGTACACTATGCCGCCGGCTGTCGTTTCGCGAACGATATCTTGAATAGCGGGTTTACGCTTGAAGTACTTTTTAAACTTGTTGATTTGTTCTGGTGCTTTCATTTCTGTTCTACCTTATCTTTATCTGTCTTGGTGCTCCCCTCGCCAGGCTGAGATGTAGGTTGGGCAGCATCAGGGTCAGCTTGGCGCCATGCGGTACCGAGTACCCCGTTAATAAACTTAGATGAGTTATCTCCACCAAAGCTTTTAGCCAGTTCCACCGCCTCGTTAATAGTCACTTTGGGCGGGATGCCACTCTTCTTCATCTCGAACATCTCATACAGTGCTATTCGTAAAATGGCGTGGTCAATGCGAGCTATCTGTTCAAGTGGCCATTCAGGAGCAAGTGGTTGCAGTCGCGTATCAAGAATATCAATACTGCTGATTGAGCCGCGGATGAGATTTTGAGCGAATTCCATGTCATCAATAGTGTCTTTGTAGCGCCCTAGGTGGCGCTCAATGAGTTCATCTACTGAAAGGGTGTCGTCGTGAGCACGTAGGCGAAAATCATACTCATAGAGAGTCTGGAGGGCAACGATGCGTCCAAGATGTCGGTTTGATGCCATGTTCTCGCCTTTCTTAAATTGTTAATTAATACGATTAAACGGTTATTTTGCTTTGTTAGCAGTAGTTTTCGCTACTTTTGTTGGTTTTGGATTCTTTTTAGCGCTTTCACGCTTGGTAGTATAGACTTTTACCGGACTTTTGGCGTTTACGCGTCGTGCGAGATCTAAAATCAAGTGGCTACGACGTAAACCTTTTTTCCGCGGTGAAGTCTGCTTTTTGGGTTTTCCCATTAAAAATGCTCCTTTTTAAGGCTTATTACGAATGATATTACCACCTATTATAGCAAAAACAGCGCAATACCTCAACCCACCTCACTATTGACATAATGCTCGTGGTTTGCTATAATATATCACTATGAGTAGATATATACCGCAAAGAACTATGTGCGATGAAGCCGCGATACGCTTTTTGAGTACCGGTGATCCAGCTGACTTAGATCAAGCTACCGCTGATATAGGCAAGAAAACCACTGCATATGTTCCTGCTGAGCGACGCAAGCTAACTGGACGCGAGAAAGTTTCTCGCATAGGCTTGGGTTTACTTATCGCTACGGGTGTCACGGTCGTTGGTTTTAATCTAGCCGAAGGTGATTCAGCGCCAAAAGAGTGTACCGATATAACCGTTGAACAGGGTGATACTGTGTGGAAAATTGTAAAATCAGAGGTTAATTACAGAGACATTCGTCCGATTGTTGACGGTATCGTAGCTGACCAACTTGATGGTAATGATGCAATTCAGCCAGGACAAGTCATCTCTGTTTGCGGGTAAACAAAGATATGAGTGAAAAGAAAGATATTGAAAGAATTGCAGCACGCAAAACCTACTTAGAAGGCTTGGGTCGAGTTGTTCAAAAAGTTAATGACAACAATAATGAACACGCAGCTAATGACTCACCCCAGGAATTGCCAGAGCGCACAATCCCCACGATGCTTCATGAACTAGGGATGGGGTGCGTCAAGCTTGTGGCTGCACTTCCCGCACATGTTAAAGAAAGTTTGGACGAAAGTGAGCTTTGGCAAAACAGTCGCGTACGACGCTTTGGTAACAAAATAGTTGACCTATGTGAACCCGTTGCTCGTATTGCAGACCGAATTGATGACGCATTTTCTCAGAGGCAGGACCCTAAAGATCAAGTATTAAGTGAAGCTAGACGGCGCTCAGAAGAATTGGGTGAGTCTACTGTCATATACCCTTTTAGATAACGAAGTTCACAAGTTTTTTTGGAACGTAAATTGATTTTTTTACCGAGTTGCCGGATATAAATTCGGCAACTTTTTCATTTTCTCGAGCAGCGCGAATGACCTCTTCTTCGCTCGCATCTGCTGAAAGCTCAATAGTAGCGCGAACTTTTCCATTCACCTGTACTACAATCTTCATGGTATCTGAAGTAAGTTGAGCCTTATCCCATTGTGGCCAACTATCACTATGCACGCTAGTTTTATGGCCTAGCTGTTGCCATAACTCTTCAGCTATGTGCGGCGCAAACGGCGCAGTCAGTGAAATTACCGTTTCGAGCGACTCACGCCATGATGCGTCTTTAAAAGGTATGGTGTTTTTAAATTTATACAGCGAATTTACTATAGCCATTAGGGTTGCTATGGCGGTGTTATAGCGATTTTCTTCAATATCTTCGGTAACTTTTTTGATAGTTTTGTGAGTTTCTCGAACAAGTTCATCGGTACTATATGTTTTACTGGTCACTTTTTGAGTTTTCGGATCAAGGTATTCCTGAATCAGCGTCCAGAGCCGAGAAAGGAATCTATGCGCTCCCGGCACCCCCTGGGGATCCCATCGGATATTAAATCCTGCAGGAGCAGCAAACATAAGATAAACTCTTAGCGCGTCAGCTCCATAGCCACTATTAATAATCTCAAGCGGATCGATACCATTACCTGCCGATTTAGAAAAGTGAGATCCGTCCGAACCGAGAACCTTACCATGATATAACATTTGCTTTAATGGTTCAGGGTTATCAACTATACCAATTTTGTTGAAAAATCTGCCAATAAAACGAGCGTAAAGTAGGTGTGCCGTAGCGTGGTCGGCGCCATCATAAAAATCCACTGGGAACCATTTATTTACAAGTTCGCTATTAAAAATCTTCTCAGTATTTTTAGAATCGATATATCTGTAAAGATACCAGCTACTACAAATATAAGTATCAAGGGTATCAGTTTCTCGCTCTGCTGGTTTACCACACTTCGGGCAATCCACCTTTAGCCATTCTGTAGCTCGCGCCAATGCACTACGCCCATCACCACTAGGCTGAAAGTCGGTGAGTTCAGGTAACACTACAGGCAATTCTTCGTCAGAAATTAAGACCGGCCCACAATCATCACAATTAACAATCGGGATTGGTGCGCCCCAATAACGCTGACGCGAAACTGACCAGTCCCGCATCTTATAATTAACTTTTTCCCTAGCTAGTCCCTTCTTTTCAAGATCTGCCACTATCTTCTCTCGCACCTCATCTGACTTCATGTCATTGTAAATGCTCGAGTTGATCATAATTCCCTCGTCATGAGTACATTCATCATCAGCAGTATCATTTTTCACGACCCGAACAATTGAAAGTTCATATTTTTGAGCAAACTCATTATCACGCTCATCGTGTGCGGGTACTGCCATAATCGCACCGGTGCCATAACCTGCTAATACATAATCTGCTACCCAGATTGGAATCTCTTCATTATTCACAGGGTTAATAGCGTAAGCACCGCTGAATAATCCTGTTTTTTCTTTAGCAACTTGACGCTCAACTTCAGTTTTCTTGGCGGTCTCTTTAATGTATTTATCGACAACCTCTTTCTGGTCACGAGATACAATCGACTCGAGCAACTCACTTTCGGGTGCAAGCACTAAGAATGTTGCACCGAACAATGTATCGGGACGTGTGGTAAATACGGTAATTTTGTCATCAGAATTCTTAACGTTAAAGTCTATCTCCGCACCAATGCTACGGCCAATCCAGTTCTTTTGAGCCAGCTTAACACTTTCAGTCCAATTGAGATCGTCGACAGCCTCAAGTAATTCGTCAGCATATTCGGTAATTTTGAAGAACCATTGCTTAACCTCTTTTTTCTCAATTACGGGGTCTGGGGCTTTATCGTGTCGCCAGCATTTTCCATTTGCGTCTACCTGCTCGTTGGCTAGTACTGTCTGACACTGCTCACACCACCACTGCATGCGTGAATCTTGATAGGCGAGTCCATTCCTATACATCTGACTGAAAATCCACTGTGTCCATTTGTAGTAAAGGGGTTCTGATGAATTTATTTCTTTAGCCCAATCAACTCCCCAGCCCATAGCCGTATACTGCTTCCTATAGTTTGGAATTATACTTGCCATACTTTTTTGCGGAGAAATACCCATCTTGATTGCGTAGTTCTCTGCAGGTAGTCCAAAAGCATCCCAACCCACAGGATTTAAACTCTCATATCCTTGTTGGCGCTTGAACCGCGCGTGCACATCAGGAATCGTAAAGGTATATGCGTGTCCGAGGTGAATACCGTCTCCGCTTGGATAGTTAAACATACCGCTAGCCATATATTTTGGTTTATTACTATTGATTTCTACGGTATACGTATTGTTTTCTATCCACCATTTTTGCCACTTTGGCTCAATTTCACTCGGGTTATATCGTTTCATGACCTCTATTGTATCAGATGATAGTCCGATGATTTCTATGGTTTAAGTAAAAACTTGTTTTGAACAGTTAATAACGTTCTTTACTCTATTGGTGTTAACCAATCATGCACATTTTCGTCTTGACCACGTTGCACAGCTTTGTAGCGTTCCATAAGAGTATGTGTTACAGGACCAATTTCTCCATCCGCGATTAGACGACGATCAATAGAGAGTATTGGCGTAACTCTTGCACTGCTCCCACACATAAAGGCTTCGTCGGCTATATACAGTTCTGACCGATCAACTGCTCGTTGATGGCACTTTATCCCCATCTCATGAGCAAGCTCAAAAATTGAACTTCTAGTTATACCCTCAAGAATGTCCGTGGAGTTGTCGGGCGTAATTAATGTGTTACCGCGCACGATAAACAGATTTGCAACAGTGCCTTCCGCAACGTGGCCATTATGATCAAGTGCTATAGCCTCATCGTACCCATTTAAAATCGCTTCGTTCTTCATAAGACTCGCGTTAATATAGCTGCCATTTATTTTTGCTCGTGAAGGCATTGCATTATCTTGAGTTCTCACCCAACTAGAAACACAGGCATTGATGCCGGATAAGGGAAGGATCTCCCCTAATGGGTAAATATAGGCGCTTACACTGTTCTTTAAGCCATGAATCTTTGTGCCCGCTACGGTTTCATCTATATACACCGCAACCCTCACAAGAACATCCTGTTTTATATTATTTCGTTTTATCAAATCAATCATAATAGCTTTAAATTTTTTGAAGTCCCACTCATCAATAAACTGGCCGAAATCCATAATACGTGCCGAGTTGACCAAGCGCTTGAAATGCTCTTCAAGCCTAAAAATATATGCTGTCTGCGTTTCCTCGTTCCAATTAACGCTAAAAACCGTGTATACAGTGAGACCATACAAAACCGAGGAACTCGCAATACTCACATTCGCCTCAGCATATGGCACAAACGCATGGTTAAAATATACTTCTAGCGTAGTGTAGTCGAGAGAATCCATATTATTAGTATACCCCCTCAATGGTGAGCTGTATAAATTTATCGACCAGTTGTGGAAAATCCAAACCGACTGCTTTTGCTGCCTTGGGGTACAGACTTTGGTCGGTTAATCCGGGCATGACATTTATTTCAAGGAAGTAAAGCTTGCCGTCTCTAACCATCACATCCGTTCTTGTAATGTGTCGGCAACCAAGTCTTGCATGAATATCCTTTGCCATACGTATTGCTTCGTTTTGTAATTCAATACTGATGTTTTTTGGAGGACACAGTTCAGTGGTCGCACCATTGTATTTATTTTCATAATCAAAAAGCTGTCCTTCGGGCGGAATTATTTCAATCACCGGCAGATTTATGCCATCCAAAACTGCCATGGTTATTTCTGATCCATCAATATATTCTTCTACTAACAAGTTTTGGTATATATCAAAGCTTTTACGAATTTCTTCTGGATCATATTTATCAGTGTTTTTTAGAATATGTGTGTGTATACTTGAGCCTCCCATAATAGGCTTTATCACATGAGGGATTGTCAGAAAACTACTTTTCAGATATTTTTTATAGTCAAGTACTTCTCCTTTTGCAACGGCATACCCGAAGTCTGTCACCTTCTCCCTCGTAGATTGCTTATCGAAACACTGCTTAGCAACACCAGACACCGATCCAAGAAAACGTGCAGCAAGCGATTCTAGCAAAGACTGAATCCCTCCATCTTCCCCGCCTTTACCATGTAAAATCGGTAAGACAACGTCAAATGATCCTACATTCTCACTCAACCACTTATCTGAGCCATCCCAATCGTAAAATTGCGCATCGTGCCCCGCCCGCAGAGCGCCTTTTAAAATTGAACTGGCGGATCTCAGAGATACCTCTCGCTCATCAGATATTCCGCCCCCAATAACAAGTACTCTCAAATTAAATCCTTGAACTGGTTTCTCTTGATTTTTAGCCATTCTTTAGATTGACGGACAAGTTTCTTAGAATCCTCTAGGTTAGCGAGCAATATTTTCGTTGCTTCTTCTGTGAATACTCCGTTTTGCGACCCTTTTAACAAAACTACTGTTTCACTATCTAGTAACGGCAAGACCTCATTTCCAGCTTGATAAGGTGAGCTACATCTTACAACTTTGCAACCAGATACTTCTGCTTGCTTTGCGAGATAATTATTAGAATCTGCGCCTAGAGTAATGAGTACATCAAGTTCCTTCGGCTTAATGTATTCACCCACTTCCTGATGCAAAGCCTCGCTGTGGGAACCGAGTTCATTCATCTGGCCCAATACAGCAATTTTGTGCTTTGATGAAACCTCATATAGCGTGTCGAGTGCGGCCTTGACGGCTTCGGGACTTGCATTATAGGTATCATCAATCAATACGCTACCGTTCTTACCCTTAAGAACTTGCATCCTACCCGGAAATGCGCGTATGCTCTCAATACCTTTTATGATTTGAGTGTCAGAAACATCTAATTGCTTGGCGACGACCAGCGCGAGCGCCTGAGCTAATATACTGTGCTTTCCGATGAGAGCCGAGTTGAAGTCTAAAGTTCTACTTTTAGTAAATGCACATGAAACGGGGCGTCGCATATCACTTGTAAGCGATTTTATTTTTACTACACAATCACCAGCTTTTGTAGAAACGGTTATCGCATCAAGAATGCTGAGATATTTATTGGGGATACTATCGCTACTAACAATCAGTTTTTCAGATATATCGGCAAGGACTAGCTCTTCGCGAGCCACGTCATCCATGCTGCCGAAGTTTGCCATATGTTCCGGTGTTATCGCTGTCAAGATACCATAATCCACCTTTAAGAATTTTTTGAAGTCCCTCATATCACCTGGCTTGTCAGTGCCCAACTCAACAACAACTACGTCATAGTTATATGATCCCCAAATTGCCTTTTCGGCAGAAAAAAAGTATTTAAGCCAAGCAAAAGGGTTAATAATATGGCTTGGTGAAGCACCGAAGAATATATACGGAACACTCACGACATCGTTAAAGTTCCCATCTTGCCACTGAACACGATATTTCTGACCTAAAACTTTTGCAATTGCAGCCTTAGTGCTGGTCTTCCCGACGCTACCCGCAACAGCAACAACGATTGGATTATGCCTGGCTCGTAAGCGATTTACCTGCCACCACAGAATGCGAAGGATAATTTGTTTGAAATACTTTTTCATAATAATTTGGTGGAGCTACAGGGACTCGAACCCTGGACCTCTTCCATGCCATGGAAGCACTCTAGCCAACTGAGCTACAGCCCCATTGCTTTTTATTGTAACAGATTACACGGCTGGATTTTCCCTAAACCAAAGCGTAGCCACAGTTCCTTCCTTAAGTTTACTCATTATCTCTACTTCTCCACCTAGGGCATGCATGATGAGACGGTCGATGAAGAGGCTTAGGCCTATGCCTTCACGGTTGAAGGTAGTGACAGGGCCTACTCTCATGAAAGGCTTGAAGAGTTGGGAGAGTTTCTCTTTAGGGATACCTTCACCGTGGTCGATGACTTGGAAGGCTATTCTTCCATTGCTGTGGAGGCACTTGATGGTGATGCTAGTACCTTCTTTACTGGCATCAATGGCGTTTTGGATTAATGACTTAAGGGTAAGCTGGGCAAAGGCTTTGTTGGTGGTAAAGGTAACACCGGGGTCAAAGCCTTCGACGGTGAGTTTGATGTTCTTTTCTTGGAGAGTGGAGGTGAAGGGTTTTATGACATCGGCGGCGAGACCTCGGACGGCAATGGGTTCTGCTTTGCCGCCGATGGCCTTAGATTCTAGGTGAGAGACTAAAGAGAAGGTACGAGCTAGTTCTTGTAGGCGGGTGGTGCCTTGGTGGATGATTTTCTTACTCGTTTCGTCATCTGTCAGTTGGCTCGCCAGGCCGGATATATGTTCAGTGCGCACCATCAACTGTTCTCCTGCATCACTCAAAAGCTTAGAACGAGATAGGTCAAGTTGACGTTCAGTTTCGAGTATCTGCTTGAGATGTTCTTTTTCAATATTGACCTGCTTATTATTCTTCTGCATCCCATAAAGAATGCGAAGTATAAGAATGGTCAGTACGACGTGCGTGAGATAGGTGGCGCTGTCAAATCGGACACCTACCGCTCCGCTAGTAAGAATATGGAACAAGCCGAGTGTACCGATTAGTCCTGCAGCTGGTAACATAAAGTTTTTTGAAAGCAGTGGCGACACTACTTTCTCTGGCACCTCAACCGTCTTAATTTGTGATGCTCCCGCCTCCTCAACAAGTGACTCTATAAAAAGAGAAAGATGATTAACGGATTGTGAAAGATCTGATTCAAGATCTTTGTTTTGTACTTTTCGAGCTACCATTTCGGCACCTGAACGAATATAGGTAAGTGGTGTGCGCAAATAGTGGCTGGTGAGTTCTAAGAAATTCCGTTTTTCTTCAGTCAACAACTTTTGCTTCTTAAGAATTGACCGAATTCTATCTTCGCGACGTAGTTGCTTCTGTGTTTCATAAAGGTAATATGCCGCTAGCGCCAAGATTATTAAATATAGCAAATATGGCAATGCCTTCATAATTGGTAGGGGAATGCGAGCAAACAAACCTCGTGTTGACGCTAACAATGCTGAGAATGGAGACTTACTTAGCACTGCCTTTTCCGCTTCTTCAATAAATCGTTGCTTACTTTCAACAACTGCCGCTGTAACAGGTTTTATTGATGGTGGCTTTACCGGCGTAGGAGGGTTAATAATTACTTCTACGACAGGGGGAAGAACTGGTGGAACAACTGGAGGTTTTACGGTGCTAATAACCTTAAAACTCCTCTGCGCACTGAGCGTTTCCCCCGGCACCGAAGCTGACCGATTACCTCCACCAAAATTTCCATAGATTTGAAATGATTCATCTTCTTCTGGTTGTGCGATAAGACCCCAATCTTCTTCGTTATTACGAAAATCGTTAGTGTAGGTCGCAATTGCCCCTGTCAAAACTGGTGAATAGAGCGTTGCATATATTTTACTTTCAGTAATATCTTTGTTTAATGAAACAGCATCGCCAAGCTCTCCCAACATAGAAGCAATAGCTGTCAAAGTATCTTGTGGTGGTACGTTAAGGTAAGGTACTACATGCCCGTCACTTAGGCGCACTTGAACTACGCCGAACGTCCCCTCTATAGGATTGGTGGCACTCATAATTAATTGCTTGCCGTCATTGCTAATCAGCGACTGTGGACCAACTAGCATATTGGTGAGTTCAGCCGTCCAGACATACTCCCCTTCTCCAGTTCCAAAGTTTATGGCCGTTGCAGTTACTTGTCCTGTATCACTATCTAGCATGACTGATACACCCAGCTTACTATTTGGCTCATAAGTCGCGGTAAGTATTGTTGTAGACTCTGGCAAAACAGCCTCTTCTACATTATTGTTTTCAAGATCAATCGTAATGGAGGAGTGGGGCCTTATGAGATATGCCCTATCGATATTATCAGCCATAATCAATCGAGGTAGCCCTGCGGAGCTACCTTCTCCGTACAAATTTGGTGTAAATTCGATTATTTTCTGAAATACCCCATCAATTGTATAAATCCTAAGTCCATCTTCGCCCTGTATATACACGCGCTGCTCATCTGCAGACAATTCAGCAAGCATCCCAATCCCTATCAGATTATTGACGGTTGATGATGTGCCTGCAAAATCGGTTGATGACAGTATTTCAGCTGATTTAATATCTATAACAAGCAACCGGTAGTCCGAGAATTGCTCGGTGGGAGTTAAAGTTAGTTTTTGCGCAAACGCAAATATCTTCGTACCGTCCTTGCTCACGCGAACATTCAGTGATGAATAACCGTCTGGGAAGGTAATGGAGTCTTCAAACTCATTTGTGTCTGTTGAAAGTACATTAATTTTTCCACTATAAAATGAGTCTCCATCGTACGGGGTCATGCTGGGAATATACAGTACGTTATTTGATGCTTTTGAATAGTCGGCCTTAATGGTGTAAGTTTTATCTGACGTAAATGTATGTTGTTTTTCCCAGGCACCGTACTCGTTTGATTCAACGGAGCCTATGGATGTCCCGTCTACTTTAATATCGACAGTGCCATTCGGTGGTGCCGTACCTGTAATTTCTCTTTCTCCTGGCTTAACTTCCTGGTTCTGTGTAGGGCTTGTTATAGTGACAGCATCGGCAATTACTTTAACCTGTCGTTCTGCAGATGATACTATTGTGCTACCCGCATTATAACCAAATATGGATAGTGAGATGGGAGCAGTAGTATCGCCGTACTCCGCATATGCCTTGCCATGGACGACAGTCTTTTTTTCTTGATCAATAACGTTTACGAAGCCCTTAGCTGACGCTTGGTTTTCTGCGCCAAAAGCGAAACACAGTGAATCAACATTAATATAACCTTCAGTACCGCTTTTGCGAATATCGGTAGGGAAACAACCACTCAACTTTCCAGCTATAGTCGGCTTAGAAAGTTTTACTGATGAGACTGTATCGCCAGAGTTTACATCAAAATATTTTAACGTTCCAGTGTCAATTATCATTTCGTACATAAAACCACTGGTTACCGCCATGAGTGTTTCGTTTGTGTCATAGGAAATTAATGTTGTGCCCTTGCCCGCAAACCCTTGCTCTCCAAAAGTATTTATTTTCTTAACTTCTGCGAGAGTCGTCGCATCATGAATGGTGATGTATTGCGTGTTTTGCAATATAGCAATCCGCGTGCCATCAGGACTAATGGCAACGTCTGGTATCATTCTTTCGTAGAGGGTATCTGCGGTTGACTCCTCGGTAATCTCTACCTGCTGAGCACTGTCATTCTCTAGGTTGAGAGTGGTAATTTCAATTTTATTATCTACACCAGTGTTTTCAGCAAAAGCTAGTAAATCTCCGTTTACTACTATTTTTCGTAGTTTGATAGGACTCTCGCCAGGAGCATACTGATTCAAGGAGTTATATATTCGAGTTATTTCAAGGTTGGCAGTATTTATTGAGAATACTTTCATCACGTTATCCGAGCCACCCAGCGTGTAGTCAACACCGAGTACATATAAAACTGATCCCTCTTCGTTTAATGTAGCACTAACAACGGAATATTGCCCCGGGAGATTTATTTTTGCCTCATAGCTAGCATCTACGATGCTTGCCACCGAAATGGGGTTTGTTGTGCCTAGAGGAAGCTGAGCGCTAGTCGTAAATATGCGCTTCGCAACATCAGAGTACAGCACAGTCCCTGATGAACCCATGCCTTCTTGTAGTTTCGAATTTGCCCCATTACTTAACGAAATTGTATGTAGTGATTCATTACCTTGAGTAGGAATAAAGCTGTAACGACTAGGTCCAGCAAGCCGAGCGGACCGAACTCCATAAAATTCCGTTAGAGGGTACGTTCTATCATTGACAATACCACTGGAGTTTAAATCCACCTCGTAGAGATGGTTCAGTGAATTACTTGTATCAATCGTTGCAAAATAAAATTTCTCGTTCTCACCATCCACTACTAAAGATTGCTTTTGAAGGGCGCCTACTATTGGCTGAATACTTGATACTAGCTGATTGGTTTGTGTATTGAGTACCTGGAAAGATGTGTTGTCTGTCGTTGCAATTACTAATTTTTGACTGGTAAGGTTCCCGAAAGTTAAGAATTCCCCGGTACGGTCTTCCGTTGCTATGAGCTGACCATCTGAAGTGGATACTACCGCTGTTTTTAAGGCATCTAATCCGTCGGTACAGGCTGCGTAAAGGTGACTATCATCCTCTGATAATGCCAGTTGAGTCACGCCACGATCACACACTCCTCCTACGTCAAGCACCTCAGCTGTTGAGGACCCAGCTCGGATAACCTTAATGCTAGCAGGTTCATTATATGCCCACGTACCGAGGTAAGTATCACCCGTCGCGGTAGTCACGACCGAATCCAGGGAGGTGTCCCACGCATCATCCACTGCCTTTGTCTGTAAATTTACCCTTGTAGTGGCAGCCATGGCAATATAACCTGGTCCATAGCGCGTAGTCCTGCGTGATATGTAGACAAAAGCATCCTGAGGATCACTATACAAGGCATAGCCAAGATCTTGATTGAGGTAGCTGTTACCGTCGTAGGGGACGCCTACATCTACCGATGATTCCAGTGTTTTACTCTGGGTATTGATAATGAACAGCTTAGTGTTATCAAGTATGTAGAGTTTGTGTGTTGACTGGCTGTAGGTATATGCACAAACAGACACGACCGATGGATCAAGGCTACAGAAGGTATTGTATTTAATCGGGTATGCATAATCACCACCGAGTAGACCATTTGGAGCTGGGTCCGTATTATACACAAAGCTATCCTCCACCGTTTGCGAGAGGGGGTTAACCTGAGAAATTGTTCCTGCGAGGTAGTTGATAATAAACGTTTTTTGTAAAGTATTGTCATATACCACCCCAGTAGTCCCCGATAGGCCAGCATCATAACTTTGGGTGACTTGGCCGCTATTAACGTTGTGATTTTTAACGGACTCTTTGCTAAAAACATCACTTCGGTAGAGCTCGCCGTCTGCAACCGTTGCTTTTAAATCATGCTCACCAGGCTCGGGATTCTTCCATTCAAGAGACCACGTACCACCTGAAGAGCTAGTGGTAGTACCAATTTTGGTCGTGCCATCATACACGGTTAGTTCTTTCAAGGCAGGAGCAGTGCCGGTAATCTGGCGAGTTTGCTGATTTATCTCTTCGTTCTGGGTCGGGCTACTAATACTTACCCGCCCTTCATCAGCCCGTGCTACGCGCAAACTTGAAATAACATTAAACAAACTGAAGCCCACCAGTAGCACCATTAATAGGCCGTAGCTATAGTGTTTAATGCGCAGATTTTTTATCATAGTATTCAGAACCAATTATAATCTGTTGTCATCTTAAGCGCTAGTGCTTAATTGGCTATGGTAAAATGCTTATATGAAACTAAAATATAGCACCCTCTCACTTAGCCTTACTGCCCTAGCGGTTCCGCTAAGTATTCTGTCTGGGTTCATCGTAATGCTGGTACTAAAAAACAGTAATTCAACAATGCTAGATATAACCCGCCAATCCGCCTATACAAAACAAGCATTCATAGCAGGATTTATTACGTTTGCAGTTTGTTCAGTTTTAAGTATCGTGCTGTTTTTTGTTTCCTTAAAAGAAGAGCCCGACTCACCCCTTGCAAAGTTAACTATCATCTTACTAGCTATAATAACTCTCATCTCTTTAGCAGTAATTCTAATTCAAGGCAGAACCACAAAAATTGAATCGACATATAAAGACCAGCAATTGAAAAAGTTTTTTGAAGTACTCTCGAAGTAGCTTATTTTGAAGGCTGAGTTATCCGCGGCACAACGTAGCCATAGAGGAGTAGTGCAAACAATACCGCAAATCCACACATGATCGAGGGAATGCCCTTAAGGGTTGTAGGATTGAGTGTGTTCACAACTGCTGTCGGTAACATAAATGCCACATAACCAAGAATCATGCCGTAAAGAGCTTCACGCGTATACTTTTTCTTTGAATCATGACCGTGTTTAATCGCTGCTACAATACCGGCCAGAAGAAGACCGTAGTAATAGGCTGAATAAAGATAACCCACCACGTCCTTGAGGTCGAATATA
Source organism: uncultured Candidatus Saccharibacteria bacterium (assembly GCA_964541305.1). Lineage (GTDB taxonomy): Bacteria > Patescibacteriota > Saccharimonadia > Saccharimonadales > UBA7683 > CAZIPE01. The sequence continues at coordinate 8,564 of CAZIPE010000005.1, read as the reverse complement.
ACGTAATTTCCCGTGCACGCATGATTGTTAAATGCTGCTTCGGTAAATCCAAATACAACGATCCATAATACCATCAAGAAGTAGCCAGCAGGCACAAGAAAGGTGCTTTGTTTACCAGCAATACGGTGGATAAGATGAAGCCCCAGTGGCGGAAGTGTGGTGATTGCAATAAAGCCAAGACGAGACCATGTTGCGCCGTTAATCCCAAAGCCTCCGCACACAAAATATTCACAGAGTTGAAAAAATGCCAGAGCTCCCAAGATTAAAATAACGAGTGACGTATTTTTACTCTTTTTTCGTTTCAATACCACTGCAATGAGAAGTATCATCTCAATAACAAATGTCGCAATCATAACTGGCGGGGAAAAACAGAAAAATGTGTTTTGTTTTAATAGTTTCACTGCGGGCCTAGTATATCACTACTTGTGTTATTTTTGGTTATGCTTATTTTTTAAGCAATGAGAGCAAATCCGCTTCACTAATTACCTTGGTACCAAAACTGAGTGCTTTCTTGAGCTTGCTCTCCCCAACCTTTCCCCCCGCAACCAGATAGCTAGTGCCTCTACCAACGGCATTTTGAAAAGTGCCACCTAATTTTCTGATTTTTTCTGCGGCAATGTCTCGGCCCATACTCTCCAGAGAGCCCGTTATGACAAAACTCTTGCCACGAAGCGGACCAGTCACTCGTGAAGCATGGATTGGCACGACGCCGAGTGTATTGAATTTACGAAGAAGTGCGATGTTATCTTCATCTGCAAACCAAGCCACAATTGATTCAGCCACCACCTCGCCCACTCCGTCAACTCGGCGAAGCTCTTCAAGATCTGCGTGTCCAAGCTTTTCAAGCGACCCGAATGTTTGGGCAAGATCAATCGCTGTCTGGGTGCCAACATGACGAATTCCTAGGCCAAAAATGAAACGGGAAAGTGGTGGATTCTTTGAAGCTTGAATGGCCTTCACTAAATTTTGAGCCGAGAGTTCAGCAAACCGTTCAAGCTCAACCAGCTGTTTCTCACGTAAGTTATAGATATCTGCTATGTCTTTTGCGAGACCGGCATCCACTAAGGCCTCGACGTTTTTTTCACCCAGCGTATCAATATCTAGCGCCCCCTTGCTGGCGTAATGCGCCAAGGCACGTTTAAGAATTATCGGGCCACTCAAGCCCTTTGCGCGATATACCACCTCACCTTCTGGTCGTTCAAACTCAAGCTCTGGATACTGCCGTTTTAATTCATCTTCAAACACTATTTTGTTGCTGTTTTTTGGACGTAGCTCCATGATAACGGACTCAACCTGCGGGATGATATCTCCGGCTTTATATATAACAACCGTATCGCCACGACGCACGTCTTTTCTGGTTATTTCATCGCTGTTATGTAAACTGGCATGACAAACCGTACTGCCGGCGACAACGACAGGATCGAAGACTGCCACCGGGGTTGCTGCACCGGTACGGCCAATGCTAATAACAATGTCTTTAATGACGCTCGTAGATTGTTCAGCGGGGTATTTATACGCTACAGCCCCTCGTGGATTCTTTCCTACTGCGCCAAGTTCTCGATACATCGCACGATCGTTAACTTTAACCACCAACCCATCGGTATTGAACTCTAAAGTGTGTCGCTTTTCCTGCCACTGATGAACAAATGTCATCACTGCTTCAACCGATGAAAACACTCGCGCCTGACTATTGCAGACTATCCCAAGATCGCGAAGTATCTGATACGCATCCCCGTTGGTAGAAACTTCTGACGGGTCATCGCGCAAAATATCGAATGCTCTAAAATGGAGTGGCCGCCTAGCAACCAATTTCGGATCAAGTTGACGTATGGTACCCGCACTCAAATTTCGTGGATTTGCAAAAACCGGTAGACCTTGTTGCTCACGCTGCCGATTAAGTGATTCAAAATCTTTTTTATACATCACGACTTCACCCCTAATTTCAGTTCTACCTGTTAAAAATGTGTGGTATTTTGAAGACTTTCGTAGCGTGAGTGGCACATTTTTAATAGTTCGAACGTTTTGCGTAACGTCTTCGCCCACTTCGCCGTCCCCGCGCGTGATAGCTTGAGTAAACATACCGTCGTGATAGACCAACATACAACCGAAGCCATCCATCTTAATATCACAAAAGTATTCATGTTTTTTACCAGGCAGTAGTTTATCCATGCGCTTCACCCATGCACGGACATCATCTTCACTAAAGACGTCATTAAGACTGTATACCCTGCTTGAGTGTTTCACTTTTACAAATTTATCTAACGGTACTCCACCTATTCGTTGCGTAGGACTATCTGGTGATACGAGCTCAGGATGCGTTGCTTCCAATTGCTTCAGGTCCTGCATGAGACCATCGTATACCGCATCGGACACACTAGGAGCATCCTGAACATGATATTCATAGCTATACGTGTTAAGGAGTTCCTTTATATGTTGGAGGCGTTTTTTTGAATCATCATTCATTTATATCAACGCCCGATAAAGCTTGTAAAGGTAGGTGTGTAGCACTGGTAGTACGAGTAACTGCATGAGTTCAACTGCAAAGAATACTTGGCTCGTCGCAAAACGTATCACTAGAACAAGAATAATCAGGTAGATAAGTGCCAGCAGAAACGGCAAGGTAAACACTCGACGAAATACATTGAAGCGTTGAAATTGCACCAATTTCTTCGCCATTCGGAGTGATTGTATCGGGTACATGCCCGGAAGTGTCACAATATAGAGAGCAATAATTGTTGAGGTCATCCAATAAAGTGAAAGCATAGCCATCAAAACCGCAATGGTGAAAAAGAGAATGTCTTCGAAGGCGCTGGCGAACAAACCCCCGGTGCGAGCTACGCTGTACACAAAAGCGGCAATCGCGAATGGTAATAGCTGCAAGGATGCAACAATCATCACCATACTACTAGGGAGGATTGGTGCCATACTTTTGTAGTAGGCGTCGCGTGCTTTGATCGGTTTTTTAGCATGGAGCTCGCGAATGGCCCAAATATAGACGAGACTCATCATGACTATACTGACGGTGACGAGCGTTACATTCGCTTGGGAACTTCCCGAAACCGAAAGAACCGTGCCGAGTGTTGCAACAATACCCCGAGTTGTTTGTTGACTATTTTCGCCCAGGACATTATTGATTGAATCTTGAATAGTGTTGATATTAGCGCTAATTGGAGAGCGTATAACCAAAAAATAAATGAGCGCGTGAATTAATATAATAGAGAAGAAGACTTTTTTGTTTTTGAGCAGAAATACGAACGATTCTTTAAGTAACTTAAAGCTTGTGGGAATATAGCGGGGCTCTGGTTTAATTTTCTTCTGCAAATGAAAAGAGCGGTACTTCTTTTTTTTCTTCTGCTCTTTGCGCCATTTTTTAACGGCCGAGGGTCTGTTTTTAACCCACTTAGGGATTGAAAAAAACCAGATTTTGAGTGAACTCAGATGTGCAATGCTGTTCTTCTTTTTTTCACTTAGATATTTTTTCACCACCACAAAGTATTTTTTGAGGTGCTTCGAAAGAGCAGGTAAGAAATTACTCATTACAGGTTACTTCCTGCATGCTGTAATTTTGCAATACGTTCTTCGATGGGTGGGTGGGTAGAAAATAATTTTGTGAAACTCTTCTTTTTGAGTGGGTTTGCAAAAAATAGATGAGCAGTTGAGCTGTTCTGGCGCTTCATTGAAGTGCCACTTTTCTCAAGTTTCTTCAGAGCAGATATTAGCCCATCAGGGTACCGCGTAGTGAGCGCACTGGTGGCATCTGCCAGAAACTCACGTCTACGAGATACCGCCAGCTGTACTAGCATGGCAACAAGCGGTGCCAATATAGCAAGAATGAGCGCAAGAGCTATTGCCAAGGGACTACTACCTTCATCATCGCCACCCCACCACACCATACGCAGAAAGAAGTCGCTAATCAGACCAATGACAGATACACAGGCGAACACTACCATCATGACGCGGATATCGTAGTTCTGCACATGACCCATTTCGTGAGCCATCACCGCCTCAAGCTCGCTGTCTTCCATTATGTCAAGTAGCCCCGTACTCGCCGCCACACTGGCGTGCTTGGGGTCTCGCCCAGTAGCAAACGCATTCGGTGCCTTGTCATCAATAACGTACACCTTTGGCATAGGCAGGCCGACTGCGATGCTCAGGTTTTCAACAATTCGGTATAGTCGTGGATTATCCTTTTTTGTAATCTGTTTTGCTCCATTTACCGCAAGTGCCACCCTTGAAGAACTGTAGTAGCTAATGATGCTATAGAGTAATGCAAAACCAAATATAAAATACAAACTATTAAAGTTACCCATCCATAAGCCATAGGCATACCCAAGGGCACCAATGATTATCACGAAAAGGCTCATGATATAGAATGTCTTTCGTTTGTTGGCTGCAATTTGTGAATACATAGTACCTAGATTATAGAGGATTGATGGATGATTTTCGAATCAACCGTAAGAGCGATGCCAATGAGTAGCTTAGCTTGCGCTAAAATTTAACGTCAACTGGTTTTTCAGCCACTTCTCGGTCTTCAGTTTCGAAAAACTCACGCTTCTTAAAACCAAGCATTCCTGCAAATATATTAGTAGGAAACACTTGAACCTTAGTATTCAAATCTCTTACAGCACCGTTATAAAATCTACGTGAAGCTTGAATCTTATCTTCCGTGTCTACCAATTCCTCTTGAAGCTGTAGAAAGTTCTGATTTGCCTTCAAGTCAGGGTAGCTTTCAGCAACCGCAAACAAACTTTTAAGTGCTCCTGTAAGCATATTTTCGGTCTGAGCCGTTTCTTCAACTGATCCACCAATAGTATTACTACGCTCTTTTACCACCTTCTCTAGCGTTTCAGCCTCATGCTTTGCATAGCCTTTTACTGAGCTTACCAGGTTTGGAATAAGATCGAGTCGGCGCTTTAATTGAACAGTTATATCACTCCACGCCTCCTCTACGCGCACATTTGTTTTTACTAAACTGTTATAAGTTGCCCATAAGAATAACAGTAACAGTACAACTACGACACCAACGATTATTAAAATTGTCATTTTTACTCCTTTTTATACCCTCTTATTATAGCACTTCTGTATTAAAAAAGACCCCGTAAACGAAGTCTTTTCTGGTGGGCGAGGAGGGACTTGAACCCTCAAGGTTTATTCAACCAGCGGATTTTAAGTCCACCGCGTATACCAATTCCGCCACTCGCCCTGGAGGCACCGACCGGATTTGAACCGGTGTACGCGGTTTTGCAGACCGCTGCCTAACCACTCGGCCACGGCGCCATGTCGACTATTATAGATCATTTCTGAATTTTATTAACTCCCTTTGTTGGCCTGTCTTCAGATGCTGTTCTGTTTTCATCGCCTCACCTCTGGTTTTAAACTCACGCACCTCCAACAATATCCAAGGTCGATATGGTTTTGTAGACTTAACACTACCCCCGTTATGTCTAGCCATCCTGCGTTCAATGTCTTGAGTGGAGCCTATATATATCCGATTAGATAGGGTACTTTTCAATACATACACAAAGTATTTGTTGTGTTTCATATCAATATAAAGGTTTTGTCTCCCTACGGGAGATCTGCCGAAGGCACGACAGACCGCTGCCTAACCACTCGGCCACGGCGCCAACACACCCATTATACAGATACTGTCATCTAAGAGGAAAGTAATTTTACGCGGGCCTCACCTGAACGGGCAATGTCAATCATTTCAGCATGCACAGGATAGTCTGACTGTATAACCCAACGCCCATCAACTTCAGACACTCTGTGACCAACTGAACGAGACATCTCTGCCTGCCAATAGTTGTCTGTAATAAACCCACATAATACAACCAACCCGCGTCCAAGATTAGAAATAGCAACTGCGCCGGCACCTTCGATCTTCCCGACCCCAGTATGTGAATCATCTACTACAACGTGTGATTTTTCAGTGGGTGTAAGTTCGAAATCCTTGCCTGACCCTGTCAAGGCTACTAGGTCTATACCCCATTTACTTCCAGCAATTTCAATAACCCCCCCGTTTGTGGCACCTACAAGTAATCCGTTACTCACAAATAGTCCTGGGTTTTGAACCTCTTGAGGGGCACCAAGCAAGTGTCCTTCTGCAGCATATGAAGGAATGTAGGGTCTATCCACTGCAGGGTCGCCAAATTGTACTGATCCTTCAAACTGAACCATCGTCTGTCTCCTTGCGATTCATCGCCCTGACAATAAAAGAGATACCGACAAAGATACCTCATATATTAGTAATTATAGCAAAAACGTAATAATTTGTCAATAGCTCCTATTGACAAGGCGCCGGGTTGCGCGCTCTGGTGTGTTTTAGCCCTCAACTACTACTTCAAACCCTCCGTATGCCATTTTCTTCATATCAGTAGGCATTTCAAAGTCGGGCTGATCCTTATACACTTCGTCCATTTCTTCCATAACTTTTTTGTTTACTTCATCGCGGTGTGTTTTGGATTCAAAAACAATAAATGAAAACCAGACGTTTTCTTCGTCAGTTGCGCCCGTCATCTCTGCAAAAGCTCGAGATTTTTCATCACCCATTTCTTGCTGTTTGAGGTCATCACCTCTACATTCAAAGTACTGCAACGCGCCATGCTTCAACCAGGAATCGCGTCCCATCTCTGCCATTTTCTGGTATTCAGCCTCTTTTCCCTTGGGTACTACTAGCACAAATCCATCAACATATTTAGCCATATCATTTACTCCTTTTATTAAAGTTGTATGCTTTATTATTTTAGCACCTAGGTTAAACCAAAAAGGACGCCGAAGCATCCAAATTGGTAGTTTGTGCAATATTCTAAGTTATTTTTACACGAAGTCAGGGATGAAATTGCGTGATGGAGGAAGATATTGGGAATACCATATCACGAGTGGCTACTTAGTAGGTAAGAGGTGGGAGTTACACTTTTGAAAACTGCCGAGTTATTAGTTTGCCTAACTTGAAGCGTATAAGGCCGTAAAGCGTTAAGCATATCAGGAGTATATACAGAGCAAAACCATAATTGGCAAAGGTCCATGTGTCAATTGTTAGGAGTACTATACCTGCACTTATTGCACCGTTGCGAAATACGTCAGGATGTTCTGTTTCAGGCGCTTTATATGACTTCATTAGGGTCGGGACCCCTGCCAATAAATCAGCGGCAATGGCGAGAATAATAGCAACATTACCATCTCCAGTAATTGCCCATAGTATAAGTGCAAATACAGATAGGACTCCGCAAACTATATCTAACTTCGTTATCGCCCAGAAAGCTTTCTTGTTAAGAAAGGAGGCGATGAAAACCATCAGTGGGCCAAATCCCACCATAAATGTCATGAGTGATTGTAGGCCCACTCCTTCATTAATTTGTGCAGTAAAAGCAATAAGCGGAGCGAGTGCCTACAAGAACCATGTAACACGATTGGGCTTAGTCTTGCCTTTGAATGTGTTCCAGGCATAGGTTGTGCTACCTATTAAGTTTAAAAGTGCACCGACTAGCACAAATTTTTCATTAATCATTTGAATTGATTATAACATTAAATTGTGTAATGTGATTTATTAATATGCGGAGTGACTATTGAGTGAATAAGAGGTGAAAGTTACATATCATAATCAGCAATACTAAATAGCCTGGGATAGTTTCCTTCGAATAAATCTGTGAGTCCTACATATGTAAGTTCGAGTAAATCGGGTTCAGGGTCTATGGGTCTATAATGACCTAACTCGCTTGGTGTGTGCAAAGTAACATGATTATAGCTAGGTTCATTATCTCCATACTTACCATAGTCAAATCCACCAAACTGCATCGCTGCGGGTTGAACTGGTGCTTTTAATGCGATCCTTCCTACGATAGTTGGATTGCTTACTCGTGGCTCTTCTTCTTGGTAATTTATGTACCAGTCTTTATGTTTGCCATTTCCCACCCTCTGTCTGCCTTTTTGACCAGGATAGCCACTGTAAGCAACTTGTTGAGGCTGGTCAAACGTTACATGCAAATTGCGCACCACAGCAATCTCTCTACATACTTCAATTGCTGGATCTCTAATTTCTAAAGCAGTTAGTGGTCTATGGAAATCTATTCTAAGCACAGATATTATACTGAACGATAGTTTACCTTTTTGCAAGGATAAGACTAGAAAATGACCCCATTAGAATGTGGTCATTTTGCTTATGGTTGGTGCGGGTGAAGAGACTCTAAGGCTCTCCCGACCCTGTCGGGTGCGGTAGATCCTGAATCTCGACTATTGTTTTCTTGCCGAGGTCGAGAGTTAGAGCTTATTCATACCAACGCAAAAACCGAACACAAGGTTCGGTCATTTCGTTGGTGCAGCATAGTTGACGCATTTCAAACGGCAGCTATTGATGCACAAGAGGATTATAAACTGAAATACCTCGTTGAACAATTCCAGTTAGAGGGTAGCTTGATTTAGATACCCCTCTTTTCAAACATCACCAAGTTGGGCAGAAATGCCCGTTTTTTATTTCCAGGTTCAATTTGCTAGATTGGCTCGTCGGAGCAATTGAGCATTTAATGCAACAATAACTGTTGAGGCTGACATTAGAACCGCACCCAAGG
>CAZIPE010000004.1:60695-70327 GCA_964541305.1 uncultured Candidatus Saccharibacteria bacterium | reverse complement strand
GAGCATTACATGCTCGACTGTCATACTGGCGGAGAGGGAGGGATTCGAACCCTCGGAACCTTGCGGCTCACCGCTTTTCGAGAGCGGCCAGTTCAACCACTCCTGCACCTCTCCATGAGGTGAAATTATACACTGTTTTGCAAATCTTATGGTATAACTAAGAAATGTCTTCTTTTGCACTGACCGGCCTAGAACTTGAAAGTATCCGCAGTGAAGTTGTTGGGGAGCCTGGCTTTGCACTAATTGCCGTTCCACACCTGGGCACCCTCAGTGTAACTGAATTTCTCGTGCCACACTCACGTCGCCCCAAGTTTTGTGGCTTATTGGGGACACTTATGACTAGGGATGGAGGTTATCGTGCGTGCGTAACAGTAGGATTGCCAAGAAAAAGTGTGTTTTCGGCCATACGAGAACACACCTTAAGAACGTCGACTCTGCGGGCTGACCTAGAAATCTACAATCAACCCCCCGTAGCAACACCTCTAGATCGGCCCTTCACCTCTTGACAAACATGCTTATGTTTGGTACTATCTGTTTGTAAAATGTAAAACAAAAAGAGAAAAAATATGTCTATATATCTCCCTGATTCAGAATTTGGAACACCAAATGTCTCGGACGCTAGTTCAAGAATTGATGCGTTTGCACAAGAACACGGGTTAAAAAGTTCTGAGCTTACCGCACTCCTTGCAAGTGTGACCAGTGATTTATTCCCAGATCCTCAAAAAATTGAGGCTACTCGAGTTGATGGTGGCAAGAAGCTAGCCACAACAGGGAAGTTAACGTCGTATGGCACCCATGAGGACAGATTGGTTGGTGAAACCGTACGATCAAGAAGCGATCAGTTGTCAGGTGCGCAGAGGGCAATTTGGTTAGGAAACCGAGCACTTGCAGCCTTGCACACGTCACTTACCGAACAAGAGACACCAGCCATAAGATTAGTATCTAGCGACGCTCAGCCAAGCAATGACACGCACACACCTGAAATAAGCACGCCACACGCTGCGTAGTGAAACTAAGGAACTACTGCAAAGAAGAGGTGAGTCGCGTAACGCTTTCCAGGAAACGATAGCGTAATTTGCGCTTCTTCCATTTTGAAAGTACAAGCTTTTTTGTATGCGCAAGGTCTTCTTTTTGGACTTTTTTAAGATCTGAAACCACTTTTTTGTCATACAGAACTACCACACACTCAAGATCGAGCGCAAAGGAGCGAATATCCATATTACTTGAACCAATCACTGCAATATCGTCATCTATCGTCATGTGTTTGGAGTGAAGGAAAACAGGAGATTTATAGAGGTGAACCTTAACACCTGCTTCGAGTAATTCTTCGTAATATGAACGTTGAGCGTGTCCGACAGCAAACTGATCCATTGCTTCTGAGTTGATGATAATAATTTCCACCCCTCGACGCGCTGCTGAACCGCACGCAGCAATGAGAGATTCATCAGGAATGAAGTAGGGGTTCGTAATAACAACCTGTTTTTTTGCGGTGTGAATGAGCTGAACGAACAACTGCAGGTTATTGCGCACATCGTACCCAGGACCACTCGGGATCATCTGTGCAAATACGCTTCCTGCATCTTCAGGTAGTTTTCGTTGATCTGGATTTGTGATTTTGGTGAGCGTTTCCTCTGTTTCTGCGAACCAATCACCCGCAAATATCGCGCTACACTGGCGCACAATAGGGCCGCGCATTTTCACCACAAGTTCGTGATAATACAGGTCGTCTTTACGGTGGTAGGTTCGCTTTACAAGGTTTTGTGAACCAATATAGGCAACGTCGTCATCTATAACAACAATCTTACGGTGATTTCTGAGATCTGGTCGATTGTATTTTTTACCTAGCTTGAACGGAAGCATCGTATACCACTCAACACCAATGCGGGTAAGCTCTTTTTTCATTTGCTTCTTGTGTGGGTAGGCTCGGTATCCCATGTCGTCAATCAGAACCCGCACCTTTACCCCACGCTTTACTGCTGACTCCAGGGCATCAAACAGGGGCTGCGTGGCCTCATCAAGCACGATGATGAAGTATTCGAGGTGTACGAACTCTTGCGCCTTGGTGATCGCCTTGGTGATTTCTTTTAGCGCTTCGTCGTATTCAGGAAATATTTTAGCACTGTTGCCAGATGAAAGTGGCATTTTACCAAGCGACTGTCCGAGCGCGATAATTGGCTGATAACGCTCTTGCTCCACCACCGAAAGTTGGTTAAGTTTGTTGGGAATTTTACGTACCGCACGCTCAATCAAACCATCGATTTTGTCTTGTATAGCACGGCGACGCTTAGATAGTTGTGGGCTCCCAATCAGTAGGAAGAGCATCACACCTAGCACCGGAAGTAGCAAAACGAGCAGTAGCCACGCAATTGCCGCACTAGGTGAGCGCTTTTTTGGAATATACAGCAAAAACGCCAAACGGATGACCCAGTCAATCACAAAGAATAATAGTGCAGAAAATGTCAGTGTTTCAAACATAGTAGGCTACAGTATAACAGATAGACTGCTGCATTCTACTAAAACGGGATGCTACAAGCCAGTCGCTACGAACTACTTGATTCTAATGGATGCGGTTATTGCATAAAACAGGTTCTCAGCCTCAACCTTATCTTTCATTGGCGCCGATAAGCTAAAGACATAGACCTGATTGCTCTTATAAACTTCTAGTTCCCATTCATTAACTTCCGCGAGAGTGAGTAATGCCTTATTTCCGTCAACTTGCACTTCCTCAATTTTTTGGTAATTGGCAGCAGACTCCCTCATACTCCTCAAATTCGTTTCGTAGGTCATGGGATTAGTATCCGACCCATCCATCACTTCTTGAGCTCCAAAAACAATAAAGGCATAGCCCTGATGTTGCAGCATTTCATCACTTGATGAGTCAATCTTAAAGTCTGGAGAGGTTAGCCGAACACTGCCTGAGCTCGCACCATAGTCGTCGGTCCGCAGAACGAGCCAATCGTCTGGATGCATCAGCGAGTAGTTTTCTGATTCAAACTTTTCGTAGTTAGTCACATCAGTAGTGCTGTCAGGAATTGTTGGTGAAGATATCTTAAACCTAGTGTTGTAGACATACATGGCCCCGACAACCGTCAATACTGCTAGTATCAACACCAACACCACGACTACTACCGTCTTCTTTTTACCTGGTTTGGGTGCAGGTGATATTGTCTGAAAATTATTGCTATCACTCTCTACGTGGCTAGATGACTGGAGGTTACGCGAGACTTCATCTGGTGTTTTCTCTGATAGCTGTGGCTCGTTCAAGTTATGGCTCATTATTATCTTGTTTATCCAATCTTAGATTACTGCAAAGAGCTGTCTTACTCAGGGAATAGCTCCAACCCATTAGCCTTAAAGTAGTCTTCTGCTGCTTTTCTCAAATATGGCTCGAAATCATCGGTTGTGCATAACATATTTGTACTAAGATTATTCCATTCAACCATTTCTTTAGAGTCTTTCATTTGCTTGGGTGAAGTTCCATTTTCGGCTTCAAGCTGCATCCGGGCCCTTTTTTCCCATATAACCTTATTCCTCTCACGCATGTCGCAGAAATCGTTCATGTGCAATAAGGCAAAGTTAGCTGCTCGATCAGTTCCTCCCTTGTACTGATGATACGCCCACACTGATACTGAGATAGCAGAGATAAGTATGAGTGAAAGCACAATGTTGATACCCACAGATATTCTAAGGGGTGTTACTAGTTTTGTTTGCTTCTGTTTTTTCTTTGGCATGTTTTTAATCCTTATGTTAATAAACATAGGATAGATGAAAAAAGATGTCTTGTCGACATCTTGTAATAATGCCGTCGTTCAATGTGTCGCGGTAGAAGAGATTGTGATTTCAATTAAGACAACGACACAACCCCTAAGTCTTATTCAGTCAGTTGATCTATACCACAGGCAACCCACCGTATCGGATCTTTTGGCATCGCCCCGAAAAGCGTAGTGCCGCTATCATAACAGGTTCTATCTTCGGTATATACTTCATCGTTGACTTCATTTAGCTTAATTCCTACAGCAGAACCAGCTACCAACCCAAGACCAGCCGCTACTCCTGCAATGCGTACCCAGTTAATCGACGGCCTCGGTTCATTGTTGCCATTATCTTCCACGTCCATGTCTCCTTATTTACGCAATTATAATATATTATTATCTGTAATTTGTCAATGGTTAATTTTGTATCTTTGTCGTGCAATCGGTCCAACAATGATTATGCGCGGTACAGGGTGGTGCGAGTAGTTGTAACCTTGTTAGCCTGATTTTTCTAGCTGCTGCAGACTTGTGCTGAGTAAAGACTTGTTAGCTATGATTCTCGTTCATATTGTCCCAATCCCACTGTCTATCCTTGTTGTACTCTAGCTTTTTTAGGATAGCTTTTTCTAAATCAATATCCATTGCACCGCAGAGATGTAAGATTCTCTGCACCGCATCACCAAGCTCTTCTTTGAGTCCATCTTTGCCGTCAATATTTTGATGACGCCATGCTTCGTATGCTTCAGAAATCTCAGAATGAATTAGAGCTATTTTCTCTGACACATCAATCTCGCTTGGCGTTGTGCCAAAACCCTTAGCTTTTGCCTGTTCCATTATGAGTGTCGTTATTTGTGCGAGTGTAAGATTATTGTTCATGCGTCTATGATAGCAAAAAGAGATAATAGTAGTCTCACTTCAGTCATAATGCTTATGCTTGGTACACCGTAGTGCAAGAAGTTGTAACCTTAATAAAGGTTCAACCGGTCGAGTAAAATTGTCCCTACTGAACGTGGGGAGGCATTGTAGGTGGAGGTGTAGTTTCAGGAGCTGTAGTTGTAGTTGTAGGTGGCATTTCTGTAGTGGTTGTTGTCTCAGGGGTAGTAGTAGTTGGAGCTTCTGTAGTTGTGGTAGTTGTGGCTAGAAATTCAGTTGTGGATGGCTTAGTCATAGGATACTCATACTCAGGCATAGTTGTTGTAGGGATGCTCTCAGGCTTTGTGGTAGTTGTAGTAAACTCAGGTGTTGTAGCTTGTCTCAAGTCGTCGATGATTGCTTGGGCATCACTACTAGTTTTTATTGGATGTAACTCAGGAAGATGGCCGCCAGGTACCTGATTTAGCGCAACCGTCCTGTCAACGTCTAAGTCACCCCTGCTAAATGAACCCCTGCTAACATCGATTCGTTCGCCATGTTCGGGGTCACTAAAGCTATGTATTACTACTGGCTTTCCCTCGGTGGTTTCTAGGTTTACACGGTTGTTTTCACCAAGTTTTCGAATAGCGAGGTGTCCTAGCATCCATTTTTGATGTTCGTAAGGCTTATCTGTTTCATTATGTGTTTGTTGGTTTGAATTGTCATAAAATTATACTAGCATAGTTTGTAATATAAGTCAAGCTCAAGCATGATGGTACGGGGTAGTGAGAGAAGTTGTAACCTTGGTTTTGGTTATAAGTATATACCGTTAAATCTTTGGGATTTGTACGGTAGATGTTGTGGGACTTATATTGTTTGAGTGTTTTGCACGACGTGAAGAAAAGTTATTATGTAAACTCGTGCTTCTCGCTACGTTGCGGGCTTGTAGCGTCATAAGAGCACTAGGGTAAAGCAATGCTTCTGGGTAACCCTTGGCTGTAGCGTAAAGACTGATGGCTAACGAACCAAGTAGGGCACTCGTACCCCTAATATTTTTTCTTTCCAGGCTGGGTTTTTCAGCTTCTACACTTTCGGATGCGATTGTTTCATTTATCATGTATTTATACATTAGCACTATAATGACTTATTGTCAATATTATCTAGAGCAAATTTGTTTTGTTAGTGAAGCGAAACGCAAGGTTCCGACTATCAAAAAACCCCCTGAATTAACAGAGGTGAAAATGCTTATGGTACACCCGGCAGGATTTGAACCTACGACCTTTGGCTCCGCAAGCCAACGCTCTATCCAGCTGAGCTACGGGTGCTCGTCGGCGTGCGCTTTGTTTTTTGTTTTACTTTCGTAAAAGCTAATCACTCCGCGACGCCTCCTTCTAAGTTTCACAAACAGCGCAAAAACAAGTGTTGCGCTTGGTTTGTGTAACTTTGTTCCTAGATTACTCTAGGACTTAAAAATTTGAGGTACTTTCTGCAAATTAATGCGCAGAACAGAGGTAAGTGTAGCACATATTTACAGGTGAGAGCAAAAGCTGGTTTCCTAGAAGCGAATTTTGCGCATCATACGATCAACGGCATCGAGCTGCTTGTCTTCGTGAGGCAAGTGTTGGGCAAGTGTATCGAAGATTTTTTCGCCGTCTTCATTTGCAAAATAGATAGTTAGCGGAGGCATAAATCGCTTTGTGGGTTCTAGCACTATACTATATAGTGCTCCGTCCTGAACGACACTAAATGCCTTGAAGTCATCATAATTAAACTTCTTTTGACCTACTGTAATGTCTGACGACGTAAGACCGTACTGTAGTGAGCGAGGTTTTTGACGAGCAATTGTGGCAAACGCCAGCGCAGACATGCCAACGACAACAGGTGCGAGTACTCCGCCACCAGTTAAGAAATAGATGGCTACGCTTGCAACTATCGCTACACCGACAAGAGCGATAAACCACAAGGCTGATTTTTGGTGGTCAATAAATTCAGATGCCTGCCATTGAATTCCTTCGCCCGCTAGCTGTGGCGCAACGGCTTGCTGGGTTGGTGGTTGATTGGCGGTTGGTGGGGCAGTAGGAGGGGCTATTTGGGTTGCTATTGGAGCTTGAACGGGTGCAACGGCTGGCTGAGCAGGAGGAGTAGTAGCTACCGCAGGCTTTTGATCCGCAGAGTACACAAACGACTTTTCGCCTCCATTGTTTTCCATAACGTAATTCTAGCGTAAGCAAGATAAAAGGGCAATCGTAATCTGATGCTGCTGCATGCCCAATGATGTCATGGCGGAGAGGGAGGGATTCGACCTTTTGGCTGTGCCAAAACTCTTGTCAGAGCAAGGGCGGGGAATACCCGTCATGTGGGTATTCCCGTTCGAATCTCTTTTCCTTTGCCAGCATAAAAGCCGAGCATTACATGCTCGACTGTCATACTGGCGGAGAGGGAGGGATTCGAACCCTCGAGAGCTTTGACACCCTGCCGGTTTTCAAGACCGGTACCTTCAACCACTCGGCCACCTCTCCGTATCAGTGACATATTATAACAGATAGAGCTCAGGAAAGCAGTCTTCGAGCAATGACCGCTCCGTCAACGTGTAGCGCACCATTTTTTCTCAGTATCTTTGCAGCAGACTCCAAGCTTGCACCAGTAGTCAGCACATCATCGATCAGTAAAATTGAAGCACCCTTGATGCGCAATTGTGGTCGCAGAACAAAACTATCCGACATCGCCTTCATGCGTTCAGCGCGTCTTTTACCTATCAATTCTTTTTGGTCTGTTCGAAGTAGTAACATCTGGTAGGGAAGTTCGCGTTTTCGAGCAAAGGCTTTCGCACACAGTACCGCCTGATCGTAGCCTCGTCTTCTAACTCGGCTACTCGCAGTTGGAATGGCGGTTACCACCGTGTTAGAAGGTAGATAGGGCACCACCTCAGCGAGATATCTTCCAAAAAGACGGGCTGTTTCGCGTTGACGTTGGTATTTCATATTCCAAATGAGCTCTTTTTGGATGCCAGAGTAATCACCCAGCCACCAGACACGTCGTAGTTTTGAGCCGGATTTACAGCTCTTGCATACTCTGTTCTGACTGGTTAGCTTGTTGCATATATAACAACGCGATTCATTTTCTACCTGTCCGCTCAAAAAACACCCTTCGCACCACACATCACCAGGCGCATTACAGATGATACAGCTTTCAATCGTTAATGTGTTGATTATATGCTCGAGTGGGTTCTTCATCATTTTTACAACAACCTGGGTGCAATTATTGCATATAAACAAGCTTCTTAGCTATAATGCAATAAGTCATAAACTGCGAGAAAGTGGAGGAAACATATGGCCCGACGCCAAAAAAACGATAACGACCTATTAATGGAAGATGAATTGACGGCCGCATTTCTAGACGAAGGTCTCGATGAGGGCACTGTGCCAGCTGGCGTTGATGATTCAACGGGGCAGTCAAGTGCGCCTACAGCCTCTCAAGACGAGTGGGATGAGGACCAAATGCAAGATATGCCAGGCATGCTTGCAGTAGATGTATACGAAACAAAAGAGAAGCTCATTGTTAAGGCCCGTACCGCTGGTGTAAACCGAGACGACCTAGATGTTAGCATGGCCGACAATACCCTTACTATAAAGGGCACACTGACAAGTGGTGATGAGGTTGATGCCGAAAACTATCACGTACAAGAATGTTATTGGGGCGAGTTCAGCCGTACCCTAGCACTCCCCGTTCCTGTAAAAGAGGATGAAGTTGGTGCTGTGCTCAAAGATGGCGTTCTAACTATTACCTTTACGAAGGTAAAGCAAGAAACCGTTAAGAAAATTACCATCGGCTAGTAACTACGTAGAGCCGTACATAAAGAATCCTTGAGCACCTCAAGGATTCTTTTAATTGGACGCCCCTAATCGAACGCGTTGTAGCTATATCTTTGTGACGCTCGTGATGACAAACCGTACGAGAACCTGAGCGAACAATACAATTATCAAGCCAACTACTGCATAGAGAATGGTGTTCTTAGCGCCACTTACGCCGCTACTGTCACCACCCGAGATAATGTAGCGGAAGCCACCAATGATTATCATAATGACCGACACCGAGCCCACGACAATCGAGAAGATGTTGATAATACGCCCCAGTACGCTGTACAGCGTCTGATCGCCATTGCCATTACTACAATCACTTACGGTAGTATCTGGAGCTGGTGGTTTACCGGTTTGAGTACCCAAAACGCCCTTACAGACGTTATCGGCTATGGAGGTTGTCTGGGCTGGTTCTTGTGGCTTGGTGGTCGCGGGGGCTGGGGTGGTACTAGTACTACTTGTGGTGTTCTGCGTTTGGCTTTGAGCGCTAGCTTGTGCAAATACGAATACGAAAAGCGCCGAAATAACGAGCATCATTAGTAAGGAAATCTGAGTTATTCGATGTGATTTGAATGTAGCCTTCATTACTGTAATAGTATCATTTAATTCTGAATGAAAAAAGCGCTCAGCCTTCAAACTGAGCGCTTAACACATCTTGATTATGCGGTTATATTATTCCGTTTTAGCGTTCACGAGAACAAAGTTCACAATCACCTGGGCGAAGAGAACAATCACTAAACCAACAATGGCATACAGTATGGTATTTTTAGCACCACTTACACCGTTGGTATCACCGTTGGAGATAACGTAGCGGAAGCCACCGACGATAATCATGATAACCGATATAGAACCCACGACAATCGAGAAGATATCGATAATTTTCTTCATAAGGTCATAGAAGCTACTGCCTTCAGTTTCCTCACACGTTGCATTATTTTGAAACTGAGATCCATCACAGACTCGCTTCTGGATATCAACCGGTTCTGCGTAGGCCGTCCCTGCAACCAACACAGCCTGAGGTGCCATAATAAGGAACATGGCGCTCACGGTGGTAATTATTCGTTTTAATAGTTTTTTCATCGAACGTATTTCCTTTCGTATGTTTTATCTGTGAGTGATTATATATTAACTGTTAGTGCTTAGGCAAGGGCTAAGTTATTATGTGGTTGGT
>CAZIPE010000004.1:0-60595 GCA_964541305.1 uncultured Candidatus Saccharibacteria bacterium | reverse complement strand
GGCGGTGTGGTTGGTGGCGGTGTGGTTGGTGGCGGTGTGGTTGGTGGCGGTGTGGTTGGTGGCGGTGTGGCGCAGGCGGGATCAGCAGGATCACATGAACCACCAGTGGGAGTAGCGCTCTGGTTGGCATTTACAAAAACAAATTGAACAATCACCTGAGCAAACAATACAATAACCAGGCCAACGAGGGCGTAGAGAATGGTGTTCTTGGCAGCACCTAATGCGTTGCTATCACCGGCCGAAATAACATAACGAAAGCCGCCAACGATAATCATCACTACGCACACCGCACCGACCACAACGCTAAGTGTGTTTACAACGACTTTCATAAGATTATAAAATCCTTCGTTACCCGCAGCAGTATCACATGACCCACCCGCAGCCTTGATGCCATCACAAGCTGAGCTGGCCGGTGTTCCTGTGGTTGGTGGCGGTGTGGTTGGTGGTGCTTGCGCAAATACTGAAACCGTAAACAATGATGAGCCAATGAGACCAGTTGTAATAAGCATTATTGCTATGAAACTTTGTATGTACTTCTTCACAATATCTATACCTTTCTGCTAATGATTTAGTTTCACTTTATAGCTTTGAAAGCACAAATACAACCATCGCCTGCGAGAATATTGCAACGACCAGGCCAACGAGGGCGTAGAGGATTGTGTCTTTGGCAGACTTTATAGCGTTTGGGTCTCCTGCTGAAAAAGTATATTTAGCACCGCCCAGTGTAACCATAATTACCGCAAAACCGCCCGCTAGAAACACTACGAACTGGGTTATTTTCGTCAAAATACCGTTTGGTCCGACGATGCGATCTTCGCTCGCTTGTTGAGTGGCACTTTTGCAAAAATCACTACTGCCCCCAGCCGAACACGGCTCCTCAAAGGGGTCGTAAGCAGAAACTGGCACCGCCACAGCAAAGACAAGGGAAGTCATTACAAAAATACTTAGAATAACTTTTTTCATCCAAGCCGCCCAAGCGTAAAGGCAATGATGATATTCGCAGATATACCAATCGCCAAGCCAATTAATGCGTAGAGGATCGTGTCTTTTGCCTGTCGAATACCTTCAGGATTACCTGCTGAAATAACATATTTAAAACCTCCGAAGGCAACAAACAAAACACTAAGAATACCAATTATGCCAAACACCACCTGAAATACGTTGGTAACTGTTGCGGTAAAATCAACTTTTGGCAAGCCGCCCAAAATACTCATTACTATACTAGCTGACTCAATCATGGCGAACTCCTTGCAAGATTCCCGACGAACTGAACTATACCAATCGATAACAGAACTATCACAAGCCCGACAATTGCATTCAAGATGGTATTTTTAGCATTCGCAATTCCGTTCTGATCACCCTGACTCGTAATGTACTGGATTGCACCCCAGATTAAATACGCCGTTGCAAGGATACCGGAAATTCTCATGAGCGTGCCTATGACTGCAAGACCAATAAGGCTGACTGATTTTACATAGTCATCGCCGAGAACGGGCTTACATTTACCACCCACATCTTCACCCTCAAGATATTCATACCAAGGGACAAAAACTGCGGGAGGTAAGCTGCCCTTTCCTGGCTCACATTTTGCGAAAGCCGTCGCTCCACCAGCAAAAAAACCTGCGACAAGCACAAGACTAATGGCAGCTGCTTTTATTTTTTTAATCATGCTAGTTTTTTGCTTTCATAAGTTACTCGTCATGAATCATTCGCCTCTACACGATAATACCGCTTTGTATACAATCGAACAAGTAACTAGAAGACTCCACCCGGAATTAACCACTGCAGTAGTGCATAGCCCATCATGAACAATACAAATGCCAGTATCGTCATCACTATTCTTCCTTTAGCGGCAGCGACTTGTGAAGCATTATCTCGAGCGGTCATATACTGTATACCCGCGCCAATTAGGCTGATAACTATAACCAAACCAACAAGGGCCGAAAGCCCATTTATTACTTTATTTAGCAACGAGTCAAGCTCGCTTGATCCAGTGCCCCCCACATCTTCTGTTTCTTCGATAGTATTAGAGGTAGGCGGAGTGGGAGGGGTGTCAGATTCATTGTACCCATGACTGCCACATGCTGCAATAAAATCTTCTGCGTCAAGTATAGGGTCATCCTTTTCAACCTGAGCCACAAAGCCATCTGCACAGGTTACTTCTGTAAATTGCGGATCAGCACGAACCTCCATAAAATTTGACAATATCAGAAGCAATGGTAGCGCAATAACTAGTATGGGTATCGCGTGTTTTTTATTCATCACGTTTTATATAGTCACTCAAATTAACATCATAATCAAGGCCTTTATTGCAACGAAGGTGTTTTTTTGTTTTTTGGGTATAAACGAGTTCATAAATTACGTTATAGAATATGTTCATGCTTATTGGTATTATATAAACATTATCTACACAGGAGAGATTCTTTAGTTTTATGTATCCATCGTCAACCTTCGGGGCCAATCAGGGGAATATGAGAAAAAAAATACTTATTGTTGTTGGGTGCATTGTACTATTATTTATTATAGTGAGCATCGTGAGCTCTATTGGTGGTGGTCCTGGACTATTGGACAGAACAAAGTACTTAGACTTTAAGACTGAAGAGTTTTCTCTTAAGCACCCTGCGACTTTCTCGGGTAAGCGACAGGCAAGTGGTGCTGTATTTCAGAGTACTGATCCTAAGTCAGCAGATAAAGTCGAGATTACTAAGGCTATCCAGAAGTCGTCAACCGTTGGCTTAGATACACTAGAAAAAGAAATTGCCACTTCAAAAGTCACTATCGTTTCTAGAGTAACAATTGACAACAAAAAGGCACTTAAAACTTCGACCGAAGGTGGGAATACCGATGAATACTATGTAGATGGCGGAAAATACATATGGCAAATACGTTTTTCCTACGACCGCGATTCAACGCTATCAAAATACGCGCCGGAGATAGTGAAGTCTTTCAAACTAAATGAAATTACATTTGATTAACATTATGTGGATATTTAGAACATTATCACTGAAAAAAATTAAACGGGTACCATCACTATTCTGTGCAATATTCTTCACTGCGCTCATCTTGAGCCTGGTGAGTCCACTCTACATGCAGAGTGCGCTTGCAGCGACTCCTAGCAATAAAGAAATTGCGCTATACGACGCAATAAGGGGTGGTTTTACTAAAGACCCAGATGGCTCTAATGCCGGTTCGTGCATTGAAGGTACTAGCGACACCCAAAGCGGGCTAGAGTGGCTTGGTATTCCAACATCTATATCGGCATCTGATTATAGTTCATCTAGCTTCTACGGTTTTTCTGGTGATAAGTCTTTCGCAGTGAGCGCCAAGACAGACATTAATTTGGGAGATGGCAGGGATGAGACACTGCGTTGTGAAACCGTAATTAAACGCTACGTCGAGTCTAAATATGGTACAGGAAACTCTGGTCGCATTGCTTTCCTTAATTCATTCTACGATACAACATTACGGGGTGGAAAGTATTACCTTAAAGACTGCATTAGTGAGGGGGATATTCAGTGCCCGGGTATAGATTCAGCAGCTAGATTAATCGCGCGGAACAAACTACGAAACGATATGGCTGCATATGCCGCAGCTCTTAACGATGGAGCTGAAGAGTGGTACATAGCATACGCAAAAGACATCCTGCTTACAAAATTCAACCAGTGCTGGAAGTGGGAGTGGAACGACCCTGCGAACCCAGAAGAGCGAGATGAGAGCAATCAGTACAACGAAGAGTTGTGGGTGCCTAAGGACGGGAGAGACGACAGCAACAATGTGGGATTCCTTGTTGAAACACTGTATGGGAAAGATAGGCCCAACTACGAAGACGGGGTTATGAACTGCGACGAGCTAAAGGATGCTGTCCTCAGTAACCGTCTTTTGGACTTTAATATAGATGATGAATATGATGACCTAAGCGATGAAGAAAAATATCAAAACGTACTCGGGATGTTCTTAGCTGAAGGTACCGACAAGCTCCTAGCCTGTGTCGCAGCAAATAACCCAGCAATGGCCAGAATACCTATGGTAGACCTGATGAAAATTATTGCAAAATGGCTAGTAGATGGTGACACGCAGATATACTACCCTCCCTATAACGGTCAGCCAGAGGGATACACTACCGCAGAACAGACTGCAGCCATAAAAGAGTGTTTATTTAATGCATATGGTGAAGACTTAGAAACCGCCCTAGACGAAGAGGCTCCTCCAAGCACCGCCGAAGACGATGAGGAAAATCTTGATGATGACCCTGGTGGGGAAAAATGCTATGACGGTGGAAAAACTCTATTTGGGTTAGTCCCAAAGAACCCTATTAAATGGATTGTGTGTGGTCTTAGTCAACTACTTGCAGATGCAATAGACCGCGTAAACAAGGGGATAGAGTCATTGTTAGAATTTAATCCAACCGAAGGAGATGGACAGTCAGCACTAAAAGAGGTTTGGAGTGGCCTACTCACAACCGCCAATATACTGTTTATCGTTGCATTTCTTATCGTAATCATATCTACGGCATTAGATCTTGGAATTTTCAGTAATTACACTGTTAAGAAGCTGCTGCCTCGAGTGATTATTGCCCTTATTTTAGCTAATCTTTCATTTTCAATATGTGCTAACCTCATATCAATAACAAATACTCTTGGTGGAGCGGCGAAGGAAATTATATTAGCGCCTATAACCAGCGCCGGGAATGCGGGCGGAGGCATAAAGGTGGTGGGTGAGGGTGAGGCAGCAACAATTGCTTTTACAGATGCAATTAACGCGGATGGTTCTGGTGCATTTCAAACCGCAGTAGTGGCAGGACTCGGAACGCTCGTCTATCTTGCAATAGCCAGTGGTGGAGCGATACTGCTACCTGTTATGGCAATTGTATTTGTTGCCGCAATAGTTGCCCTAACCGTATTACTATTAAGGCGTATTCTAATAATAATGTTAATTGTTTTTGCTCCAATCGCCTTTGTCCTTTGGGCATTACCGGGTGGTGAAAAGTGGTTCCAAAGATGGTGGAAGCTATTCATACAAATGCTTTTAATGTACCCGATGATTATGGCGGCATTTGCTTCTGGAATCTTTGTGTCCTGGCTTATAACAAAAACTGGTCCATCGACTGGACTGGGACTAATGACTTCTGCAATGGCATTCGTAGCCATAGTTCTACCTTACTTCTTAATTCCGACCCTCTTTAAAGCGGCTGGTGGGGCACTGGGCAATATTACAGGTATGATTAATGACCGATCGAAGGGCTTGATTGATAGGAGTAAGAATTACCGGGACAATTCTTCTCAATATGGTCGCAGAAAGAAGCTTAAAGCGGCAGGAAAAGAGCAGAAAGGTCAACAGGAATTATTCGAAAGCTTGCAGGGCGATGGTAGGCGAGCACAATATAGAAGACACCAGGCCTTTGGTATGAAGGGAATTGGGTCTAAAAATCGTCAACGTTCTGAGTCTGTCCGTGCATCGATGCTTGGACAAACTGAAGAAGCAATCCATAAACAACAAGTTCAGGGTCTTGCAGAATCTGTGCGTGGAATGGATATCACCCAAGCAAAGGATAAGCTATCTGAAGTCGCGTTGAATAAAGATGAGAGTGGTGTTGCTGGTGCAGGAAACTATTCCGATGCTCAACGCTCAGCAGCAATAGCCTTAATGACCCAATATAAGGACGTTAATGGATTAGAGAAAGTGCAAAAACAAATGCTCAAAGAAGGTAAGGCTGGTAAACCTAATAGCCTCAAGACATGGAACGATGCAATGGGTAAAAACTTCTCTGAAATGAAGGCTATATCGCCGCACCTTGCAACTGACGTAACAGCATCTGACACTGACGCAACCATGGAGGCCAAATATGCTCAGGCATTCTTGGGGGCTACAGAACAAAACAAAGCCAGCATGAAGGTGGAAGGCTGGCAGAAATTCAATCAGGTTGCTCCCGCTGCATCACAAGCAAGCGTTGGGAATGTTCTTAGTAATCCCGTACTTAGTGGGTCTATGCCGAGTGATGCAGCAAGTTATTTTAATACATCAACCGAACAAGCAACCGCTACTTTAGCGGGTAGTACAGTTGGACAAACTGTACTAAGCGCTGAGGCTGGTAACGACAAGGTTACTCCCTGGCTTAATGCAACTGGCTCCCCAAGAACTGAGCATGAACTTAGAGGTGCACATGCTGGACTGCAGGCTAAGATAAATGGACTCTCGCCAGAGAAAGCACGAACCACTGCACCCAAACTTCAAGCTGCACAGAAGATAATCGAGGACTACGCTACCAGAAACGGCATTACACTATAAAATTAATTGGGAGATCTTTCAAATAAAATGGCAACGCATAAAGTACCTCAGGATGTAGAAGCAGAAGACAAGATTGTTGGCTTTTTAAGCTTGAAGCAACTTATCTTTACTATTGTTGGACTTGCATTTGGATATCTTACCTATTTCTTCTTCACAAAAGTACATCCTGTATCTGCGCTTCTGTGGCTACCGTTTACTCTTATGTTTTTAGTACTTGGTCTATATCAACGGAAAGATCAGCCGGTTGAGGTATATTTAGCTTCGGCAATTGGCTACTACTTTAAGCCTCGTGTACGAATTTGGGGTCAAGAAGGGTACGAGGAGCGCGTAAAGATTACCGCACCGCCAGTGGTCGAAAAGCATCTTACAAAAGATTTCAGTGGTGATGAGGCAGTAAGCAGATTGAGCGGACTTTCGCTGATGATGGACTCGCGCGGCTGGGCAAGCAAGCAGCCCTACGACTGGCAGAATCCACAGTTCGCACATTATGCAACAGATTCTGATAGGCTTATAGCTGTTCATGACATAGCTCAAAGTCAGCCAGCAAGTATTGATGTGTACACGCAGCCGAGCGATCCCTATGACGAAAGAAACACTATTAATCAAAAATTTGATGCCCGGCTAAACATTGCCGATACCTCGATGCGACAACATGCAGTAAATGTAGCGCAGAAAAGAGATCAACCCTTAGAATTAAGTCACCCTAATCCACAACCACTTCCTGTTCATCGTCTCGAAGACACAGCACCACAAGTTACACCTATAATTACACAGCCACCAGCAAGTCCTATTGCGTCGGCAGATGATGATGTGCCCGACAATGAATCACCTAGTGTAAGTACTGAAGACAATGAGGGTAACCCAATAAAATCAGATTTAGCAGACGTTCCGCACAAAAATGACGACGGGTCCATAGAGATAAAACTACACTAAGCATCAACACCATCCAGGACTTCATATTTTCCTCTTGATGTGACATAATTTAAAGCATAAGAAGTAGCTTAAGTCGAAGTTAGATAGATATTTATATACATGCAACCAAATCAACCCCCCACACAACTCCAATCTCGACAGCCACACTATCAGGCTGACCCGAATAAAAAGTCTGCACCAGGCACTAAAGTGGAGCGTGTAGCCACGCAAAAGGGTGGCAAAAAGGGGGCAAAAAATACCCAAAACAGCACCCAAAACACTCTTCAAATTGCAGCGATTCGAGATGGTATAGCCATCCTCAAAGATGGTACGTTTCGCGCTGTGGTAATGGCAAGAAGTATAAACTTTGACCTCATGAGCCCCCAAGAAAGAGATGCCGTAGAATATGCGTATATGGGGTTCTTAAACTCTCTCTACTTTGACATTCAGATTCTGGTACGCTCACGTAAGATAGATATGCAACCATATCTTGAAAAACTCGGTAAGGTGCGAATGGAAATGGAAAATATGCTCCTTGGTATGTTAATGGAAGATTACATCTACTTTATTGACGACCTTGTCCAGCAAACCAACATCATGAGCAAAGAGTTTTATATTGTTATACCGTATGTTGCAGAGTTAGATGCTGGCAAAGCCGTGAAAGCAGGTAAGGGGTTATTTGGCGGGTTGTTTGGGAATAAAAAGGGTGTGGTGACTATTGATGAAATGAGTCTAGAAAAAGCTAAGACAGAGCTCAAAAACCGCGTGCAAAGTGTGGTGAGCGGCTTACTACAGATGGGTGTGCAGTCTATGGCCCTAGACACCCAAGAACTTATTGAACTCTACTACAACACCTATAACCCTGACACTGCTACTCGGCAAACTCTCAAGCAGAATGTTCAGCTAACCGTGCCGGTGGTCACCAGGGGACAAGGTGAAAATCCGCGTTCAACAATGAATGGTGGGGTACTATAATGGCAAAAAAGAAGCCAAACGCACTTACCCAGGCACAACAACAACGCGTCCGTGAGCAAATTGAAGTCGAGGAGGCGTTTCGCAAAGGTATTTCCGAGATGCGCGACTTTGTTGCGCCAAGTAGTTTAGAGATAGAATCTGGTCATTATCGCCTAGGCACTCGCTACGCCCGTGCTTACTACGTCTACGGATATCCACGGCAACTCTATACAGGTTGGTTGTCTTCAATCATTAATATGGATGAGGAGGTGGATGTTTCGATGTTCATTTACCCGGTCGCTTCTCGTGTAGTGTTGGAAAATTTACGTAAAAAAGTGAGTCAACTTGAAGCTGGCTTACAGATAGATGCCGAGAAGGGTCGGGTGCGCGACCCTGGTAAACAAGCAGCTATTATTGATGCCGAGTCACTAAGAGATAGTTTACAAATTGGTGAAGAGCGGTTTTTCCGTTTTGGTCTGTACATTACTCTGTATTCACAGAGCCTAGAAGAGCTTGAATATATCCAACACAAAGTTGAGACCGTGCTTGGTCAACAGCTCGTCTATTCAAAACCAGCCACTGTACAGATGGAGCAGGGGCTTAATTCGACCGTGCCACAATTTACCGACCAACTTCAGGTACGACGCAACATGAACACCGGTGCTCTTGCCACCAGCTTTCCGTTCACCAGTGCCGATCTTACGCAGGAAAACGGCATACTCTACGGTATTAATATGCACAATAATGGTTTGGTTCTGTTTGATAGATTTACTCTCGAGAACGCTAACATGGTGGTCTTTGCAAAATCTGGTGCGGGTAAATCATTCGCGGTGAAACTCGAGGCGGTGCGTTCGATGATGCTCGGAACTGAAATTGTTATTATTGACCCCGAAAATGAATATGAGCGACTGTGTGATGCGGTTGGCGGAAGCTATATACGCATGAGTCTTGATTCAACAACTCGTATAAATCCGTTCGATCTACCCCAAGTTACGGATAAAGAAGAGTCTGCCAATGCCCTGCGGTCGGTACTCATTACCTTACATGGTCTCATGCGACTCATGATGGGGGGCGCGCTCAACCCTGTTGAAGAGGCTGATTTGGATCAGGCGTTAATTGATACCTATACCAAGGCGGGTATCACCAGCGACCCGCTTACTCACCAAACTCCGCCTCCGACTATCGGCGACTTATACGAGACCCTGCTTCACATGCAGGGTACTGGCCCAAGCATGGCCCAACGGCTCAGAAAATATACTACTGGTACCTTTGCGGGCATATTCTCGCAACAAAGTAATGTTGAGATTAACAACAGCATGGTGGTCTTCAATATCCGTGATCTTGAAGACGAATTAAGGCCCGTAGCAATGTATATTGTGCTTAATCACATTTGGAACAGAACAAAATCAGATCGTCGTCGACGTAATTTAATCATTGATGAGGCCTGGCAACTTTTGAAGTACCCCGACTCCGCCAATTTCATGTTCTCGGTGGCTAAACGCGCCCGCAAATACTACCTGGGACTTACCACTATCAGTCAGGATGTAGAAGATATGATGAGCAGTCCTGTTGGCCGTGCAATTGTCTCTAACTCCTCTATGCAAATTCTTCTCAAACAGTCGACCTCGGCGGTTGATGTACTCTCTTCGGTGTTTAAGCTTACGAGCGAGGAAACCAAACGACTCAGCCAATTCCCAATTGGCCAAGGGTTGTTATTTGCAGGCCAAAACCACATTCACATGCAGATTATTGCCAGCCCAACCGAAACGAGCCTTATCACCACCAACCCAGAAGAAATTAAGAAGGTGCAAGAGGTAGCAGAGCGTGCACAAGAGGCTTTTCAGGTGATGACTCAAGGTAATAATGTTGGTAATATTGCTGCCAACCAAGGATCCTGAGAATGAAGACAAAGCTTGATAATGAGATAGATTTCGACCCGGATAGAAACCCAGCTCAGAGCAAGTACGAGGAAGAATTTAACAAAATGGTCAATAGCCCAGAGAACAAAGCTCTGGACGACCAAATTGATGCGGGAATCAGTGACGGTTTTAGATACACAGGAGACCAAGACCGTGATGCTTTGCTGAATGCTGAGAGTAGCGGTAGCGATATAACGTCAAGTACTTCTGGTACAGAGAAGTCAAGCTTGTTGAAGTCCGGGGGTGATGGGAAAATAGGAAAGCTAAGTAGTATATTCAAAAAGGCATCAACTAAAAAGAAGGTGCTGATAGCCGCTGGTGGGCTTGGTGGTGGCGGAGCAATCATTGCGCTCATTTTCTTAATAATGTTTTTGAGTAGTGGGCTCGGAGTGAGACAACTTGCACAAGTACTTCAGACATATAATTTCGCGAGACTACATCTAGCGAACTATAAAAGATCGACACAGTATGCACTGCAAGAATCAGTCGAGGAGTCTACTGGGGGTGCACGACTAAATGCTCTTGGGAGAAGAAGTGTACTTGATAGGCTGTCCCGTTTTGATGCACAGAAATCACTCAAGACACTGGGTGACGCCGATGCACTAACATTCAATACTGGAACCGTTAAAAACCGGTGGGTAAGGGGTCCCAAGCAGGGAATTACTAGCATAACTGTTGGAGGGCAAGAAATTAAGCTCTCGCAAAGTTCAAAAGTGAATTTTGTTGGTAACTATAAAAATGACAAGAAACTACTAAAAGAGCTTGACCTTGCCATGCAAGAATCAAGCCTTTTTGCCGAAGAAAGTAGGTTTTATCGCACCAAGACCGCCAACGCTATTATGGAATCAGCTAACATTAGGCTCAGTTACTGGGCAAACAAAGCACGGAAAATAAAGACGTTTAAAGATGCAATTCTTAGCGCCTATGAGAGAATGACAACCAGAAAACTGAACAGTAGCCTGCCACCAGTAGAGGAGGGTGGCGAGAAATTCGCTAAGGAATTTGCTGAAGAACTAGACAGCACTGATGACGTTACGCGCGCTGCTGCCAAGGCATCGGCAAGATCTGTTGGACAATCTACTATCCGACAAATAGCGGGAAAGGTAAGTATCGCGGCACTGGTTGGAACATTATATTGTGGCGCAAAAGACTATATGACCCAGCTCCCATCTGTTGCAAAAAATAAATCCGATGAGATGATGCGGGGTGCCGCGCTACTATCCAGTGCAGCAGACCAAACAGCAAACGGCGACACTACGGCTGAAGCGGTTGACGCCGAAGTCAAGCGTCAAGGGAGTTTTGAAGAATCATACGCTTATCAACGTGCTGTTGGTGTTGAAACACTAAGTGATAAATCTGAAGATATTGATATCGCTGATAGCCCTCGTGTTGATACCGACACTATTATTTACAAGTTCTTTGCGGCAATAGTTGCTATTGTCGAAGGGGCGACTGGCATCACAGCCCTACAAGGTGTCGCAGGCTGGATCCCTGGGGTTGGAGACGCGGTACAGGATGTTGTTAACGCATACATTGCTCGGGTATGTAAGGCGTTAAACAGTAATGCTGGGCAACTCATACTTGCTATAGGCGAAGTAGCCCTCCAGGCCGCTGCTGCGATTCCAAGCGGAGGAACAAGTGCCGCAGCCAGTACGGGAGCAAAAGTTGGAGTTGAGACTGCCGTAAAATTAACCTTTAAAGAATCTCTGAAGAGGTTCTCGTTGGCATTCGTAAAAAAAGGATCTGTTGAGGTAGCCACACAGTTTGGTATTGCAGCCGCGTTTAATATCTTTCTTGAACAACTCAAAGGAACAAGTCAGCCTGGAACTGATGATCAGCGTCGATTAATCGGAAAACAAGATGCCGGATTTAAGTTACTATCCAACCAAGAGGGTTTACAGGGCGGAGGCAGAGAATTAAGCGTCCAAGAACTGGGTCGTCTCGATCAAGTAACAAAAGAGCGGCGAACAGCTCTACTGCAGAAGAAATCACTCTGGCATCGGCTTGCAAGTTTAGATAACCCATACTCTACGGGTAGTCAGTTTGCTGTTTCTTTCCCCACTGGACCAAGCAGTCTACTGGAAAAGACGCGACAGTTTGCTTTCAAATCATTAAATCCGTTAGCCTCAATTGCAAACGCACAAAACAGGATGGCTATAGCCACAAGCTCGGGTTCAGGATTGGTATATGCAGTTGGTGGTGATGAATACAATAATCCACGAGCCTATGGCACCATTAGTGTGGGCTGGAGCGAAGCTGAGCTGGCCAAGATGCAGGAACCGTCGTACTGGCCAAGAGAGAATGCGAGATGGGTAGAACAAGGTAGACGATTGTTAGATTTACACGAGGCATATAATGTCTGTTTCGAAACACCTCTATATCTGTACGGTCTGAATAAAGTCCGTGATGGTAGAACAGTAAGAAAATATTGTGAGTCTGCAATGAAAACAGAGGGTGCTTTCCGGTATCGCCTCTATCGAAAGGATGGTGGGTTAAGTGACGATGCACAAAAAGTGGATCCCGATCAAGGAACGCTTGGACAACTTATTGACCTACAAAACGTGAGTAGCACCAGCCCCTCTGGTACAGATGGTGGGGGTGGTGATTCGGGTGGGTCTAACGGTGAGCTCCCTTCTGGAGACGCGCAAAGTCTTGCTCAAAAAATTCTTGACACCCCTAACATAACCTTTACAACCCCGTTAGCAAGAGCTGGAATTGAGGCTATAGCACAAGGAAAACCAGCTGCAATAGAAGCAAGGTGTAATGCAGGCTCTTCTACGCCGATCAGTGAAACCCTACTAGGGGTAATGCTTAAAATAAGTGAGAGTTACGCTGTAGGGTATGGGTATATTACAAACGGCTGTCATACCTCGGGATCACTTCACTACAAAGGACGGGCTGCAGATATAAATACTGTAAACGGCAGGAGGGCCACTGGTGGCGACTCAGACAGGCCGTTTATGCAGGCGATAACCGGCATATTACCAGATGGGTCTTCAATGGGTGAAGTGAACTGTTCAAACATTCCAATTAACCCAATAAATCAGGTTCGTCTTCATACGGATAGTTGTAACCACATTCATATCGGGGTGCCCTAATGTCATTGATTACACACTTCTTTAGAATGTGCGCTTCTAAAAAGGCACTGCATAGATTATTGTATACCCTTGTCATCTTGGTGCTGTCGGCAACTAACACTGGCGTTATTAATGCCATATCAGATAGTGACCTTAAGGATTTGAGGAGTGGTTGGCCAGCATATAGATCAAATGGTGATGATGAAAACGGGAAATGCGCTACGGGTGGTGGAACCGGCGGAAGCCCAAGTGCGGGAGAGACTTTCGTTGCTTGGAACAGTGGGATTGAAGGTCCCTACATTATGGAGCAGTATATCATTGAAGTATTGAAGTATATAGCAGATTTCAAGGGGGCACCAAGAGAAGATGTTGTTACCGAGGAACACGCCGCAGCACTCCTCGCCTTCGCCTGGGGTGAGGGTGGCGACATCAATAACAGGTCGGTATTTAACCTCTTTAATACTAGTGCTCTTCGTGACGATCCTGAAGCGATGCCCTACGCTAATGGAGGTGGTGACGGACGTCAGGCATATGCAAGTTTTGATGTCGGCATAAAGGCTACTGGTGGAACCATGTTGTTGCCTAGGTACACTCGAATTATTGAAGCTCTTCTCGACAAAAATTCTGACGCATCTAAAGTACTGTACAACTACACGCACTACACGCAATTCCCGGGCAATGGATGGTGGGCAGAGCAAAATAAGATAGATGGCGAAGAAGCTTATTACCAAAAAATGATGGGTTTTTTAAGGGGAATGAAATCAAACTATCGTAATAGGGCATCAACAATTATTGGTACTGAGGCATATGAACAGCGCACAGGAGCTAGGGATCCGAGTAAGCTGGTTTACGGCGGAGGAGCGCCTGTAGAAAACGATAATTCTGGTGATAGCTCTGGCAATGAAGCAAGTCCTGACAAAGAAACAGAAACGGGTGGTGATTCGTCTTCGGGCAGTGGTTGTGATGATGGGACTCCGGGTGGTAGAGGGGGTGGTGTCGCAGAAGTTGACGGCTTCACATTTCCTCTAGTAACCACGAAGGGTGCCATCAAAACTGGTGTAGGTGGTGGAATATGGTGTTATTCTAGTCAAGCAAACTGTCATCATGACTATAATGCAGCGGATATACATGTGCCAGTAGGGACGGTTGTAATAGCAGCTAAGGAGGGGACTGTTGTATTGTCTAGAGATAGGGCTAGTAGTTGTGGTTCTAGCGTTGTTATTCTTGGTTCAGACAGTAATGTATACTATTACACCCACATGCAGCTCGGATCGATAAAGGTAGCTAAAGGACAGTCTGTTGAAGCAGCGACACCTCTCGGACAGGTGGGTGAAAAGGCGTGTGGTACCGCCCCACATCTCCATTTTGACATGCAACCACCACCCGCAACCAATCGGCCAGGATGTAGTGGTGCCGCGTGTAGTGGATATGCATTTCTTAATGTCCAGCCAGTTCTTATCAAGGCCTATGGTGGACTACCGGAATGATAATGTCTTCACTGAAAAGTAGGTTTGGTCGATACGCCATTTTGTTGTTTGTTGTTGCAATAGTTGCAGGCACTTTCTTTTGGGTAGCCAGTCACGGCAGGATTGTTATAGATAGTAATACGTCGTGGGTGGCAACAATCAAGCCCCTTAAGGGCTCTTTCGAGAACTACAGTATAGGAAGACCATTAAAAAGCGGCACCTACCTGTTGAATCTATCGAACAATACGGGCAACTACACCGTAGAAGTAAAAGTGCCTCGATTCATGAGTTCAGTACAGGTTAAGCCTTTTGTTGGTCAACAGTTGGCCGGTGTTAAACTGGCTAATAACACCGATGAGCTAAGCGTTTTATCAGATAAGACCGTATACACTATGAAGCTAGGAGACAGTGGGCCTAAAAGTTCTTTTACTAAGCACAGTCCTACGAACAGATTCCCTTACAGCTCCGACGAACCAACTAACACCGTTGCCCACTTCGAGGCACTAGCGTCGACTCAGTCGCTTTTTTTAGGAACAACCTATAATCGAGAGGGTGATGGTAATGTACTTGCTGCGCTTAACCCAAAAACGAACAAGCTATTCGTTTTAAAAAGTAGTCCGATCATACCCTATGAGGATTTGAATAAAATTGGCTTCTTCTCTAATCAAACGGAGGATAGCTTTATTGTAAGCACAAAAAGTGAGACACGATACTACAGTGGTGACCTAACCACTAGTAAGAGACTGGGTTTGTCTCCTGGTACTAAACTATACGAAACAGGCCTAGCAGATTACCGTAACGGCACGCTCGTTGCATATAGCGGCAAGGTATTCGATCCCTCGTTAGAAGAGTATAGGGAAGATGAAAAGGATTCAAGTGCAGAGTATTCTGTTACCTATCTTAGTCCTTCAACTAACAAAGTGAAAAGCTTCAAGAAGGACTCAAATTATTCTGTCTCAAGGATAGTCTTATCACCTGATAATAACCTAGTCGCATTATCAACTAGCGATAAACGAGTGGTCGTCTTAGATGGCAACGGAAAACAAATAGGGGGGGTTAATTTTGATAATACCGATCTTGATACTCAGTGGCTAAACGGTGACACTCTTTCTTACCTCGACCCAACACTTGGCCTGAGGGCATTAAACATAGAGAATAATTCTGCATATAGTTTATTTCAAAGCCCTCTACTTAGTTACTCTACATATCAAGTACTGTCTAACAATAAGATTAAGTTGAGTGCTTATCTAAAAACTCCCGGAAAGAATATAGATCCGGGTAGGATGGTTTTTCTTATAAATTCTGATTCAAATAAAGAAGCTCGGGTTATCAGTGATGCTATTCCCTGCACAAAAAGCACATACCATCTTGATGCATTTAATGGTGTGATCTACCTATATCCTCTTGCTAAAGGACCAAATGACCCCTTATATGAAGACAAACAAAAGAAGGAACAAGAAATAACCAGACGAAAAATAGAGGCACAAAAATACCTGGAAAGCATCGGTATCAAAAATACTAAACTATATGTCGATACCGACCTAAGGACTGCAGAAGAATTTATTAGCTTTTAAGCGGCATAACTATGTGTTGGTAGTTAGGTTCTTCTTTTGCTGTTAATACACACGGGGCAAGCGAGCCACCAAACCGGAAGGTGATGAGTTTGCTCCCAAAACAGCTGAGCGCATCATTAAGGTAGCGGACATTCACCACTACATCGCCACTACCGGTAACTTTCGCATCAATATGTGAACTGTTGTCTCCAACCTGAGAAGCAACAGAAGCTACAGTAAATTTTTGATCCTCTCCGGAGGCGGTGAGAGTAATGCTACCGCCACTCTCTCGAGAAAACAGCCCTGCTAGTTTTGCGGCCGTCTGTAGTTCTTCTCGACTTACCTCACACGATATCTCACTGTTCTCAGGAATAAGCTTTCGATATTCGGGGTACTGTCCTTCAACAAGTCGACTCATCAGCTGAGTATCGCCCGTCTTTATGGCGAACTGGCCATCACTGAAAAATAATTGGCAGGTTTCACTATCGGCGTCTTGAGCAATTTTAAGTACGTCCTGAAGCGCCTGTAAGGGCACCACACACTCGATAGTACTCGAACATGGGCCGACCTTCATTTCTGCCAATCGATAGCCGTCTGTAGCGGTAAAATAGAGCTGGTCTTTGAAGGTGTGGATATATACACCAGTCAGAATCGGACGGGTCTCGTCGTGGGATGAGGCAAGGATTGTTTTTGTGAGTGCCTCCTGAAGGAGCTGAGCATTTACGTCGATACTGTTTTTTGTGGGAACTTCAGGAAGGGCGGGGAAGTCGTCAACTGCAGTCGCTTGGATGTGTGAGCTATAGGTACCAGCTTTTATGGCTAGCTTGTTCTTTTCAAACGCCAAAGAAACGGTAGTATCTTTGGGGAGTTGGGTAATGAATTCATGTAACAGACGGGCCGGAACGGTGAGTTGACCGGGTTTAGTGACTTTTCCACTTGCTTTGTGGGTAACGGCTACCTCAAGATTGGTAGCCGAGAATTCAATGCCTTCGTCGGTCGTTTTAATAAGTACGTTGGAGAGAATCGGTAGGGCAGTTTTGCTGCTAGCTACACGTGACATGGTGCTGAGTGCTTTTTGCAAATTAGGCTGGGTTAATTGAATGTTCACTAGATACTCCTTATTGGTTGCTTATTGTTATTAGTATTATTTATATAAATAGTAGTAATAGTAGGTGGTGTGGATAGGGTGGAAAAGGCGCTGCATACACAGGGGTAGGAAGCGATATTTTTTGTGTGCGTAAGTCGCGGCAAAGCTTTGCAAGAAAGAGTGGATAGCTTTTTTATTGAACACAAAAATGTGAGTAGCTGTGTATAAGAGCGAGTTTGCCCCATTTTTTTCCGTCCGTTTTCCTGGGTTTGAACACAATTTTTACACATGCAATTTCTCCCTAATTTCTTCCATATGTTGACGCATAACATAATCACTGCCGAGCATAGTCTCGATTTTATCTACCGAATGAAGGGCAGTGGTGTGGTCGGATCGACCGAGTTCACGGGCAATCTTGGGGAAGCTCAAGTGAAGCTCGTTGCGAAGCAGGTACATGGCGACTTGGCGGGGGACAACAATGTCCTTGTCTCGCTTGGGCCCGATAATCTCCTTTATAGAGATGTCAAAATGCTGAGCTGTCCGCTCTACTATTGTCTTGGGCGTAATACTTCGTGAGCGGTGTTGACGGCCCTTTAGGAGTGCTTGTACGGTTGCGAGGTCGGGTTTGAGTTGCCTTAGCTCACAGAAGGCGAGAAGCTGATTGAGCGCCCCTTCGAGTTCACGAATATTTGTCTGGATATTCTTTGCCAAGTATTCAATAACTTCTGGATCAAGTTCTACGCCGTGTACATGTGCCTTAGCTTGCAGGATTGCCTGTCGGGTTTCAAAGTCTGGTGGTTGAATGTCTATGGCCATACCCCACTCAAAACGGCTGCGTAGTCGCTCCTCTAGGGTAGGAATAGCTTTAGGAGACTTATCGCTACTGAGAATAATTTGTTTGTTCGATTGATGAAGCGCATTAAAGGTGTGGAAGAACTCTTCCTGGGTCTTTTCTTTACCGGCGATAAACTGAATGTCGTCAACAATTAGTACATCAGCGCTACGATACTTATCGGCAAAACCCTGCTTTTTAAAACGGATACTATCAAGGAACTCACTGATAAAGGTTTCTGTCGAAACGTAGACAATTTTGGCACCGGGTCGGTTTTGCACAATACCATTACCCACTGCTTGAATAAGGTGAGTCTTGCCAAGACCAACTCCGCCGTAAATAAACATCGGGTTATACTTCGTGCCTGGGTTGGCGGCAATCGCCTGACAGGCGGCATAGGCTAGTTCGTTGCCGGCACCCACAATAAAGGTGTCAAAGGTGTAGCGCTCGTTGAGGGCAATCTGCTTGGATGGGCGAGATTGTTGTTGAACCACGGCTTGTGGCGGGGGAGTAACTTGCTTGGCTTTGGCTGAACCGGAAAAAGCGTAGGAAATACGCGTCACCTGCACGCCGTGCTTAATGAGAAGTTCTTTTATAGTGCTGTCGTACTTACTTTCAAATTGTTGTCGAGCAAACACGTTTGGTACGGCAATCGTGACATGACCATTGCTTTCATCAATCAGCTCAGTATTTTTGAACCAGGTGATAAAATTGCCATGAGAAATAGTGACCTCAATCTCTGCTAAAACCGCTCGCCAAACCCCATCGTGCATTGTGTTCCCTCTCACATTTGTGACTACATTCAACTATACAAAAGTTCACTACTTTTCCACAACCCCATACTTACAGATAAAAAAACACCGAAGAACCACACTTATCCACAGTATTGGGTTTCCAGATGAAGTCCTGTGGAAACTACCGTATCTTGTGTGGATAAGCCCACAATGTGATACAATAGGAACAATAAAATATCAACCAACAAGGAGTTACAACAGATATGCCAAAAAGAACATTCCAACCAAAGAATCGTCATGCCCAAAGAGTTCATGGTTTTCGTGCTCGAATGAGCAGTGCAGCAGGACGAAAAGTTCTCAAAAGCCGCCGCCTCAAAGGCCGTTCACGACTTAGCTACTAAACAACAAAAGATAAAGTAAAGGACGGACGTACCCATAATGCTTGCTAAAGCTTTTCGGTTTCACGGACACAACAGCCTTCGCTATGTTTACAGTAAGGGTGCATTAGCTCGCGTCAACTGCCTTCAACTTAAATACACCCCCAACTCTCGAAACAAAGAGAGTCGGGTCGCGGTTGTGGTCTCAAAAAAAGTGGTTAAGCAGGCACCAGTACGCAACCGTATTCGCCGGAGAGTATATGAGGTAGTGCGGGCTCACTGGTCAATGATTGCACCGGGGTATGATCTGGTTATTACGGTCTTTGATGATCGTGTGGCCACTATCGACCACAGCGAATTGAATCGACTCGTCGTAGAGCTTCTTCACAAGGCTGAGGTATACAAGAGGTAGTTACTAGTGATCACTCGATACCAGATGTGATATTATAGTATGTAATGTTTCAAACAATTATTGTTCAACCACTCTATAACATTGTTGTTGCCATCTACGGTATCCTGCCCGGGCATGATCTTGGCGTAAGTCTCATTATATTCACCGTCTTAGTGCGATTAGCGCTCTGGCCACTACTGAAAAAACAACTACACCAAAGCAAGAAAATGCGCGACCTGCAGCCAGAGCTCGCCAAGATTAAAAAAGCTGCTGGCACCGACAGACAAAAAGCTGCCGCCCTTCAAATGGAACTCTTTAAAGAAAAGGGAATTAGTCCTTTTGGCTCAATCGGGCTAACTCTCATTCAGCTTCCGCTCTTCATTGGTGTCTTCGAGGCTGCCCGCGATTTAACGACGGATCTGGATAAGCTCTCAACCTTTACCTACCCGTTCGTGCGTAACATTCCTCATATTCAACAGGTTATCGCCGATAACAGTCTGTTTAACTACGTCAGCTTCGGCTTTATTGATCTGAGTAAAAAAGGCTTTGATAACGGAACGGTGTACCTGCCGGTTCTTGCCCTAGCCCTCGTAGCAACGGTACTGTCGTATTATCAGGCGAAACAAATACTGCCTGAACAAAAAGAAAAGAAGAAACTCAGAGACCTACTTAAGTCATCGGCCAATGGCAAGCAACCCGAACAAGAAGATATGTCTGCCGCTATGGGTGGTACGATGCTCTACCTTATGCCGGTCATGACCCTGATGTTTGGTCTGTATTCTACTGGTGCGATGGTCATGTATCTCCTTGCCAGCGGTGCGATCGGTATCTTCCAGCAGTCACTTATCTTTAAGAAGGATACCAAGGAGCTAGAAGAAATTGCCGAAGTAGTCTCAGTAAAGAAGCGCCCAGCAAACGCACCTGAGGAAAAAGTAAATAATGAATCTCAAAAGAAAGTAAATAAAGGCAAGGTTACGACCACTACTCGTATTATTTCACCAGCTACCACCACTGCTAAGCCCGGTAAGAAGCATAAGAAGAGGAAGAAGCGATGAATGACGAACAAGAACAAGCCATTGAAAAAGCCCGAGGATACCTAGAAGACATCCTTTCTTTTTTTGGCCTAAACGCCGTCGTTACGTCGAGTCACGACGAGGATGTCATCGAGCTCAGTGTACCTTCTACCCATCTCAACGGCTTTCTGATAGGTCATAACGGTGAAACCCTACGCGCCCTACAAGCACTTGTCGGCACCATGCTCAAGAACGCCGAGGCAGCCCTGACGCGCGTCAACATAGATATTGCCGACTACAAAAAGCACCGAGCCGAGAAGCTACTCGAACAGCTCGATGGTTGGGTAAAAGAAGTGCGTGAATCTAAAGAGACTAAAGCTCTTCAACCAATGAATCCTGCCGATAGACGCACTATCCACCGTTGTCTACAGGACTTCAGTGATATCACTAGTCATTCTGAAGGCGAAGGCCGAGATCGCCACATTGTTTTGGAACTTGCACAAGAAGAGAAGTAGTTAACCCTCTTCTAGTACTTCTTTATATACCTCTAAAGTCTGCCTCGCCATGCGCTCCCACGAGTACTTTTTCACTTGTCGCGACCCTTTTTTGATGAGTTCGCTTCTTAATTTCTTATCTGTTAATACCCCGGTAATCTTTTTTGCCATATCTGTTACGTCGAGCGGATTGAAGTAATGGGCCGCGTCACCGTTTACTTCGGGTAGGCACGTAGCATCTGAGCTAGCTACGGGTGCACCGTGCATCATCGCTTCTAGTGAAGGTAGGCCGAAGCCCTCGGAGAGAGAAGGGAAGCAGTAGCAGGCACAGTTCTCGTAAAGCCACCTCAACTGACCCTCGCTAACGTAGCCAGTCATGTAGAAGTTTTTCAAACCGATCTTATCGGCATGACTCTGTAGCATTCGAGAAAGCTCGTCTGTTTTACCTACTAACACTAGGCCTACATTCGGGTCGCTTTTTTGGATGAGCTTTGTTGCATCAAGAAGTCTTTGTAAGTTCTTGTGTGGCTGTGATCGGCCAACATACATGAGGAACTTCTTGCCCACGAGCTCGGTATATTTCTCAGCAACAACGTTAATTTTGTCGGCCGACTCTAGTGTCACAGTAATCTTCGCCGGATCAACCTTCAACAGATTGACGGCGTCTTGTTTTACGAACTCAGTCGGTGTTATCAGCAGCCCGGACTTCCTGGCGGCTCGATGATTAACCCATTTATAGACAAGCTGCTTAAATTTGAAGATTACCTTATTTTTTGTAGGGTTATCAAAGCGCAGGGTAGTGAAGTCTTGCAGGGTAGTGACCACGGTGCCACTATACAAGATTGGTTGTTGCACTAACGTAAAATGAACCAGGTCAGCTTTTAAATTGCGAATAAGTCGCAAAAATCCTATTTGCTCAGAGAAGGTGAATTCCTTGAAGTCAGCCCGTACTTTGCTAAAGTTTTTAGCTTTTGGTTGGTACGTATCAAAATCTGCAGATTTAAGTAAAATCACATATTCACGCTGATCATTATTTCCATCAATCTTCTCAAGATATTCCAGGAGTTTGCGGATATATCGCCCTGTACTGGTCGGATATTCCCGCGCATCAATCACAATTCGCTTCATGCTCTACCTCTGAGTTTCCACCATTTTGATCGGAGTTTTCTGAGAGCTGTAGCATTTGGCGGGAGATCCCAGGCGAGGATAGATTTAATATACTCGTCGCTCACTTGTTTATTCTTCTGAATAGAACGCCGCTGAATAAGTTTCTTGGGCAAAAGTGCGAGTGAGATAAACAAAGCTTTGAAGGTAATCCAAATATGCCCGCGCGAAAGAGCCCGCAGAGCAAACAGTTTATGAGCAATAATAAAGCGAGGCAAAATAGTTGGAAAAAGATTAAATGGAACATTCTTCCAGAATAGCCACGGCAGATTCTTTAATGTCTGATGGGTCGTAAAACCCTTCACTCGCCCGCTGGTTGTGCCGGTTGCATGGTAAACAATAGCTTTAGGAGCATAGTGAAACTTCCAGCCCGCAAGTTGACCGCGAAAACTTAAATCCAAATCCTCATAATAAGCAAAGAAATCTTCATCAAACAGCCCTACATCCTTGAAAAAAGAAGCCCGGTACATACTTGCCCCCCCTGATATACCAAAAACATCCCTCTCTTTACTATATCGACCAGACACCTTCTCGTCTCTTCCTCTAGGGTAAGGAAGTCCCCAGGTAGTAAGTCCTTCACCCGAACTGTCA
This sequence comes from uncultured Candidatus Saccharibacteria bacterium, assembly GCA_964541305.1. Classification (GTDB taxonomy): domain Bacteria; phylum Patescibacteriota; class Saccharimonadia; order Saccharimonadales; family UBA7683; genus CAZIPE01. The sequence goes on along the minus strand of CAZIPE010000004.1, from coordinate 37,746 downwards.
TATCTTGCGGTACCTTCTCGAATTATTGAACAGGTCACGCCCGCTATTTTAGAATCATCAAACTCAGCTTTTAGTTCTTTCAGCCAATTTTTATCTGCCACCGCATCATTATTGAGAAGTGCAATATACTCATAGTCATTTTCTAGCGCCCACTTTATGCCCGTATTCACACCACCAGCAAAGCCAAGGTTTTTTTTGTTGTATAGAGCCACCACTTTTCCACCATAAGATTCAATAACTTCTTTCGAGTTATCTTCAGACCCATTGTCTACAATAACAATATCGCACTTTTCCGACTGCCCTAAGAGAGATCCAACTGATTTAGACAGTAGATTGGCGTCGTTCCAGTTTAAAACTATGACCACCACCGATGACTTCTTCATTCATCTATTCTATAATGAATACACCGTATATGATAAATCCAAAGCAAATATTCTCGAAAGAAAATAAAGCACTATTTTTTGAGCTAGTCAGGACCGATTTTAAGCTACGTTATCAAGGGTCTGCTCTTGGATATGTATGGTCGCTTCTCAAGCCACTTATGCTTTTCGGGATTCTTTTTATTGTGTTTACGAAGTTTTTGAACCTTGGCAAAGGAGTTCCTAATTACCCAACATCACTTTTGCTAGGAATTATTCTCTGGACATTCTTCGTAGAGGCTACTAGCAACTCACTCAAGTCTATTGTCAGCAGGGGTAGTCTTATAAGAAAAATCAAAATTCCAATATATTTAATTCCAATCTCCACAGCAATGTCAGCTTTGATCAACCTTCTTCTGAATCTAGTCGTTGTGTTTATATTCATTCTCCTTTTCAGCACAAGCCCGCATGCATTGTCTTGGGATACTTTGATAATATTCCCACTACTCATTGTTGAATTAATCCTACTTTCGGTGGGGTTTGGTATATTTTTGAGCGCCACATACGTGAGATTTCGTGATATTGACCATGTTTGGGATGTTATCAAACAAGCACTCTTTTACACCATCCCAATAATATACCCGCTCAGCAAGATCCCTAATATTCGCGTTCAGGAACTCATTTCTTTAAATCCACTTACACAAATTATTCAAGAGGCTCGCAAAGTTACTACTTATTCTGGCACTCAAACTATTTTTGACCTATTCCCGAGCAAATTTGTAATATTAATTCCCATAGGACTTGTCATAGCCATGTTATCTTTTAGCATCTTTTACTTCAAAAAAAGAGTTAGTGGTTTTGGAGAAATTGTATGATGAACAAAGATGCGATTATCGTTAAGGACCTTAAGAAAGAGTTTGTTTTACCTCATGCGAAGAAGAATACACTAAAATCAGTATTTGTTAACCCATTCAAACAGATATCTGCAGAAAAACAAACTGCCTTTAAAAACGTATCTTTTACAATTAAAAAAGGCGAATTTTTTGGGATAGTTGGCAGAAACGGTAGTGGTAAAAGCACACTCCTTAAGTGCATAGCAGGAGTATATACCCCAAGTTCAGGATCGATTAAGATCAATGGCACACTAGTTCCATTCATAGAGCTAGGGGTTGGCTTTAACCCGGAGCTTTCAGGAAGAGATAACGTTTATCTCAATGGGGCTCTGCTAGGCTTTACTCGGCGCGAGGTGAATGCTATGTACGATGAGATAGTAGAATTTGCAGAACTAGAAGATTTTATGGATCAGTTACTAAAAAACTACTCTTCCGGCATGCAGGTTCGGCTGGCATTTTCAATTGCCATACGTGCAAAGAGCGACATTTTACTTTTGGACGAGGTCCTAGCTGTCGGAGACTCCGCTTTTCAACAAAAATGTTACGACTATTTTAATGCACTGAAAAAAGAAGACAGAACTGTGGTTTTGGTATCGCATAACATGCAAGCAGTTGAACAATTTTGTGATCGCGCCCTATTACTAGAGAACGGTAAAATCAAAAAGATTGGAAACAGTACTGAAGTGGGTGAATTGTACGAAACAATGTTCTTAAGGGAGGAAGCAAAAAAAATAACAGAAACACAAACAGAGGGGATAGATTTGATTGAAGTAAAAAGTTTAAACATACTTCAAAACGGTAGACCAACCGACGAGGTAGATGCATTTGAGGAGTTTGAAATAGAGATTCAAATAGTCAGTAAGATAGAACTTGAAAAAGCGAATATCGGTTTTAATATTAAAAATCACGACAAAAACCTGCTAATAATGACGGATACGGTGGCTAATATTGGGACAGTACCGTTGAATAAAGGCAGAAAGAAAACAGTTCGATTTAAAATAAACAACTCTTTAACGAATGGTCTATACACGGTAAATATCGGGGTGGCTGATTGTAAAGAGTCGGAGAAAGCTGCTAGGGTGGTTTTCAAACAAGAGTCGGCGGGCAAATTTATAGTCAATGGTGTCATGTATCACCAAAAAAGCTTAACCCATCCTAAAATAGGGGTGACTATAGTTTAAAAAGTCATTGCTTATAAACACGATCCTGGACGCGGCAAGTGTGTTGACTAGGGTCGTTTTTTATTTGCTAAACGGAGTGGTTTTGTGAGTTTCCAGCTTCGTGATTCAATAATTGAGGTCAGGTCACGTTTCATTTTTTTGTTGACCTCACGGAGTTCAGCCAACTCTTTTTCCGCTCGCATAAGTTTGCTTACTGAATCCCGTTCTCGTTGTGTTTTTTCACTACGAAGGTGGGTGATAAGAAAATTTTTGAAGCGGTCATCATTCGGATATATATCGTACTCTTTTTTGTAAAACCGTTGAATGTTCTCAACATACTTCTCATATTTATAGAGACTGCCCATCATTTTCCTACCCCTCTTCGATATTGAATTGTAAAGCTCCTCGTTACTTTCTAGAGAATTAATAACCTTAACTATGTTTTCGTACATACTATCATACGAATTAAATACACCAGGAAGCTTTTCTAAAAACTCCTTACTAGGAAAAAATGTTGAATTATAAACAGCTAATCCTATTGAACCAGAGAAATAACTTTCTAAAAAATACCCATCAAACCCTTCACCGAAAGTAATACAAAATTTCGCTGATGATGTAAGTCTTTTATAGTCGTCGTAGGCCAGATCTTTAATCTCCACCATTTTAAAGTTTCCTAAAAGCTTGAGTTGGCCCAAGACTCTTTTTTTTGCGGGATTATTATCCGGCGAGTATACAATAAGATTTTTTTTTGTTTTAAATAAGGATAACTCATACTGACTTACGTCAACAAAGGTTGAAAGATGATGCACTGGGGTTTGGTACGTGTTGCTAAGGTCTTGTGTTGTGTATCTATCATGTGCGGTGGTTTGTGTGATCTCGGGAGTAATTCGGAAAAGTTCAACGAAATCGGCAACAGAAGGAGCTAGCTCAATATTCTGCATCATTATGTTGATGTGAATATTTTCGATTGTCGAAAGGTATTTGTAGTAATTATTGTTTAGGACGGTGGCTGCATTTTTAACACCACACTCAGGTATGTGAATCAGTAAGTTTTTTAACTGACCCCATTTCATAACTACCTCATCGAAGCTATAGATCACCTCGGCGTTTTTAAATAGGTCATTTTTCCCATAAGAATTACGACCAGGATATGTACAGATAATTACTTCAGAATTATGGATATGTTTAAATCTTCTAGCTTCTTTTGCCTGCGAAAATATCGATAACACTCCACCGTTTACTTCTTTACGGTCTGGCACAATGTAGACAATTAGATTTTTCGAAACCACAGATTAATTGTACACTAGTGAGAGTAATGTAGAGTCTAATTGGAGCATTGTGAGCAAAATAAACGTAACTAAAACTTTCTTACCACCCAAAGAGGAATACTTTGAATATCTGAGAAGGATATGGGACGGTGGGCAATTAACAAACCAAGGTCCTGTACTTCTCGAGCTAGAGGAAGAGCTTGAGCGATATTTGCGAGTCGAGAATTTGCACTTTGTTACAAATGGCACGCTCGCTCTTCAGCTTGCGATACGCGCACTAGGACTGGAGCAGGGAGAAATTATTACCACCCCATTTTCTTATGTGGCAACATCGTCAGCAATTTTATGGGAAGGTTTTACGCCACGTTATGTTGACATTGAACCAGAAACCTATTGCATTGATTCTGAGAAAATCGAGGAAGCAATTAATAAAGAAACTAGAGCTATTCTAGCAGTTCATGTTTTTGGCTTTCCATGTAACATCAAGGGGATCTCTGCAATTGCAAAAAAGCACAATCTTAAAGTAATTTATGATGCCGCACACGCTTTTGGAGTGAAATACGAGGGCAAGTCAATCTTTAATCAGGGAGACATCTCAATTTCTAGTTTTCACGCTACTAAACTATTTCATACAATTGAAGGTGGCTGTGTTGTAGCTAAAAGCAAAGCGATGAGTAAAAAGGTGGATCTTCTCAAACGGTTTGGTCATAACGGCGATTCACATCTAATGCTTGGCATTAATGCAAAAGCCACCGAAGTGCAAGCGGCTATGGGGCTTTGTAACTTGAAGTACATTGACGATATTATAAAAGAAAGAAAAAAACTAACGAAACTTTACACGAACCTCTTACCGAAAAGCTGTACACTATCAAGTGGTTTAGAAGATGCAGGTCATAACTCAGCGTATCTTCCCATCTTACTCGATAGTGAAAAAAAGCTTTCTGAGGTGGTTCAACGATTGAATAGAGACGGGATATATCCAAGGAGGTATTTCTATCCTTCACTGAATACAATTTCTTACATAAGATCAAACGATAAGTGCCCTATTTCCGAGGACATATCAAAGCGAATATTGTGCCTACCCTTATACTCAGGTTTGAAAAAACAGACTATAAAGAAAATATGTGAGATTATAGACACATGAAATATAATGTACTTGTGTTTCCTTGTGGTACTGAAGTGGGCCTTGAGATAAGTAGGTCTCTAAAGTTCTCAACACACATACAGCTATTTGGTGCTTCGTCTGTAAGCGATCACGGTCTTTATGAATACATGAATTACACAGATGATCTGCCGTTCGTAGAAGATGAAAATTTTATCCAAGTCCTTAATAAAGTCATAGAAAAAAACAAAATTGATTTCGTGTTTCCTGCACATGATGCGGTTGTTCTAAAGCTAGCCCAACAAAAAAATAATCTCAAGTGCGATATTATTAGTTCACCCTTATCAACATGTGAAATTTCAAGATCAAAAAAACTAACGTATGAAAAGCTCGTCGACATAGTTCCAACTCCAAAGGTCTACGATAATATCAATGAGGCTGGCGATAAATGGCCTTGTTTTATGAAGCCCAATGTTGGTCAAGGCTCCCGGGGTGTACATATAGCCCACAACCAAGAAGAAGCTTTATTTTACAAGAATAAGAACAAAGACTTACTTCTAACCGAGTTTTTACCAGGAGATGAATATACGGTAGATTGTTTTACTAATAAGAATGGCGAACTACTATTCTCAGAAGGAAGATCAAGAAAAAGAATTTCAAATGGCATTAGTGTCCACTCTGAAAAAATTGATAAACCAGAATTTTCTGCTATTGCGAAAAAAATGAATGACGCTCTTGAATTCAGGGGTGTATGGTTTTTCCAGCTGAAAGCACGGGAGTCGGGCGAGTTGGTTTTAATGGAATTTTCTCCTCGTACAGCAGGAACGATGGGCTTGGTTCGCTGTAAGGGTGTAAACTTACCACTTCTGAGCGTATTTGACGCTGCAGATATTAGCGTTAGTATATGCGAAAACGAGTATAGTATTAACATCGACAGGGCCTTATCCAGCAGATATAAAATTGACTACGACTACGACCATATATATGTAGATCTTGATGACACAATAATCTTTAACGACAAAGTCAACCCCAGTGTTGTGTCGCTCATGTTTCAGGCAATCAATGAAGGAAAAAAGATTCACTTAATAACACGACATGAAAACAATCTTGACGAGACACTAAGTAAGTTTCGTATTTCAGACTTATTTGATGAAATAATTACAGTTGATCAGTTCAAAGAAAAATCTGATTACATAAAACACCCCAATTCGATATTTATAGATGACTCTTTTGCAGAGCGTGAAAATGTCCAATCAAAAATAAAGATACCTGTTTTCGATGCCCATATGTTAGAAGGACTTATTAAGTAAATGTCAAAGTGAGGTGTACATGATGAAGAATATCAATAAATTAAGAGAATTATACAAACAAAAAGGATATGCACTTATAAGGTATGATGATATGCCATTACACAGCTATCCCTATGATTCGCCGTGGTTAACTGATCCCGAATTTACAAAACTTTATAACAAAGCCAGGAAAAATACGCTAGTAGATAGAGTTAGGTGCTATGCTCTTTATCTTTTGGCACAAGAAGCTCGGTCCATAGACGGAGACGTTCTGGAGGTTGGTGTATGGCGCGGAGGTACAGCATCAATTTTTACCCAGGTTTTACCTAAAAAAACAGTCTATCTTGCCGACACTTTTGCGGGTGTCGTAAAATCTTCAGATTGGGAGCACTATAGCGATAAGGCGCATGCCGACACTAGTCATAAATTGGTAAGCGAATATCTTAATAACGAGATACAAGTTTCAAACTACAAAATTTTGAAGGGTGTATTCCCGGATAAGACTGGCAAGGAGCTGATTGCAGATAAATTAGCATTAGTATACCTAGATGTTGATGTATACCTATCTACAAAAGAATCATTCGAATATGTGTGGGGTAGGGTAAGTCGAGGGGGCATTGTCATTTTTGATGATTACGGCATGATATCTGCGTGTGGTGGTATAAAGCGCTACATCGATGAAATAAAAGATGATGAAGATAAATTATTCATACAAAATCTCAATGGCCAGGCCTACATAATAAAGAAATAAGCCCGATATCTATGCCATAATTAAAAGAGTCTATGATTCACTTAGTTAATAAACAAGAGTAGGATGATATAAATGAAGGTGATGGTGCTATCGCATACGGGAGATATATTAGGGGGGGCAGAGATGTCTATGTTAGATGTTTTTGATGTACTATCAGCCAAGTACAACATAAAGCCGGAATTTATTTTACGAGAGCCTGTCAGAGGTCTGGCCGGTGAAATGAAAAGGCGGGGCTGGAGGTATAGTTCACTACCCTATACCTTCTGGTCAGATGGCAACCCACCAAAAAAAGAGGCGGACATACTACGAAATGTCACCATAAATATCAAGGCGATTGAGAAAATCTCAAGAATAATTGAATCAACAAAACCTGATATTGTCATGACAAACTCTATAGTGTGTCCTTGGGCGGCACTTGCTGCTCATTCTCAAGGATTACCGCACGTATGGTTTGTGAGAGAGTATGGTGACCTAGACCACGGAAGAGTGTTTGAAATTGGTAGGGAAAAGACACTGGCTGATGTTGGCAATCTCTCAGAACTAGTGGTTACTATATCAAAGTCGCTCAAAAGTCATCTCATAAAATACATACCAAAAGATAAGGTTACAGTTTTGTATAATCCGTTTAAGATCGATGAAATTATAAAAAAATCCAAAACGAAGGTTAAGTCACCATATAAATACAGAGATAGTCTGAAGCTTATAATAGCGGGCAATATGGCGCCATCAAAAGGACAGCTGAGTGCTATAGAGGCGGTGGGTAGACTTACAAAAAAAGGTTACGACATCGAACTTTGTGTGGTTGGCAAAAACGGAGAACCTCCGTTCATGGGTCAAGTGGAGAAGGTGATTGGCGAGTATGACATTTCTGAAAGAGTGCACATGGTTGGCTTTCAGAGTAATCTACTGGCATTTGTAAAGCATGCAGACGTAGGAGTTATGGCATCACGCATGGAGGGCTTTGGGAGGGTTACATTCGAATATCTTGTACTGGGAAAACCAGTAATAGGTGCAAAATCTGGTGCTACCCCCGAAATGATTGATGAAGGGAAGAATGGTTTCTTGTTTCAAGCTGATTCAGTAGAAGAGCTAGTCTTAGCGATTGAGCAGTATGCAAAAAAACCAAGTTTAATTAAGATACATGCAAAAAACTCAGTTATTAAAGCAAAGGAACTAATGAGCGGGCCCGATAATATAGACTCCCTCTATCTAAAGATCCAGAAAATTGCAGCTCAAAAAGAGCCACTACCGAGCGGCCCACCAATTTACATGACAGAACAATTATCACGATATCAAAAACAGATTGATAAGTTAGTAGTCATTGAAAAGGATATCCCACTACATAAAAAGCTTAAAAATAAAGCACGACAACATGCAAAATCCTTCTATCACAAGGCGCGGACAATAAAATCACGGGTAACAGGAAAGTAAGATATGAAGAAAAATGTAACAATAATTGTGCCTGTGTATGGCGACTGGCCATCACTCAAAGAGTGTATTGAGTCACTTTTAAATTTTGTCGACACACCTTTTCATAAAGTAATGTTAGTAAACGACTGTGGACCAGAAGCTGATACAATTGAGAAAAACATAAAGAGTATGATCGGCACAAAAAAAGGATACGAGTATTTTCGTAATAAAAAGAATTATGGCTTTTTAAAGAACTGCAATAACGCGGTAAACAACTTAGATAAAACTGATAATGATATATTACTGCTAAATAGCGATGCAAAAGTGACCGAAGGCTTTCTTGAAGAGATGCAAAGCGTGCTAAAAAGCGAAAAAAAGATTGGAGTGGTCTCGCCTCGTTCGAATAATGCAACAATTTGCACCATCCCTCTTTCTTCTGCACCAACAAAAGGCATTGGTCCAGAAGAGTCATACACGCTTTTCAAGAAGATAAACTCAAAGTTGTCTGAATTTAGTATCACACCTACTGCCCATGGCTTTTGTATGCTTATTAGACGTGAAGTTATAAACAAGTATGGACTGTTCGATGAGGTTTTTGGCAAAGGTTATGGCGAAGAGGTAGATTTCTGTCAGCGCATAATGAAAACGGGGTATCTGTGCGCCCTGGCAAATCATGCGTATGTATTTCACCAAGAGGCTCGTAGCTTCTCACTTGAAATGAAAGCTAAGCTGCTTGAGGCAAACAACAAAATTATATGGGAGCGTTGGCCAGATTATCGTCAGGAAGTAAGAGATTACATGAGTGAGGCACTCGTACGTGAAGGTGCAATTACTGGCGAGATTTCTAATATACAGAAACTCAAGAACAAGATAAAGAAAACAGCTATATATAAACGACTAAGAACCTAGGAGTTTATTAATTTCAGCTTCCATGAGCCTCGACGCTTTTTCGGTAGATCGTTTCGACCAAATATAATCCTGACCTTTCTGAATTATTGTTTTCTTCTTATCTCTGAAGCCGATAATATCAATAATTGCCTTTTCGATCTCATTCTTCCACTCAGTAGGAGAGTTATTTATTCTTACAACAAGGCCGTCTAACTCCTTGGAAGAGTAGGGCAAAAGGTTAGAAACATAAGGAACCACCCCTGCGGCAAGATAATCGAGACATTTAATGTCTGACTTAGCCTTGTTAAACGCACTGTCAACAAGTGGCGATAACCCAATGTCAAATTTATGAGACCTTTCTAAGAACCACTCCACAAATAAAGGGTACATGGAGCTTTTTTGAACGAGTCGTTTTATCCAGGGTAATTCAGGAAGATTATTGACCGCACCAATAACTGTTAGCTCAAACCTACCTGGATACTTGGCGTGAAGGTTTTTTAGAGCTGGCAATATAAGAGCGAAGTCGCCATCATGTGTTGCGGTGCCCATATAAAGAAGCTGAAGTTTGGTGCTTTGCTTGCGTGTTCGTTTCTTACCTTGCTTCTTCCAGAGCCGTTCGTCTAGAGTATTTTCTATCACCAACGTCTTTTTTTGAATGTCAGCAGGTAGTATTGAACGTAGCTGAGGAGTAGATACCCACACCCGTGAAGCATGCTGTAGCAGCAGTTCTTTTGCCTGGAGTCTTGCCTGCTGTTCTTTGTGTTCAGGATGTTTTTTGTCAATTTCACTAAAAGCATCATCTGTGTCGATAATGAGGGGTATTTTACAATCCGCGAGGTATTTAATAAGCATCAACGCATCCCCACTGTTGTCGTAGGCCGTTCTTTGTACAATACAGACACTTGTAGTAGCATCTACCTCAAGTGAATCCTCGGGGTATAAATGTACTGATGTTTTCTTGCCCAAACTACCTGTTGTCAAAGGGGAAATTAAGCGAATAAAAGTTGAGCTTTTGGGAAGCGCATTCCCATCGCGTACAATAACTGCAATATTACATTTCTTACTTTCGTTATTAGACTCAGCAACACCAAAAAAATTTCTTAATACATAATTGAGCTGTCTTTTTTGGCGAGCGACTTTCAAAGGTTCAAGGTTATAAACGGATCCAATGAAACGCAAAGCATGGTGCCGAGCAAACCTAACTGTGTTGAGCGCTCTTCTGCGCAGAATTTTTAAAATTTCAATAAAGTCTCCAGTCTTCATAAACGAAAGGAGGTTCTTTAGTGTGTTGCGCTTAGGCATTTGTTTTTTCATTACTTAACCTAGTATATAATAGTGTTAAGTGAAAACTATTAACAAACTTACGATAAGTATGTCGAGAGATGTAAAATTTATAGGAAATAAAATTCCTAAATACGTCTTCTTAGGCATATTCTCGACCATCCTTATGTATGTGGCAGTAGCCGGAATCATATCTACGACCAGCCCTTGGTTCTTGGGCCGTGGTGATGCGCCAAGGCACATTGATTACGTATACAGAGTTTATAATGGCGACTTACCAAAATTTAAAGATGGGTTTAGGCAGCCTGAGATAAAAGAACTTTCAAAAGGGATTTACCGAGATCAAGGAGCTGCATCCAACCCACCACTATTTTACCTGATACATGCACCCTTTGTTGGGCCGTCACTTAGTAATGGGCATTGGCAAAAAGGAGTAATGATTGGTCATACACTAAACATATTCCTGGGAGTGTTGTGTCTTCTTGCCCTGTCGTGGGGTGGTTGGATATTGGGAGGAGAGAGAAAGCACACCTTTGCTGTAGCAGTCCCTGCGATAGCAGGCTCATTTTATACTTTTACCTCGCTCAACTTAAACTATGCAGTTGATGTGTTATTAATTCTTTTCACAACACTAACACTCATAGTATGTATTAAGATTCTACAAAATGGCCTCAACAATAGGTATGCAGTATCTTTATGTATTCTAGGCGCAATGGGTATGGCGACCAAAGTCTCGTATATTGTTTTTATAGGTGTCTCTATATTTGCTGTATTTCTAAGATTATATATCGATAACCCGTTCAAAAATAAGAATCTAACCATTAAACTAGTAAAAAAATCGTTAATTACATGTATGGCAATCCTCGCTTCAGTAGCCGTATCTATTGGATGGTTTTACTATCTACGCAACTACAAGTCAACGGGCAATTTTATGAGCGCAATGCCCGGTGACTACGGGAGCCTTCGTAAGCCAAAATCTCTACAAGATGTGATGCTTGGCAGTGGATTGTGGTCGTTGCTTTATGGCAAGTACTCTAGTAGTGCAAATATATCAAACATACTATCAATTTTTTCCTTAGCTGGATTATTTGTAATTATGGAGAAGTTTTCCCCGAGAAGACTATTAGCAGATAAAAAAGCTACCAGTACTGCGCTGCTACTAACAGCCTCATTCATTGGAGTATTTTTAACACAAATAGAATGGGCAGTAGGTACGGGTGGATTCTATCATCGCTATCTTCTTCCTGCAACTTTACCGATTTCGCTGGTTCTATCTGCGGGATTACTCGCTTTCAAAGTTTCAAGAAATCAATTTGTAACGATTGCGAGTGTAATACTAGGAGTCACAACAATAATTCACAGAGGTAAGGGTGGTATTATGGGGTTGAATGAGGCTGCAATTGCAAATCATATATATCCAATAGTACCTAGTATACTCGTTGTAATATTTTTTGCGGGAGGGGTGTTATTGAGTATTGCATTGTTTCAGTTAGCAAAACGAACACCACAAGGGACTGCTGGGTAAAATCAGGCTACCCTACTTAAGAATTTCTGCTATCTGTATATCATCATTTCGATAAACTATTCTTACAAGATTTGATTTAAGCAAAGAATCGACATTAAATATTTCATAAGGTTTAATGCCATCAATGTAGATGTATTTATAGTTGTTTTTGTAAAAATAAACAAGCGAGTTTTTCTGTAAATCAGGGTTAGAGAGGTCATCTAGGTACTCGTAGTTGATGTGTGACTGTATTGCAGTGAAACTACCTTCTTGAAAAGGAGTTGCAATAGGGTTGCCTGTTATAACCGGCAACCACAATGAACCGTCCACGGGGTAGACTACTTGATTGCGAGTTGGATTAAGCTTTGCCGTTCCGATAAAGCCCACACCATCTACTACGTTCTTGTCTATCCACTCAAAAGCCATCTCATCATACATATTTACCACACTCTTCTCCTGACGTGTGCTGTAGAGCCTATAAACTGAAAGACTTGAAATTATCGCAACCAACATTAGGCCTAAACAGAAAAGCGTTCTATATTTTTGAACAATCCCAGAAAATAATAAGCCCACGCTAAAAGAAGCGAAGGTGAAAATAAGAAAACTTCCAGCATCAGGTATTATTTCAAAGGAAGAAAAAGAAAATATCTTAAGAGGTAGAACTACAAGAGGTATACATAAAAGTAAGGCTATCGCCAACTGCTTTGCTCTCCTTTCGGTATCATATCGAGGTTTTACGAATCCACTCGCAGTAATTATGTAGATAATGGCAACAAGTACGATGCCGATGATAACTAACCCGGTATGGCCCCCAACTTTATTAGTAAGTGCGAGAATTTCCTTTGGGTATCCAGATAGTTGTTTCAAGGGGTTTCTTAAATCAACAGCATCTTTTTTTGTAGTAGGGGCTGAATATTCAGAAACATATGAAGGTTGATGAGTTGAAAATGACTCGTGAAATACGCGCGCTGAAGCGTGATCTTGAAAAGAAATAATTGGCACCTCTCTCGTCTTGGTGATATATGCAGTTGCACCAATCAGAAGCAGTGATATAAAAATTGGAACTATCGACCTTAAGTAGTAGACACTACGCAGAAGAAATGTCTTGTTCCCAGCATTTTTAGGGGAGTAGATAAGTATAAACAAAGAGCTGAAGCATATCGCAAAAATGTAAACGGGGTAGTGGACCAGTCCAACTGAAAGCAGAGAAAGAAGCAGTATGCTCGCACGCTTAAGTTGAGGTTTCTCGGCATACCATGCAGTAGCTATAATTAAGCCAGAAAAAAGTGTGAGAGCAGTAATGAGGGAATTTTTCCCAGCAATGTAGTACAGGTTTGTGGGTATAGGTGAAACAAGCAAGAAGAAGGCCACTACCACCGAGAATAATCGTTTTTTTGATACCACATAACTCGTAAGTCCCCAATACAACACGCCAGCCGCACTCAATAGATTAGTGATGATATTTACTGACTTCGCCACATCTAAGCCAGATAGCTGTGAAGAAAAGGCACTCCATAAATGTAATCCCGGAGAGTAGAAGTAATTGATTGATCTCTCTGACACTATTCGACGAGCCCAGAATGCATGAGCCTCTGGATCACTCACTAAGGGTACTGGGGCGTCGAATACACTGGCTACCCGCGAGTAAAGAGCAAGTACGAAGAATATATAAATAATTGAAATGGCCACATAGTCAATCTTTCTGAGATTAGCAAAAAAGTCGTAAATTTTGACACCAAAGAGATACTTTGCAACTAAACACGCTGTCATGAGAAGTAGCAAGATATTAGTGACTGATGATAATGAAATACTAAGTTTAAAAAATGCATTTACTAGTATTACCACTGTTGTGAGTAAGGAGACGTTGAGCCCGATTACTAGTGGAAGAGTAATAAGAAAGTTTCTAACAGTTAAAGGGATTAAGATGACGCTAGGATAAAGTAAGAAAAGAAATATGGTTACTAAAGGGTTTTTTGTTACCATGGCAACCACTATTAGAACTAGCCCGATAATGTCACACGGTGTTGTGGATAGACCCTTTAAACTCCTTACATATTCTTCCCTCTTGGGTATAACACTTTTTAGACTCATATTATGAAAAGGCATTCTAAAATTCTAACACTTAACACGAGTAAAGTATTTAATATAAGTATTTAAACTGCATGTCTGAAGTGCTGTCATGGCCATTATTTAGAAGGAATGTTTCACCCCCTCGTTTCACGCCAATTGTGTCTGTATTGTTTCCATTCCAGTCTCCCGCTAAAGGGAAGTAGCCTGAGCTACCATAATCAAACCTAATGTCTGCACTGCCGTCATTACTATTATTCAACAAGAAAGTTTTATCACCACGTCGAACACCTATCGTATCTGTTCCGTCACCATTCCAGTCTCCCGCTAAAGGGAAGTAGCCTGAGCTACCATAATCAAACCTAATGTCTGCACTGCCGTCATTACTATTATTCAACAAGAAAGTTTTATCACCACGTCGAACACCTATCGTATCTGTTCCGTCACCATTCCAGTCTCCCGCTAAAGGGAAGTAGCCTGAGCTACCATACTTAAAACTAACCTCGGGTGTGCCATCAAACCCATTATTTAAGTAAAAAATATTTGGTTCGCGTCGAACACCTATCGTATCTGTTCCGTCACCATTCCAGTCTCCTACTAGCGGAAAGTCACTAGATTTCCCAAAACTAAACTCACGATCGACTGTGCCGTCATTGTCATAATCTAGATAGAAAACGTTGCTACGTCGAACACCCGTATCGGTTTCTCCGTCACCATTCCAGTCTCCAGAAAGCACTCTATCTTTTGAACGGTCAACGTTAGGGGGACCGAACCAATCTTTGAAGTATTGGTAGAAATTGCGGTTGCCGTATGAGCTACAGCTATTACCCGTGCCATACCCTGCATTCAAGGCAGATTGGTTAGGTCGATAAGGTGTGTAGCTATACAGTGCTACAGTAGCTCGGTTTAGAATGTTTACAGTAGAAGACCCGCAGCGTGATGTGTCGGGGTGCCAATATATGCGGTTACTTCCAACGCGGTAAGGAGTATACCAACCATTCCTCTGGGTCATAATTGCCTGGAACATGTCTGCAGCTCTGTTTACTTGATTGGTGAAGCCGTAGTAGTCACTATCGCAGGCTGCTGTATCAGGGCATCCGTAGCCAGTAGCAGAGCGGTATTGAATACTCCACGGCCAGGTGTCTGTTACTAGACCCTGTTCTTTTTGGAGCAGTACGATGAGTACCTGCGGATTAACATCGTTTGCTTTTGCGGCATCGTAAATAATCCTGGCCGCGGATTTTCCACCCTGCGAATAATTTTTTAAGCAAGTGTATGGTGGTGGATATCCGCGCGATCTACCGTACTGTGCCCGTGTTCCACCGCCGTATTCTGAAGTTTGCGTTCCGTTTGTGTCGCAATTAGGCACTTTAGAATTAAGGAAGTTTTGAATCTGAGAAACACTCATTGAGTTTTCATTTGTAAAAATAGCGTCGTCCATTATCCGACCCGCATCAAAACCTGTTACTGCTCCAGCTTGTGCTGTCTGTGAAAAGAGGAGCGCGAATAATCCGACTATTGCTAGTGGTAGTATAAAGGGTTTTATGCGGGCGTGATTTCCATTAAGCGTAAATTTCATATTGTTATACTCTCCGAAGTCTTGCCTTGAGATTTATTGCTTTTATAGCTCAACTGCACGTTCCATGATCCTTTTGCAAGTTTACTAACATCAATAGTGAAGCCTTGGCAGGTTGCGACGCTACCAGAAACCTGTGTCTTGGCGGTTTTTACGACACTCGTTTTACCTGACTTGCTGAGCGTGAGGGTACATACTCCTGTGGAGTTTACTTCTTGGACAACTGTGCCGACATAGAGCGTTCCATCAGCTACTTCTGGACCAGAGGTAAACTCAACCCCAACCGTATTGTTGGCTTGGGTTGTTGGGGTTGAAGATCCAGCGCTTGATGAACTGGGCTTCGAGGCCTCTTCGTTTTTTACAGTCTCCTCTTTTGTGGCTTCACCAGCTGTCTTTTGCTCATCGGTCGGCTCTTCATAGTCTATGGTTGAGTCTGACACTGTTTCACTCTCTGAAAAAGGACCAACGCTACCTACATACGCAACAGCTAAGCTGGCGCCAACGAGAATCGCAATAGAGGCTCCTGCCAGTATTATATTTCGTTTTTTATTGGTATTTTTATGTACAATTTGATTCATAGTTTTTGTTTTATCATATAACCTCGCTATTATATACCGATTAAGCTTATATTTCAAGATTAGCGTAGTATATTTATCAACAACCAACACAGTTTGCTATTATGAAACCTGTGTTAGACAACCTTAAATTATAGAAAGTCACAAAAATGAAAACTTCGTTAGTAACAGGTGGGGCTGGGTTCATTGGTTCACATTTGTGTAAAAAGCTTTTAGATGAAGGCGGTCGTGTCATATGTCTCGACAACTTCTATACCGGCAGAAGGCAGAATATCGATGCGTTACACGGTCTTCATGATTTCGAACTTATCGAGCAGGACATAATTGATAAAATTTCAATAGAAGGTCCAATAGATAGAATTTATAACCTGGCGTGTCCAGCTTCTCCGCCACACTATCAAAAGGATCCACTGCAGACTATGAAAACTAGTATTATGGGGGCGCTGAATATGCTAGAGCTTGCAAAAAAAAATAGTGCTAGAATTCTACAAGCTTCTACAAGCGAGGTTTATGGAGATCCTGATGTTCACCCTCAGCCCGAAAACTACTGGGGTAAGGTCAATCCTATTGGTATAAGGTCTTGTTATGACGAAGGCAAGCGCTGTGCTGAGACCCTATTTTTTGATTACAACCGTCAATATAAAACAGATACTCGCGTAATTAGGATATTTAACACCTATGGGCCAAACATGCGAGCTGATGATGGCCGGGTAGTATCGAACTTTATTGTTCAGGCGCTTAATAACGAAGATATAACTATATATGGAGATGGCTCGCAAACTAGAAGTTTCCAATATGTGGATGATTTAGTAAGAGGAATGATACTAATGATGGAAAACGAAGAGAACTTTATTGGGCCGGTAAATTTGGGTAACCCAGTTGAGTTTTCAATCAGTGAGTTGGCCCAAAGAGTCATTGCTTTGATACCAGAGACTACCAGCAAGATAGTCTATCGTGATTTACCTCGGGATGATCCTAGACAAAGAAAGCCCGATATCTCATTAGCATTGGATAAACTTGCTTGGGCGCCTGAGGTCGGTCTAGACGAAGGCTTGAAGAAGACGATTGAATACTTTTCCACCGCACAAAAAAGTTAATTCCCGAGACCGATGTAGTGTGTACCGTTTGCTTGGATTTCTTTCGCCAAAGAGATGAGGGCGTTTCTACCATCTAAGAAAACGGATATATCTTTTAAGTCAGTTGGTTTGATTGATTTAAACTCATTATGCGAGGTAACCAGCACTACCGCATCTTTATTGCTGAGTGCTTCATCTAAAGTTTTAACGTCAGACTTATGTAAGATATGTGGGTCATGCGCAGTTACTTTTGCACCTCGCTCCTGAAGAGTTTTAACGACAGCATAGGCGGGGCTTTCGCGATCATCGCCGACGTTAGCTTTGTATGAAAGACCTAGTACAGCGACTTCAGCACCCTTCAATGTTTTGGTGGTTTTTTCAATCAGTGCTTGTTCCAACAGGTCTACTGAGTACACTGGCATAGTCTCATTGATGGAACGAGCTAGTTTGAGGAATTTATGGTCGAACCCATTGCTGCGTGCATATTCAATTAAATAGTAGGGGTCGACGGGTATACAGTGGCCACCAACGCCAATGCCAGGGTAGTGGGCCATAAATGCGAATGGCTTGGTTGCAGCGCCATCTATGACGTTATTTACGTTAATACCAAGTTTATTAAACGACATAGCAAGCTCATTGACGAAGGCGATATTCACATCACGAAACGAGTTTTCAACCACCTTTACCGCCTCAGCTTCTTTCAAACTGCCCATTTTTTTAACCTTTGCGTTAACCAGATTGCTATAAAAATCGTACGCGATTTCTAGACCTTCATTGCTATCAGCACCAAGTACACGGTTGATATTGCCAACATGCCATTTGGGGTCGCCCGGATTGATTCGTTCTGGGCAGTGCGCTAGATAGATGGTTTTGCCAACAATATGGTCGCTCTCGGCTTCTATAAGTGGCGCTACCACTTCATCACATACACCAGGGTTGATAGTAGATTCGACAACAAGAAGAGAGCCTTTCTTCATGTGCTTTACAGCCGAACTCACCGCTCCGCGCACGGGCCTCAAGTTTGGGTTTTTTTGCTCATCAACTGGCGTGGGCACACAGACGACGACGATGTCACGATCTGCAAGCAATTTAAAATCATCGGTAAATGTAATAGCTGTTTTGCTGAGCTGCTTATTTGCAGTTTCATCGTCAATAATTGGCTTGCGTCGTCTTAGAAGCCCTAGCTTTTTAGTACTCACCTCGATACCAATAACATCAAAACCTTTTTGCTCAGCTAGAAGTGCAAGTGGAAGTCCCACATAACCAAGACCAATTACGGCAACTTTTTTAGTACTTACTTCATGCATTGCTATATTATACCCTCTTAAACTGATAAAATAGAAACAACCTAAGGAGTTACAAATATATGAAGCTTGTTGTTGTTTCGATATGTATGAATGAAGAAAAGACAATTGCAGATGTAATTAATGGTGTACCGAAGAAGATTGATGGTGTAGATTCAATTGCAGCTGTCGTTATAGATGATGGAAGTACTGATAGAACAGTAGAGAAAGCACAGAAAGCAGGGGCTAGGGTAATTAGTGATGGTGCAAACAAAAAACTTGCACTTCGTTTTAAGGAGGCGGTAGAAACCGCGCTTAATATGAAGGCAGATATCCTCGTAAATATTGATGGTGACCTGCAGTTTAATCCAGCCGACATTCCAGAGATGATTGCGCCAATTGTAAGTGATGATGCAGATTTTGTAGCAGCCGATAGATTTACTGATAAAAATGGCAAGAAGCACCGACCCAAAAATATGCCAGCAGGGAAGTACTACGGAAACTTACTTGGTGCGTGGATAGTTAGCAAACTCAGTAGACAGAAATTCAATGATGTCACGTGTGGCTTTAGAGCATATAACCAAAAAGCACTCATTGCACTGAATATAAATGGAACTAAAACATATACCCAGGAATCATTTCAGGTGCTTGCCATGAAACGACTGCGCATTACAACATTACCCACTGAAGTTAAGTACTACCCAGGTAGAAAATCTCGAGTAGTTACCAGCATATTTAGTTACGTAGCTATTAGTGCCTTGAATATACTTCGATCATATCGAGATTTTGCACCACTTAGATTCTTTGGCTGGCTGGGACTCATCCCGTTTATACTTGGTTTTATCTCAGCAGTTATATTTATTGGTCACTGGCTGGTTACCGATAGCTTTAGTCCTTTCAAGTTCCTAGGCTTTGCTGGGATGTATTTCATCACGCTCGCAATAATTATCTGGTCGCTTGGACTTGTGGCCGATATGCTTAGTAGAATGCTTAATAACCAAGAGAAAATACTCGAAGAAGTTAAAAAATCTAAATTTATTAAATGAAAATATTATTCATCACGCGTAAGTACCCTCCCACCATTGGTGGTCTTGAGAACGCTGCATACCAACTTAACGAGAGCCTTAGCAAGCGTAATAATGTAAAGCTTATAAAATGGGGCGGTTCAAATAAATATCTTCCATTCGTTCTTCCGAGTCACTTTATAAGAGCCTGCTTGGCGATGATTGTAAGTCGCCGTGACATTATATATATACAAGATTGTTTGTTGGCGCCGCTGGGGTATGTGCTAAAAGTATTATTCAATCGCCCAGTTATCGTAACCGCTGCTGGGCTTGATCTTACCTACGAGAACTGGATTTATCAAAAATTCTTCGTTAGTTTTGTTAAAAAAATGAACTTTGTCATTTGCATTAGCGAAGAGACTAAATTAGAAGCTATGAAAAGAGGCGTTGAGTCGTGTCGAACTGCAGTAATACCATATGGGGTGGAGGAGAATACACTTGCAATGAGTCAGGTACAGGCTACTCAAGAGATAGAAGGTGAATTGAATATAAGTATTTCCGGAAAAGTTGTTTTATTGTCACTTGGAAGAATTGTTGAGAGAAAAGGTATTCATTGGTTTATCAAAAAAGTTTTACCAAAGCTACTAAAAAAATACAAGAATATACACTATTTAATTGCAGGAGACGGACCCTACAGGAAGCGCATTGAATTGCTTGTTAAAGAGAATAAATTAGAAGAATATGTAACCATTATTGGACGAGTAACTGACGCAACTAAGCAAAAGCTCTATATAGCATCCGATATTTTTATTATGCCAAACATTCCTGTCCGTGGAGACATGGAGGGTCAGGGCCTAGTAATGCTCGAGGCTACAATGTCAAATAGACCAGTAGTTGCCAGTGATCTTGAGGGAATATCGTCGACAATTACACATAACCAAAATGGTATTTTAGTTCACCCTAAAGACGAGCACGGCTTTGTTAGTAGTTTGGTGGGACTTTGTACAAACAAATCTTATAGAAATGAACTAGGCACCAAAGGGAAAATATTCACCACAAAAAAGTTTGGCTGGGGCACTATAAGCAAGCAATACGAACAGGTGTTTGGGAGTATAATCCATGAGAGATAAGTCAGCTATAAAAGTACGTCTGGTTTATCGCAACTATAAACCACTTCACAAAATTCATGAGTCGTTGATCTCCAGCCCTCCATCAGACATTGAATTTATTGTTCCAAAACCAATGAAGCATGTAGGTTCTCTTATTAAAATATATCGTAAATTTGGAGATAACGTTATTGTTGGATGGTTCATTAAAACATTTCAAAACATATTTTTTGTAAATAAAAAGGAAAACAGTGACGAGTCGGACATCCTTCATTTCATTAACATTATTGCCGAAAAAATCCCTGAAAAGCCGTATATAGTTGAGTTTGAACACCCGCTCGGCCTCGCAAACTTCACTAGTGATTCGGAGTATATGAATGATAAGGTATTGCCTTTTCTATCTCATTCGAATTGCAAGGGAATTATATGTATGAGTAACGCCGCCAGGACCACACTCCGCAAAATATACAGCGCAGACTACGCAAAAATAGAAAATAAGGTCACAGTAATATATCCTGCGATGGATATACAAAAAATTGCTGACTTAAAACCAGATCATACCCACATCAAAAAAAGTAAGTCACTAAAACTGCTCTTCGTAGGAAATGATGTGTATCGAAAAGGGCTAGATGAAACACTACGGGCGCTAAAAAAAATAAACTCAAAGTTTGGTGTAGATGCAGTTCAGCTATATTTAGTTTCAAAAGATGCTCAACAGCTTCTGAATAAGTACAATCTTACGAACACCTATCTATTTAAGCCAAACTACTCAAAAGAAGACATAATTAGATACTTCTTTAAGCCAACAGATTTTTTTATTATGCCAACTAAGCTCGATACTTTTGGGATGGTCTTTGTTGATGCACTCGCATCAGCTACGCCTGTTATATCTACGACACAGTATGCCGTTCCAGAGATTATTACAAATGAAAAAGACGGCCTACTGATTCCATATAAAGGACTACTTGATGTCAATCCATTACCTACCCGTTCACAAACTCAAAAAGTCGATAGCCCTGATCTAGATGAAGAAATGTCTTCTGAAATATACAAAAAACTCGAATATATTCTCAATAATCGCCCTGTGCGCGGTAGACTGTCGGCCAACACTCAAGATAAGTTTACGAATGAGGGGATACTCTCAATTCAACAAAGAAATAAAAAAATCAAAGACCTCTATGTCGGCGCCAAGAGAGGTGTTGTATGAACTATATAAAAAGTAACTCCAAAAAGTTTCTAACTTTGGCGGTGTTGATTCTGTTTGTTTGGTATTTTATTGCTAACTTGGAATCTTTCAAACCAATACTGGATATTAAAATACCATTCCTTATACTTGTCGCAGTAGCTGATGTAGCCTTAATGCTATACAACAGCATATTCTTAAAATTAATTGTCCAACCATTTAATAAAATCCTTCCATTAAAGGAAAGTACATACGTTTCGGTTCTATCATCAATTGGTAACTTTTTTGCGCCAGCTGGTGGAGGTCTTGGTTTTAGGGCAATATACCTGAAAAAGAAACATAATCTTTCGTATACCGATTACATCTCAACGCTCTCAGGTAATTACGTAATTGTCTTCTTCTGTACTAGCTTTTTCGGCCTACTGGCACTCGCAAGTTTATTTCAAGAAAGAAGCCCTCAGTTCACTGTGTTAGCTTTAGTTTTCGGCGTAATACTCGTCACCTCACTGGTAACAATGATGCTTAAACCTCTATCAAAACAGACCCTCGAAAAGATAAAAATTATAAAGTTAAGAAAACTCGTTGGCTTACTCAATCAAGTAGCAAATGGATGGGATATAATCAAAAAAGATACCAGATTACTACTTAAGTTAATTTTTGTCACAGCACTTAGTTTTGCAACTAGTTGTTTCATCACTAAAGTAATTGCCCTATCATTAGGGATAGGCATTACTTTACCCGAAGTCGTTTTGATGAGTGCAATTGGCTCACTTAGCTTTGTTATTAACATCACCCCAGCAAATATTGGAATAAAAGAGGCAGTATATGTATTTTCAGCGACCGTCCTAGGACTAAGCGGTCCTGAAGTTTTAAGTATCGCCCTTGTCGATCGGGGGGTATTATTTTTCATAATGCTAGCTATGTGGGCAGCCACCGCAAAAACCAGAAATAAAGAGAACTTACAAATAGAATAATAGAATATGAAGAATATATACAAATGGCTGGAGTCCACCACATTTTTTATTGCATCAGTTGGTATACTCATTATTCAATCAATCTGGCTCGCTATCTCTGCAATTTATCCGCTACCATTTGATGAATATTACCACTCGGGAATTATCAAAATATATTCACAGCAGTGGTCGCCGTTTATCTCTATGCAACCCGCTGAAGCTAGTGTCTATGGCGACATTACGCGCATGCCATCATACCTTTACCATTACCTAATGAGCTTCCCCTATAGGTTATTCGACGTATTCATCGATAGTGAAACAGTACTCGTTGTCTTAATGCGTCTGATTAATATTGCTTTTGTTGTAGCTGCAATTATTGTGTTCAGAAAGTTATTTATGAGCGTTGGAGTACCCCGACGGCTAATAAACGTAGTGGCATTGCTCTTTGTTTTTACGCCTATAGTTCCGTTCCTGGCGGCGCACGTGAACTACGACAACCTCATGTTGCTGGGGGCGGCAGTAAGCTTCTTTCTCGCATATCAACTAATGCACGAAAAGAGACTGAGCGCGAAGCATTGGATTTTGTTTGTTTCTGTTGGGCTATTAACGATTTTAGTTAAGTACACATTTTTTATCATTTCCGGAATTCTGTTTACCGTAGTGCTGTTTACTTTTGTTCGGAAAAGTGGACCTCTTAAAAAATCAATAAACTACATATATAAAGATTTTTCAAAGTACTCTTTATGGATGAAATTAGGTCTTGTGATGCTTCTTATTGCAGCATGTAGTTTGTTTACTGAACGCATTGGGACTAATATGATCAGGTATAGAGAGCCTGATCCAAATTGTGAGCTTGTACAAACTGAGAGTGTTTGTAGTAAATTTATGCCCTGGTATCGTAACAATCAGGCGAAAATTAGGTATGAACAAACCAAAGAAAAAGAGTTCGGGAATATTGTAAGCTATAGCCAACACTGGGTTACCAAGATGATGCGTGGATATTATGCTATTTTTAGTCACACCCCAACCGTCGTCGTTTCACCGCTTGAGCCTTTTGGGCCGATAGTTCTGAGGCCGATTATGCCTATCCCCATCACCGTTGCGTATATCATGGTAGTGATTGGTGGCGCATTGATAGTTGTCTATAGGAAGATACTTTGGAGAGACACATTAATAAGGGTGACAATAATTGTCTCAGGTATATATTTGGGTATATTGTGGCTATTCAACTATGCCAGCTATTTAAAAGTAGGGTCAGCCTATGCTATTCAAGCTCGATATACCT
The DNA here is from genome assembly GCA_964541305.1 of uncultured Candidatus Saccharibacteria bacterium. GTDB lineage: Bacteria > Patescibacteriota > Saccharimonadia > Saccharimonadales > UBA7683 > CAZIPE01. The sequence continues at coordinate 13,733 of CAZIPE010000004.1, read as the reverse complement.
ACCCGCTTCTACTGCCCATATTTCTAGTATTCGTAACAGCATTAAAACAGGTTAAGGTGTCGCGCAATACAAAAATGTATGTAGCGGTAGCTGTAATCCTACTTTACTCATGGGGGGCCGGTGTATCCGGGTGGATTATTAGATCAGACAGTCTGTGGTATTGGCAAAACAATACTGTTTTACGACTAAATCAACAAGCTCAAAATGTCCTAAAGATATTCATCCCTCACTAAGTTTCAAGAAGTCGAGATAAATACCTGCCATACCCACTTTTAGTGAGCGGTTGAGCAAGTTGTGCTAGCTGCTCACTCGATATCCAGTCATTGCGCCAGGCAATTTCTTCAATACAACCAATTTTTAGTCCCGTGCGTTTTTCTATAACGCGGATATACTCACTGGCATCATTCATAGAGCTAAAAGTACCAGTATCAAGCCAGGCAGTGCCTCTGTCCATGACCTGTACCTTGAGCTTTCCTTGGTTGAGGTACTCTTCGTTAATTGAGGTTATTTCAAGTTCACCACGTTCGCTTGGTGTAATATTTTTTGCGATTTCAATTACGCTATTGTCATAAAAATATAATCCAACTACAGCGTAATTAGACTTAGGGTTTTCTGGTTTTTCTTCAACTGAAACAGCGTGCATATTCTCGTCAAAGTCTACTACTCCATAGCGTTCAGGGTCTGAAACCTGGTAGGCAAACACGACACCGCCATCAGGATTTACACATTCCTTGAGACTCTGACCGAAACCGTATCCATGAAAGATATTATCTCCAAGTACCAGCGCAACACTATCTTCACCAATAAATTCCTCGCCAATAATAAACGCCTGGGCTAAGCCGTCAGGGCTTGGCTGAGATGCATAGCTGAGAGTAATACCAAGTTCCGATCCATCGCCTAGTAGGCGCTGGAAACTTTCTGCATCATCGGGTGTGGTAATAACTAGTATATCTTTAATACCAGCCATCATAAGTGTCGATAGCGGATAATATACCATTGGCTTGTCATAAATCGGCATCAACTGCTTAGAGATACCCTTGGTAATGGGGTAGAGTCGCGTTCCGGAACCCCCTGCTAAAATAATACCTTTCATGATTCAAGCTCCTTTTGAATATAACTTTTTAGGTCGTGCTGCCAGTCGGTTGTTTCAAAGCCGGTACTTTCAATTTTCGAAAGATCGAGAGTGCTTTGTAGTGGTCTTGGGGCTATATCTTCCTTGCCTTCGTAGTATGTGGCCGTAGTTGTATCGGTCACGGTTAAATCTGACTTTCCTGCATATTCAAAAATAGCACGGGTAATCTGTGCCCAACTGGCTGATTCACCGCTATTGCTTACATTGTATGTTCCGAATGCTGCGTTTGTAAAAAGCAAGTGATCAATGGCTCTGACAAGTTCGGACGTAAAGGTAAGCCGGCCAATTTGATCTGCAACCACTGTTGGCGAGATACCTTTTTCTGCTAAACCTAGCATGGTTCGAACAAAGTTTTTGCCTTCGCCAATTACCCAACTCGTTCGTAGTATGAAGTGCTTGGGCAACGACCCTACCAAGAGGTCGCCGGCAGCTTTACTTGCGCCGTAGACGCTAAGAGGCGAGAAATCCTCGGTTTCAGTGTGGATGTTTTTTGTACCATCAAACACATAATCGGTAGAAATGTGTACCAGGGTGATGTCGTAGGTTCGTGCAACTTCTGCCAAATACCCTACAGCGGTAGCGTTCACCTTCCAGGCTGTAACTCGCCCTTCCTGAGTTTCGGCACCATCTACATTGGTGTAGGCGGCGGCATTAAGAATGACTTCAATTCCGGTCCAGTCAAATGCCTCGACAGAAGATCGATCGGTTATATTTAGCTCATCAATATCTGCATACTTTGCGTCTGGATATTTCTGGCGCAGTGCCGTACCAAGTTGCCCGTTGGCCCCAACAATAAAGAACTTCGAACTATCCATTGTAAGTCTCGTTCTTTTGTTCATGTGCAGCAGCGTAATCCTGTTTAATTGTCTCCAGGCTTGGATTCGCGCGATCTTTTTCAGAAATAATCATACCTTCACCATCTTTGATTGGCCAGGTAATATTCAGCTGTGGATCAAGTGGGTTACAGGCGATGCCGGGCATATCTGGACGCCACTCTTCCTCGAAGTAATAAAGGTAAACAGAAGGCTCGTCGCTGGTAGACTGAAATGAATTGCCAAGGCCTTTTGAAACAAAAAGTCCGCGACCACGTTCAAGCGTGAAGCCAAGCCACTCGCCGAAAGTTTCTGATTCTGCTCGGAGATCAACAATGACCGCGTATACCGTGCCTGAAGCAACCGAAACAAGTTTATGGGCGTATTCAGCATGAATACCCCGAACAGCGCCTTTTATGGAAAGAGGTGCGTTAACCTGTGGCCTATCGCCAAGTGATGGGAGTCCAGCAGCTTCAAACTCTGATTGACGGTAAAATTCCATAACCGATCCGCGCGGTTCTTCAATTACTTTAAATTGAACCTCATACAAACCTTTTATTTTTGTTTCAGTCACGGTTAGTGGCTTCATCTTCCAAGCTCCTTGTATTTTTCTTCGGTTACATTCTTTTGTGGCTTCCACCAACTTTCGTGAGTTTTGTACCACTCGATAGTGCTTTTCAGTCCCGTCTCAAAATCAGTAAATTCAGGGCTCCAACCTAGCTCGGTGCGAAGCTTGGTGCTGTCGATAGCGTAACGCATATCATGACCAGGCCTGTCATTTACGTGGTCATAATCTTTTGAATCTTTTCCCATAAGTTTGAGTATTAGCTCAACAACTGTTTTATTATCTTTCTCTCCATCAGCTCCAACTAAGTATGTTTCACCAATAACACCTTTTTCTAAAATTGTAAGAACGGCAGATGAGTGATCTTCTGTATGAATCCAGTCACGAACGTTTTCTCCAGCACCGTAGAGTTTTGGCTTTCTACCTTCTAAAATTTCGGTCACTTGGCGAGGAATAAACTTTTCTACATGTTGGTACGGTCCATAATTATTTGAGCAGTTTGAAATGGTAGCTTGAACACCAAATGAACGAACCCAGGCCCGAACTAAAAGATCAGAACCTGCCTTAGTGCTGGAATACGGGCTCGAAGGATTGTAGGGAGTGCTTTCTGTAAATTTTTTAGGATCGTCAAGCTCAAGATCGCCATACACCTCATCAGTTGATATGTGGTGATAGCGAGTTTCGTGTTTTCGAGCAGCCTCAATAAGTGTGTAGGTGCCAATAATATTTGTATCTAAAAACGGGCGAGGACTGTGTAGGGAATTGTCGTTATGAGATTCAGCCGCAAAGTGCACAATTGCATCAGCTTCACTCACTAACTTATCCACCAAAACTTCGTCACAAATATCTCCGACAACCAATTCGCAACGCGTAGTATCAGCCTCCACCAGGTTATCTTTATTGCCCGCATAGGTTAACTTATCTAGAACTGTAATTGTGTAATCAGGTCTATTCTTTAAAACATAATGAACAAAGTTTGATCCGATGAATCCTGCTCCGCCAGTTACGAGTAACTTCATATGCTACCTAGTATACCAATTATCAGGATTCTAAAACAGATGTAACCTTTTTTATTAACGTATATAGCTCTTGTTCGGTAGGAGCTTCGGCGTTGAGTCGCAGAAGCGGTTCAGTGTTACTAGCTCGCAGGTTAAGCCAGCTGCCATTTGCAAATTCTAGGCTCAAACCATCAAGCCAATCTTCTTTTGCTTCCAAGAACATCTCACGGACAGATTTAATGGCAGAATCTTTATCGTTTACCTCAAAATTAATCTCTGGAGTTGTCGTGTAGATATGGTATTCATCAACGAGCTCACTAAGTTTCTTACCTGATTCAGCTAGTGCCTTCATGACCATAAGTGCAGCAATAAGACCACTGTCTGCATAGTAGTTTTCTTTAAAAAACAGGTGACCAGTTGTTTCGCCACCAAACGGTGCTTTTCGCTCACGCATAATAGTTCCGATACTCACTCGCCCCGCTTTGGTGCGATACGGTGTGCCACCCCAATTTTCAATATGTTCTCGGGTTGCTCGTGAGGTGCGAACCTCATGAACAATCTCGCTGCCCGGAAACTTATCCAGGTAAAGCTTGGCGACGATTGTAATAAGATCGGTACCCGCAACTACCCGACCTTTGTCATCAACAAATCCCGCCCGGTCTCCATCTCCATCAAAAGCTACGCCAAAATCTAGTTTTTCTTTTAAGACGACATCAATCAAGTCTTTAAGGTTCTCGGGTTTTTGTGGGTTAGCCTCGTGATTAGGAAAAGTTCCGTCAAGTTCCCAAAAAAGTGGAGTAATACTTAGAGGTAATTCAGATTCTAGCACAGGAAGTATTTTGCCGGCCATCCCATTCCCGGCATCGATAGCTATTTTGTAATTGAGACGAGTACCACCAAGAAAAGACAGGGCATGCGAGATCCAGTCTTTTGTTATATCCTTCTTTGAAACGTTGCCTTTTTTTGAAGACTTGATAAAGCTATCTTTCAAGACTGCATCACGAATAATGTCGAGACCACTATCAAGCCCGACGGCAATTACTTGGTCGCAGTAAAGTTTAATACCGTTGTATTCACCAGGGTTGTGACTGGCGGTAACCATAGCCGCACCAGCAAGATTGTATTTGCCTACCGCAAAATAACTCATGTCACTGGTTATCATACCAAGATCAATGACGTCTCTTCCTTGTTGAGTGAGCCCGGCAATAACATTTTGACAAAGCTCCATGCTATCGGGTCGCATATCTCTACCTACAGCCACCACCCCTTCGGTAGGCAGGTAGTCTGCCAACGCTCGGCCAATATTTTTAGCTACTTCGCTTGAAAGTTCAGTTCCAACTTTACCGCGCACATCGTAGGCCTTAAAAATAGCCGAAAGTGGTGTTTGATTCATGTATTATAATTTCCTCGTTAATATTCTTATAATAATGATACTGCATATTTATAATAAAAGGATTAGACTTTGTTTTTAGAGCTGCTATTATTCGACAGTGACAGACTTTGCGAGGTTTCTGGGTTGATCGATATCGAAACCTTTTTCTAGCGCGACGTAATACGCGAACAACTGCAAGGCAATGGCATTAAGAATTGGCTGGGTTTGAGGGAGTGTCTTTGGGACAACAATAATATCTCGCACGAGATTTTCAAGGTTCTCATTTACTGAGTCGATGAGGGCAATGACGGGTCCTTTTCGGGCATGTATTTCTTCGATGTTGGAAATAGTTTTTTCTAAGTGTCCGTCGTCTGTGGCAATAGCAAAGGTAGGAAAGTTCTCATCAATCATAGCAAGAGGTCCGTGCTTCATTTCACCTGCTGCATAGCCTTCAGCATGAATGTACGACACCTCTTTTAGCTTAAGTGCTCCCTCAACAGCCGACGGGTAGCCGTAGCCTCGACCAATGTAAAGGATGTCTTGAATGCCCGCATATTTCTTCGCAATCGTTTGAATTGTCTCAGCTTGGTCAAGTATAGCCTGTGCTTTTTCATCAAGGTGAGAGAGTTCTTCCAGTAGCGGCATGTATAAGGGTGTTGATGAGTCTGCAAGGTGCAGAGCAATGAGATTTAGAATTGAAACCTGTGCAATAAAGGCTTTGGTTGAGGCAACCGAATGTTCGGGTCCGGCATGACAATATACGCCAGCATCGGTCATGCGAGCAATAGTTGAGCCGGGTGCGTTTACGATACCAAGACGTAAAATTCCGTAATCTTCAACTTTTTTTAGGGCTGCGATCGTATCAGCTGTTTCGCCAGATTGCGAAATGGCAAGCACAGCGGTACTACTTGAAAGTGGCTCGTTGCGGTATTTGAATTCTGAGGCTAGCTGAACTTCAACGGGGATTCCGGCAATTTCTTCAATAAGGTATTCACCCACCATACCGGCATAATACGATGTTCCACAGGCGACAATTATTATTCGATCGATGTGTTCAAGTTGGTTTAGTACCGACTCAAGACCACCAAGTTTTACGGTTTTATCGCTCAGGCGCACTCTCCCTGCGGTAGCACCACGGATCGTTTCTGGTGCATCATGAATTTCTTTGAGCATGTAGTGAGCGAAATCTCCTTTGCTGGCACGTAGCGAGAATTCAGTTAAATCCTCGGGCTCTTTTTCTACAGCTACATGTTCTTTAAAGTTTGTAAGGTGAGGCTCACCGTCTTTAATAACAGCCATCTCAAAATCTTCTAGATAGATCAACTTATTGAATCCCTGAGGAAGGGCACTGGCATCAGATGCGAGGAAAATCTCTTTATCTTTTAAACCAATTAACAGGGGACTAGAGAGCTTAGCGGCAAATAAGGTGTCAGGTGCGTGGGTGCTGATCATGACAATGGCGTAGGCGCCGTCCAGTTGACTAAGGGTATCTTCAAAGGCCTTTTCAATATCTCCCGACTTTTTAAAGTGATAGGAAATGAGTTGGGGGATTACTTCGGTATCGGTTTCAGATACAAATTCAAACCCTTCTTTTTGTAAGAAGCTCTTTATAACCTGGTAGTTTTCAATGATTCCGTTATGCACCACAGATATAGAGCCATCGCTGCTACTATGAGGGTGAGAATTGGTGGTGCTGGCTGGTCCATGCGTTGCCCAGCGGGTATGACCAATACCGAGCATCTCCGAGTTGTTTGGTCGATCACTAAGCAGTTGTTCGAGCTGACCAATCCGACCAGCACTTTTAATAGTCTCAATAGTAGCCTGTGAATTATCCTCACGAGTGAGTAGAGCAACACCAGCTGAATCATACCCTCGATATTCAAGCGTACGAAGACCATCTAAAAGTAGTGGACTAGCCGCTTGATTACCTATATATCCGACTATTCCGCACATTTAGTCACTCCTTTTTGTTACATGATGAATAAAATCAGCCATTTTTTTATGAAACACTTCAATTGAAAAGTTTTCAGCATGGCGTGCAATTTTCTGATGATTATATTTTTCAGGTTTAAAGTTCTTCAGAACCTGTGCTAATGCTTCTGGTGTTTGTTCTGAGAAAAACTCACCGGTAGTGCCGGGAATAAGGTAGTCGAGTGCGCCACCTGCTTTGTATGCAATAACCGGCGTACCGGCGCTCATTGCCTCAACAGGTGTTATACCAAAATCATCTTCATTGGGCATAATAAAAGCCTCTGCATTCTGGAAGTAAGCCGCTATTTTGTCGTCTGATACATCGGTTAAAAAGGTGATGGTCGAACCGGCTATTTTCTGTAGTTTTTTATGCTCTGGACCATTTCCTATAACCGTAAGTGGGAGCTCAGCCAAAGTGCAGGCTCGTACTGCCAGGTCGATTTTTTTATACGGTGTTTGGCGACCCACCACTACAAAGCCAGATCGCACTACGGATGATGACTTTGAATGAAATCGCTTTGTATCTACGGGAGGATGAATAACTTTCGATTCACGATCATAAAACTCTTCGATTCGCTTCTGTACTTCGGTTGAGTTTGCAATCACGTAATTAGCATGCTGAGCCGCTCCGAAATCCCAGCGACGATTTGGTTTTACGAGTAGTTTGAGTCCAATTTGCGCCAGTGGGTCAAGTATGCCAAAACCGGGGTGCTTCATGTATTCATCATAGCGAATCCAGTAGTAATGCGTTGGCGAGTGGCAGTAGGTGATATGCACCGCATCGGGACGAGAACGTACTGCCTTGGCTTCAGCACCGGAGCTTGAAATAATAAGATCGTACTGCTTTAAGTCTAAGTTCTCAAACCAGTGTTGACGAAGTATTGGCAGGAACTTACGAAGTTTACTAAACGGAAACTTCTGCATAAAGCTGACGTGAATCTCAGCATTTTTAAACATCTTCTGAGAAGACTCGTTACAGTGGGCAGTATATATCGGCGCCTTAGGAAACATACTATGAAGCTCATACACCACTCGTTCGGCACCCCCACCAACTAACCAGTCCGCTACAATCGCCACCTTCGGCTGTGCCGAACTGGGGATTGGGGATTGGTTATTAGTTACTCGGGTGGCTATTCTATTTTGCTTCATTGTTTACTCGTATGGCTTTTATTAAAGCACTTGTTAGTTTTTGACACGATACTATTACACCGAGAATCGATTTTAGGCTCGCATCGTCTATGTAAGCCAGTCTGTTACCAAGATAACAAAAGCTTTTTACTTCAAGTAGTGAGCCATTTGATATTCTATAAAACTGTAACTTCTCTTTATAATTATATCTGCCACAACCTTCGGCAATGTTGGCGGAGACTGAACTTGCTGCCCGGCGCATTTGGTTGGTTAGGGAGAAAAGTTCATCTTTTGGAAAGGATTTTGTAATACGGTATATTTCAACGGCCAAGTCGATTGCTTTTTTCCAAGCATCTAAATCTTCGAAATTTTGCACCTTACTGTTTGTCATTTAGAACCCCATTAACTAGTAACCAATCCCCACACCCCATCAGCGGGCTCCTCGCCCGCTGATGACCATGAAGATGGTTCGTATAATAATTTGCAGATCAAGAAGGACACTCCAGTTTTGGACGTAATACATATCGATTTTGCGTCGTTCTTCAAAACTAATATCTCGTCTACCGGATATTTGTGCAAGACCAGTAAGACCCGACTTCACGCTCAGGATAAGGCTTTTGAACTCATAGTTTTCAAGCTCTGAAGGCACTAACGCCCGAGGCCCGACCAAGCTAATATCCCCACGCAGTACATTGAAAAGTTGAGGTAGCTCGTCTAAAGAGGTCCTGCGCAGTATATGACCAAGCCGTGTGATACGTGGATCATCTTTCAAGAAGTCGCCATCTTCCCGGTACTTCTTGATAAGCCCTGGCTTGCCCATCTTAGTAAATGCCTCCTCGGGGCTTAGTCCGCTGTAGGCTCGTTTATGTGAACGAAATTTGTATATGTTCACCGTCTTTTTGAATCGACTTAATCGGGGTTGTTTAAAGAGAACCTTGCTTCTTGGGTCACTTATCTTCGTGATAAGTCCAATGAGAGCGATGATGGGTGAGGTTATGATGAGCGCCAGAGAACTCAGAATAATATCCATGGTTCGCTTCACGAGCTGCCCCCAGCCAATGAGGGGTGTAGTGTATACGTTAATAAGCGGGAAGGCACCGAGAAGTTCAACAGAATGTTTGGCGGTGAAGAGTGCTTCATGGCTGGGGATAAACTGATAATCTAAATGATTCTCAATTGCGAGGTTGTAGACTTTTGTTAAATCTGTACTATCTGTCTGGATAATGGCATGGGGTTTGCAAGAACTTATTGCGGTATTTAGTGACTGAAATTGTTTTGCATACATTTTCTCAAAAACATATTTTTTATTGGCAACCACCCCGACTACTTTGTAGCCAGATTGAATATTTTTGTAGAGGTACTTTGCAAGGTAGTACGTTGCATCACTGTTTCCGACAAGCAAAACTCGTACCACCCCATAGTTGTGATGATGAAGCGAAAGCCTCAAGGCGCGCATGAGGGTTCTTATAATCCAGAGAACGATAAAGCAAGAGAGGACGGCATAGATTGGTACAAGCTTAGCGGGAAACAGCACTTCAGGTGAGAAGAAATCGAATGTCACAAGTAGCAGTACACCCGAAAGGGCACCTACGAGCAGTCGACTGGCCTCTTTTGGTCTTTTGCTATACACCCGCTTGTTATATAAACCGAGTAGGTAGAATATACCTAACCACAAAGGGAGAAGAATCATAATCAGCGATATATAGGTAAGTGCCTTCACGGGCGTGGAGATGGGTCGTGGGTCAAGTGAAACGCGCAAAATATACGCGAGTGTAAAACCAAGTATCAAACCGAATGCGTCACCGGCAATCAGCGCAATTTTATAGATGAAGGAAAAGTTTTGCTTCATAGAATACTACCCGTTATTGTATCACTTTAAGATGACAAAGGTACAACAACCGCGTGTTGCTATATATCGCGTATAATTAGTGTATGAAAACACAACCTGCGGGTATTCGGCTGTTGCGAGTCTCACTCATGGGTATTATTATTGCCTTGCCGTTTCATGCACTCCTCACCACCTGGATTGGCTCAAATGCAGGAAATTTGCTTCTCTGGCGCGCATGGAAAGAAATATTACTTGCACTCCTATTGACTATAGGGCTGTGGTATTTTTTCAGAGACAGGAAACTTCGCGGTGTTGTGTGGGCGCGCCTGGTTAATAAGCTCATTGCGCTATACGCATTTTGGCACAGTGTCATAGTCCTCGTCACCCCTAAGGACTACGATGCCATGGCCCAAGGGTTGGCGATTAACCTACGCTTCTTGCTCTTTTTTGTACTGTTTCAGATAGTGCTGTATTACAAGCCTATTACGCGCACTCAACTGCTAAAAATAATACTCATACCAGGTATCGGCGTTGTCGTATTCGGTTTACTCCAGCTTTTTATGCTCCCGAAAGATTTTCTGACATGGTTTGGCTACAACAAGCAAACAACGATACCGCCATACTTCACAATTGATGAACAGCAAGATGTCATTAGATACGCCGGTACGTTGAGCGGACCGAATACATTGGGCGCCTACCTAGTATTCATACTGTCGGTAATACTTAGTTCTTGGCAGGTAGTTGTAGGAAAGGTAAAGAACATCCCGAGGCGTATAGTGGCTGGAGGACTTATTTTCGCAACACTACTAGTTCTATATGCCAGTCATTCGCGGAGCGCCTGGATTGCTGCGGCCATTACTGTGGGGCTATACGTATTTCTATCAGTGCGCAAACAGTGGCGACTGGGTTTGGTCAGTGTTGGCGTGCTTGGTGCAGTAGTGCTTGGTGTGATGGGCTATCAGTACCGTGATTCACAGTTTGTCAGAGATGTAGTGCTGCATGATGATCCTCAGCAGGGTGGGGAAGTAAGTTCAAATAATGGTCATATCGAGGCTCTACATTTAGGATTGAGGGATGTACAAAATGAGCCACTATTAGGCTGTGGGGTTGGTTGTGCCGGACCTGCCTCAGTCAGGCATGAAAACGGGGCAAAAATAGCAGAAAATTACTATGTGCAGGTCGGCCAAGAAACAGGACTAATCGGCGCTGGTCTCTTGATAGCAATAATTGGCGTAGTTGCCCGAGAACTCTATATAAGAAGAAAAGACAGTCTTACCCTGATGATGTTTGCGAGTTTAGTTGGGTTATCAGTTGCCAATCTGCTTCTTCACACCTGGGCCGATGAAACCCTCGCCTATATTTGGTGGGGAACGCTGGCGGTGGTACTATATAGTCAACCTTTAAACAAAACAAAAAACAAACATGAAGCACACAACACACCGAGCTAAAAGTTTAGGAACCCAACTGATAGAGTATTTTGTTGCCGGCGGTGCATTTTTTTGGAGTGGCTATATTGCATTTGCTCTATTTGATTCTGTTTTTGGATGGCCACTATTCGTTGCAAAGCAACTTGCTAACATCATCGGGCTTAGCGTCAATTATGTTCTCGAAGATAGATGGGTCTTCAAAAAGGGTAAAGCTCGCATTCAATATGATCGTCGGCGAGGTTCACGCTACGTCATAATCACCCTTATCAACTTTGGTATTGATTATCTTATTGTTGCAGGGCTTCAAAAAAAAGGTATTTCACCGTACATTGGCCAATTTGTAAGTGCCGGATTCTTTACCGTCTGGAACTTTCTTTGGTATAAATACTGGGTTTTTGCACATCACCCTTCATATAAAAAAGGACGTCGCAAAATACGGAGAAGAAAAAGATGAGCGTTCGCCCCACCAAAAAGCAACGAGAACTCCTTACGTTTATTGAACAATTTGTACTGGAGCACGGCTACGGACCTAGTTATCGGGAGATAATGCGGGGTTGCAATTACACATCAGTCGCAACCGTGGCGGCACATGTCAATAATCTCATTGCGCGCGGTCACCTGACGAAGCGTGATCACAGCGCCCGGTCACTCGAGGTAGTAAAAGAGTCTGAAAAAAGTGCAACCCCCCAAGTAAAAATTACAGCTGGTAACGAAAAGTGGCTAATGGACGCCATAGAAGCGCAATTCATAGCTTTGGAAAAGAGTCCAAAGATTGTGCAAAAAGAGCTCGATAAACTGTATGTTCTCACGGGTGCTCTGTCGGTTCTTGGCTTTGATGGAGCCGCGGTTGCCTTCAAGAGCCGTCTCAAAGATCTCGAGAAATAGACTGACTGAGTTTGACTACTGTTACGTAAACCCATATAATTTACCTCGTTCTCTATGATATTCCGGAGTAGCTCAATGGTAGAGCATCTGACTGTTAATCAGAGGGTTGCCGGTTCGAGCCCGGCCTCCGGAGCCATATAGAACTATCAAGGCATGAAGCGAGAGTGTCAAAAGGTTTGTAAAGTGTTATTTGGACCATTTTGCCGTCCAATAACAGGTTCTGACCAAGCAAACCGATTAACTCTCGTTTTTCATTTGGTTCAGCAGCCTTAAATAGCTCACTACCACGACTAGCTATTTCTAACAGATAAGCAACGGTCACATAATACTGTTCATCAACCTGGGATAGCCGTGCCAGCTTACGTTCATGGAGCTTTTGCTGCTGACGCCACTTAGACCGCTTATTGTCATATTCTGACTGAGTAATACTACCGTCGCACTTATCTTCATACGCTACTTCAATGCGGTTCTGTAGTTTTGCAATCTCAGTATTGTGGTATTTGACCTGCTCTTTGTTAAATTGCACCTTGCCGCTATGAGCCTCTTTTAGGGTCTGTTCAAGTCGTGGCAGCTCACTGTCAGGTATCTTGCAATCATCAAACAGCTGAGCAAGTATGCCATCCAGCTCCTTTTCTTCAAGCCATTCGGTATCTTTGTGCTTACCATACTTTTTGCTTTTGCCAGTACAGTGATAGTAGGCATAACTATGTTTATTGCCGTTCTTTTGTTTCTTATGCTTTGCCTCTGGCGTAATGGCACAGCCACACTTTTTACAGTGCATTAAACCACGGTAAGTGAAAGGCAAGCCTTTGTACTTAATCTTCTTCTTACCATGACCAGCAATTACATCCTGGACCTGCCAATACAGCTCGTACGGTACAATCTGCTCGTAGTGGTGCTGAAAGTAATTGTCAGTTGCTTTATCGTAAATCTCGCCAATGTAAAAACGGTTTTTGAGTATCGTGCCGAAGCTACTCCAGGGCATATCAATACCATGGTCAGTTTTCATCCGTTTTGCTAGCGACTTATACGAGAATGTGCCAGTGGCATATAGCTCAAAGATTTTTAATACAATGTTGGCTTTGAATGGCACAGGCACAACAGTCTTGTTTCGTTTATCAATCTGTTCATTTTTATAGCCATACGGTGCTATGCCAGGCAATTCGCCATCTCGTAGCTTGGCGTAGCGTGAGTTATGTGCATCTTCTTTTAGACGGTTGATGATTTGTTTGGCTAGGTACACTTTTGTGTCCCAATCGGTAATATCACGCCCAACTGAGCGAGCTGTTATAGTCAGCCTGTCATGGACAAAGTGTAGTTCTTTGTTGTGTTCAGTACGCAAGTTGTCCATAGCAACGTGGTCTGCAAAGTTACGGGTAGCTCGGTCAACACGAAAGGCGATTATGGCTTCAACGTCTTTGTGCTTTTTTACAAAGTCCATCATTTCATTGAACTTTTTTCGGATGCCCGTGTCGGCACTTTCGCTAAACACGTACTCATGCACTACATCAAAGTCATGTAAATCGGCGTATTCACGCATGGCGGGTAGCTGTATTTCTTCCAGCGACAAGCCTTCTTGCTCTTGTTTTTTAGTTGATACTCTTGCTAGTATTAC
>CAZIPE010000003.1:12035-71407 GCA_964541305.1 uncultured Candidatus Saccharibacteria bacterium | reverse complement strand
CAAATAGAGCTAGCACGAAAAAACCCAAGCTAATGCTTGGGCTATTTCGTGGTGAACCTAAGGGGGGTTGTTTCCGAAACCTTCTTTAACGATCTCCGAGAACTGGCTGAAAAGCTGCTGGCTCTGGAGGGGCAAGATGTTTAACTTACTTCGCAGAACACCGTCGGCCACACTTACTAATAATTCGCTTTTTAATGAGCTATCCTTCTACCCTGGCTTTATTCGAGATATGAAGCGAGCTCAATCCAAGATTATTATAGAAAGTCCGTTTCTAACTGTGAAACGAGCCCTTTATTTTGCCAGACTATTTAATAAGCTGGTAAGAAAAGGTGTTGAGATCCGTGTGAACACCCGCAATCCTCGTCATCACGACAAACTATTAGAAATACAAGCATGGAAATCCATTCGTATTTTGAGAGATAGCGGTGTTAAGGTGTACTTCTTTAACGATATGCGCCACCGCAAGCTCGCAATTATAGATAATCAGATTCTTTGGGAAGGTTCACTGAATATATTATCGCAAGCATTCAGTAAAGAAATTATGCGGCGCACGAACTCTGCTGAATTAGTGCGGCAGATGACGATCTTCACCAAGATTCACCATCGGTTTTGGTGATATAATAGAACTACGACATGGCAGATCACGCACAATACCATATCAACGAGAAAGACATTGAAACGGTTATTCGTCATCTTAAAATATATGATCCAGCTAACGCTGATCGAGATTATGCCATCCAATTTATTGAGGCTATGCAAGCGAAAAGCAACCAGATTGCGAGATCCGACGAGGCCTTAGCCGAAGCTATTCGTGAGTACACGAAGAAGAAAGATTAAATCTTATCTGGAAACACGTCCGAAGCGGCAATATGTAAGACAGCAAAAATTTCATAGAGCGTTTCAACTGAAGCAATTGCTACGCCCTGCTCAAGCGTTGCGTAATAATTCGTAGTAACACCAACCGCCTGAGCAACTTCTCGCTGCGTAAGTCGTCTCGCCTTACGAGCCTTTTGCAGATTTGCACCAATTGATTTCTTCAGTTTACGTTCATTCATACATTCACTATTCTACTAGAACAAATATCTCCCTGAAGTCTACCAGATATTGTCCCCTAATGCCACCTCTGTTACTATTGAGGTAGTCAGACCATCGCCAAAGGGAGCTGCCATGACACAAGAATCTGGTGGACAGTTTATTACAGTACTTCAGACCATACTGCCATGGCTTGGCATTGTAGTGGCTGGGTCTATCGTTGTCGTAGTCATCGTAGGGACGCTGCTGAGACTCATAAATCAGCGGCGTAAACTCAAACAAAAAAGTGTTTTGCTTGAGATCACACCACCAGCGTTCCAAAACAAAGTGCCAGTGGCAACGACTCAGCTTTTCTCGGTATTACATGGCTTACTAAAAAGTCGGCCCTTTCGAGATCACCTCCTGCGATATGTGCCAACCGTTTCACTGGAGATCATCTCGACAAAGCATGATGGCATCCGTTACCTTGTTCGTGCGGATGAAGAGAGCGCTGCATTCATTCGTCAAACAATTCATGCCTATATCGCCGACGCGAAAGTGAAAGTCGTAAAGGATTACGTGCGTCCAGGCAAACAGTCGTTAATTCACGTATTTAAACAAGTGAATCACTTTGCGCACCCACTTGATACCGCTCAGTCAATTACTGAGCATGATCCGGTCTCATATCTCACCAATGCCATGACAAAACTCGATGATGAGGAATTGATGAGTTTCCAATTGACCGTTACTTCAGCTGCAGTTGCCGAAGCTGCTCGTATTGATATGAAGATACGACAGGGCTACTGGTCTGGCTCAAGCCTTGAAAAGTCATTTTCAGCTCGCAATGGTCTTCGTATTATCTGGATCATCATTAAGCTGCCATTCATTTTAGCCTGGGGTATGCTCTACGCCTTTCTCACACACGAACTGTATAGCTCACCGAAATCAGGTCGTACGGCCACACAGTCACTTCCGGTGCCACCTGCTGAACAAGAGCTCCTTGATGACATGCACCAAAAACTCAGCCAAGATTTATTTTATGTTGACTTGCGATTGCTGATTCTTTCGAGCAACAAACAGAGTCTCAAAAACCGCAGCCGTGCGTTTATCAACTCATTAGCTGTGTATGCAACACCAAAGTGGCAAGCATTAAAGTCGGTCAGGAGCTATATACCGAAAGTTGGCTGGCATATACGAAACTTCGTATTTATTCATCGCCTGCCTTCATTCTTTCATACCAACTCAAGCATCCTCAGTTCCGCCGAACTCGCCGCCCTCTTTCACTTCCCCCATAGTACGTCTGCTCGTACAGAAAATGTCTCAAAGTCGCTCAGTAAATCACTCCCCGCACCGGTTTCGCTTAAGAATAACCAGCACTTTGATGTCGTTATAGGTCAAAACATCCACCAGGGTACTGTTACAAAGATTGGGTTAACCGAAGCCGAGCGAGAACGTCATGTTTATATTATTGGCGGAACCGGCAATGGTAAGACCACCATGCTGCAATATGGCATTGTGCAAGACATACGGGATGGCAAAGGTATCGCCGTGATTGATCCGCATGGCGATATGGCCCAACACCTGCTGCGATACATACCAGAAGATCGAGTTAAAGATGTCGTTTACTTTAACCCTGATGATATTGATCACCCACTTGCTATGAACCTGCTGGAAATTCCTGACGGGCTGACTGGCAGTGCCTTGGAGCGAGAAAAAGATCGTGTCACCGAGTCAGTTATTTCTGTACTGCGTAAGATCTTTTCAGATGATGATTCCGGCGGCCACCGGATTGAGTACGTTCTGAGAAATGCTATTCAAACAGCACTTACCACAGAAGACCCAACCATTTTTACCATTTTTGAGCTACTCACCAACGACAATTACCGCAAAAAGATAACTAATGATCTGCCAGCTGGAACACTCAAAAACTTTTGGCAAAATGAACTCGGCAAAGCGGGCGCCATGCAGCGTGTCAAAATGAGTCACGGTGTCACGAGTAAGATTGGCCGCTTTGAATTTTCTCCAGCCACCAAGCGTGTGATGGGCAGACCAAAATCTACCATCGATTTTGATGAGATCCTAGCTTCAGGTAAAATTCTGATTTGCAATTTTTCAAAAGGTAATCTTGGAGAAGATAGCTCGGCACTCTTTGGCACAGCTGTACTGGCCAAGCTACAGCTCGCAGCGCTACGGCGGGCTAGAGTAGAGCAGTCTGAGCGAAAACCATTCTATCTTTATGTTGATGAGTTCCAAAACTTTGCCACGATGCCCTTTGTACAGATGCTCAGTGAAGCTCGAAAGTATAAGCTATTTCTGACTATGGCCGAACAATCTACCGCACAGCAAGATGAACAACGCTTAGTACAAATTATCCTAGCAAACGTAGGAACAGTTATTAGTTTTCGAACCGGTAGCCCGGTTGACGAACAATTAGTTTTGCCACTCTTTAAGCCATTTATTGAGGAGGGTGAGATTGCTAATTTACCAAGCTACAATTTTTACGCGAGGCTGTCAGCAATCCATTCGCAGGAACCACTGTCTGGAGAGACGATACTCCTTGAATATGAGGGTAATAAGACAACTGCGAACAAGGTTATGCGGTCTTCACGGAAACTATACGCGTATACATATGTTAATAACGATAAAGTAGAAGAAAGCTTGGCCAATACCACAAAAGCCCTCCAGAAGACTGATACGTCACAGCCAGCTGTTGCAAATAATACAGAAGAAGACGAACCGCTAGAAGTCTAAATGTCAATTAGCCACGGAAGTTTTCTTTTAGTGTCATTATTGAGCTTCAGTGACGAGTAGCTACTAATATTCTGCGGGTTAACACGTTGAGTCATAAGATTTCTTGTTTTGCGATTAATGATTACTTTCTCTTTATTCACAACATGTCCAAGAAAATGAAGACCTTGCCAAGCACGAACGGTTTGATCCTGTCTATCGTTAACCTTCAACCCCAGCTGTTGCAGCTTTCCTATACTTAGCAACCTGGCCTGTGTTGTATTTACTTCTGACTGACCAAACACCAGAAAGTCATCTCCATAACGAAGGTATGCCAATGGCCTTATGACATGCCTAACATACGAGTCAAATTCATTCATATACAAATTGGAGAGAATCTGGCTGGTCAAGTTGCCAATGGGGATGCCAATGCCATGTCTGTCTGTCTGTCTGTCTGTCTGTCTGTCTGTCTAATTGTGAGGTGTAGCCATCAATGACTTCGTCAAGCAGATGCCGTGTTCTTTGACACCTGATTTGCCGGTTTATAACAGCCCGCAAAGAATCGTGGGGTACACTGTCAAAAAACTTTGTGATATCTGCGCGCCATATCCATGCCGTTGGATGTTTACCAAGCAAATATTGTGTTCGATCCAGGCAAGCATGCAAACCTTTACCGATTCGACACGACCATACATCGTAGTCCAGCTTAGGATCAACGATTAGTACAAGATAATCGTAGAGCAAGCGGTGCACCACTCGATCCCGAACACTCGCCACATAAATATCACGGCGCTTTTTCTCGTTGACAATTTTGTGACTATACTCCTGATGTTCATACTGCCCGCTCGTAAGGTCATAACACAGACGGAGCAGATTCTCTTCAAGATTTTGCTCAAAGCGCAAAATAGCTCGACTCGGTTTCTTACCACGGCGAAATGCTACCCAGGCATGCCATATATCTGTTACAGTTATTGAAATGGAAGAATTACCGGTCATCGCTACAACCTATGAAGTATATAAGAAACTAATTGAATTAAACCAGAAAGTAGACAAATCCTATCGCATTTCGGTCAGCGAACCAGCTATTAATAGCTGCGGTCAACTATTATCAGAGTTGTTGACTGCTAAACACGCACCCAAAGCTATCAAGGAACAGTTCTTAATCAAAGCACAGGCGAAGGCAGAAGTATTGAGCTTGCAAATTAGATTAATATTAGAATTAAAGCTTGTCAATGAAACAAATTGTCTCAAAATCCAAGCAAAACTGACTGAAGCCCGTCGGATGCTCGGCGGTTGGCTCAAGAGCAGTCGTTCGTAGTTCACCCCCACCTTCATTAACCTCATCTGGAGACGCGCAGCATTCTCATTCTGCACGTTTGAATCGTTCACGTTAGCGTTGCCATCGTCATTCACGTTGGCGTTCGGAACGTAGTCGTTCCCGTCAACTTTGGGTTTCCAAGACAACTTCACAGTGATCTGCTTGCTTGAACGTAAGCAAACAAGCAGGCTGTGTCACTCAAACTGACGTTGCCTAGGCAAATCGTGAGGTAATAAAGGTTCTGTATGTACTAACGGCTTACATTTCTCCACGATATAAAGACCAGGTGTTAGTAGACATAATACATGAAGCACCGCTAACACAGGTTAGGTGTTATGGAATCCTACCTCGTTACCTATTGTAACAAAAGGAGGTCTTTACATTTGTGAGTCTTTGCGTCGCAAAGTTGAATGCAAAATAAAAGAAAAATCCGGGAATCAAAAGGTAAAAGAGTTTACCTCACCTGGAGACGCGCAGCATTGTCATACTGCACGTCGGAAGCGAACACGTCCGCGTTACCATCGACATACACGTAGGCGTACGGCACGCAGTCGTACACGTCAACTTTTGTTGGTTCGAGATCAATCCCTCTCACATAACTATCTTTCCAGATACGTGGTTGGCCTTTGTAACGACGGGCGAGGAGTGACCCTTCAAAGATAGTCGTTACATCAAGTTCAGCTGGTTTTGCAGCCATCTGATCAGCAACCGTACCTTCGCGGTCTACGTCGTATACAGTTGGAATGATAGTCAGTCTATCCGCGTCTTGCTGTTCCGGATCATAGCCACTCAGTTGATCGACTGTCCAGTTTTCTAAGAATGACATACGCTCACTCCAGCTATAGAGCCCGTGATCTGCGGCACTCTCCCAGCTCGCAACGGTTTCTTCAGCCGTGATTGGACCATGAAGTTTTGGAAAAACCATACGTGGGCGATTTTGGGTTTCAGGAAGGAGTGTAGCAGCAGTGACGCGCTCATCAGTGAGCCAATCTTCAGCTCGTTCACGATATTCACCCGTTGGTATAATAGGCAGTCGCTGCGCTTTTCGACGATCACCATTAATTGCCTGCACTGCACGATTGAAAAGAACCGCCCCCTCTTCAACTGTTCCAAGTAATCGTGCCCGTTCGGCCTCGATATCTACCGTTTGAGCAACGGCAATCTGTCCCGCACCTTCTGGTGCCCACAGACCACGTTCTTGACCCGCAGCTTCAACTTCAGTGCGAGCAGCAGCCAGCTGTTCATCTGATAGTTTGCTGAAATTAACCTCTACGCCATTCCCTAAATCCATAGATTCTCCTCTGTTACTACGGTACTATTACCATATTATGCTAGATTTTACCATAGTTAGCGTTATTTTGCAAGAGGTTCATACCACTCTGCGTCGAAAGAAGCGTTTTCATGTATACTAAAGATATGGCAACAGAACATCAAACAGGTGCAACAGCTGTATTTGAAGACGGAACATCTCAAACATGGGTAGCAGCTGAAGGTGTCAAGCTCAGCAGTGAAGCAGTCGCTGAATTTCTGCGTATTTGCTTAAAACCTGAACCAGCGAGTGTTACCCCACTCCCGCAAACTGAAATTCATGAAGCATAGTCGTAGTTTTCCTCGCCCATACCCTCCAACTCGCTTATGTTAAAACAGAGTTAATATGCCTCTGTTTTTGCTATACTCATTCTCATGAATCCTGAAACGAAACTAACACAAGCACAAGTTGAGCTCATATGTAGCACACACGGTATTCCGTACATCTCTCACGAACGTATTACCACGGGCTTTAGTCACGAAGTGCACCGACTGAATGACGATCTTGTGCTCAAAGTCTTCAATGCCACTATCCCAAAGGTATTTAACGCTGAGCTAGCCATGCTTGGCAGCAATCTCTCTTTCCCAAAGCCAAAACTTATAGCCAGTGATGACGGCACACTCATCGGGCGCAGTTACATCATCATGAGCTATATCCCTGGCGTGCCTCTTGGTACAGTTTGGCACAGTGCAACCGGTCTTCAACGCGAACATCTTATTGAGGCTGTGAGTAATGCCCTACGAACGATAAATATGCTTGACCCTGATCGCCTTGGTGGCGATAGCTTTACATCATGGCCTGATCAACTTCACTCTCGAGGAGAAGCCCTTGTCAGAGAACTGCTTGCAGATCAGAAGATAAGTAAGGAGCAGGCGGATAAAGCGTTGCACACATTACAAACTGACAACAAGTACTTAGTAACGGACAAGCTCCACAGTGTCTATTGGGATATTCACTTCGATAATTTCATCGTCAACGATAACTTCGAGCTTCAGGCCATCATTGACCTTGAAAACACCGAACGTGCAGCAATTGACTATCCGCTCTTTGTTATCTACAAACAAATAGACAAACCACACAAATATCTTCGTGAAGATCATGAACAATACGCAGATAAAGCAGATTACGAAAAGCTTGAGAGTTGGTACCAAACATACTATCCCGAGATGTTCACCTTTGAGGACCAAGCCAAACGAATTAATTACTACTTACTGCTCGATACCTTGTGGCTCTGTAAAGACTGGTGGCAAGGGAAAGATGTGCATGAGGATCTAGCTCGGTATACTGCTGAGTAGTCTCTGCATTTGCTATCATAAAATTATGTCAGGTTTCATGAACCGATCAGCAAGGCTTCTCAGAACGCCGCCGCTCTATCGTGAAAAAGTTACGAGTAAAAGCAAAGACTATTGGATCAACTACATGCCCTCTGAACTTATGACAGAAGCGGGGTTCTCAGGCTTCACCTTCGAAGGCCAGGTTTATTTAGATGAAGATTTGAAAGGACTCAATAAGCGATTCACGGTTCAACATGAACTCTATCATCTTAGAGACAAGCAACATTGGTTAGGTTATTTTGGCAAAGAACTAAGAGCCAACGTAATATGTGGTCTCAAAGATCCGCTCGGTATAAGCGCCGCTCTTTACGGGGGTTTTAGAAAAGGCTATCTAAAAAGATATCTGCTTTCGCTTGCAGGAATTGGCCAGGACTAGCGTGTATTCAGTTTTTTGAAGCTTAAGTCCAATAGCCTCCACCCAGACCCTCCAACTCGGTTATGCTTAAAGCAGGACGTGGCCTTAAAGCCCAACCTCTTGCAGTTGGGACTTAATTACTTCTGCCATACTACCAACAGTCGCCAAAGTTTCAGTTGCATCTCGAGCATATTCAATAGCAGTCGCTGGAGGCATGTGGTGGAGTTGCTGTTCTGATCCATCAGCTAGGGTTACAGCTACATCTGTCCAGGTTGTTGGGTTTTCACCAGTAGTATTCAGTTGGTGCTGCTGCAGCCGATATCCTGTGCCATCCTCATGTGTAATGTGTGCCCGTCTACTTGCTGGCGTAACGGTTACGATACCATTATCAGTTTCTACTCTATAATCATGCTGTCTACACGATTCTTTAAATAGCTTCACATTTTTCCACCCAAACGGATTACTACCCGCATACAGATCTACATAGTGATTGGCGTTATTTAGCACCATATCAAACTTATCGTCCAGACGGGTTACTTGGCGTTCTAACGCTTCGGCACGGCGTACGTGGCTAGGAAGGCTGCCGCCAGATAGAATGACTGCCTGTCTCGCTGCCCAACGAAGAGCTGACCCTCGAGGAGGAGCGTGAAATTCAACCGTGTCATACAGCTGTGCCATATGAGGATCTTCTGGGCGCTCAATCGGGTGCGAGGCCCTTTCAGCATGAAGGGCTGCGTCCCAGCGGACTAGTACATTCGGTGTACTCATAAGGCTATATTAGCATATCAGTTTAGTTTTGTCAAATACTATAGTTCTCACTTGTGTTAGGCAAGTAATCGTATTCTCGTTTAGCGATCCGCGTAAACCTAAACCTTGCTCCACACAGTGGATCCGGACAAGCAATATCTGATTCAAAATACATAAAGTCAGATTCTTGAGTGATTCGCTGTTTAGCAGCAATATAGGGGGCAAGGCTAGCAAGTGCATAGTGCGAAAATTGCTCTGTCCCAGGTAGAAAAGAAATGTTTTCACCTTTTACCACCAGACCTTCTCCCACAATGTGTGCACAATTAAAAGTTTTTGGCTCTCCGATGGTCGTTATCTCTAGATCAAATAGTTGATATTTCACGTTAGCCTCCTAACTCGCTTAGTATTGTTTCGCCGATAAGTTTAATCGAGTCTGGACGTGTACTCAGGCCGTGCGGCGTACCAAACTCGAATCGATCTACCAACCCCTTCATTGCTTCGATAGCAGCCAAGGCATCAGCTGGTGTGCCCGCAAGGGCAAACTTATCTAATAAAGCATCAGATATTGATGCAGCCGCGTCAGAGCTTCCTGCGCGGAATAGAGCAACGAAGCGATTAAGCGACTCCAGCTCGTCGGGGTTGAGTGTGCTGTCTAAATGCCCGACAACATCAAGATATTTCGCCACTTCCTTTCGTGCCGAAGCTCTTGCCAACTTCCTATCTTCATCGATTACAGATACAGCACCTAAGACAATATCGACCGCAGGGTTGGCGATTGTTTCTCGTGCTTGTTTTGCAAGCTCTATATTAGTTGTCCCACCGAGCTTTACACCAGAGACTCCGAGTTGTCCAGCTGATGTGAGGAGTTGCTGGCCAAAGCCACCCAAGTAGATAGGAATCTCATCGTTCTTATCACGCACGGTGGCGACCGTTGCTTCAAGTTGTGCGAGTGATGCTGGTGCCTCACCAATACTTTCTAGGAATGCTCCCCGTACCAGCCCAACATATGACTGACCAGGTAGCTGTTGTTCAAGCGCCTGAGCGTGCATCGCAATTACCTCAGGGTGTTGCATGCCGACAGGAATACCCATCGGACCAATGTGGCCGACAGCACTTCCTCTTAATGACATTGCAGCTGCGTGGAGTACTGCATAGGGTGGCAAGTCACCCAAATCCCCATAAACTGAGAAGCTATCGAAAGCATATACAGCAGCAACCTCTGCAGAGCTATCGATTTCAGCAACACTGATGCCGGGCAGCCCAATTCCTATTTTAGTCATTTTGCTTCTCCTTCCCCTCGATTACTTTTGATTCAAGGTATTCAGCCACGTTTTTAACCCCACCACTACCTTCAGCTCCAGCATTGAGAGCTTGTGGCACGAATTTTCTCACGCTTTTAGTATGTATATTCCTGAATCTATTAAGCATTGTGCTGATCACTTCCTGTGCTTCTGTTGAGAGGTCGACTTGTGGATTATCAGTAAGCAGTAGATCTTTCAGTGTGCCACTTTGATGACTTGGGTAGAGTCCTGTCTCGATGTCTCTTAACAACCTGGCTCTCTCCTCATACGTAATATTACTTCCTCCATGACCAAGCAGGTCGATGATAGGGATTGCAGCAGTGAACAAACCGCTTGGTCCTGGGTGTCCGTTGATTCCAACAAAGTAGGGACGAAAGGCTTCAAAAGCTGCTGGGTCTAGTTTTCTGTATAGACCCCCAAAACTTTTAATAGCATCCTGCAATGTTTCTGTTACCAAGTCAGACTCACCAAGCTGGAGGGCACCAATAGCTTCAGCTAACGTATCTTCTATGGCTTTATGAGAGACGTAAAACAAAGCCTCTTGTTCCGCTACACCAGGGTCAGGTGATATTGCATACGGGGCGGTTTCGACTGGGTTTATGAAGATTAGATCCTCATACGTCATAGTCGCCGCGGCACCTAATAAACGGGCTGCTTCAGTAAGCTCGCTATTCGCCGCGTCAAATTCACCGGTTCCAAAAAGTGCAGTAGCACGCATCGCAAGCACAGCCTTTTGTTCATGTTGATCTTCAATACCTTGTGGATCAACATTCATCACATTTCTTATATTTTCACTCATATCATTTCTCCTAAATTAAAAAACTCCCTTGCGGGAGCTATCTTAAAAACTTACTTAAAACTTAAAAACCTAAATAGACTCCCATTTATCACGAGAGCTTCGCCAAGCACCGAGCTGTCCACGACTAGTTATAATAGTACTCTTCATGACTTTTCCTTCAGGACTTTAAATCTGCCCTGCGAGAGTTCCTTGGAGCCTCGGGTTACTGTGGCTATACCCACACCAAGATCGCTAGCGATTTTAGCCTGCGGTTCACCAGCTATGAGTCGCTTAATAATCTCAACTCGCTGAGCCAGTTCGCCACGTTCCTTATCTGTGGTTACGCCAACAAGAAAGTCGCCAAGCATTTCTTTATCTTGGATAGAGTGGGTTAATTCAATAAAGTCATCAAAGTTTGACATAAGAATACACTAGCACACTAGTTTGCTAGTGTCAAGTGCTTTGCTATACTTAATACATGGACATCCAGGACGAACATACAGATGATGCAATAAACGTAGCTCCACACCTTCATAAAGTCATTTATGAAGACGAGAAGATGCGAGTACTCAAAGTACGTGTTGAGCCAGGTAACGTTGCTGAGATGCATTGGCATCCACATAACATAAACTATGTACTGAGTGCTGGTAAACTGCAGTTTAATAAACCTGACGGTACGAGTGTAGAAGTCGATTTAACCGAAGGGCAAGTAACCTCTGCACCTAGTGAAAGCTCCCATGCGGTTAAGAATGTTGGGGATACGACAGTAGAGACAATTCAGGTTGAGTTGAAATACTAGTTGTAACTAACTCCACCATGGCCCTCCAATCCCGGTTATGCTTAAAAGACGCGAAAGCGTCTTTTTGATATAGTATGGCTATGAAATTACTTCTTACATCCGGCGGCTTGCGTAATTCGACGTTGGTCGAAGAGCTAATCAAGCTGGTAGATAAGCCAGTTAGCGAGATTAAAATTGCATTCATTCCAACTGCACTAAATCCAAAATCCGGTGATAAAGGCTGGGCAATAAATACGCTCACTCAATTAAATAACATGGGAGCGGCTCAAGTAGATATTGTTGATATATCTGCTTTGTCAGAAGATGTATGGCTACCTCGATTAGAAGATAGCGACGTTATCTTTGTGAATGGGGGCGATACTACATATCTAATGCACTGCTTCAACAACTCTGGACTAACAAAAGCCTTACCAAAGCTATTAGAAACCAGGGTGTATGTGGGATCAAGTGCAGGGAGCTATATTGCAACGCCAGACTTACGATTTAACACTGATGACCTAGAAGAAATTTTAGACGGTCTCCATTATGTAGACTTTGGCTTGCAAGTACATATGAATAGTCCAAAATACGATGAATTCAAAGGTAAAAATGCCATTAAGGAAAGAATAGTAAAAATGAATGCTCCGTATACTGTGTATGCGCTTGACGACAATATGGCTATAAAGGTTAATGGTTCGGAAGTTGGGTTGGTGGGTGAAGGTGAATATTTGAAGTTTGAGCCAAATTAGTTACGATACCGTTTTTTATGGTGCTCTCAAACACAACAAAAGCCCGTCCAGCTGTTAGGCAGACGGGCCTTAGAATTTGAAGATGACCGGCATCTCTCCGGGCCGTTTAAGGGGCGGCTGACAACCTAACCCCTCTCCTATACTATTATATCATTTGACACCCTATTTAACTTATGGTAATATCAAGTTAGATCAACTAAGGAGATTTATACATGGCTGGAAGAATACGAGTTAAGTAGTCGCACTGGGCGTCTTTTTCGTATGATTCTTTTCTAATTGTTAATTCCTTCTAAAAAGCCGAGCACTGGTGTGACCACTCACCCGAACGCTCGGCTTTTTGCTTGGAGAAAACTATGCTTAATCTACAAAAAATAACTAAATCATATAACGATCACCCCGTACTCAAGGATGTGAGCCTGTCGGTGAATGCTGGCGAGGTTATTGCCCTTATTGGCGCGAATGGCGCTGGTAAAACGACGCTACTCAGACTTCTCCTGGGCGAAATCAAACCAGATGACGGTCACATTACGAACAATCACGAGGTTGTAGGCTATGTACCCCAAGAACCGACGGACCTTGAGAGCACTGTGTACGCGAGTTTTGGTTCAATAGAGCCCTGGCGAATTGACTATGCCTTAAATGTGGTCGGGCTCGATGTGCCAAGCAGTGCAGTACTAAAAGACGTAAGTGGTGGCCAAAAGACTCGTGTCGCCATTGCCCAGGTACTTGCACAGGATCCGGAACCCACCGTACTGCTACTCGACGAACCAACCAATAACTTAGATACTAAAGCGCTGCAGTGGTTAGAAGACTTCGTCAAACACTTCAAAGGTGCCGTGTTATTCGTCAGTCACGATCGTCGCTTTATAAACGCGGTGGCCACAAAAGTGATTGAGCTTCGAAACGGGTCACTGAAGCAGTACGGTGGCAACTATGATTTCTACAAAGAACAACGTGAGCTTGAGCAACAAGCTGCACTCGAACAGTACCGAAAGAATCAGGACGAAAAGAAACGCCTCAAGAAAGCCATCGTAGCCCAAAAAGAAGCAACCAAACACGTACATGAACACATGAAGCGGCCCGATAACGATAAGTTTGCGCGGGACTTCTTTAAAAACAGAGTCTCTGTTAAGTTAGGACAGCAAGCCAAGAGTCTCGAAACGAGATTAGAAAAGCTCGACGACGTTGAGCGACCAGTGTTCGATAAAACCTACGGATTCAAACTAAAAGGATCCGTCCATACCGGCAAATTACTTGTTGAAGCTCATGAAATTGGTA
Organism: uncultured Candidatus Saccharibacteria bacterium; assembly: GCA_964541305.1. Classification (GTDB taxonomy): domain Bacteria; phylum Patescibacteriota; class Saccharimonadia; order Saccharimonadales; family UBA7683; genus CAZIPE01. The sequence goes on along the minus strand of CAZIPE010000003.1, from coordinate 57,722 downwards.
AGTCGTTTGGCAACAAGAAGATTCTAACCGAGATACATCTAGAGGTTAGGGGCAACGTTCACCTGCATCTTAAAGGCTTGAATGGTTCGGGCAAATCAACGTTACTACGTATTCTGGCCGGCCAATTGCAGCCGGATCGGGGCAATGTGGAATACGGTCAAGATGTTAAAGTTGGCTACTTCTCGCAAGATACTGATGGCATCAACTACGAACAGTCGGCATTGGAGAATCTGCTGGGAACATCCGCAGCACAAGAAGCTATTTACCGACAAGCACGGAGTTTAGGAATAGATGCGCAGAGCCTCCAAAAGATGCCGAGTGAACTATCGCGTGGTCAACAGTCCAAGCTGGCCTTCACCAAGCTATTGCTCGCTGGCAACGACCTACTTATACTGGATGAACCAACCAATCATCTCGATATACCCACAAAAGAGCACCTTGAGACTGCGCTGCAATACTACGACGGTGCGATAGTGGTCGCTTCTCACGACGCCTACTTCCTGAAGCAGTTATCAATAGATAAAACACTTACATTACAATACGGAAAGGTACACGAATCATGAAGCATTATATTGTTACCCTCCACGAAGCCAAAAGCTTTCTGAAAGATCATTTTCAAAACCAAGCCACGAAGGTTGAAGCTTTGAACGGTGGCGATTGGTCAGCTGCTTATGCGTACACTTTACATGCTAAAGAATATGTCATTCGGTTTGCTGCTAGTAAGGAGGACTTTGAGAAGGATCAAAAAATTGGGAGCTATGCGACGCCTACCCTTCATGTCACACAGATTGTCGAGATTGGTGAGGCTCTTCGTGGTTACTTTGCAATTTCAGAACGAAACCACGGCATTTTCCTCGACGATCTCGATGGCGAGCAGATGCAAAGAACTCTCCCGAGTTTGCTTACAACCTTGGACGAGATTCGTACTGTAGACATCTCAGATACTGAAGGCTACGGTGGATGGGAAGCGACAGGAGTTGCAGAACATACAACCTGGCAACAAACCCTCCTCAGTGGGCTTGATGACGAACCACAAAGTAGAATACATGGTTGGCGCAGGAAACTAGAATCTTCTCCGACCGGCGCAGAGTCGTTCGATACAATACGAAACGTATTTAAAACACTCGTCCAGGATGTACCAAACGAACGCCACCTCATTCATAATGACCTGTTGTATCGAAATGTACTGGTTCAGGATGACAAAATCGAAGTAGTTATTGATTGGGGCAACTCGATGTACGGTGATTTCCTCTATGACATTGCGTTACTCATCTATTACTGGTCATGGTTCCCTCAGTGGAAGTACATCGATATTACGCACGAGGTACTAAAACACTACAAGGCAATCGGCTTACAAGTTCCTGATATTGAAAAACGACTGCTCTGCTACCAAATTCACATTGGATTGGATGGGTTAAAATATAGTGCATTCACCGGCAATTGGAATCACTTAATGCGAAAAACTAAGCAAACCCTTGCACTTGTCGCTAGGTTTTAGTGTAATCTAACTAGCTTAGGCTCAGACAGGGGCAATTAACCTCTGTTTTGTCTCGGTAACTTAAAACGACTTGACAAATCCACTTTACTTTGATAAAGTATTCAGGTTATGAAAGATAACAGTGCGAAAACTTGGGATAATCCACTAGCACAGCAGTTAGCAGAGGCGCTTACTGCTATTGATGATGCCAAAACGATGCAAAACTTCCTTCGTGATGTGATGACTAAAAAAGAAATCATTGAGATTAGTGCCCGTCTTGAAGCAGCTCGCATGCTACAAGCTGGTAGTACCTATACCGACATAGTAGCTAAGACGAAGCTCAGCAGTAGAACAGTAGCTCGTATCAGTGATTGGTTACAGAATGGTTGTAATGGTTACCAAGCAGCATTAAAAACGATTAACACACATCATAGCCATATATCGCCAGTGCGTGCTGAGTAAGTAAACTTCTTAAAGAATATAGACGCCAGCACGACGCTGGCGTTTTTAGTTATGAAATTAATTTGAATTTTAAGGAGAAACCAGTGAATAACGAAACATTATGGCCAAACGAGCTCCCACCAACTCAGGAGGATTGGGAGCAAGCATTTGGCCGACCAAATATTGTCGGGTTAACCTACCGTCTAGATGATGGTGGGTGGTATCTTGACACTCGCATTCGGGGTAAGGAAAATAAAGCTCAAGCAGTGCTATACCAACTTCCTGAGCCAGATCCGCAATCTTGTCAAATACTAGTGCCTGACAGTGTGGTAGAAACATATCTGAAGAATCGAACTGTTACATCAATTGATCTAGCTTGTCCACTTGTTTAATGTGTATGCCTAGGTCAACATAGCTACTATCTAGCTCTCTACTAATCAAGGTCTTTACTTTCTTGCTAAGTTTAGACGATTCACATATAAGTAAAACATTTGGATGAGGTGTATGCGGTTTATATTTCTGCCAGATACCGAGTTCGGTGTAGGTAATATAGCGCCGTATTGTCTTTCGGAGTGTCCAGAAGCTGGCTGTATCTTCCAGGTAGTCCATGAAATAATGCTGGCTAGTCTGAATATCTATCAGGTAAGCGTCGGGTTTGGTTTTGGGAACATAGTCTTTGCTCATAAGTTCAGTCTTGCTGTAAAATTTAAATCTACCTGGATATGTGTTTTTAAGCTGCACATAGACCTTAAAGACGTGCAGTCGGTGAGAGATCTGGCTTGGCGTCGCTCGCTTATCGTGGTAAATGCTCCGCAATGCCGATTCATTGCTATAGTCCTGCGCTCGCAAATACCTGATCCCACCAGTCTTCAGGTAGTATGTCGCGGGCTGGCCTTTAATTCTGTAGCTGCTGTCATAGTTCATGCCAATGTAGTCTTGGTCTACGAGTATTTTGAGTCTATTTGAGATAACACGAAGATTGTTCGCGTTTTGGTTTTCAGTCAGCAGTGCAGCGGTAGTAAAGCGAAATTTATAGAGCGTATTTAAGATAGCCAGTTGGTTGGTATTGAGTGGTCGACGATAGGTTGGTGCTTGACTCATGTATATTCCCTTATACGTAGTATAAGTAATTATATAACAAAAGATATAAGTACTAACAGATCTTATATTAGTATATAGATATCTTACCGGTAAGATATCCACAGAAATGCCACATTGTGATATATCGCACTTGAACTATAGATATTAGCTATAGTAAACTATAACTATAATCAATAGTTTAGAGGGTACACGATGATTGATTCAAGTAAACTACGGGAACAGGCAGACGGCGTTCTGCTATCTGAAGAGGAACGCATCGAGCTACTCGCTGACCTACTGCTTGAAATGGCACTTGAGGAGCATCACGATGAACCCAGCAAGTAAAAATGCGGTGGCGGCAATTCGTGTATCAACCACAAAACAAGGTCGAGATGGTGACTCACCTGAAGCACAAAAAGAATACATCGAACGCTTTGCTAAGAATAAGAACATTACCATCAAGAAGTATTTTGTCTTTATGGAGTCGGCCAGCAAAGAACAGCAACCAATGCAGGAAGCTATTAACTATTGTAAGGATTCAAACAATCAGGTTGACCTATTTATAATTAAGTCAATTGACCGATTTACTCGAGGTGGCTCATTATCCTACGATCTGCTCAAAACTCAGTTAGAGGCCTGTAGCATCACGCTCATTGACACCTATGGAGTCATTAGCCAAGAGCAGGTTAATACACTAGAGCATCTCGGTCAGAGCTATACATGGAGCACCTATTCGCCAAGTCGTAAGTCTGAGATGCTTGAAGCTGAACGCTCTAAAGACGAAGTCCGTGACATTTTAAGTCGTGTGATTGGTGCAGAAATTCGTTATACCCAAATGGGTTACTGGATGCGTCGTCCCCCATACGGTTTTATCAGCGAAAAAGTAGAAACTCAACATGGAAAGCGAACTATTCTTAAGCCCCATCCCAAAGAATCACTTTTTCTGATTAAACTATTCGGGCTCAGAGCTAGTGGACAATTTACCGATAAAGAAATAGCCGCTAGGCTCAATACGCTTGGCTATCGTGGCCGCGGAAAATACCGTCGTTCAAAGACCGATAGAAACCGCATTGTTGGAAAAACCGAAGGCGTACTTTTAAATGATAAGAAGCTTTGGAAAATGGTACGTAATCCCATCTACGCAGGCGTCAACGTTGAGAAGTGGACAAATGGTGAGCCAGTAAAGTGTATGTTCGATGGCCTGGTATCAATCGAGCTCTTTAACCGAGCTAATAAAGGTAAACGGACTATTGTTGAAATGCCAGGTAATAAGATTGCTATTTCGGACACCATAGCCCCGCAGCACGCCACCAAGCATGGAGCCCGCAACAACGACTTCGCGTTTAAACACTACGTTATGTGCCCGCAGTGTCGTAAACCGCTCTCAGGCAGCTCTTCACGCGGCAAAACTGGCAAATACTATTCCTACTACCACTGCGACAAACGAGGCCACACCTTTCGAGTAAGTAAAGCGGATTTGGAAGCCCAGGTATACAGCTTCATTGACGGTATGGTATTCTCCCAAGAACGTATCGATAAAGTATTTGAAAGCATTCATAAGAAATATGAACGCCACGTTGCAAACTATCAGGCACAAACAAGTGCAGTAAATAGTCGTATTGCTACGCTTGAACAGCAGGCTAAAGACCTAACGAAAAGCTTCACTACTATCGCTCCTTCAGCTCGGAAGTATGTAAATGAGGAACTGGAGGATATAGATAAACAAATTAAGCTTCTGGCACTAGAAAGGACAACTATGGAGCACAAGAAACCAATGGATATAGACACCGTCATTGCACGGGTTAAGAAGTTTTCCGAAAACATCGGAAATACTATTGCTCAACAGAGGAGTGACAGTAAAAAAGCACAACTTTTCGGATTATTATTCAAGAACTTTCCAACCTATAACGATTTAGCTTTCCGAAACCAAAATGCACCCCTTTTTACGGGAGTGCATCCGGTGTTCATGGCCATTAGCGTCACTCAGTTTCCTTTGGTGATCCCACGGAGAATCGAACTCCGATTGCCAGGATGAAAACCTGGTGTCCTAACCATTAGACGATGGGACCTAGTCGCTATGCTCCAATCATCAATTTACAATAAGCAATTTTCAAATCGGAACAATGACTAAAAAACTATAGCATAACAGATAAGAAAAGCCAAATTTTACGCGTACACTTTTGGCAGTTGAGCCCAGCTGGTAGTGTAAGATGGACTCACAAGCTCTCGCTTTCCTTGCCACTGAGTTTGGCGGGCGTCAATAGTGCCCACATGCACCGTTGAGGCACCGAACCGAGCATTAATGTTATCTATTGTTTTCATGAGTTTTTGCTTTCTTTCTCGCTGAAAAGGTGTTTTTGTATCAATAAGACTCTGCTGAACCCTATCGGCCGATGAAAGATGATAGGCAAAGACACCCGATTTTTTATAGTCCACTTCGGGTAAATAAAGTGAGTTAAGCAAGGTCAGTGCTGTTTGGACTAGCTCGCTTGTGTCATTTGAATGAGGTGCTAGCTCCATAACCGCAGACTGACCCTTGGTCACCCCTTCGGCATCACGATATCGAAGATACACACCGAACAAACCCGGCACTTGGTTAAACTTTCGTAAGCGAGCGGCTGCTTGGGTGGCAAAAGATGCCACTGACACATCGAGTTCGTACTGATTGCTCACTGTATGACCGAATGATCGAGAGGCAATAACACTTTTTTGTGGCTTTTTCAGATCTTCTAACTGATAGACGGCCTCGCCCTTCAGCTCTTTTTGCAACCGCTCACCATTCACTCCCATTTGCTGGTGTAACCACTGCTTGCTGACCTGGGTGAGCGCCCAGGCATCTCGCACACCTGCTGAAACTAGCTTTTTGGAAAGCTGGTGCCCAATTCCCCAAATATCCGCTACAGCCGTGTGCTGAAGAATTTTTTGGTACGATTCAGATTGCACATCAGGATTAATTACACACGTTTCAGAATGCTTTTTAGCATATTCGCTTGCCAGCTTGGCCAGTGTTTTTGTAGGGGCAACGCCCACCGAAACCGGCATCCCAATGTTTTTGGCGATGGCGTTCCTAATGTTTTGCGCCCATGTACCGTAGTCGGTAATCGTAAGGTCATCGAGGCTCAAAAATGCTTCGTCAATTGAATACACTTCTATTCGTGGAGAAAATTGTCGAAGTTGATCAATAATCCGCTGCGATATATTACTATACAGCCCGAAATTACTAGAAAACAGCGTCACGTTATTTTTTTTGAAAATATCGCGCACCTGAAAATGCGGCACTCCCATTGGCACACCGAGTGCCTTTACCTCGTTACTGCGAGCAACAACACAACCATCATTATTCGAAAGAACAGCAACGGGCACTTTCGTGAGATCAGGCCGAAATAAACGCTCGCAGCTCACGAAGAAGTTGTTACAATCAACTAGCGCGATCATGGCCTCATACTCCTAATCACTGATTCAGCCACCCCCCATACATCCTGCCCGGATTGCTTTTCTTGAAATCTAATAAGCTTCAGCTCTGGATCACCAATCGTGGTTGCGACCACTACATCGTTCACTCTCGGCGAAAGAGATCTGTCCACCTGTACAATATCGTTCTTTACTAAATCAAGTTCAGGAATATCATCAGCCAGTCGCATAAAAAACGTACTTGAAGGATGAGTAATAAGTAGTTGATTAAGATCAAGTCCGTTCGCATCGCTACTAATCCCAAACCGAAAATCCTTCTGCGTCATATGTGTATTATACAAGGAGTTATATTTTTATTTGAGAGAGAGGGAAACGGAAGCCGAAGGTGCTTCCCTTACCTTCTTCGCTTTCGAAAATCATGGATCCGTTTTGAGCTACCACCACTTTTTGAGCCATAAATAACCCTAGGCCGGTGCCGTCAGGACGAGCCTTACGGGCATTGGCTGCACGGAAGAATTTAGCAAACAATTTGTGCTGTTCGGCTTTTGGTACGCCAATACCGGTATCTATCACCTTGAAGACCACGTCTTTACCATCAACATATAACTGAATCTCGATGGTACCATCACTTGGAGTGTAGTATATGGCGTTATCTATCATATTCATGATAACCTGTCGCATTTTGTTATCATCAAGTTTCACTAGCGGGAAGCCACTTGGCTTCTGATAGGCCACATCCAACTGTTTACTCTCGGCCATTTCTCGCAGTTGCACCATTTCCTCACTAACCATCTTAGCGAGGTCCACCTCTTTGGGTTCAATAACGAATTTACCAGTTCTAATACGACTCACGTTGAGGAAGTCGGAGATAAGAAACACCATGCGCTGAGAACTAATGAACGCTTCTTTAAGAGCCGATTGCTGTTGTTTAGTAAGTTTACCCAAGTCGCCCTCTACTAGCATTGAGATATAGCCTTTAATTGAAGTCAGAGGGGTGCGAAGTTGGTGCGATGCCATGGAGATGAATTCGTCTTTCGCCTCGTCAAGCTCAACTAGCTTTCGGTTGGTTCGCTTAAGCTCTTTGGTGGCCTCGTCAACTTTTTCTTGCAAGGTGATATTAAAGGCTTGAATTTCATCAAAACGCTGGGCATTTTGAAGTGCTACGGCCAGCTCATTGGAAGCAATCGTCACCATGCTCTTGTCTTGCTGACTATAAATGTTACCACTCTTTTTTGGGCCCGAAAGCAAATAGCCGATTGTTTCATTCTTTGTGATAAGTGGTGTGATAAAACTGATGTCATTTATGCGCATCAATTGAGCCAATTCATTTGATTGGTCAATCTCATCATACACAACCTCATGCTTTGAAATCATGCTGAGTGTCTTCGCAAGTTCTTCAGACTTAAAGCGCGGCGCCTCCCCTACAAAATCCTGTGTATCTATCCCACCAGTGGTAGATTTCAGCACAAACCCCGTATAGGTGGGTCGTAGTGCATCGGCAAGCACCCGAAGCGCACTCTTTTCAATCTTATGAAGATCAATACTCCCCACAATAATTTTTCCAATCTGGTCCAATACCACCTGGGTATCATACGCATCTCTGTAAAACAGCTTCGTTGTAATTTTATTGAAGAATTGAATTATTGGCGCGTACGTAATAGCAATAAGTAACGCAAGGATTACAAACAACGTCTTCTGTTCAAAGGAGAGATTTGATATATCTATAAACTGCGCCCCGGCACCGTAGACAAGTACGGCATATATAATACCCACTGTCGCAATTGATAGCAGATATACTATTGTTCTCACAACCAGTGATCGTATATCAAAGAGTCGGTGCTTAACTATGCTGTACGCCACAAAACCAACCAGAAATAGTGATGCTACTGGTCCAAATCTTGAGCTCGACCAACTATCGACAATTAGTGGGATAATTACATTTGATGAAACTGCAAGTACGGCGTACATCATTACGCCCCACGCGATTAGCGTGACTTGGCGACGCGCAATTATATTCTTTGATGCTTTAAATTGTCTAGTTACTAGTATCATCAATAAGGCAAGCGCTATAACTATGTATGCAATAAAGACATTATATATTGGTCCTGTAATTATCTCGTCGACAGTGACTCGACGAACAAAATCAGGATGAAAGACAAGTGCGGAGATAACTACGGTTGTTAGAATAATTACTCTAATAATTCGTTTGTTAATTATATTTTCATTCGGAAAGTTCGACATAAAAAGTATTACCGACAGCGTTGTGGCAATGCCACTAACAAAAACCAAGTCTACTAGAAGTTTATTTGTTGTTTTACCTCCTGATAGCAGGTTAAAGACAGTCCACGCAGATATTGCAAGTGCAAGCATGGCAAAATATCTGTTGTTGGTCATCTTAGGATTTCTAAGAAATATAACGATGCCTAGCAATGACATGGAAAGAACACAAACGAGTGTAATAATGTAATCAATATTCATAAGCTCTAGCAATAAGCATATCAAATAAACTCTGTATGTGCCTGTGTTTGCATAAACTTTGCTATTATATGTAACCATGATACCTCAATTCCCAAAATTTACAGCAATAAGCATGAGCCTGAAAGAGGAGATACAAGTATTTACCAGACGGTTTGACCCATATGAAGATTTTAGTTTTGTGAATCTATACACTTGGGACACAAATGGCACGGCCGGAGTGGCATGGCTCAACGGTAATTTGATTATTAAAATTCCCAACTATGTGGACGATACAAAATTTTCATACACTTTCATCGGAGAAAACAAACTAGATGATACTGTTTCGGAACTTCTCGATGCATTTCCCAGGCTTGAGCTAATACCTGCATTCGTAGTAACTGGCTTATCTCACCCTGAAAACTATGCAATTGCTGAAGATAGGGATAGCTTTGACTACATGTATTCAACCAGGGACCTTTCAGAGCTGGCCGGAAGACGCCTGAGAAAGAAGCGCAATTTATTCAATTCAATTCAGAAGATTCTTGGTGAGAGAATAAGCTGCGTAACTCTCAACAAACTATCAGTCAGACAGCACCGTGAGGTTGAGGATGTAATTGAAAAATGGTTGCAAACCACTAAACAGTCGAGAGATGACACAAGTTTTGAAAAGATTGCCTTAGAGCGGCTTATGGGTGCATTTGAAAATCTAGATCTCTGGATGACCCTTTGCTACATCGATAATACACTCAACGGCTTCTCGGTTCATGAAATCGTCAGCCAGCAGTATGCAATCTGCCATTTTGAAAAATCAACCAATCAAGACCACCCAGGTATTAATGCAATTCTAATAAAAGAAGCTGCAATGTTTCTCTCTGATAAATCAACTACAGTCAACTGGCAACAAGATCTAGGTATAGACGGTTTGAGGAAAGCAAAGCGTGCATACGGTCCTAAATATTATTTACGGAAATATTGGATTAGTCGAGGTGGCGAAGTTAGTTAATCGCTAGCAACAGCCTTGTATGTTATCTCGGGCAGCCTGAACCCTATTAAGGACAGTACGTCTCGACCATTTTTGAAATCAATTGTTACGGGCACAGAGAACTTGCCCAGCTCTTCCTCTTCTGTACGAAAATCCGACCTATCCATTAGTAGTGCAGTTCCAATACCGACACGCTCAAGCGACCTTATCTGCTTTTCATTTATAGTCGCGAATAGGGTAATTGTCTCGTGATCCCAGTTTTGACGTAGAAGCCACTGGAGAATTCCTAGATAAGCAAGGTCTGCTGAGCCAAGCTCTTGGTATTCTGGCATGTCAGGATTTATTTTAAAGTTTGTTTCAATTGAAATTGCAGTATTCAGATCAATGCCTTTGTTCACATAATGCGTGATGAACTCCTCACGAGTAAAGTTGCCGTGTTCAATTAAGCTATCGATTGTATAAAATCCAGTTCGCTGTTTTGCTTGATCATCTTCAGTGTCTTCGGAGGCATCATAAAAATTAATTGTAGTCGCGTGAGCCACGCTTCCCTCGCCCCTAGTATCTATGATAACCAGATATACTTGATTCAATTCGTAATAGATATCCGTTTCCTTTACTTCGGGAAAATGCTCAGCCTCTTTAGTTCTCATGAAATTAGAGTAGCTGTGGGTAGGATCGACCCACGCAATGACAACCCCCTCAGATGCAACACTTCTTGCATCTCTGATCATCTGATGTTCAATTTGTGTAAGCACTTCTGCACTAAGATTATAATCCAGATTAAAATCACCACTCGTTGAGCCTGCTTCAATCTCCTGTTCATTTATAGTCATTAGCATAGTATACCATAAACACGTGGAAGTACTTGCTTTTTTTGCTATTATAATGTTATAATATGTTTTATGGACGCTGAATTTCCATCAAATATCCCTCATTCGGGAGATTCATTTGATCATATAGACCCACCAGATGACACGGGAACTGAATCTGAATCTTATATGACTTTACGCGAAAAAGTTGCATGCATTTGGCGCTCGGCTAGAGAAGATTACTCTAGAACGGATACTAAAGGAAAGGCAATAATCGGCGGATTTGTTACTAATATTGGCTATGAACTCTTCATAGGTAATGAAGTTGTCACTCCTCTACTGGGGGGTCAAACACTAGATAAGGCAAGTGGTGTAGGTGGAGTAGCAGTAAGCACTTTAGTTACCTCGATTCCGGTCTACTTACAGCAACGAGTTGGTGGAACCTTGTCTCGCCATACAGCACAGCGGTTCCCAAGTGTCAGCAGAGAAGCTTACGGTGATCTTAATGATGGTGAATCGGGCTCATTCAAGTCTTTTCATGATCTTCCGTTGAGCAAAAAAGCCTTCTACTCGTTTGTCCTGGGATCAACATTTAATGTCACTCGTGAAGCAGTCGTTACCGGCAACACAGAGGACGAAACCCTAAAGCCTGTAGAAAAAGCTAGTGCAATTACTACCGCCTCCATGGTGGCAACATTAGCTGCCGGTGCAAATATAGCAAACCAACGATTCCAAGATAACAACACCGTGCAACTGTTTATTGATCATGGCATTAAAAATCCACTTGTGTGGCTGACTATCGGTGGAGGCTTAATTGCTAAAGACGGTCTAAGAGCACGAAGAAATCGCAAAAATGTCACTGTTAAAGAAAATTTGCCAGACGAAGAGCGGTAAACTGAAACAACCTAGCCTAACGCCTCTTGCCTGTGATCACTCAAATACTATTTGTTACTCTGATTAATACAGACGACTTTCGGCGTTTTAAACCCGTTGAAATTCGACCCGTACACAACTGTATATGCACCCGTACTACCTATGCAGATTCTGTCACCTATTTCAATATCCGCAGGCAGTGGGACGGACATGTCAATAGTGTCCTGAGCGTCGCAAGTTGGCCCAGTTAATGTAAAATGATGTGGCATCGCAGCACTAGAAGAGTTAAGTTTAAAAATTGGATACTTCCATTCATCCATCTCTAGACTCTCCATTAAGCCCTGGAAAACGCCAGTATCTAGGTACAGCCAACTTTGACCAGTACGATTTTCGCGACCGATAACGGTGGTTACCATAACGGCAGAATCTGCCACAATATATCGGCCAGGCTCTGCCACTAGAGTTACCGACTTTGGTATGTGTTTTTTCAATGCAGTATTTATTGTTCTAGCCAAATCCATGAAATCTATAGTCTCTTCTGCATATTGACCAGGAAACCCACCGCCAATATCAAGCATCGAAACGTTGAATCCCACTTTATTTAATCTAGCAATAACGGCTCCTGTCTTTTCAATTGCGTTTTCCCATGTAAGCACATTTTCAGATTGCGAGCCTACATGAAATGTTACACCCATTGGGTCTAAACCCAGGTCAGTCGCATGTCCAAAAAGTGCGACTGCGTGATTCTCATCAGCACCAAATTTTTTAGAAAGCGGGAACGCACTCCCATAATCTGACACTTTCAGGCGCAAATAAACCTTAGAGCCTGGCGCGCTCTGCGCAATTTTGTTAAGTTCCATTGCTGAATCAAAAGCAAACATATCGACACCCGCTTTATGAGTTATCATAATATGTTCTGGAATTTTTACAGGGTTACTGAACATAAGTGATTTTTTTGAGACCTTCTGTACTGTCTGAAGCTCTCCTAAAGATGCTATGTCAAAACCATCTACAAGTCTGTCAATCACAGCCAAGACCTCGGGGTCCGACAGAGCCTTAACTGCATAATATAGTTTTATCCTAGGAAAAGCTGACTTGAATCGCAAGATATTTTTTACGATTATCTTAGCGTCCACAACAAGTACGGGAGTTTTTTCTAGGCGTAAGTCTGCAATCGTCTTGTTCCAGTTGTCTTCTATATGTTTTTCCACTTTTTTCCTATAAAAAAATACGCAAGCCACCATCTGATTGGGGTAACTCTTGCGTCTATTTGTAAATATTTCCGCAACTGTGTCAAATTATACTACTGCAGCCTACTTTAGTCAATAGTGGTTTGACTACGTATTATGACAGGGCTATACTCAAGTTTAGTATTGAACGTTTATTTATTAATGAAGTCAGTCGCACCGCAATGGTAGCCTCTGACTTCATTTTAATTTGGAGGATAAGTTGATGAAAAAGATAGCAATTATTGAAGATGACCTTACGATACTTGAGATGTATAAGCTCAAATTTGAGTTTGCAAATTTTAAAGTTTCTACCGCGCTCGACGGGAAAGAAGGACTTGAAGTAATTAAGCGGGAAATGCCAGATATGATTCTGCTAGACATTCGTATGCCCGTCATGTCGGGCGATGAAATGCTCCGAGAACTCCGGGCAACAGATTGGGGTAAGGATATACCGGTCATAGTTCTGACAAACATAAGCAGAGATGAAGCCCCGCGCACACTCTGGCACCTTGGAGTGAGTGACTATATTGTCAAAGCCAGCTCAACACCTCAAATGATCTTGGAAAAAGTTGAGCAACTTCTCAAAAACAAGTCATAGCTATTGATTAGTTTCCGCGGTTTGACTACCATTAATGCATGGCTATAAAAATTGCAATTATTGAAGACGATCTGGCTATCGCCCAAATGTACCGACTTAAGTTTGAAGCTGAGGGTTTTGAGGTACAAACGGCTGAAAATGGAAAACTGGGACTCGAACTTATTGAACAATTTAAGCCTCGTATCATCTTACTCGATTTAATGATGCCTGAGATGACTGGCGAAGAAATGCTCGTAGAACTCAGAAAGAAAGACTGGGGCAAAGATATCACCGTCATCATTCTAACGAACCTTGGTGAAGAAGAAGCACCGAAATCCCTCAAACAACTTGGGGTACATTCGTTTATTGTAAAAGCAGAAATGACACCAAAACAGGTTGCCGAACGAGTCAAAGACGCGCTAGCCAACTAGATAGTAGATCTTAGTTCTTAGAGGGTAGATGAACGAATCATAAAATGGCGACACATAGCTTCAAAGATTTAATAGTATGGCAACGTTCAATGAAACTTGTAGAAGATGTTTACAGATCTATCGCTAACCTACCCAAAAGTGAACTATATGCATTGGCTGATCAGATTAAACGGTCGGCTGTATCCGTCCCCTCTAATATAGACGGGAGACAATTCAGTTTACAGGGATAGCCCTTGGCTCTATCGCCGAACTTCAAACTCAACTTATTCTTTGTAAAAATCTATACTCTGCTGATGTGGATGGTGTTATTGATGAGTGTGATCAAATCGGGAAAATGCTAACAGCACTTATAAAATCTCTACAAACTAAGGTCTAAGCACTAAGATCTAATCTAGCTGCTTTAATAACGTTTTCAAAAAGAGCACAAACGGTGAGCGGACCAACACCACCTTTTTGTGGTGTGACCCATAGATCATCTCGCTCATAAATATCGGATGCGAGATCCCCCACTGCCCGACCCTGCTCTACCGCGACTCCCGCATCCACTACGACAGCCTCTTGCGGAATCATATCACTCTGCAAAACTCCCGGATGACCGGTCGCTGTTACAATCACTTGCGCCGTGCGAAGTTCAAATCTGAGGTCATCACTCTCATCACACGCCACCACATCGACACCAGAGTTATGAAGCATTTTCTCGAGGGGCTCGCCAACCAGCTTGCCTTTGCCAACCAACACCACCTTTTTGTCTTTTAAATCAACGCCGTAACCCGCTAGTAGCCACATAATTGCTGTTGGAGTAGCGGGATCGTACACTGCCTTTTGCCCAAGGGCGTCGACATCTTTTTCAGGTACAACCGCATTCACTACCTCATCAGTTTGAGCCGTATTTTCAAGTGGGAGCTGTACAATGATTCCATGAACTGATGGGTCATTGTTGAGTTCTTGTATCTTTGGGTGTACATCAGCTTGCTTAACTCTGTGAATATCAACGTCTACCAAAATATCTTCGCCGTAGCCTTTTTTCAGTTTCATATATATTTCGATGACTGGCTTTTCAACTGTAACAAGAATCGCTAACTTTGGCTGTACGCCATAGGCCTGACGGAGCCCACGCACCGCCTTAGCCTGGCGCTCTTTAATAAAGCTCGCTAAATCTGATCCGCTTAGTAATTTCATCTCTTTAGACTAACAGAGGTAGCTATAAAACAAAAGACCGCTCGGAGTGAGCGATCTTTTTTATGCACTACCAAATATTACATAACCGTTGGCTGAGCGGGCGGTGCTGAAGCCTGGGGTGGAGTTGGAGGAGTTTGTGCTGGAGCTTGCGGGGCTGTACCGCCACCAGGTGCCCCCTGATACTTGGCATCACTAAATGCAAGCATTGGGTAACCTATGATTGGAACGAGGGCGAGAAGAATACCAAAACCAGCAGATTTACCAAATACCTTCGCGAGCTCAAGAGAGATGATAATAAACACAACAAGGTTAACGAACGGAATGAGCATGAGGACAATCCACCAGATAGGTTTACGTATAATCTCAAGTTCAACAATTACGTTGTAGATTGGAATAATCGCCGCCCAACCTTCTTTGCCTGCTTTGGTGAAGATCTTCCACATCGAAACAATCATAATGGCGCTGAATATTGTCACAAAAAATAGATAAATCAGCATCAATACAATGCCAACTCCTGCTGCAGCAGTTGCATCTGCATTTGACGCAGCTGAGTACGACGAATTGAAATCGTAACTGTTAAAATCTGTTGTTGCTTGCGCGAGTTGAGCTAGTAACATGAAACCTCCTTGTTATTCAAACTGTTTATGCCTTTTACTATATTCTCAATATCAAAATAGCACAACACCCAATAATCGGATGTTTAGGGAATTGGCTGATATGCCCCCTTGAAGAAACCCTTACCACACACTTCTTCAAACGTTTTGCCCTCTGGAATATAATCGCACTGTTGAGGACCACTACACTTCTTGCCACTTTGTTGCTCGCATTCTTGCTTAGTTTTATAGAACGTGACATCCGATTCTACGCTTTCACCAGTAGTGTTTGATGGTTCGCTCTGACTGTTGCGAAAAGCAAGATAGCCAATACCAGACACCAAAATTATGGACAGGACAATAAAAAACACGGTCAGTTTCTTCATTATGATTAATAGTATACGCTCAAATGTCAAAAACTACATAGTGATTATTGAATCTACATCTGGCCAAAATCAATTGGTCCCATGCGCGAGCCACCTACTCATCAATTTCGCTTGTGCTTGCAGGTCGACCCCTTAAGGGTGTTTAATCAGTACAATGAAAAACTGTGTAGACATCCTCCGGCCGTTTGCCCGTGCACTCGAGCAGCACAATACTATAGACGTTCAGTTGGTTGGTGGGATTGGGTCTGCGGCTCTTGCGCATGAAGACACTGTCATAGATATGGAAGGTAAAAATATAATCGCCCCCTCTGATATCATTGTGCCACAATTTCGAGAAGACGGAAACAAACGTGATGTCGATATACTCGTACTATCACCAGATCCTGCTCGTCAAATGGAAATTGAGGAAACAGCAAAGCTTCACATAGGTTCTGATTTAGATATTTCTGTCTTTGGCTTACATCGTATCGCGCAACTTCAACATCAAATTGACCATCCTTTTGGTTGGTCTGCCATGAAAACATTCTTATCAGATAGATATGTGTCAGATGATACATCGGGACTTGGTACGAAAGCACTATTCCCTTTTTGTGCACCAATCGACAATCAGGCACTTGAAACATGGAATCTACAAATTGGCGACTCTGACAGTGTACCCGTCCCGCATCCAGGAGCATCATTCCTTAACTATCTGACTCGATCAATTTCTGGGCTGAGACCAAAAGATGCTGAAAAAGTAAGGGAAATGGCTTCTCTGGTATTCAAGAAACAGCCTGAAATTGCTGACTGGATTATCGATGGCCCGGGGATCTCGCAGTTCGAACTCGCTCGCGTGCTACAAGGATTGTATCAACCCTACTCGAAACAAAAGGCTTTAACGCTAGGAAATAAAATCACGATATCACCTTACACAAAATCAGAACTTCTTGAGCACGATGGATTTATGCTGAGTGAAGCTACGCCGGATGTACAGATAGCCGCACTCGGCATAGCAAGAGCAAAAGCACGGGCATTACATACTTTTGAGAACAATCCATGGATTGTAAAACAGTGGCAACGTCACATTGAATCGCACGCAGATAGCTTAGTCAAAAATACCTAGTTAATCTTTATAAACTGCGCTTCCAGTAGTTAACTGGCTAATCCTATTGAGTACATTTGGTTTTTTATATGCCAGTGGTAGTGTGCCAGGTTTTTTGTATACCGTCCCAGCAATTGCAATCTCCTCCATCATGGTTGTTACGTCATCTTCAGAGTATAAAAAACGGGGTGCCAGTATCTTGTGTGATGCATCGGTAGCACCATTCCATGAGCCACCCTCAAATGGATTACAGTCAAGAAAAATAGGTACCGCCAATAACCTTTCTGCACCCTTTACTACATTTGGCTGCGTCAGCATGGTTACCGTCCCACGACTGACCGTATCCATTACAAGTTGAGTGCCTTCTGCATTTGGCTTGTCTTGAGTACCGCTCGCTGCCAAAAAGAATTTGTTTTGCCCTTTGTTTAGTAAGTTATGCAGAGCACGGCGCGCAGGCTGATTAATATCATTGCCGGCAATATTTTTAACACGTGAGCCGGTTGCGCTCGCAGGAACTGTTTGCAATACACCACCCAAATACAGCAAAGCGTCGTCTACTACATACCCACTCTCAACACCATTCTTAAGACCAGGCATTTGAAAAATAGAGATAAGACGACTTGTGATTGCATGCTGACCCTGTATGGGATTTGGTGTATCATGTCTTATACCTAGGTCGGTACTGCCTGCCATCATTATGACAATATCGGCATACGAAATGTGCCCGCTTACAAACACAATAGAGCCATTTGCCTCAAGATGTTCGGCAACCTGTTTACTAGACACCACCTCATCCATACTATCGAGAAAGCCATTATAGCTATCCTGATTTACAATCATTGGAAACAAGACCTCGTGTCGCAACCAATCAAGTCGGTCTTTATCTAGTTCGTGTGCAGGTATATACGCTCGTTCTACACGCATTAATCCATATGGATCATCGTCTAGCGGTCTTGGCGTGAACAAGCCACCATGTGAAGTACCATTCATTTCATTGCATAATTGCCTATACACCTTCATGTCAACATCGGTGTATGCCATTCTTCCAGGATATAGTTCTTGATTATTCATAACTTTTTTACCAACGTAAACTGTTTCTGATTTTTTCAGACATACTAGAATGGTAATACTTTATGAGTAATATGCAAGAATAAGCGTATTGGGCGACCAGGAGAAACTTGACCTACTTTCAGCAGGCCCGAAACTACATCTTTCAAAAACCAGTTTTGAAGAGTAGATTTCCTTGCAAATTGCCACAGGCAATTCTCACCTCGACACCCTTTTGGCGTGTCGAGCTCTCAAGTCCAGGATATTCCAAACAAAAAAGCTCCAAATGGAGCTACTTTGTTTGGAGGGCCAGGAGGGACTTGAACCCTCGACACCCTGCTTAAGAGGCAGGTGCTCTAACCAGCTGAGCTACTGGCCCGTATATTTATGATAATGGAAGGTACGATCAGCGAAATAAAGTTAAGTGATAACAGCTTGGTTAGAGCACCTGTGCTTATTTCTATCTTTCAGCGACTTACGTCACTGGGGCAGCTGAGCTACTGACCTTCGTCAGAACGTACGTACTGGTTTCGTTTTGAGCTGAAGCTCAAAAGCATCACTTTGCACTATGTTCCTCCTCTCAAATCTCTAAACAGCCGCTGGCTTGGTTTAAAGATTTGATTTAGAATAACAAATACAGGGGTAATGGTAGCAGTTTTGGTGAGATTTATCAATGATGGTAGCGTAACTTTTGCGGTTATGCTATAAAGATATGAGTAATTAATGGAGTTTTTAATGCCAGAAACAACTAACATGCCTACGAATAATACACCTGATGTTATCCCGCCTACGCCAGAGGATGACTCTTCTACCAACGTACTCGCGGTTGCTGCACTTGTAACGGGTTTGCTCGGTTTTGGGATTATACCAATTGTTTTGGGAGTACTAGGCCTCAAGAAACCTGGCGGAAGAGGCATGAGTATTGCGGGAATAGTACTCGGTGCACTTAGTTTGATCGCTAGTATTATAGTTGTCACACTTATTCTTATCGCGGCCTTTAATGCTCCGAAAAATCTGCCACCACCAGCAACGAGTGGCCCAGATCCTTATCAGGCTCAGCAACAAGAAATACTCGATGCCAAGAAAGATTTTGCCAAAGGCGAGACAGGACGATTCGGCTATCTTGAGGTTAAAGCTAAGATCACTAACACCAACTACATACCGAAAGATAAGTACTTTCAGCCAGGTGAAGGTAAAAAGTATATAGTCGTTAATGTAAGTGTCAAGAATATCGGTAAAGACGATGCATATCTTTCTAACTATTCTTTTGAAGTTAAGGATGAAAATGGAGCAGTCTCCACAAGCAACCTCGCTAAAAGTCCAGGGAAACCGTTCCCGACAACAACGCTTATAAAAGATGCTGAAGTGAGTGGTGAAATAGTATACGAAGTTGACGAAAAAGCCGGCAACTTTAAGCTCGTTTACGATGATGCTTCCGTGTATAGCTACAAAACTGGTAAAACTGTACAGCTAACGTATACTCTTGCACTCTAGTTGGCAAACTTTTGCTATCGCTTTCGGTAATAAGAATCTAGTGCCATAATCATTGTATGGATAATTATGGTGTAAGTGTATCTATTAAACAGTGTCGCAATTTTGATATCTCATCTACTGATTTCCTGAAATGGCTAATGAAAGACTGCGGCTTTAAACGATTCAGGTTGATGAGCTACTGGGATGAAATTGAAGCACACAAAGGTCATTTCAACTTCCGTGAGCTGGACAGGCAAATGCGCCTTATTGCAAAAAGCAACGCTTCAGTCAGTCTGTGTCTCGGCGCACGCCAACCTCGCTGGCCAGAAAATCATTGGCCAAACTGGGCATGGGACCTTTCACGCCAAGAACGTACAGACGCTTTACTGTATTTTTTAGAAGTTGTCGTCAAAAGATATCGAAACTATACATGCATTGTTAGCTATCAATTAGAAAACGAGGCGCTCTTAAAATCATTTGGAGAACGTAGTGAAATTGACCGAAGTAGACTACGAAGTGAATTTAAGCTTGTGAAGAGTCTTGCTGGAAGTATCCCCGTCATCATGACTACAAGTACTTCGTGGGGAATTCCTCTAAGGAAACCCATCGGTGATAGTGTTGGCTTTTCATTTTATCAAGTGCATTATAGCGATAGAAGAAGATCCTACACCACCGCTCATCATAGAGTGTGGCTACACAAATTTAGAAAACTGTTGGTCCATGCTCTACTACATCGCGAGTCTTTTATTCACGAACTGCAACTTGAGCCATGGGGTCCAAAGAACATCTGGGAAATGTCGATTGATGAACAGATGAAATCAATGAGCCCAGCACAAATTCGAAACAACGTACGGCTCGCGCGAAGTACAGGCCTCTACCCTATCGATTTATGGGGTGGTGAGTGGTGGTATTGGCTCTACAGAACAGTGGGAAGTACAGACATTATCGATACTATTCTGAAAACAATTAACTAATGATTGTCTCGGTATTATTGGTGAGGTTAGAACTAAGTTGATTATTTAAACTTGCAATAATCTATAAGTTGAGAGGTAAATTTGCGGACTCTACTACCATGCGCTTGTGCTACTGCATCTCCAACATTTACCCTATTAATTTCTCCAGGTGTAGCAACACCTCTTGTAGCATGAAAATGAGCAGCCGATTCATAGGCTGACCCTGTTGTTCGAACCTGCTTCATGCCATCATGGGTTATTTCGTGAGACTGCAATGCACCACTTGGGAGCGGGACTATGCCTATTTGGCGTGGCCCATGTAAAAGTGCTTGGTTTGTTTCAGTTGTTACGTCATGAGATATTTGTTCTGTCATTTTGCTCCTTTACTTCTCAGCCTGATTATAGACTGTACGACATGTCTTACAAGCATAAGAAAATATCAGTGCTCTGTTTTATGAGGTCATTGTGCTTATGTTTGGTAGGGAATAGTAACTGAAGTTAGAGATTTAGTGATATGTAGCTAAACAAGCGTAACTAGCTCGACGGCTTTCATGGCAAAATTACCAGAAGCTCTAGATATCATTCTTTCTTGCCTAAGGAAGTCATGTGCTTCTCTAATGCGAGCCAAGTGTCCACCGTCCATGGCTGCCTCGATCATTGCGCCGCACGCAGCTGATTCAGCTCTCGACTTCATTCGTTTTTCATGAGAAGCACCATCTCCGGTAAGCATTAAAGGTCTGACTGCTTGGTACTCGCTAAATGTTTTGATTGTGGCCTGCTCGTCAATAAATGGTTCGATAGATGAATGTATGCCTAGCGCAAGACGAAAGGGTAAATTAAAAAGTAAGCCTTTCCTTAGTGTTAGTAAATCACCGGGTTCATATGTCTCAATTTTGTAAGCACTGTGATCTGTGGCATCATAATAACTTTTAAGGTCATTGAGCGTTTGCTGGTTAACTGTTCCCGTACGACCATCAATTACCCGTGCAAAAGGTTCAACTACAGCAGATAGTTCAAGTTGTGTCGAGTTACTCATTGTTATTAGTATCCATAATTGACACTAATCTTGCAAGCATAAGTAAACAGAAAGACCTCAGTTATATGAGGTCATTGTGCTTATGTTTGGTATAGCATAGTGAACGAAGTTGGAACTTTAATAATCATTAGTTAAAAGGTATGTAGGTAGTATCAAGTCTTCGTAAACCTAATTTAAATTGATGTCTTACATATTCCTTAGCAATTGGGTCTAATAGTTCCTGAATATCATCTTGGGCAAATCGATTTTCTAAAATTGCATGAACCATACCATACTTACGACTAAAATGTAGACGTTTTTCAGGATCTTGCTCTTCACCGCTATGGACTATGCCTAAGCCATTGTCTACCCAATCTGGGAATTTAACGAGCCAGCCATCGACTTCTTCGACCGCTATTTCAACTTTTGCTGCATATTTAGCCATAAACTCTTCGTAGGATGGCGTTTCACCTTGTTCTGGATAATTAGATACGAGATCTACCATATGGGCGATTCGTGGTGAAAATAATACTGAGATATGCTCAAGTGCTAGCTCACGGTCACGCATAGGATCATCAGGAAGATCCATTGGAACCAGAATTTGATCTCCAGTACCCAAAAAGGTAACTTTTACTAGATCTTTAGGGTGATCTTCTACCCCATCATGCAAAATAATTGCCGTAATTACTTCAGGGTCAGTTATATGTAAATATTGTGCTACTCTATTGGCATTTCTCAGCAGATGATATGTATATGGTAAGCCTCGGTGGGTATCTTCACGGTGAATAACTTTAGTTAAGGCATATGCAGACTCTACCCATGCTTTTTCTCTATCGGTCCAACCGTTCTCAGTTCCTAATTCTAGTAAACCAGTGAGTAGCTGTTCTTCGTTTTTATCTTTGATACGATGTTCTTCCAGTATTTCGTTAGTAGGCATACGGGCTTCTACAGGATACCGGTTATTTGTCATATCTGTACAATATCACAAATAATATATTGTGTCAAAATTAATATGGAGTAGAGTTAGAAGTTAGGGTAAACAAAAAGACCTCAGATTTTAGAGGTCATTGTGCTTATGTTTGGTACGCCCGGCAAGATTCGAACTTGCGACCCCTTGGTTCGAAGCCAAGTACTCTAATCCGCTGAGCTACGGGCGCACATCAGATGATAGTATAACAGATATCACTTCTGAATGAAGTTTTAACTGACTAGTCTATTTTGTGAATAAATATTACTGGTATACTGGTAACAGATATGAAGATTCAGCAGAATGTCAGCTTAGCCGGATATTCCACAATGCAACTGGGTGGCAACGCCCGCTATTTATGCATAGCAACGAGCCAAGCGGATATAAAAGAGGCTGTGGCATTTTCAGAAAAGAATCAGTTAAAAATACACGTGCTTGGTGGAGGTAGTAATACAATATTTACCGATGATGGGTTCAACGGACTGATTATAGTAAATAGGATTCCTGGTGTCTCTGTAGAAAAAGCTGGTGACACAACTACACTAACTGTTGGTGCTGGCGAAGAATGGGATGATATTGTTAAGAAAAGTATTGAGCTTGGCTATGTAGATATCGCTGCACTCAGCCTTATTCCAGGAACGTGCGGTGGGGCGCCGATACAAAACATTGGAGCTTACGGCCAGCAACTATCAGATTGCCTCCTTTCGGTGCGTGCTTTTGATCTGGAGAACGGTGAGTGGAAAACCATTTTGCGAAAAGATTGCAATTTTTCTTATCGCACTAGCCGATTCAACGGATCAGACAAAAACAGATTCATAATCACCTCGATTGAATTGCAACTTTGTCGCAAAATATATGAAGGGGAGTTATATGCCGATGTTGAACGCTATCTTTTAAAACACGGCATCCGCGCGAGCACTATTTCTCCCTTGCAATTGCGAGAGACGGTTATTGCCGTACGCCGCGCTAAACTACCAGACCCTACTAAGATTGCAAATACCGGATCATTCTTTAAAAACCCCATTGTTTCGCCCACCACCTTCAAAAAACTGGTGAAAGAATTTCCATTTTTAAAAAGTCATGAAACTGACGACGGTACACTCAAACTCTACGCCGGACAACTGATTGAACTAGCAGGGATGAAGGACTATCACGACAAAACAACCGGTATGGCCACCTGGAAGAATCAAGCCCTAGTACTGGTCAACGAACACGCAACCAGTGCTGACGATTTATTCGCATTTAAACAGAAGATTATTACGAGTGTCCATGCTACGTTTGGCATTACGCTCGAGCAAGAACCGGAGCTGGTAGAAGGATGATACACTAGACTGACATGGATGGCACTACTATTTCTAAGCTCATTTACTTTATTCCAGCGCTGGTAATTGCTATTTCACTTCACGAAATGATGCATAGCGTTGTCGGCTATTGGCTGGGTGATGATACCGCGAAAATGCACGGACGCATCACCTTTAATCCACTTCGCCATATCGATCCTTTCACTACTGTGGCCCTACCCCTTCTTCTGGTTGTTGCAGGGCTCCCACCTTTTGCGGCTGCCAAGCCAGTGCCGGTGAATTTTGCACGGCTCAAATTTGAAGAATTTGGTATGGCACTCGTGGGAATTGCTGGGCCGCTAACCAACCTTCTGTTAGCCATTATCTTTGCTTTTATCTTTAGGTTACTTGATCCGTCGGGGTGGTTTGCACAGTTCTTGCTTGCGAATATTGCCATAAACGTTGGGTTGTTCGTCTTTAACATGATTCCTTTTCCCCCACTTGATGGTTCACGGGTATTGTATGCCTTTGCTCCCGAACCACTGCAAAAAGTGATGATGCAAATTGAGCAAATGGGCTTTATGGCCATTTTACTGTTCATGCTGGTAGGCTTTCAGTTTATTGCGCCCGTTGTTGGGTCAATCAATGACTTTATTCTGCAACTAATCCTTAGTTAACGTTCGCTTGGCAGTGGAAACCCACCGCAGAATTCTTTGATTTCAGAGTGAATTTTTTCTAACTCTGTTTCGCTCGCATGCGCCTGAAGTGCACGGTCAATCCACTCACCTACCTGCTCCATTTCCGCCTCTTTCATACCACGGGTTGTGAGTGCCGGTGTACCAAGGCGAATTCCAGACGGATCAAATGGTGAGCGTGGGTCATATGGCACAGTATTCTTATTGACCGTGATACCCGCTTTGCTCAGAGCGGTTTCTGCCGTTTTTCCTGGCATATCTTTATTGGTTAAATCAATCAACAGCAGGTGGTTATCGGTTCCGCCAGTCACCAGCTGATACCCCTTGCCAGTAAGATAAGCCGCCAGTGTCTGCGCATTTTTTACAATCTGATGGCCGTACTCTTTAAATTCAGGCGTTGAGGCTTCTTTGAGTGCCACTGCAATTGCAGCCGTTTGATGATTGTGTGGACCACCTTGAAGCCCTGGAAAAACAGCACGGTCAATCAGACTCGGTAAATTCTCCTTTGTGCGTTCTACTTTTTTGAGTGGTGTTGATGGGTTGCCATTACTCATTAAAAGCGCGCCCCGTGGCCCGCGTAGCGTCTTATGCGTAGTACTCATGATGACATCGGCAATACCCGCTGGTGATGGATGAGCCCCCGCTACAACAAGGCCTGATATGTGCGAAATATCCGCTAGTAACCACGCGTTGACGCTATCGGCGATTTCACGAAGCCGGCCCCAATCAAAAATTCGTGGATAGGCCGTTGCGCCAACTACAAGGAGTTTGGGCTTTTCTTTTTGAGCCATATCTGCCATAGCGTCGTAATCGAGATAGCCATCTCTACCAGTTTGATACTGAACTGATTTATAAAAGGTGCCTGAAAAATTAACTTTCAATCCGTGGGTTAGATGACCACCATAAAAGAGGTCGAGTCCCATAACCGTATCTCCAGGGTCAATAAGTGCCATGTAAGCTGCCTGATTGGCTGGTGAACCAGAATACCCTTGAACGTTTACATGGTCAACGCCGAAAAGTGATTTCGCACGATCGCGAGCAATATTTTCCACTTCGTCAACGAATTCACAGCCACCGTAATATCGCTTACCCGGGTAGCCTTCGGAATATTTATCGGTCAGACATGAACCGAGCGCTGACATTACGTCAGCTGAAGCGTGATTCTCGCTTGGAATCATCTCTAGACCTGAAGACTGTCTATTTTTTTCTTTCTCAATTAGTTCTTGGATTTGTGTATCCTTTTGTACCATATCACCTCCTTTTTAGATTTGCATGTAAAGATATGGTGTAGCTACAACATACATACTAGTATACACTGTTGCAAAAATAACTAATATATATCACATGTGATATGTTATAATTATGAGCAATGCAAGATTATCAACAAAAAATTGGTGAGCTTATTGCGCGGGTACGAACTCAGCGTGGATTAACCCAAAAAGAACTGGCGCAAAAACTGAAGACTTCTCAAAGTGCGATTAACCGCATTGAGGCCGGTAAACAAAATGTAACACTCGAAATGTTAGCTCGAGTGAGTGACGTACTCAATAAAGAACTTATTAGTTTTGGAAACAACTCCTCTAACCTAAAAGTTGAAGGTGGACACAAACTAAAAGGTTCCGTAGATGTAAAGGTAAGTAAGAATGGTACTGTTGGTTTGCTTTGTGCCGCTCTGCTTAATAAAGGCAAGACAACGCTCAGGAAAGCGCCAAAGATTGAGGAAGTCTACCGACTGATTGAAGTGCTCAGCAGTATTGGCGTCAAAGTAGACTGGTTAGAAAATGGCGATTTAGTGATTGACCCCCCTCAGAGGTTACGCCTTGATCAGATGGATGTAAAAGCCGCGCGACGTACACGTAGCGTTGTTATGTACCTCGGGCCGCTGATGCATGGCTACAAAGAGTTTAAGCTCCCCTACGCCGGTGGCTGTAAACTTGGCAAGCGAACCGTTGCTCCGCACTTGTACGCTCTCGAAGAGTTTGGAGTTAGCGTTTCGACCAAGAACAACTATTACCTGGTCAATGTGGCAAAGAAGCCAGCTAATGATGTGACTCTCTACGAAATGGGTGAGACGGTTAGTGAAAACGTACTCATGGCGGCTGCACTTACCGAGGGAACCACGACTATTAGAAACATCAGCAGTAACTATATGGTGCAAGATATGTGCTTCTTTTTAGAAGCACTCGGCATCAAAATAGAGGGCGTTGGTACTAATACGCTCATTGTTCACGGTGTGCATGAGATAAATAAAGATATTGTTTACGCACCTAGTGAAGACCCTATTGAAGCAATGAGCTTTCTTTCAGCCGCCATAACTACTAATTCGCGGATCACTATTAAACGCTGCCCAATCGATTTTCTACGTGTCGAGCTCCTCCGTCTGGAAAAGATTGGCTGTAAGTTTAAGCTAAGTGCGCCTTACAAGGCAGAAAATAAACGAACCATTTTAGTGGACATTACAACTCATGAAACAGATGATTTGAGAGCGCCTGAAGATAAACTCGCCGCCCTCACCCACCCTGGTATAAATATGGATAACCTGCCCTTCTTCGCACCAATTGTGGCGCGAGCCAAAGGTACCACGCTCATTCATGACTGGAGCTATGAAGACCGTGCCTTGTACCTTACAGAACTGAGAAAACTAGGGGTAGATGTAAAATTAGCCGATCCACACCGTATCTACATTACGGGGCCGAGTAAGTTCGAGCCAGCCGACATAAACTGCCCGCCCGCTCTTCGCCCCGCAGTAATTATTCTAATTACCATGCTCGCTGCACCCGGCACAAGTATTCTGAGAAACACCTACTCAATCGATAGAGGTTACGAAGAATTCGCTGAGCGTCTCAATAAGCTCGGTGCCCACATCACCAGCCATCAAAGCTACTAGCTAATCTGCTTCAATATGCTTAATTGTCTTTACACATACTACCATCAGAAACTGTACCGCAAACAATACAAATGCACTTAACGCTACTCCGAAAATAGGACCCGCTGTTGGATACATTATTGCTTTCAACATACTCTCTGCAACAGCCGGAATATGCTTTACCAAAAGTGTGGCCAGCAAGTAGACGAAGATAATGCCAATTGCAATTTTAACCGACAGGGCAACGATGTAGTGTTCGTGCCACTTAGCCTTTGAAACATGAAAGTTAACGAACTCCTCTTCAACTAAGTGATTGTCTACAGATGTACGAGCACTACTTATGACCCACACTACTATTAGCGCGATTGTTGCCAGAATACCCCAAAACAGGAAGTCTCCTGAACGTGCAAACCACTCGTTCCAAGGTAGTCCGAATAGTATTTTATACACGAAATTCTGATCAATATCTACATACACATAGTTACCACTGGCAATCGTACGCTCAGTGTAAACAACTACCCAGAAATATATGACCGACACTATGGGAAGAATCAATAGACTAACCGTCGTAGCAAGTGATGGAGTTATAGCGGAGACGTAGGTTCGAAGCTTCATTTCAGTAAGTTTTGTTTTTAAATTTGTTTAATATTTACTACGAGCACCTAGGGTCGATAGAAGTTTTGTACTTTTATACTACCTGTAACTTTTGATGTAGTAGTACAGGCATTGCCCGTTGTTTGACTACTGCGACCGCATATATACAGTTCGATCCAGTCACCCGGTTGTGTTGTGGAGTGTGCAGTAGTACATGCTTTCCAGCCATCGCCACCTGTGTTTACTGGGTCTGGTCTTGATGCTGGCTTTCCACCATTACTATATGCTACTGAAGTAGTTACACGCCAGTCTGTACCAATATACTTCCCTTCTGCACAATATGTCTTATTATTTATGTTCGCTGATGTGAAAGTTGCACGAATCTTGATCCAGTTACCGGCTCCGCCGTCCCAACCTTGTGATCCGTCATCTTTAGGAAACTTGCCACCCCAATTGGAGACCGGGTTAGGATTATTTTTTTTCACATTCCAGACTGTTCCTGTCGCTGCATTACTCTTAAATACAAAGAAGCCACCGATTAGAGCAATCGGTAGTACGAGCAGAATCATAGTTTTCCAATTAAACTTTTTACTTTTTAGACCACCGGATCCTTGAACTGACTTCGACGACGATTTCTTTTTTGTTGCTGTTTTTGACTTTGTTGCCATAGTTCTCCTTTTTTATTATTACTACTGTTGTATTTAGTTATAGCATAAGAGGTACGGACATTGCAATATTTTTTGATTTCGGTGCTAGCATTTGCGAACAACTACATATTCATAGATACATTACCATCGATCACTTCGCCGAGTGGCTTGGCGATGATTACCTCTCTACCATCGGATTCGCCTTTTAGTGTACAGGTATACAGTGTCAACTTGGCTTCGTCGCTTGGTGCCTCAATTTCAACCCTATCTGGCTTCACTTGATACTTTTCAATAACCTCATAGCCGTATCGCTTTCCGTTAAAGTCTACGACAATTTGATCACCGACTGAAAGCTTTTCAACGTGATAAAATGGCGATTTTCGTCGTGTTTCACTTGGTGTGAAGCCAATTTCAAAGCGGTGCGCTGATAGTATAAAGTTACCTCCTTTTTCTGGATCGCCTCGTTCAGGAAAACGATGCCAAGCACCATCATCGAGCGCTTCAGCGCCACCCGTTTTAATACCGACATCTACACCAATTTTAGGAATAACCACTCTATCGCCCTTAGGTTCATCTAGTTTTTTGACATCAATTGACTCAACAGGATAGAGTGGTGGAATATTTGGTGTCAGCACAAGAAGCAGAAGATAAAGCCCACCAGCAAGCATTACGAGCGAGAGCACCAAAAGCACCATCGACATGGCTCGCCCGCCTTTTTTCTTAACCCCATTTTTATGTCTAAAATGCATTCATATAATTATACCTGAAAAACGAGAATTTTTTGCTATAATCAGATACGAAGCGGGTGTCGTACAACGGCTAGTATATGAGTTTTCCAAACTCAGGACGAGGGTTCGATTCCCTCCACCCGCACCATTCGACTCACGCCCCGGTAGCTCAGAGGATTAGAGCAGTGGGCTTCTATCCCACGTGTCGCAGGTTCGATTCCTGCCCGGGGTACCACGAAAATAACCAACAAATATACTTTGATAAGAAATCTTTTTTAAATCTACCCGGTGGTTTAAAGATGGTGGAAGGACGGACACTTTGGCGTTACAACAAACCATACTGCAGAGCCCCAAAGAATCATCAGGACAGAAAAAGAATCTAATTTTAGCATTAACTTTATTCTGTGCATTTTTAGTACTTTTTTTCTGTACAGCTATTACGATTATTTATATGAAGAACCTACCGTTTACTGACACCTCCCCTCTTGTGTCTGTAGCTAATAATTACGATATCAACACAGGAGATATAATAAACTATGACTCAAACGGTGATGAGATTACGGCTTTTAGAATACGATTTAACGATAGCATTGGTGACGATATAGTTAAATTATTCATGGTGATCCTCACGGCCACACTCTTCTGGCTATTTTTAAGCGCAACCATAAGTAGGCTGTGGGTAAAGTTACTCATCCTTATCGTTACTATAGTATTTATTACTTGTCTTTCATTAATATACTTGCTTAACACAATCTTCGCAGGAAGTAGCTTCTGAAGGTTAAATCCCATCAATCTAGATTGCAGACTTTAACCTGACCATAGCTCGGCCTACCACCCACTAAATGTAGGCTAAAATGATGTGGAGTTTCAGCGTTTTGCGAGCGCAGCTTGAATTTCTGGGGCGTCGATAGTTAGCTGGGCTCCTGCTCCGGTTTGTCCAGAAAGAAGTTTGCCTGCCACAATATTTTCAATTGAACGTTGGACTACTCGGCGAAGTGGACGAGCGCCAAGGCGCGGATCGTAACCGGCATCAACTAAAATAGTCTTAGCCGTATCAGTCAGAATAACGCTTACTTTTTGGGCAGCGAGTGTCTTATTAAGACCCGCTACAATCAAATCAACTACTTGAAGGAGTTCTTCTTTTGTAAGTGGCCTGAAAAGAACTATTTCGTCAAAACGGTTCAAAAATTCGGGTCGGAAGAGCTTTTTGTTTATTAGCTCATCGACAAATTGCTCTTCAAACTGTTGGAAATCTTCACCACGTTCAATATGTGCTCGAATATCTTCAGCACCAGCGTTGGAGGTGGCAATTATGATGGCATCTCGAAAGCTCACAGGCTTATTGTTAGTATCGCGTAGAACACCCTCATCGAGCATTTGAAGAAGCACATTCAGTACATTGGGGTGGGCTTTTTCAATTTCATCAAATAACACCACTGAAAATGGTTGTTTTGAAATCTGAGAGGTGAGGCTAAACGGATCAACCGAAGGCGCCGCCATGAGACGAGCTACATCTGAAGCACTGGAGTATTCATTCAAGTCGACCCGCACCATCCTGTCTTCTCCACCAAAGTACACTGCAGCCAGGCTTTTTGAAAGCTCTGTTTTACCTACACCTGTTGGACCAAGAAAAAGGAAGGTACCGATAGGTTTTTGTTGGTTCCTGACGCCGGCACGGGCACGGCGCAACGCATCACTCACCACTTGAACGGCACGCGTCTGATTGATCATTCGTTCGTGAATTTTACCCTCTAAATTTATCAGCGTGTCTCGCTCTTCGTCGGTTGAGGCGTTTTGCACCTTTACATCAAAGGTTTTTTCTATGGCCTGCTGAACAGATTTCTCAGTTACAAAATATTCTTGTTCTTTAAAACCAGCAGCCGCTTCCAGAAGTTTTACACCCTTACCCGGAAAGGCTGAATCTCGAATAAATCGTTCGGCTAATTTATAGGCTTCACGGAGCGATTGATACATATACGTGACCTTATTGCGCACTTCAAGCAGTAGCACCTGATCTTCCATAACGCGCATACTGTCCGTTTGATCAAGCGGCGAAACCACTACACGGTTCATTAGTTGAGTCAGGCCTGGGTTTGTTTGAGAAAGAGCCAGCCATTCTTGATCGCTCAGTGCAATAATGAGCCTCAGGCCACCGCCCTCGAGCACCGGTAGCAGTATGCTCGAAAGATCGACTGAACCCGTGCCATCCTTCAAAAATAGTTGTGCTTCATCAAGAAACAGAATGATATTTTTAGCTCGAATCGACTCGTTAAACAAACGAATAAGCAAATTTTCAAGTTCTCCACGACCCTTGGCGTTCGCGATTAAACTGGCACTGTCCAGGGCAATAATCTGTGAATACTGCAGTTCTTTTGAGGTCGATTTATCTTCAAGTAGTTTTTGTGCCAAGGCGTTGACGAGAGTTGTTTTGCCTACGCCCACTTCACCGACAAGCGTAGCATTGCGCCGACCCGGTTGTGCAAGCACGTGTACCATCTGAGAAAGCACATCTTTATGGCCTTCAATCTCCCGGTGCAATAACCCACCCACCTGAACTTCTTCACTGATGTTCAGGCCGAAACGACTAAGTAGTGGCGTCCAACCAAAACTTAAATCTCGGCCAATTCCGCCATGAAAATGCTTTATCTGACTTCGCTGAATTACTTTTCTGATGTGCTCGTGCCAGCCAAGGCCTGCTTCTATATCTTCGCGAGAAAGCTTGAGTTGAGCAAGGTAATATTCAAACTCAGGAAGGCTAAACAGTAACGCACAGGTGACTGCCGCACTGCTAACGAATTTTTCATCATACTTTTTTGAAAGCTCCACCGCCATCTGCCAGATTTTAGTCGTATCTTCAACCGATTCGCTTGAGACATTCTCAATAAACTCACTTGAAATTGCGAAACGGGCGCCATAAAAACGGGCGCCATTTACTGCACCTACAATGTGCGCAAGCTGTTTTGGTGAGAAGCTCTGTGGTAGTTTTCCGAGAAGTTCTGGTTCTAAAATCTGGTCGATTCTTCCAATTCCGCCACTCGGATCAACCGGGAGTTCTTCAAGGTGAGCTTTGTACCAAATAGGTAGCATTAATGGCAATCCTACAAAAATAAGCAGAAGGTGTCCTGCTACAATACCCGCAAAGAATACTAAATATGCCCATCCAATTATCAGCACAAGAGCACATGCAAATAGCGTTGTTCTGATAGCGCTCTTTGAAAGTGTGTTTCGTGCACGAGCCTCGCGTGCTCGAGTGGAATGAAAATCAAAATTCACAACCCCACCCCTATCACAAATAAGACAATTGCACAGACAGGACTCAGTGGAACAAGCGGCCATAGGACCAAGCCAAGTGCGCCACCAATAGTATTCAGCGTCAGCGCCACTCCCGCTGCAAACAAAAGAGCTAGGCGAACAATAAAGCCAATCAATCGGGAAATAGTTGTGTCAACAACCCCGCGCAGTTTATCTCCAAGCGATCCGCGTACACCACCGGCGTACGACTGGCGATAGGGCGCAAACAAGGTTTTTGCAACTGCGCCAACAGAGAAGAATTCCATCACATGTTGATTACGCGTGACCAGTAAGTACTTCGCAGCCCACGACCAGCCACGTACATACCACCACCCTAGGAGATCAACCATAAACATAAGTTTTATTGTACCAAAATAACGGTGTGAGATATACCTTAGTTAAGATATGGCATTTTCGAGTACGCTACCGAGTACGTAGGCAAAGCCTGCAGCAATCGCTCCAAGAATTACCGTCTCCAGCACCCCACGAACTTTACTTGTTTTTGCTACGTGACTCTTCATCAAGCCAATAATGATGAAGGCAATTGCGGTGAGAACAATGGCAATCTCAAACTGGTGCTCAAGATTCAATGTAAAAAGATAGTCCGCGGTATATGAAAGAAGCGGTATGAACCCCATGACGATAAAGGCAAGGAACGTTGAAAAGCCATTAATAATCGGCGAAATTTCGCCCTCAGATATCTTACCTTTTTTTGCTAACACCTCGAGTTCAGATTTAGAAGAAAGATATGAACCAACGCTCATTGAAAAACCATCGGCAATCAGGTTTGCAAAACCAAGCACAATAACGACAGTTGAACTAAACCCTGCACCTGCCGCACCGGCTACGACTGCAAATGTTGTAACAGCGCCGTCTATGCCACCGTACACAAACTCACTTAAATAATTTTCAAAATGCGATTTAACTTTTTTCGTCAGACTCATGTATATTCTTTCCTTTTTATCTACTCCGACAAGTATATCAATTTTTCGGCAGTTTTTTGTAGTAACTGCGAATAATGCATAGCACCATGGTGATGATATAGAAATACCAGAGGTAGAGAAACCAACCACTCTGAAGGTGACGACCAAGCTTAAGGCTATGGATCGCTATGAATAGCACGGCGATGTCATTTATGACATTTGCATACTTCCACCAGCTCTTTTTACTAAACCATCGCTTACCTTCAAACAGCAGAAGGCCAGAAAGCCCAAGTGTTCCAAGAATTACCCAGATGAAACCCGCTTCCCCGACGTACTGCTTATAGCTGGCCGGGGGCACACCGAAGCCATCGAGAAACAGCTGAACTACCAGTACTGTGGGGTGAAGTAAAATTAGGGCCAATACTAGATAGCTGGTAATACTAAAGGAACGCTTCGTGCTTTCACCAGGGAACCATCTATCACGAATAAAACCGCTTGCGTAGTGGACCCACATCAGCGAAAAGGCTAGCAAGCCAAGTAGCGGAAAGATGGTATAGGAATTGAGTCTGTCTGCACTCCATTCCAGCTGAACACCCCATACGTACAACGCAATCGCACTAACAAGTGCATATAATACCCATACAATCTTCTCGAGAGACAATTTTTTCATATACCTATGGTAGCAAAGTTACTTACTAAAAAGTATCTTTGGGGTCTCGGTAAATGAATCACCTTGCCTCGCTCGTATCTCCCACTCGCCTTTATTCAGTACTGCACCACTCCATGTCCACCCGGCTTCGTTATTTGCATCTGTCAGCTGATACGGTAAAAATCTATCATACGACTCCGTAGTATTACGCATCCATACCGTGCAATAGGTTCCTTCTGGTACCCCGCACCCACTACCGAGCGAATCAGACGTACGATACCGCGCCTCGGCTTGGTAGTTCCCTGTCTGAAAGATTAGCGGCTCCTGCTCAATAGTTACGTTCAGACTTTGCGCCACATCAATTGACCGCTCGATATCGAGTAGACCGTGACCATAGGATTGTGTGTAAAACATCCCCCCCATACTGGCTACTTTTTGAGTTGATGCCATGAGAAGTGCTCGCAGATCATCGATTGAAGAATCTGGCCGAATAGATTTTATTAAAGCTGCCGCACTAGCCATAATTGGCGAGGCATATGATGTACC
This sequence comes from uncultured Candidatus Saccharibacteria bacterium, assembly GCA_964541305.1. GTDB lineage: Bacteria > Patescibacteriota > Saccharimonadia > Saccharimonadales > UBA7683 > CAZIPE01. Next base: position 23,042 of record CAZIPE010000003.1, on the reverse strand, counting down.
GTTGAGTGTTGTTTTGTAGGCTGACGTGCCATTACCTGCCGTCCAGGTAGTTGAGGTGATAGAGCCTGCTCCGGGTGCCATAATATCAAGCCGTTCACCATAACTACTAAAGCTAGCCCGTTGGTTTGTCTGACCGAGCGCACCAACCGCCACAACGCGGTCATAACTGGCCGGAAAGGTTACGACACCGGCTGGCTGATCAGCACACACGCCCTGGCTACTGGTACCGCAATTGCCCGCGGCTGCTACCACTAGCACATCGTTGTCAAACGCATAATCAACCGCAGAGCGAACAGCAGGGTCATCACCTGAAGCCCCAAGACTCATATTGATAATATCTGCCCCATTATCTACCGCGTAGGTGATGGCGGTTACAATATCATCGGTATAACCAGTTCCCTCGTCGCTCATAACTTGAAGCGGCATAAGTGACACATCCCATGAAGCTGATGCAATTCCTGTATTATTATTGCCCTGCGCTCCAACCAACCCGGCTACCTCAGTACCGTGCGACACGCCCGCGCCATTTGAATCTGAAGCACCCGCTTGTGGATTGTTATCAATGTTTGTAAAATCCCAACCTCGCCAGTCGTCAACGTAACCGTTATCATCATTGTCCAACCCATCTGTTTCTTTTCCATCGCCCGATTCGCCGGTATTCAAATACCATTGATTACTAAGGTCTTGATGTTGCAAAGCAAACCCACCATCAAGCACCGCGACAACCACAGAATCTGACCCAGTAGCATCATCCCACGCTTGGGGAGCGTTGATGTTCTGCATCGCCCAACCTGAACCATAATATGGATCATTTGGCTCAGCAAGAATGTAGTACAACTTCTGATTTTCAGACCGACTCTTTTGAGCAACTTGCTTCGGGGCATTTAGTTTACTAGCAAATCTGACCTGTTCGCGAGAGACGTTATCACTGTCAGATTTCTGATCCTCACCCTTATCTGTATTTTTCTGCCTGTTGAGCTCCTGCGCAACTATGGCATCTGGTGTGAGCACCACTTCGCTGGTTTCTATGTTATTTTGAACTAAAACATACATTCCACCCACAAGCACCGCTAATGCAAAAGCAGTAAAGGTGAATCTAGTAGCAACGTTTTTTATTTTCATGATTTTATCTACTTAGGTAGTATACTCCGATTAACCCGTCTTGAGAATATTTCATATATAACAGTAGTAGTGCTATAATTGGCATTGTTTTATACATGTAGTGGTTTCTTTAAACCAATCTTTCAAACCAAGCCTAGGCTGTTTGGAAGATTGAAAGGAAGAAGCGACCAGAAGTTGGAAGTGAAAAATATCATTTTTCATGGAAACTGAACGTCGATTCTGACGTCGGGGTGTGGCGCAGTTGATAGCGCGCTCGGTTTGGGACCGAGAGGTCGAAGGTTTGAGTCCTTTCACCCCGACCACGAAAAGTGCCGTCCATTTGGGCGGCTTTTTTCGTGCTGGATGCATGGGCTTGATCCTTCGACCAAAGATTCGCTAGCTAGCGAAAATTGTAGGTCGAAGGTTTGGCGCAGAGAGAACACGCGCAGAAGTTTACTTCGAGCATGTTGGAACGAAGAAGGTCGGAACCGCTGTCCTTTCACCCCGACCATGCATTTTAACCTCTGTTATAAACAGAGGTTTTTTGTTTGGTTGACCAGAGATATGGACATTTCTATGAATTTTTGATATAATAGTTGAAAATGAATACGCGTGGATGTAAAGATATATGAAATACGCATCAGTTTTTATCACAATTTTGTTCGTCTGGATCGCCGTTGTCTTAATGTCGTTCTTTGTTAAAGATGCGGGAGACATGTTTAAGCTCTATATCGGCTTAATTATATTCACTCTTGCCCTCTTCATTATTGGTTTCGGCAAGAATAAATAGGCCTACCGCTTCTATGAGCGCCAAATCAATACAAGATAAACAAATCAAGCAACTCAAGCGTCACAGACGTAAAGTGCTCACCAGTTTAGTGGCCAGCGCCTATAAACTGCACCGCAAAGGTCAGCGTGCTGAAATGAACAGTCTGATTTGTGATGAGTTCACGAAGTTAGGCGGAGTATACGTTAAGTTCCTTCAAGGCGTACTCCTCAAGAGCTCGTTTATGCGTGACTGGCAAAGTTCAGATAGACTAAGAATTTTTGAAAACCTGGAGAGCGAACCGCTCGATATTAATCAGATACTTCGTCAGGAACTTACCCCTAGGCAACTTGCCCGTATTAGCGCCATCAACCCTACCCCTTTTGCCGCGGGAAGTTTTGGACAGGTATATTTTGCAAACTTAGATGATGGCTCACAGGTTATCGTAAAACTTCTTCGCCCAATGATTCGCGAAACACTGGCATACGACCTTAAGCTAATTAGTTTCTTCTTTAGAGCTTTTATCAATAAAATATACCGAAATATGGATGTCAATATTCTCGGTGCTCTTCAGGATTTCCGCAGAGCCACCATGCGCGAAACCGACTATGTTGAAGAGGCACGATTTGGTAATGAACTATACCAAGAGTACCTCGGCAGAACTGATTTTATTATTCCTAAAACGTACACCGATCTCTGTACGCCAAACTTGATTGTACAAGAATATATCGACGGAATCTCATGTGCCCAACTACTGCGCATAAAAGAACAAGGGATGGACCCGGAAGAATATGTCCGTCAGAATTTAGGGTCTGACCTAAAACAGCAATTGAAGCTCGTAGGGTTTGAATATATACGTGGTATTTTCATGTTGCCGCGTATACAGGGTGATCCACACCCCGGAAATGTAAAGTTACTCTCGGGTAACCGTGTAGCTCTCATAGATTTTGGTATTTCTGCGCAAGCACCAAAAGAGAAGGCTGCATTTTATGGAGTGCTGCGAGAATATCAGCGAGTACTGAGCGGTGATATCGACATCCCAATGTTACTTGGTCAATTCCTGCGCTTTTTTGTAAGTGATCTATATAAAGCCATGAAGAAGATTACCAACATGCTGCCTGCTTCAGATAAAACAAATGATCTGACGCGGCAAATGGGCATGGTCGCTGAGGCTAACTTCAAAAAGGAAACTGGCAACCAGGATATTGATGCCATTATAGAAAATGGTAACATTTTGAGCACCATGAACCAGGTCGTTAACAGTGGTAATCGCTTTGGGGTGATTATAAAAGTTGAAGATAGTGAAATGTTGCGCGCAGCACAAAGTTACATCACTTTGGTCGACTCATTAGGCTTAAAATCATCGGTACTACCCGAAGCATTCAAAGAGGGCCTCGCCTACGTTGCCAAAGAACGACCAGACTACACGCAGGAGACGGATTCGAACATGAGCGTCAATCGCGCGCTCGAGGTGGTAAGTAAGTGGCTTGAGCGGGTTGCCACTCGCGATCCACAACTGTTTAAAACATTTGTGAATAAGATTAAAATACTCGAACAAAGCACCCCTAAACCTACAAAACCAGTTGTCGAAAAGCCCGCGCCAGAAGAAAAGTCTAAATCCGAAAAAATAGCTAAATAGTGTATATTTATGGTATAATAAACGTATGTTCAAAGATGTAATCTTATTTGTAAAATATCCCTACACCGCTGGTATTATTGCCACTATGTGGCTTGGTACAGCACTAATTTTGGCGGTCAATAACGACCTCGATGTTATTAATACCGTCCTCATCAACATGGCAGCTAGTGGTGTTGTTGCGGTTCTTGGTTTTCGTGGCTCACAAGAAAGCTAAACTTTTTTAAGATTCTTTCGTTTACCAAATACGTAGATAATACTTTCTATTTAGGGGCGACAATAATTTCCATACGCGTCGTGACTTCACGGTTCTGGTTTGAAAGACGATATCGTTGTTCTCGCACAAAGGTAAGTGGCTTAGCACCTTTCTTTACGGCAAAGACAATTGAACCCTTTGCTTGATTGCCCGGCTCTATTTTAACTGAGTCAAACTTGCCTTCGTAATTTGCAATGTTTTCAGGCGTCAACTTAGCACCTTCGGCATCCTCTAGCGTAAATGGTGGACTTGAACTGGTCAGATCCTTGGCTTTATCTTTAGTGACGTTGCCCATGACAAAATTCACTTTTACTAATTCTTTGTTGGTATCAAGCTGATAATTAGGATCTTCTACTCTAAAGTTGCGGTCAATACTTGTCACGTAAAGCACGAATCCATCGCTCGTTTCAACCTGCTTACCTGTTTCACCCTTCACTACCTCGTCTTTATAGGTAGGGTCCTTGAGTGTTGCAAGATCTAGTTTCACTTCAGCTGCGGGATCGACTGGTGGAGGAGTTTCTTGTTGTTGTTCAAGTTGCTGTTGTTGAAACTCAGCAAGTGCCGTTTTACGGCCAGCGCTTTTTCCACTGGTGTAGCCAAGCAACCCGGCGCCTGCAATCAAACCAGCCACAAGTATTGACCCCACCACAATAATGAGTATTTTTTTACTCCCACCCATACTTGGTCGCTGTTTCTTTGGTGCTACAAGTTGATCTTCGGGTAAAGCTTCGGGTATGGGCTGTTGCCACGAACTTTCGAGAGGTGCAGGGCGTGGTGGTCGATTCAACGGATCGTCATCAACTGGCGGTGTTGTAAGTGGCATACCAGGGCTGTTGATATCAACGATGGGCGCTGCTGTTGAGTCTGGGGACGCAAAACTAACATCATCAAGAGGTGACGAAGACATGGTTGGTGGCATAGAAGGAGCGCTATCCGGTATAGATGGCGGTGGTGGCTGCTGAGTGAACTCAGGCTGCAGTGGCTGTTGAGGTTGCCCAGGACTACTATCTAGTCGCGGAGCAGATGGTGTAACCCCATCATTTGGATCCATATAGCGTATTCCTTATTTAGGTTATGCTTATTGTACCAGAGAACTATAACTGATATCAATGAGTTAGCAAAATGGGCTAAAGTTCGTACTGCCAGCCCGGCTGATACGCCCATGGCTCAGTAACACAAGTTTTAAGGTCTTTACTCTTTAAATGGTGCTCGAGACCATACTGGGTAGCCCGGTGGCCTATAATTACAACCGTTTTACCATCAAAGTTAGTTTTCAACCAATCTAAAAAGTCTTTTATTCTATCTGCACACTGCTGATAGCTTTCACCGCCCGGAAACGGTTGGCTGATACGTTCGGCTTTCTGAGAATCGACTTCGCTTTTTGGTGCCTGCGTTAAATCTCCATAATCACACTCCCGTAAACGAGCATCGACATACATAGGAATTCGGCACTGATTTGATACGAGGGCTCCACATTTATACGCACGCTGTAAATCAGATGAAAAGATAATATCAACTTTACGCTCTTGATATCTTGGTGGCCATTGATCATGTAAGCGCTTACGTCCTTCTTCGGAAAGATCAACATCATTCCAACCACTAGCCAAGTCAGCTTCGTTGTCTGTCGTTATGCTATGTGGCTCAAACCAAATCTTTATCATAGGATGTACCTTTCTACTAGCCGTTATTTAGCGTATTCTATCGCACGGGTTTCGCGTATAACGTTGACCTTTATGGTACCTGGGTACTGCATAGTGCTTTCAATCTTGTTGGCTATGTCGCGCGCAAGTTTTATAGCTGAAAGATCATCAATACTCTTGGGCTGTACAATAACGCGTACTTCACGACCAGCTGAGATTGCAAAGGCTTTATCGATTCCAGAAAAGCCTGTGGCAATATTTTCTAGCTCGCGCATGCGTTCAACAAAGTTTTCTGCACTGATGTTTCGAGCACCTGGTCGAGCTGCAGAAAGGGCGTCTACCACACGAACAACCATCGCTGCGGGGGTTGTTGCCTCAATGTCGTCGTGATGAGCCTCAATGGCATGCACAATCTCTTCGGGCATGCCGTACTTACGAGCCATCTCTGCACTTATATGGTGATGCTTGCCCTCTATCTTGTGGGTCAGCGCCTTACCCACATCATGGAGCAGTGCGGCAGTTTTAACGGTCTTCACATCAATACCAAGTTCTTCGGCAATACTGGCTGCAATGTGTGCCATTTCGGTACTGTGCTTTAATACGTTTTGGCCATAACTGGTACGGAACTTAAGTTCACCAAGTAATCGCGACATTTCCTTCGGTACCATACCAACCACGCCAACTTCGCGCACGGCATCTTCACCGGCCATGTCAATTTCTTTATCAATTTGCTTCTGAGCTTTTTCCACCACCTCTTCAATACGCCCGGGATGAATTCGCCCATCTTTTAGCAAAATCTCAAGCGCCGCACGCGCAACTTGTCTGCGAATAGGGTCAAAGCTCGAAAGAATTATCATTCCTGGAGTATCGTCAACGAGAATATCAACACCCGTAGCACGCTGAAGGGCTTGAATATTGCGCCCTTCTTTACCTATGATTCTACCCTTCATCTCCTCGTCTTCTAACTTCATGGCAGTAACAGTCTTTTCAGTTGTCACTTCACTCGCCATGCGCTCCATCGCCTGAGTGATAACGAGTTGAGCTTTTTCTTCGGCGGTCTCAACTGCTTCACGCTGTAACTTTGCAATTAAACCTTCGAGATCGTGCTTAATATCTCGTTCCGTCATCTGAAGTAATTTCTGTTCAGCATCTGCTTTGGTAAGTTTGGCTATTTTTTCTAGCTTCTCTTTCGCGTTTGTTCGGATAGCCCGAACTTCATCTTTTAATTTATCGAGCTCATCTTCACTGGCGCGAAGCTTGTTGCTGCGCTTATCGAGTTCATCAAGCTTTTTATCCAGCGATTCTTCGCGGGTCAGTAAACGATTTTCAGTTTCTTTTACTTCGCGTCGTCGTTTTTCTTCTTCCTTCTTAGCATCTTCTGCAACTTTAACGGCATCTTTCTTGGCTTGAAGTACAAGCTCATCTGCTTCTTTTTTAGCAGAAGCTAATTGCTTTTTGGCATCTTCTGCTGCAGAACCTAACTTCTTTTTTGTCGTAACACTCGCACCACCAAAACCTACTCCAGCACCAACTAGAGCAACGACAATAATTGCTATTATCTCCATATCACGTCCTTTCTTGTCATACGGATGACCGTAACCACACAACCACGTTACTGCAGAGTAGTAAGTGTTTGGTCGTTATAGTATTGAGTATCTCGCAGAATCATAATTACATCTTGTATTTGAATAGTCACGACGCACATATATTGTCGTCCACACTGTACTATATAGTGTACTCCATTTTCACATCGAGATGCAATGTAGGTAAGGGATTTACTGAGCTTGATTCTTACGTCGAAGCTGTACAATTCCAAAGCCGAGTGCACCGCCAATTGCTGCACCGCCAACAAATACGAGAGAGCTCGCCAAGACCTTATTTTGCTGAGGAGCAAAGCCTGTTTCTGGTACGCCTGCATCTTTTGTTTCTTCTTCAGTTGTAGCTGTTTCTTCCACTGTTGTATCTGCCTCTAGCTGACTTGTAGATGGATCTTCGTCTACTTCAATAGCTTGTGCGTTGACTCTAGCAGTCGTAACGATGAAACTAAGCATTATTACGAGTGCGATGGTAAGTTGTGATATTTTTTTCATTTTATTTTCCTGTTTACTCGTTACATCATAACGATAAGCATAATGGATGTCAACACTTTGACACTCCACTACACTGATGATCACTTTCTTGGCTGAGTTATATGAGCTTCACTACCATAAAGGGGGATAATGATTTCAGTTTTTTGTGATTCAGTAATTTTTTGCAGACCTTCAGCTATCCAGTCTTCACCCTCACTGCCCACTATTGGTATTTGTAGTGAATAGGCTAGGGTATTCGCTACGGTTATTCCAATACGTAAACCAGTAAATGAGCCCGGACCTTTGAATACGACTATGCCTGTGAGATCATTTTTTTGAACATTGCGAGCGAGCAATAGTTCATCTATTTTACCGAGGAGTGTACTGGAAAGTTCCTTGTGAGCATGCCATATCATTGTGTCAACACAGCTACCATCTTCATACAGTGCAATCATCGCCTCGGGTGAATCAGTTTTTAACACGAGAATCATGCCGTCACTTTCTGTTTTTCTTCATGAAAGTCTTCTTGAGAAAAAAGATAGGCGAAATTATCTGGATAATGGCAAGTGATCTGTCTGGTGTTTTCGTTAATAGCTATAATTTCAACCATCACTCGTTCTTTAGGTAACACATCTTTTACGCTGTCACTCCACTCTACGGCTGTCACCACATCTTCATCGTTAACCACCTCGCCGAGCTCTCGTGTCATAATACCCGGATCATCGAGACGGTAAAAATCAAAATGATGGAATGTCTTGCCATCTTTTCGGCCGTAGACAAGATTGATAGTAAAAGAGGGACTCGCCACGGGATCTTTTGAACCGAATCCCTCAACCAAACCTCTCACGAAGACAGTTTTGCCTCCCCCGATGTCACTTTTAAGTTCAAATACTTCACCGCCCCTCAGCCGTGCACCTACCAGGCGCGCAAATTCTAGTGTCTGATTAGCATCAGTAGTTTCAACCTGAATATTCATATCCCAGTAAGTATACCCACATCAGATACTTTTTTCGAATTTCGACTGCCCTATGGGCTGGTTCGTACGTACAACTCACTACTTGCTTCAAGCACTGTTGAGACCTTGTAGCTCATACACTCGTCTTTTGAATCATCGTTACACGTTTTGTTATCTATCGTTTTTGCCTCGTATAAATAGGGGACGCCCTTCATGTCTTGTTTTGCATCATCAGGAAGGTTCGAGAGTTCAGAAAGTGATGGTGAATAGGCCTCAGTAGCCGATTTGTACTCTGATAGTTTTGATTCAATCAGTCGAATGTCAGCTTTTCGATCCGCGTCTCGCACCTCGGCGTTTAAAGTATTAAACTTCAGCAGTACAAGTGTTGCCGCGATACCAAGTACCACAATAACGACTACTATTTCTATAACTGTGAATCCTTGTGCGTTACCTAACAACTTCTCATTTTTCATTTGTCCCATTTTCATCTCTTTCGTTAGTTAATATTAATCCCTATGCAACCGCGCGTTCAACTTCTTCAAGACTGGTAATTCCACAAAGAACTTTCACGACGCCATCCATTGCCATGCTAATCTGCTTGCCTGCGCCGGACTTCGCGGTGTTTTTTTGCAACTCACACAACAGTATAGTGCCATCAAAGCCGGTGCCGAAACAGGAATCACACCCGCCCTTCTGTGCAGTATATATCTGTCCTACTTCACTAAAGCTTGTACTAGTATTCTGAGATGCAATGTCTGCAAACTCTTCTCGAGCGCTCAACTCAAGTTCATGAATCACTTTATTAAATGTCGCCTTCTGCACGCCACACATCTTATACATTACTCGTAGTTCATCATCATCTGGTGTATGTGCCACACGACAGTTCGCGCACAACACTCTTACTCCTCGCTGCAGCAACACTGCGTTTACACTATGCTCAATTAAATGACTCTCTGCTCCGCTAGATGTAAGAAATGTATATACACCCTCAACCGAAGATACAGGCAACCCTACAATCACCAACTGTTTTGAAGCATTATCTTCAAGAAGCGTACGCAGTACTTTGGAGCTACCTACATCTTCAACAATCAGTACCCCTTCTGAAATCTGGGCAAGCTGGGGACTTTTTAAGGTTGGTCGGGAAAGCGATGTAGACTTGATATCATGTTCTCCAAGAAGCGTCCGCATGGATTGAATCGTCTGAGCAAGATACCTTTTTTCCTGCCCTGCAACAACAAGTAATCCTTTTTGCGCAGAGAGGCACTTTTTTATTTCGCTGAGAGTTGATCCCCATATTCCAAGTGATGACAATATTCTGGATTGCCGAACGTCTTCAATAGATATAACAACTTTCTCACCATAACGAGTGGGTAGCGTCGATATGCTCAGACGATGAGATGCATTTTCATGCTCGAAAATGTATGGACCTCCACATTCAGCACTCTGATCAATGGGCTGAACGCGAGCCACGGTTTTGATATGCAAAACCAATGGAAGATGAACTTTTTTTTCATACGCCTGAACCTCTCGCATAACTCCATCTTTTCGGAAACGTACTACTACGCGAGACTCTGTTGGTTCAATGTGTATACTTGAGGCTTTTGCAGCAAGAGATTTCGAGATGATATCCATAAAGTGCCCCGATGGTGCGTTGAAGTGAGTCATTGAGGCGCCACTTTTCCCCGTCGCCTGTGACGCTCTTATTCGAACGTTAATTTTTTCTGATGATGACATACCAAAAGTATAGCAAAAAACCATAACCTTTACTGCAGTAACTACCCAATCTATCCAGGCTAAGGTGCTACAATATGTATATGCTTGTTCTTAATAAAAACCTCGAAACCGTGCCGATTATGAGCCTGCAGAATGGTGGCAAGCTCGGGATGGCCCAGCAACCAATTATTGACCCCCGCAAATTACAAATTACCGCCTACTATGCAAGTGGACCACGAATTCACAGCACGAGCGTCATCCACACGGCCGACATTAGAGAATACGGACCGCTTGGTTTTATTGTAAATGGCGCCGATTCAATCATGGAATTAAATGAGGAGTTGGTGCGCTTAAATGAGGTCATCAACTTTCACTTTACACTCATCGGCAAGCAAGTGATTGACGAGAAAAAACGTAAACTTGGCAAAGTCGTTGAATACACCATTGAAACCGATGGCTTCTTTGTGCAAAAGATACACGTGGGGCAATCAATTATAAAAAACTTTGTCTCGAGCAACCTCATTATTCACCGCTCTCAAATAGTCGAGCTAACTGATAAAACAATTATTGTTCGGTCCGGGGCGGTGAAAGAGACGACTGGTCTGATTCAGGCGGTAAACCCCTTTCGCCGGTCGCAATCACTGGCGTCTGAGTCAAAAGTTGTTCACGATTAGCGTAGTTTAGATATATATCGGTAGCTAGCGCAATCTCTCGCACTGCTCTTCTAAGATGCTTTGTGGCTTTTTTTTCTAACTCACCCGATACGATTGCAGCGCCAAATTCGAGCCCCATTTGAAACCACACTTCTTCATTAACTCTTACAATATCGTGAAATAATGCTCGTGATTCTTCATCAATTTTCGGGTTAACT
>CAZIPE010000003.1:0-11935 GCA_964541305.1 uncultured Candidatus Saccharibacteria bacterium | reverse complement strand
TCTTACAATATCGTGAAATAATGCTCGTGATTCTTCATCAATTTTCGGGTTAACTGCGGATTGTCGATTTGTTTTAAGCATTACAAAGCCTCCTTAATATCATCATAGTTAAATCCTTGGCGAAGTAGGTAAGTAGTTAGTTTTTGGGTATCTTGGTACTTTATTTGTTTTTGTTTTTTAGCAATCAGCTCTTGCAAATTGCCCACTTCAGTCACATGTTCGTTTTGCAATACTGTCGCAATTATTTCTGGGTCTACCCCTTTCGCGCGAAGTTCTTGTTCAAGCCGTCGCTTACTCGGCATTTTGTGCAGTTGTCGTGAACGAACCCATGACGAGGTAAATGATGTGTCGTTGATATAACCTTTTTCGCGTAAACGTTCTATGACACGCACAATCATATCTTTCACCTGTTGCTTATCTACCTCTTGCTTAAGATAGACACGTTCGCCATTTTTATTAAGATACGATTTTGCTTTTGGGTAAAGAAAAGTACGAACAAGGTAGTCTTCAATTTCTTTTTCGGAACGTGGTCGAATCATCACGTAATTTAGTGAGCGTTCATATGCTTTACCAAACTGCGACTCTTTCGCAAAATTATCTACCTCTTCCTGAGATAGTTCTTTTCCGCTTCTGAGTCCTGAGTTTGCAAGTTGATATTCATTTAACGAAAACAGATATGCCCCATCAATATATATCGAGTATCGATCTTGGCGCTTTACCTGCTGAGCTATCTTGGTAACCTTCATGGCGTACACTCTTTTCTCTATTGATAAAATTGTACCTTACTTCAATATAATGGTCATCATAAAAGTTGCCCAGAACAGTTCAGGGATAATACCCCATTTTGTTTCGGACCATTGAATCTTATAGTGGACCTTATTCAACCAGCTATATTTTTCTGGTTTACCCAACTTGCCTTTTTTGCCATAGACATACCACGCCAGATCGGGGCTCATGGCAACAAGCGATCCAACAACCAAATATGCTACCGCTTGCTCCGTACCAGAAATGAGCAGGAACGTCATAAGAATCAGCATCGCAAATGCCTCTGCATACAAATACGTCCACATTCCCCGACTCCCAAATTTTAGCTTCATGCCAAAATGGGGGAGTGAATCACAAAAAAAGTGACTCGCAAACGCTAGTGGAATTGCCAAAAGCGGCTGCCTAATAAGTGTCGCGATCGCCGCCCCCGTTAATGCGTGGTTAGTTGCGGTCATACTTCAAACACCTCAAACTCGCCTTCTTCAAGTGCATAAATCGGCAAACTCTTATCGCCATATTCAGCAAGATCATTTCTAGCGGTCCCCCAATCAATTGGCCCACGTTCTTCTTCACTACCCCAGCCAGATTTGTAATGGGGAATAAACTTTATCGGTAGCACCCCCAGACCGTCCATACACATCCTCCAGTCGCATGTCCAAAAGCTAGCTGAAAGTGCATTTGAACTTGCAGAGTTTGTGGCTACAACCTTACCTTCCCAGATTTTCGGTAAATCAAAGTTGGACAGTCTGTGCATAATAAGCTCGTCATCGCCCCCATGCATGTACACAACGTCAGCATTATTTATCTGTTCTTCGAATACATCAGGAAAAGCTTGTAAATATTGTGGGTTCACCCCTTGGGGCATTAATTCATTAAAACCTTCTTGGTATTTATCGAACTTTTCTTCCCAGTTCTCCCGCTTTTCAGCGAAGAAGCAGAATAGAATTTTCGGTTTACTACCGAGGTCTTTAACAACCTCCTCAATAAACCTCTTTGCTCTCTCGGGATTATTTTTCATTCCGCCAGATTGCAGAACATATTTTGTCATTTCCAAGTCCTTTTCGCGTTCTTCTTTTCTTTTTCTAGAAACGCCTTTTGTAGATCGACTCCAAGCTTGTTGCAAATATCTATTAATACAATCATCACATCGGCAACCTCATCCTCTACTTCAGAGTGATGCGTTTCTTTGCTCATTTTTCCGCCAGTATGTTTGCGCACTGCGCGCGCCAACTCGTCAACTTCTTCGGCGAGCAACATCATTTTAGTTTGCACGTCTTCGTCGTCAAATCCTCGCTCAGTGCATACTTGCTTCAGATAAGATTGTACTACCGTTAAATCTAGATTTGATGGTAGGCTGGTCATGAACTAATCTCTTCCAAGATTGGCAATATCTCAGGTAGCTCAGTTCGGTTACTGCTGAGATGTTTACCCCCAGGAACAGCGATGAATTTGGCACTCACTTCTTCGGATAGCTTTCTTGCATCATTGGTATCACAATACGGATCATCATCGCCGTGAATAAAATAGAAGTTCTTGGCTTTGTTTTTTATTAACTCGATGTCAAGCTTTTCCGGAAATAAGTTATCAAACTGTCCTGGTTCATACCATGACACACCTTCTAGCAACTTCTCATTCAAGAATGTACCCACTAAAATTACCGTGTCAACTTTAGGGAGCCACTCACATTGCAGCAGATTTAATACTGCTGTCGCGCCAGAGGAGTGTCCAACTAAAAGATTGTTTGTAAAATCCCAGCTTGATTCTTTTAAAAACTTATCGTAGATGTATCTGTTTGGCGTGTGGTTTTCGGGCAAGAGTGGTATCCAGACATCATAACCACACTCAACTAATTGATTTTTTACCCAAGGCAACCAATTAGCCCCTGGGTTTCCATCTGTACCGTGTAAAATGACCGCTTTTTTCACCTCTACTCAGCTTCGGCTTTTGCAGCCGCATCTCTTACTTTTTTGGTAATTTCTTCCATTACTTTTGGATTATCACGCAGATACTGCTTCGCAGCTTCACGACCTTGGCCAATTTTTGCATCGCCGTAGTCGAACCATGAGCCAGCTTTGCCGACAATGCCATATTGCACACCAAGATCTACAACGTCACCGGCTGCTGAGATTCCTTCGTTATACATAATGTCGAATTCTGCAATTCTGAATGGGGGAGCGATCTTATTTTTCACCACCTTGGCTTTTGTGCGGTTACCAATGATATTTTCACCGTCTTTAATCTGCCCTATTCGACGAATATCAATTCTAACCGAGCAGTAGAACTTCAAAGCATTTCCGCCTGTAGTAGTTTCCGGATTGCCAAACATCACACCAATCTTCATACGAATTTGATTGATGAAGATGACCGTACATTTACTACGGCTAATAATGCCGGTAAGCTTACGGAGGGCCTGGCTCATCAGACGCGCCTGAAGACCCATGTGACTATCCCCCATATCCCCTTCAATTTCGGCCTGTGGCACGAGTGCCGCAACAGAGTCTACTACCACCAAATCAACCGCGTTTGAGCGCACCAGTGTTTCACAAATTTCCAAGGCCTGCTCACCGTTATCTGGCTGAGAAACAAACAGGTTTTCGATATCAACTCCCAGACGCTTGGCGTACTGTGGATCGAGCGCGTGCTCGGCATCAATAAACGCTGCGGTGCCACCTGACTTCTGAATTTCAGCGATTGCGTGCAGTGTTAGTGTTGTCTTACCACTACTTTCCGGGCCGTATATTTCTATGATTCGTCCGCGCGGGAAGCCACCACCAAGTGCGAGGTCTAAACTGAGAGCTCCTGAGCTAAATACTTCGACGTCACTTTTATGTGAATCGCCCAATTTCATAATGGCGCCATCGCCAAACTGCTTTGTAATTTGCTCCATCGCAAGACCCAAAGCTTTTTGCTTTCCCTCACTTACACCAGATTCAACCTTCTTCTCCTTTTTTGATTTATCAGCCTTTGCCACAACTACCCTCACTTTCAATTAGCCACCCGTATGTTTCTATTATACTGCGCGGGGGTAATTTGCTACAATAGAAACACCATGAAACGCATACAAAATAATTCTGGGGGCTTTACGGTAATAGAGTTGCTCGCCTTCATACTAATTCTTGTTGTTATTGCAACGGTAGCAATTGCCAATGTCCGCGGCTTCCGTGCAGACAATCGCGACGATGTCGCAAAAACTGATATTAACGCAACGTACTACCAACTTGAAGCCTATTTTGAAAAAAATGGTCACTACCCCAAGGCAATTAACGCTGAAGTGCTTAAAGGAATTGACCCTGAGAGCCTCAAAGATGAAAACAACATCGCTTTCAATGAACTCGGTGGCCGATATACCTACAAAGCTAACAATTGCTCAAAAGATGCGTGCACTAGTTTCGAGCTCAGCACAAAACTTGAACGTGAAGCAACCTACACAAAACTCAGTTTAAATACGTAGCTCCTTCAACTAAATTGTTGTACTAATTACCGTATTCTTGAATAGCGCCTTCGTGCGCTTGAATCGTACGGTGCGCAAACTCATACGGATTTTCTGCATTAGAAAACTTATAGTTGTGTTGCTCCCCTGCTGTTTCAATGGTGATTGTACCGGTTTTGAAAATTCTGTTTATCAATGTAGGCTGAACCACACTAACGTCTTCAACTTCACCAATGTTGAGCTGTGATATCTGTCGACTGATAAGGCTATGGTACTGAATAAAAACCACTTTTTGGTTAGTTAAAATGAGCCTGCTCTTTTTGTATATGTAGGCTGAAGCTAAACCAATGAAGGCGGTGAGAGCAACAAGCAAGAGCGAGACAAGCCCACCAACAGATATGGCAGCAGACGAACTAATGCCTATTGTTTCTGAAATATCTTTATTCGTAACAATAAGCGAGTACACCACCAATACCAAAATTATTCCGCTCGCCGTTCCGGCGTAGATGCCAAAAACACCAATTGGATGTCGTTTAACCTGATAACTTATGACCTCACTCGGGTCGTGTTCAAATAAGCGCAGAAATTCTTCAGGCACACCGGCCAAGTTTTTGCCCGAATGCATACCTGGTCCTCCCTCGCCATAATTCGGCGTTGATGAATGACCGGTTGGAGGTGGTTGAGGAGGCTGAGCCTCCGGGTCGTCAGCTTTATCCACCGCAGCTACACCAAGTTTTTGTGCGGCAATCTTTTTTGCTTCTTGATCAAGGTTTTGTTCCATATGCTTGATTATACCAACTTAGCTTGGTTTTGACTTGAATCTTTTTTTGGTTTTTTCCCGAGATGTTCGTAAGCTTTATGTGTTACCTTGCGCCCACGTGGCGTACGCTCCAAAAAGCCAATTTGCAGTAGATATGGTTCAAAGAAATCTTCAATGGTTGAGCGCTCGTCACCCGTAATAGCAGCCAGCGTATCGATGCCGACGGGTCCACCAGCGTGATTTTCAATAATAGTTCTCAATAACCGACGATCGGCAGGGTCAAGACCAATTTTATCTATCTCTAACAGCGCCAATGCCTCGTCAGCAATGACGGTATCAATAATCCCGTCGCCGTTAATATCGGCATAATCGCGTGTTCGCTTCAGTAACCTATTGGCAATACGTGGCGTAAGACGTGAACGGCTCGCAATTTTATCTGCCGCCTCTGGGTTAATAGTAACATCGAGTATGTCTGCTGAGCGGTGAATGATACTACCAATTTCATCTGGTGTATAAAACTCAAGTCGATGCATAATACCAAATCGATCGCGTAGAGGTGCAGCCAAATCGCCCATGCGTGTGGTGGCACCAATAATAGTGAATTTCGGCAAATCGAGTCGAAGACTTTTGGCTGTCGGACCCTTACCAAGCATAATGTCTAGTTTAAAATCTTCCATTGCCGAATAGAGTACTTCTTCAATACTAGTACTCAAGCGGTGAATTTCATCAATGAAAAGAATATCACCATCTTGCAGGCTTGTGAGTAGGCTCGCCAAATCAGCTGCCCGTGATATGGCGGGCCCGCTTGTGATGCGAATTTGCGAACCCATCTCATTGGCAATCACGCTCGCCATAGTAGTCTTACCGAGACCCGGGGGGCCGTAGAGCAACACGTGATCTACGGGCTCTACCCGTTTTTTTGCGGCATCGATGGCTAATTTCAGATTCTTCTTTAGCCGTTCTTGGCCAATATATTCTTTAAAGTTTTTCGGACGCAAACTCTGCTCAAATTGTTCTTGAGCCGGATCTTCTTCATGAACGGTATCTACAATACGATCAATTGCCATTTTCTAATTATACCTTTTATATATTTCTCTCAAACCGTAATCATCGTGAGGTACTATCACCTCAACACTGAACTCGTCAGGCTGAAATGATGGATTACCAGTCTCTATAACCACGAATGGGTTGATTGAGAAAATTTCTGTTCGGGCTGCGATACATGCAACAGCCCAGGCCTCCTCAAGCTCGTAACCCTCATTTAATACTATTTCCTCTAGCTCCGCCGGATTAGTAGGCGGGCTCCCGTTTCCAAAAATTAACCAGCCCGCCGTCGGAGGAGGATACCATATTCTTTCAGTCATATATTAAGAACCGCCTTTAAGTGCCGTTTTGATACGATCCTCTGTAGTTAACCCCGAATCGACATCCTGTAGCGCCATTATTGCATCAGTTTCGGTGAATCCAAGGGAGACGAGTGCTTGCAAGGCTTCGTCGTGTTGATTAATGCCTGAGCGAGAAATCAGGTTCTCGGCGCCATCGCCAACTGGCGCACCAACCTTATCGCGCAGTTCAACTACAATTTGCTCGGCTGCGCGCTTGCCGACACCCTTAGCGGTTTGCAGTTGTTTAACGTCGCCGCTGGCAATTGCTTGGCGAATGGTGTCGCTCGGACCAATATCCAGGACGCCAAGTGCAACCTTTGGACCCACGTTCTTTACACTCAATAACTGTTCAAACAAGCGCTTTGTCTCGGGTCTAATAAAGCCATACAGGTCATGGGCATCTTCTTTGATGTTCTCAAAAATTAGTAGTTTGGCTTCAGTATTAAGCTGAAGCTTACTGAAATCTGAAGAGGTGACTAATACTCCATAACCTATACCACCACATTCAATCACTACCTGTGTAGATTTATCAGAAACTATACCCTTGAGATACGCAATCATGCTTTCATTATCACATATTATAGAGCAGGGGACTAATGAACAACATTTTGCAAAAAACGATAGGGGAGTAGCTATTGACCACTCCCCTACCGTTTTTTCGGGTTTTACTGACCTCTTAGAGAGCGACAGCAGATACAAGCGAGTTCACTGCCTGACGAAACGCTTTTACACGATGTTGGCTCAGTTTGCGCTTCATAAATTTCTGTAAATACTTATCAAATTCTTTCGAATCTGGATTGTTTTTTAGTTGATCTGACATTTTGTGTTTCCTTCTTTACTTATTTGTTTTGTGTTCTTTAACTATCTCAATATAGCACTTATGGTTATATTTGTCAATACTTTTTTATATATTACTTAATAAATGTCAATGCAGCCGCGAGTGCATCAGCGGCATCATCAGGTTTTGGCAATTCTTTAAGGTTAAGTTGCAAACGGACCATCTCTTGTACTTGCCTCTTCTCTGCCCTTCCATAGCCTGTAAGTGACTGTTTAATCTGCAGGGGTGTAAACTCGTGAATCTCTAAGCCCATTTGTTCACCAAGAAGCAGTATCACACCTCGCGCTTGGCTAACTGTCATGGCCGTAGTCACATTCTTAGCAAAGAAGAGTTGTTCTACTACCATAATGCTTGGCTCATGTTCTTTAATTATCGATTTAAGATCATCAAAAATTGTTACTAATCGCTCGTGGGCAGGCGTATTGGCGGGTGTTCGAATCACGCCCGCATCAACCAAGATGCTTTTATTGCCAATCTTGTCGACAACCCCAAAACCGACAATCCCTGTTCCTGGGTCAATTCCAAGTACTCTCATGTACGTTAGTATAACTTCTGACAGTAAAAAAACCGAGCTACGAGGCTCGGTTTATTACAAACAATCATCTCACCCTGGCGGTCTCGGGTCACCCCGTTTATTGCGTAAGCGGTTTAAAAAGTTCGTGATATCCGTACGGTACTCATATGCTCCGTATCCACCAGCCATAAAAATAAGCAGGGCAATAATTCGTGAATCGAGCTGAACTGGGTTGATTGCAGCTGGCGCACCAAGCGTTGAGTTGGTGACTGACGCTTTACGACAACGGTTAGTCTCTGGGTTGCGTTCATATCCCACCTGACACGGAGCGAGCGATGAGGTGTTCGTACTAATTTTTCGGCACCTGTTAGTTTCAGGGTTTCTTTCTTGCCCTACCTTGCATGGGGCGAGGGTGTCAGCTGTAGCACCAATCTTACGGCACCGATTCGTTGCTGGGTTTCTTTCCTGGTCGCTGGCACACGGCGTAAGCAAACTAGAGGTTGATTCACTATTTTTACATCTATTCGTCTCAGGATTTCTAAACTTTCCAGCAGGACAAGGGGCAAGACTAGAGGTTGTAGTTGGGCTAGCTCCCGCATCTTCATCAACCGTAATCACAAGTTCATTCGGCGCTTCAGGTGTTGGCTTTTCGGTCATTTGCCACTGGCCATCAATTAATGACCAGCTCATCCCCTCTTTTGGCTCTTGGTAGCCACCAGTTTCGCTGACAATATTACCCGCTGGAGCGACCAGCTTAATTCGACTGCTGGTATTAACAAGCGTGAAGGATATGTCATTATTATAAAAAACGAGATATTGATGTGGTGAAATCTCTAAGTCTTCAGGGAAATGGTGCTCATCATCATAATTCATCCCGGTAAAAAACGTATAACCCACCAGGCTAACGGGGTAATCATTCGGGTTGTAGATTTCAATAAACTCCTGATTAGTATCGCTTGCATGGGGATTTGGCAGTAACTCGGTCACAAGTAGGCTCGCGTTAATGAGAGGTGCTATGACCGCACAATTGCCATCGCTATCTTTTTCATAGCCATCGGGAACAGTTGCTTGCAGACCCGGGAAATCACTGTTTAGACATTCATCCGTTGCCTCGTAGAGTCCTGATTCGCTTGGTAGAACGATATCTTGCTTCGTAAAATCGTTTGCGTTATCGTCGGTGTCTTGATGTGTTGACGGTTGAGAAAGAAATACTCGAGACAGAACTTTTCCGCTCGCTGGTGCAGTAGTAGCAATACCCTCAGGGTTCACCGCCGACCCCCAGCCGACTCTATCAATCACCGCATCGTTAGTATCAAGTAAATAGACGTGCCCACTTGTGCCCGAAAGCGTAGCGCTAAACGTATCGTCAGCTACAAATAACGGATTAGCGGCAGTGAATTCGTTGGTGACTATGGTCATTGATTTTTTTGCTGTAAGAAGAAGCCTGTCATGAGGACTTGCAGTAGTGAGACAATGGACGTTCGAACCCGTTGTTACGCTACTCGCGGTTGCGTACGTTATACACCAATCGGTCACATCAACGTCTTGCTCAGAATTGTTATAGATCTCAATCAACTCCTGGGATGCTGTGCCCGTCCCATTTCCGCCTAACTGGAGTTGGCTTATCACTAAAGATTCAGATATCGCATGTACCTTTGAGGAAAAAATAACACTACACAGTGCAACCAGTAAGAGTATGCACGCGCGTTTCATGATTGAATAATACGCTTACGTTTTCTCTTTTGTCAAAGCTTTTAGCTAATGCTTAAACTTTCATTGATATCAAAATTGCTGTGCACCGCCGTCACGTCATCAAGATCATCTATGGCATCCATTATTTTCATTATCTTCCGAGCCACTTCTGCATCTGTAATTTCGATAGTATTATTTGCAATATATTGGAGTTCTGCTTCTTTCACTTCAAGCCCAGATTCTTTAATGGCTGTTCTGACCTTTGCTAAATCACTTGCCTGGGTATACACAATAATACGACCGTCTTCTTCAATGGCATCTTCAGCACCCGCATCTAATAGTGTAAGTAAGGCATCTTCGCCCTGTGCTTCAACTGTAATTACCCCCTTGCGAGTAAATTGAAAGGCCACACTTCCTGGCTCGGCCACGCTTCCACCGTTCTTTGTCAGCGCAGTTTTAACTTCGGGAAAGGTGCGGTTTTTATTATCAGTTGCAGCTTCTATAATAATGCCAATACCTCCAGGACCATACCCTTCATATACCACCTCTTCGAGCTGTGCAGCACTCTTGTCCGCAACTCTGTCGATTGCACGTTGAATGTTATTAAGTGGCATGTTAGCCGCCTTAGCGCGTTCAATAGCAAGCGCGAGAGCAGAGTTCATGGCTGGATCGACACCCCCGCGTGCCGCAATAGCAATTTGGTTTCCCATTTTAGTAAAAACGGCTCCGCGCTTGGCGTCAGTTGCCTCTTTCTGTCGCTTGATTGTTGACCACTTGCTATGTCCAGACATGCGCTACGCACTCCTATTTATGTTTTGCGATTATCATCTGTTATTATACCAGACTCCAATCTATCGGTTGAATTTTTTGTGTGTCAGCACGCTTTTTGTGTGTCAACCACAAGTACAACATTGCGCCCGTCAAAATTATATATACTACTACCGTCATTGATGCAGTAATGGTCACTGAAAGTTGTGCACCAGGAACACTGCTAAGTTTTTCTACGGCCCAGACGTGAAAAGTCAGAATGGCCCGAGGAAAAATGGCAATCCACAGTGCAGGTGCCGGAAAGAACATACCCGCTACGCCGGTGATGAAAACAAGCAGCATGCTAAGTGGAATGAGTGGCACTACAACGAGATTTGCTACGGGTGCAATAACTGAAAATTTACCAAATAACCACGCTACATACGGTGCGGTCATAACAATGGCAGCCAGTGTTTCAATAAGTAGTGCCGTAAAAAAGGCTGGCTTTTTATTTTTGTAGACACGAGAGATGAACAGCGGGGCTAGAATGAGCACACCAGAAAATGCAAGGAACGAAAGATACCAACCTGCATCGCCCCACACGTATAGCGGATTGATAATACCAGTTATAGCCCCGCCAAGCAGTAGTAGTAAAAGTGGTAACATCTTTCTACCGTAGTACCAGGCTATCAGACTAAAGCCCGTCACTATCGCCGCTCGCATAATTGAAGGACTCCAGCCTGTCATCAATAGAAATCCAACTATCAAAATTCCTGAGAAGAGTACTGACTGGTACGCTGAACTTTTGGCAAATAAGCGCCGCACCATTTGAACAAGAATTGTTAAGTTATATCCGCTGACTGCAACAATGTGCGTGAGTCCGACAAGTGCCAACTTTTCGCTAAAATCTTCTGGAAGAGCGGTTCGTACGCCCACTAAATAGCCTAAACCGAGACTTGCTTGTGGCTCTGGTAGCGAGGAATAGATACTTGCGAAAAATTGACCTCTAATTTTTTCTAAGCGTGAGTTGTTTTTGCCAATGACAGTTACTTCACCAAAGGCAATACTCCCTTGTCTGCTCGTTCCCTTTGTTTGATTCAATCTCCCCCTTACTTGGACCACATCACCCCGAGTAACCTGATTCGCACCAAATCCGCTTACCCGAATTCTGTCAGGCAACTCACTTCCTTCAATCCGCACATTTCCAATGTGAAATTCAGTTTGTCGTCGCTCATCATAGCTCATATCATCAATAACGCTACCCACGGCTGTTACCGTTTTTCCGTAATAATTTTGATACTGAGCCACCTGCTGATAAAAAACACTCGCCCTAACACCCCCAATAATAAAACCGACGGCCAAGACCGCGCATATAGATACAACCTTCTTCTTTATTACTAAGAAACTCAGTGGGATTACACACAGCAACCAGCTAAACGCTAAACTGTAGCCAAACTTGGCGAAATAGATGCCAACTAACAAACCCGCCAACCCCCAGCCAATAAGCGTTACGCGATTTGGCTTATAGCGAGCGAGTCTCTGAATCATTGCTTGTATCATAGCAAACAGATTGATTTTTTACATCTGTTATGCTTTACTTATCTAGTCCTCATTACCAAATTGAAAAACAAAACGTAGTGACTTTTTCAATTTGAGAGGAGTGATTACGAAGAGTGAAGGCTTTTTGAATATATTCGAAAACTGCAACTTGAAGTAAATCACGACGAGGGCCCATAGCTCAGCTGGTTAGAGCACCTGCCTTTTAAGCAGGGTGTCCTGGGTTCAAGTCCCAGTGGGCCCTCCA
>CAZIPE010000002.1:0-75512 GCA_964541305.1 uncultured Candidatus Saccharibacteria bacterium | reverse complement strand
TCACCACGAAATAGCCCAAGCATTAGCTTGGGTTTTTTCGTGCTAGCTCTATTTGAGAATTGAACTTTGGTTGCCGTAGCCGCGAAGCGGGTGGCATCGGAGTTCGAAGACAAGCAGCTCTCGCAGAAGCTCGCTTCGAGAAAGCTTTGCAGGCGCACCGAAGGTATTCTCCGTGGGATCACTATCTGATTGAATAATTAATAGAACGTTATGCTATGGGTGTTTGTGGTGGTTGGTTTTGTGGAGTGTTTTGTTTATTTAGGGCTTCGTCAATTTTTTTGTTGTGGTTCATTGCTACCACTAAAAGGGTGATCCAAACGGGATAAGCCAAGATTCCAACCACACTCACCGTACCCAAGAGTATGGAGAAGATATCGATAGCCCGCTCTATACCCGACTTACTGCTAACCTCTTCATCTGCACATAAACCATCAATCGTTTGACTCGATTGCATGCCTCCACCACAAGTATATGGGGTCGAAGAGTCTGTCGTACTCGTGAGGGCAAAGTTGGCAATAATCTGTCCAAACAGCGTTAAAAACAGTAGTACAAAAGGTAAAATAAGCATGATAATCCAGATTTTTACATTTTTCTTTTTTTGCGTCATTTGATCGTTATTCATAGTAAAGAGCTTAATTCAATTACGTTCGCTGAGCAAGTTTTTTAAGAATGTCATTTGTAATTCCTCCCCGAGAAAGCGTGCCGTCAACTTCAACTAGTAAGCGTTTCTTTCTGTGATATGTGATACTCAACAACAGCACGCGTGTTTTCTTTTACAATGCAAATTACCACCAATCGCATAAACTGATAATTCTTATGTAAAGTGGTAATATATGAAGTAAGTGATATAACACTTCAGGAAAGGAATCCAACATGTATCAATACGTAAAATTTTTTGAAGAGCTTTCGATTAAAGACATACCTGAAGTGGGTGGTAAAAATGCATCGCTTGGTGAAATGCGTAGTCACCTTGCTCCCAAGGGTGTTAACCTGCCCAATGGCTTTGCGACCACCGCTAAAAGCTATTACTACTTACTTGATTCAGCCGGTATTCGTAGCGACATAGAGAGTATCTTAAAAGATTTGGATGTTCAGAACATCACAGATTTAAAGGCTCGAGGAGCGAAGATTCGGAACTTAATTATTAAAGCAAAATTCCCTAAAGACTTTGAAGACGAGATTCGAAGAGGCTACAGAGAACTTTCTAGAGCGTGTGGTCACAAAAAATTAGTAGTAGCCATCCGGTCTTCAGCAACTGCCGAGGATCTTCCGAATGCTTCCTTTGCGGGGCAGCAAGAGACCTATCTCAATATTAAAGGCGAACGAAACGTTCTACTCGCTACTAAAAAGTGTATTGCCTCGCTGTTTAATGATCGCGCAATAGTGTACAGGGTGGAAAATAAGTTTGAGCATATGAAAGTGGCTCTTTCAGTTGGTGTTCAGCAGATGGTTGCGGTGCGCTCGAAGGCTGCCGGAATAATGTTTACGATTGATACTGAAACGGGTTTTAGAAATGCCGTGATGATAAGTTCAATTTACGGTATTGGTGAAAATATTGTTCAAGGTAGGGTCAGCCCAGATGAATTTACGGTATTCAAGCCAACAATGGCTCTTTTGAAGAAGAAGCTTGGTACAAAAAAAGAAAAAATGATTCCGGCATTCGGTAGTAAAACAAAGAACACCCCGGTTTCGCCCAGTAATCAGAAAAAGTTTTCAATTACGGACGATCAAGTAAAAACGCTCGCTACGTGGGGTATGCAGATTGAAGAACATTATGGCAAGCCAATGGATATTGAGTGGGCACTTGATGAAGATGATAACAAACTGTACATTGTTCAGGCTCGTGCTGAAACCGTCCAATCTCGAAAAGACGTTAATGTGTACGAAGAGTATAAAAGAACCGAAAACGGTAAAGTTCTCGCAAAAGGTGCGAGCGTTGGGAGCAAGATAGGCTCAGGAAAAGCCAGCAAGATCATGAGCCTAAAAGATATAGCCACTTTTAAAGAAGGTGATGTGCTTGTCACTCAAATGACCGATCCGGACTGGGTACCGATCATGAAGAGGTCGAGCGCTATAGTTACCGATAAGGGTGGTCGCACCTGTCACGCGGCAATAGTTTCTCGGGAACTAGGGATTCCCTGTGTGGTGGGCACTAGTGATGCAACTCGAAAAATAACCGATAAAAGCGATATTACCGTCAGCTGTGCCGAGGGCGAAGAGGGTTATATATATGAAGGTAAGCTTGATTATAAAATCGAACAAACGAACGTAAAGAATCTCCAGCGTCCGAAAACTAAGATTATGATGAACATCGGTTCGCCCGATCACGCTTTTCAGTACTCGTTAATTCCTAATGATGGGGTAGGGCTAGCCCGCGAGGAATTTATCATTGATTCTCATATCAAAATTCACCCACTTGCATTACTGCATTTCGATCGTGTAACAGATAAGAAAACGCGAAAAGTAATAGAGGGTATAACAGAAGGGTACCAAAACAAGGCCGACTATTTCGTTGACAAACTTGCCGAAGGGATTGCAATAATAGGCGCGGCTTTTTATCCAAAAGACGTCATCATCCGTTTTAGCGACTTCAAATCAAACGAATATGCCAACCTGATCGGCGGTACGTATTTTGAACCGACAGAGAATAATCCGATGATTGGTTGGCGGGGAGCAAGTCGCTACTATAGTGAAGAATACCGTAGTGCCTTTGAGCTGGAGTGCCACGCGTTGAAGCGAGTGAGGGATGCCATGGGAATCACAAATGTGAAGGCGATGGTTCCATTTTGTCGAGATCTTACTGAAGCAAAGAAAGTGCTAGATGTTATGAAACAGGCGGGGCTCAAGCAGGGTGAAAACGGTTTTGAAGTGTACGTTATGATTGAAATTCCATCGAACGTTATCTTAGCCGAACAATTCGCAGATTTATTTGATGGATTCTCAATCGGGTCAAATGACCTGACCCAATTAACCCTGGGCGTAGACAGAGACAATCATACGGTAGCTCACATATATAACGAAAATAACGAAGCAGTAAAAGAGCTCATTCGTCGAGTCATTGCGGTTGGTAAAAAGAAAAAAGTAAAAGTTGGGCTTTGTGGGCAGGCGCCTTCAGACTACCCCGAGTTTGCGCGATTCTTGATAGATGAAGGCATAGACAGTATTTCACTGGCACCTGATACCGTTATAAAAACGACTATGGATATCAATAAAACAGAGAAGAAAAATAGCAAATAAGCAGATCACTAGTTTGTCGGTTTCTTTAGATTACCCTTATGTTTTGCTACACTAGTATCCGATGAGCACGTTACATAAATCACCACAAACCTCACTGGCAACAGTGTCGCGTACAAAAATCCTGGCTACACTTGGGCCAGCTACTAATGATTATAAAAAAATAGTACAACTTATAAAAAGTGGTGTTGACGGCTTTCGCATGAATTTTTCTCACGGTACCTACGAGGAGCGAAGACAGCAAATAGTCTGGATTCGTAAGGCAAGCCGTGAACTCCATGTGAATGTGGCGATAGTTCAAGATTTGCAAGGACCAAAAATTCGGCTGGGTGATTTCGATGGAATAATCGAAGCGGTTAAGGGTCAAGAAATGCAATTGGAGTACGGTGCCGTACATACACTGGGTGGTCCAATACCTATACAGTACGACCTTTCTAAGAAAGTGAAGCGTGGTGATCGAATCTTCATGTATGACGGCAAGGTCAAGGCGATCATTACGAGTATTCGTGGAAAAACTATTTCCATCAGACTTGAAAATGATGGTATTTTGACCAAGCGAAAAGGTATTAATTTGCCGGATACTAATTTAAGCGGTGACATTATCACCAAGAAAGATCGTCAAGATATCGTATTTGGGGCTGATGAAGACATTGATTGGGTCGCGCTAAGTTTTGTGCAATCAGCGGATGATATTAAAGAGCTCAGGAGGTTGCTACATAACCTTGGGTCTGATGCAAAAATTATCACAAAAGTTGAGACTCAACTAGCTATAGACAATATTGAAGAAATCGTCAAGGAGAGTGACGGCATTATGATTGCCCGGGGCGATCTGGCAGTTGAGACGATGCCAGAAAGTGTGCCGGTCTTACAGCGTAATATTATTGGCTTGTGTATTAAACATGAAAAAATAAGTATTGTCGCAACACAAATGATGGCATCAATGATGGAAGAGCCCGAACCGACTCGCGCAGAAGTCTCTGATGTGGCAACAGCCGTTATTGTCGGCGCCGATGCTGTTATGCTCTCAGACGAAACTGCCAATGGTAGATACCCAATTGAAGCTGTCGCGATGATGCAAAGAATTATCCTCTACACTCAGGAAAATAGTCACATAAAAGCGTATTTTAGTGATGATGATGAATTCAGTGTTACAGAAGCAGTCGCCTCGGTCATCATTGAACTGGCAAAAAAAGTTGAAGCCTCGGCGATTGTTGCGGAAACAGAATCTGGTAAAACAGCCTTTTCAATAAGCAGATGGCGGTCGAACCTTCCACTGCTAGTTGTCACCCCAAATAACAGGACTGCCCAGCAATTAGCATTATTGTACGGATCAATCTCTTTTGTACGACCTACGGATAAATTTGCAGCCACACGCCTGACCGACTGGCTGCTCGAAAATAAAGTGCTAGAAAAGGGTGACAAAATTGTTACTGCATCGGGTAGGTATGCGGGGGTAATGGGAGCAACAGACACTATTAAGGTGCGTGTATTAAAGTAGGTATGAGTAGCAGCTATCATTTTCCGAAACGCACTATAAAAAATGTTGATATTCACAGCAAACGTATCTTACTGCGTGCAGATTTCAACGTACCACTAAACGAGAAGGGTGAGATTGATAGCGACTTTCGTATTCAATCAGCGGTTCCGACAATTCAATATCTTCTCAAGCGTCAGTGTGAGGTAGTTATTCTTGCACATCTTGGTCGTCCAGAATGGAGGGTTTCAAAAAAAGAAAGTCTTGAACCTATTGGCGAGAGATTACAAGAGCTACTCGGTCATTCGATTGAATTTATACACAACTGCGTGGGGGATGGCGCGAAGCAGGCGTTAAAGAAGCATCAATCATCGCGCGTGTTGTTACTTGAGAATGTTCGTTTTCATCCGGGTGAGGAAAAAAATGATCCTCAGTTTGCCAAAGAACTTATTGAGGCAACTAATCCCGACTATATCGTGCAAGATGGTTTTGGTGTTGTTCATCGAGCACATGCGAGCACAGAGGGTATTTCTCACTTAAAACCTGCACTCGCTGGCTTGTTGCTAGAAAAAGAAGTGACGTCACTCAGCAAGGCCATTGCACATCCGAACAAGCCCCTCGTTGCAGTTATTGGTGGAGCAAAGATTGCCGATAAGTTGCCTCTGATTGAGCGTTTTTTAAATGAGGCCGACACTATTTTAGTGGGTGGAGCACTTGCTAACACGTTTTTGAAATTTACTGGCCACGATATTGGTAAAAGTATGTATGAGCCCGATCAAGAGTCTGAAGTGAAAAAGATACTTAAACGTGCAAAGCCCCACCAGCTTATTTTGCCCACAGACATTGCAGTTGCAAAAGAGGTGAGTGTGACAGCACAGCGACGCGAGATCGCGTTTGAGGATATTGGGGGAGATGACAACATCCTTGATGTTGGGCCAGAAACTATTCGTTCCTTCTGTGAACATCTTAAAAGTGCAGGCACAGTTATATGGAACGGACCTATTGGTTACGCAGAGAATCCACAGTTTGCCAAAAGTTCAGAGGCAGTTGCGACCTGTTTATCAGACCAGTATCCCTCGCTCGAGAGCATCATAGGTGGTGGTGATACAGCAGATTTTGTACTTGGTTGGCAGGCGAAACATCCAAAGGCGCATTTTAGCCATATTTCAACTGGCGGCGGCGCGAGCCTCGAATTGCTGAGCGGTATGAAGCTCCCTGGTGTCGAAGCCTTGCTTGATGCTTGAGCTTACCTCTAAAACACGCTATACTGTACCTCAGTAACACCACAATAATTCCGCTTGAATAAAAACCAAGAGGATTTTTGATGAAAAAGATAAAAAGGCTACAGTTCCTTCTGCCGACAGCAGTACTTTTTGCTATTACGATTATTGGGATTAACACGTCAGCGACTCAAGCCGCCGATATCGACTTTAGCGACGGTATTACCGTAGATTCCACCCTAGACAGCTCCGACAGTAACATTGGCAACGGTGAGTGTGACGATGGCTCGGGTAACTGTACGCTACGTGCTGCAATACAAGAAGCTAATTTTAATGCCGACACCTCAACTATCGAATTCGATATTTCTGAAATCGCTGATTTTACCAATGGTGCCCAGGATGGTTATAGAATTATTTTAAGTCAAGAACTTCCGCGGATAACGTCGCAGGTGCATATTAATGGATATAGCCAACCGGGCGCAGCAGTAAACACTGCGCCTGCTCCAAACCCAATAAATGCGCTTTTGCTTGTGGAGGTGGATGGTTCAGGTATTGATGACAGTAATGGTTACGTTCCTGAGGGAATTGTCTTCGACGACGGTAGTGATAATAGCAGTATCAAAGGACTTATTATAAATGACTTTACTGAGGGCAGGGCAATACAGAGCTTTAAGAATAGCGGGCTACAGGTACAAGGTAACTTTATTGGAACCAGCCCTGATGGTATGAGTGCGGAGCCAAATAGTATTGGTCTTAATGGCTGTAAGTGTGATGATGATAATAACGGGATAAATGTTTTAGTTGGTGGTCTTGACCCAGAAGATCGAAACATTATTTCAGGAAATAGTAGTGGAGGAGGCCCTGCTGCTGGGTATCCTGCCCACGGTTGGATTATACAAGGTAATTATGTTGGTGTTGGTAAGGATGGAACTACAGCCATACCTAATGCAAAAACTGGCGGTTCGGGGGCTTTTTCTATCGATTTTGCAGACGATGTGCTTGTAGGTGGCACAGATCCTAGCGCAATTAATATTATTTCTGGAAATAATAACTTCGGTCTTGCACCACATATAGCAGACGGTCTTATTGTTCAGGGTAACTACATAGGTACTGACTACACTGGAATGGTTTCGGTGCCAAATAATGGACCTGGGATAGGGACTTCGGAGAGTTCAAATGTGCTTATCGGTGGCTCAGCAGAGGGCGCTCGAAACATAATTGCTAATAATACTGATTATGGGGTTAGCTTCATCCTATCTGACAACTTTTCTATCCAGGGTAACTACATAGGTACTTTTGTGGATGGTGTAACAGAAGCTCCAAATGATGCTACGGCTGTAAATATTCAGGATTCATCGGGACTGATTGGGGGAGTTAATCAGGGTGAAGAAAATATAATTGCTAACTCTCAAGGATCAAGTGGATATGGTGTGAACATCGCAAAAGTGGCACCCTCAGAAGTAAAAGTTTCAATATTAAGAAACTCAATCTATAATAATCAACTAGTTGGTATAGCACTAGATACAAATTCTCCATTCAACGATCCCCTGGACTTAGACACCGGAGCTAACGACCACCTTAACTACCCTACATACACCAACATCCAAGAAGCATCCGGAGACACAACTGTAGATTATCTTCTAGATGCACCAGCAGGAGACTACCGAATAGAATTCTATTCAAACACCACCTCGGATCTTTCTGGATATGGCGAAGGAGAAACCTTCCTAGGTTTCCAGAATATTACTTCTACGGGTGCAGGAGAACAATCCTTCTCGCACACTCTAACTGGGATAACAGGAGTATCTAACCTAGCTATGACCACTACAGAAATAGACGTCTCTACCCCCAGTGGTTTTGGTGCCACAAGTGCATTTGGCGGTGAAGCACCCGCTCTAGTAGACATATCTGCCAGTATCACCCTTAACAATCCTCAGGATGTAGCTACAGGAGCAAGCCTATCTTACCAGATATCCTTACCAATAATGGCCCAGATGATGCTGAGCTAAGTGGCTTCTCAAATACTTTAGTTGGAACCTCCCTGCTAACTGTCCTTGTTCCAGACGACCTAATTAATCCATCTGGCTATATCTCTGACGGTCCATTCCCAGGGTCGTATTTTTTTGATGTAGGTAATCCCGACCTTAACTGTCTTTATGTAGCAGCTCCTGCTGCAGCAATGTTTAGTTATAGTACAGACACATCTCTTGGACTAGTCGCATGCTGGTTTACGGGCTCAGACACGGTACTTGAATCTGGCTCATCTGTCCCTCTAAGTATGAACATCGAAGTTAGTCCAGATTCTGATCTGTCTTTTGCAATCCATGCAATTGCGATGTCTATAGTAGGAGACCCTGAGGTACTCGATCTTTACGCCGCATTTGGCTCTGGAGACATCCTCTCTTACTTGGGCGCCCTCCAAAATACTCCGAATAATCTTGCTACTGCGGTATATCCATTGTCTAATGATGGGGTGGCTACGACAGAAAGTGGTAACGAAAATGATTTAGCCGATTCTGGCCATTCAATACTACTCTTCATGGGCTTGAGCATTACTATTATCACCATTGGTAGTCTGACTCTGTGGTATCGCCGTTTTATGCTACAATAACCATAAGTATAAAAGGTGGGTATGAATTATGGGTGGTAGTAAGATATTGATTCTCGGTAACTGGAAGATGAACTTCACTGTAAAAGAAGCTGCTAATTTTGCAGGTAAGCTTAGTAAGTTACCACAGCATAAGGATGTAGAAGTAGTTGTAGCTCCGCATGCGCTTGCGCTGGTGAGAGTTGCTGAAATTCTCAAAAAGTCAGATATTGCCGTTGCCGCTCAGAACGCATTTTGGAAGGACGAGGGTGCGTACACTGGCGAAGTGAGCATGCCAATGCTTCGAGGAGTCGCAAAATATGTACTTGTCGGTCATTCAGAACGTCGACATGTGTTTGGCGAAAGAGACGCAGATGTGATGCAAAAAGTTGCGGCGGCATTTCGATCAGGCATTACTCCTGTGTTATGTGTGGGCGAAACGTTACTGGAGCGGACACATCATCAAACAAATCAAGTATTGCATCATCAAATTACCCTCGGCCTCTCCCAGCTCACTTCTGAGGAAGTGAAGAAAATTGTCATTGCCTACGAACCTGTCTGGGCTATCAGTAATGGAAAGGATTTTGTCAATCATCCTACAGCGACTCCTGAAGATGTTGAGGTTGCCCAGCGAGTGATCCGGCATAATATTGCCGAGCTGTATGGTGCTCGTACAGCAGAAAAAGTACGAATTTTATATGGCGCTAGTGTATCTGCCGACCTGGTGAATGCCTTTTTGAGCATCGATGGAATTAATGGATTACTCGCCGGCGGTGCAAGTCTGAATCTACATACGTTTAAGCCAATAATTGAGAATGCATCAAACGTAGCTAAGTTGAGAAAATCTGAGAATCAAATTGCCAAAGGAAAACAAATATGATTTTTGGCAATCTGACGAAATCTTCACACAATCCTCCGCAGCAGCATGATGAGCAGGCTATTGAAAGTGCCATGAGCGAGCTCGGTAAGCAAACCGATGAGTTATTACAGGCGCCGATAATGGAGCAGCCAAAACCCAAGCCTGAGCTTCCGCAAAGAAGAATTATTCCGCACAGCAGAGGTTCTAGTTTAGATATTGTTGGGCACAGTGCCTCGAGAATGAAACAGCTTGAGGCGAAACCAGTTGATGAAGCTCAAGAGCTACTCCCGCAAAAAGCGGGCTATAGCTATAACGAAAAGCCAGAAAATGCACATGCTGTTGAATTACCGCAGTTAGTTAGTTCTGATATGGCGTCGGTGATAAAACCGAGTCAGGAAGTTGTCACAGAAGGAAGTTCTTCACCGATGAGTAGTGAAAACAGTCAGCTCGAGAGCATCGCACAAGATGAGCATGAAAAACCAGAACCACCGTTACCAGAAAAAATATCGTATACACCTGTTGATACCTTAATCTCATCCACAAAGGCGGAAGAAGATGTGCCGACACAAGCTAACGAAACAGAGCTTATTACTGCTCAAAAAGCAGACATATTTGATGTTAATGACTATCATAGCGAACTACCTCCACCTTCAAAGGTGCAGAAATCGTATACCTGGCTGTATATTGTGGTGGCATTTTTACTGCTCTTGATGTGTGGACTTATCTTCCTCACATTAACCAGTCAACTGCCCACGTAAGCATACTTATTTGCTATACTGGTCCGAGTGAATGATCTCCTAAACGGGTTAAACAAAAACCAAGCTGAAGCAGTGTGTTGGCAAGATGGACCACTACTTATTTTAGCTGGTGCGGGTAGTGGAAAAACCAAAACACTGACCCACCGCATAGCCTACCTGATTCAAAATGGTGTCAGTCCATATGAGATACTTTCAGTAACCTTCACCAACAAAGCCGCTAAAGAAATGAGAGAACGCGTAGCGGAACTTGTCGGTCAAGATCATCAAAATCGTAGCTTTATGCCTTTCATGGGCACCTTTCACTCCATTTGTGTACGGCTGTTACGTCAAGATGGCGAGGCGGTTGGTATTCCTAGAAACTTTGTTATCTTTGACGAATCAGATCGACAAAGTCTTATTAAGCAGGTAGCTAAAAAACAACATATAAATGATAAAGAATTTAAACCACGAACCCTCGCAGGGCTGATTAGTGGCGCTAAGAACGAACTTGTAGGTCCGAGTGAATACCTTGCCAGCGCAACGTTGCCGCAACAAAAAGCTGCCGCCGCGATATATCCTGAGTACGAAAAAGCACTTCGTGAAGCAGGTGCATTAGATTTCGACGATCTCATTGGCCGAACGGTCGATATGCTAAAAAATAACGAAGAACTGCGAGAAAAGTGGCAAAAACAGTTTAAATATATCATGGTAGATGAGTACCAAGATACTAATGGGGCACAGTATAAGCTTATAAAGTTACTACTAAGTGACGCGCAAAACTTGTGCGTGGTAGGTGATGACTGGCAGTCGATTTACAGTTGGAGAGGTGCTGATTTCAGGAACATTCTTAATTTTGAAACAGACTTTCCTAATGCAAAAATTGTAAAGCTAGAAGAAAACTACCGAAGCACCAAAAATATACTTGATGCGGCACATCTGGTTATAACTAAAAATGAACAACGTAGCGATAAAGAACTTTGGACAAAGGCAGGTCCAGGAAATCCCGTTCAGATTATTCAAGTCAGCAGTGAATCACAAGAGGGTGAAAGTATTGTCAGGCGAATAAAATCTCAAGTTGATATTCGAGCCCGTAGCTTTCAAGATTTTGCAGTGCTATACCGGACTAATGCCCAGAGTCGAAGTTTGGAAGAATCATTTATTCGTTATGGTGTGCCCTATAAAGTTGTAGGAGGTGTTCGTTTTTATGATCGTAAAGAGATAAAAGATATTCTGGCCTATATTCGCCTTGCCTACCAGCCAAATGACCAAACGAGTTTTCTAAGAATCGTAAATGTACCCACTAGGGGTGTTGGCGCCAAAAGCTTGCAAAACTTTTTTGACTGGATGGATACGAACGAACTAACATTGGCTGAAGCGCTTGGGCGAGTGGCAGAATGTCAGGGTGTCTCAGGCAAGCCCCTTAAGGGTCTTATTGAACTCGGAAATCTTATCAATGATATTCGTGTGATGAAAGATGAGTATCGACCGAGTCAATTTATTGACGCGGTGGTTAAGCGAACTGAATTTTTGCAACACCTAGACGACGAATCACCTCAGTCAGCTGAGAGAATCGAAAACGTAAAGGAGCTTTCATCGGTGGCTCGTGAATACGACGACGTCGGGCTTGATGGCTTCTTGGAAGAAGTGGCACTCATCTCCGATCTTGACGGACTCGATCAATCGTCGGGTGCGGTTACCTTGATGACACTTCACGCCGCTAAGGGCCTCGAGTTTCCCGTCGTCTTTTTAACAGGAATGGAAGAATCAATCTTCCCACATTCGCGGGCGTTGTTTGAGCCGAGTGAAATGGAAGAAGAGCGACGTCTGTGCTATGTTGGCATGACGCGCGCCCGTGAAGAACTATTTATGTACTATTCAACGTCACGTATGCTATACGGCTCTTCTCAACACAATCCGCCTTCGCGCTTCTTAAGTGATATCGATAGCTCAATTTTAAAACAGCCACCCGTTCAGCAATCAGCTTTCGGACTCCCCGAAGCCCAACCGGATTTTACTGAAGATTTTAGCCACGTACCTCAAATACAAGCATCAGTTGGTGCCAAGGTGAGACATCAATTATTTGGGGTGGGTACCATTGTTGGTGTTGATGGTGAAATGCTCTCAATTGCCTTTTCTGGCAAAGGGGTAAAAAAACTTAATGCAAGCTTTGCACCACTCGAGTTGCTCTCATGAATATAGTGACACAAAAATTATTTCGCACAGCACACTTTGTTACACAGCCACTTTCTGGGTTATTGCTTCATAATTCTGAGCGAGTGCGAGTGGTGGTCCATGCCAAACATGAGATACTGCTCATTAGGTCATCTTTCGGCTCACAAAAATGGAGTTTGCCGGGCGGCGGTGTGCATAAAGGCGAAGAATCAGTTCTTGCTGCAGCCCGAGAGTTACTTGAAGAAACCTCTCTTGTTATTAGCACGAAAGATATGAAAAGTATCGGTATTCGAAAATTACCAGCTGGTAAAAAGTGGCCACGTGCAAATCTTGAATTTTTTGATGCGCCTGTTTCAAAAATTAGTACAGTTCGGGTTACACGACCGTATGAAATTATGGATGTAAAATGGTGGAAGATTGATCAACTACCGAAAGTTAGAAGCGAGACTGTGGATGTCGGGCTGGAGCTTTCTGGTATCTCCCGCATGGTATAATACACACATACGTTAGTGTGTATGTACCTAGCGTAATAATTACATGAATAAAAGAATATTGTTTGGTGGAATTGTGGTTGTACTAAGCGTTTTTGCGCTATTTTTTCATGTTCGCACTCCTGATGTACGAGCAGACGGTACACATACTCTTGATATATTTGTGGACGGCGAACATAAAACAATTGCCAGCGCCAGTGCAACAGTTGGTGAAGCGCTTGAGGCGAGCGGCATTACGCTGTATGAGCACGATAAAACTGAACCGACGGCCGACAGTCCGATCACCACCAACGATTTTAAGGTAAATATCTACCGCGCTCGTCCCATTACCGTGGTTGATGAGCCTAACATATATACCATTACTACCGCCGAACGAACACCACGGGCGATTGCCGAAATGGCAGGCTTTAAGCCGGCGCCAGAGGATGGCTTTGTCTATCAACGATCCGATGAAACGCTAGAGGGAGCTCCAGGAACGAAACTTGTTATAAAGCGCTCCAAAGAAATAACCTTTGAACTCTACGGTGTTTCATCAAAACTTCGTACGCGTGAAGTGTCGGTTTCGGATTTACTTTTGAGTAAAAATATTACACTCGAAAAAGAAGATGAACTCAATGTACCGCTACAAACAAAAATAACCAGTGGCATGAAAGTGAGTATTGCCAGAATCGGCAAAGAGGTGAAGACGGTTGAAGAAGATATTAAATTTCCAGAAGAACAAATTCAAGACGTTAACCAGCCAGTAAGTTACCGCCTAGTAAAGAAAGAAGGGGTGAACGGCCGAAAACTTGTGACTTATCAAATCACTATTCGTAACGGCAAAGAGTACAAAAAGAAATCTCTAAAAGAGGTGATTACAAAGGAGCCAGTAAAACAAGTTGTGGTAGTGGGAGCTAAGAACATTGAATTTAGTGGTGATTTCGCTTCAGCACTGGCTCGACTAAGGAGTTGCGAGGGCTCTTACA
Source organism: uncultured Candidatus Saccharibacteria bacterium (assembly GCA_964541305.1). GTDB lineage: Bacteria > Patescibacteriota > Saccharimonadia > Saccharimonadales > UBA7683 > CAZIPE01. The sequence goes on along the minus strand of CAZIPE010000002.1, from coordinate 61,773 downwards.
CGAGCAATACGGGTAATGGCTATTATGGGGCGTATCAATACGACCTCGGCACATGGGGAAATTACAGAGGCTATCCAAATGCTGCCGCAGCACCGCCTGCCGTTCAAGACCAAAAAGCATGGGAAACCTACAAAGCGCGAGGCTGGCAGCCATGGCCATCGTGTAGTATCTCTCTAGGGCTCCAGGATATCTATCGCTAATCTGATAAGATAGACGTATGCAACTGTATGATTCTAACGAATATCGCGCCAGTAAGAACTGGCCTTACGCTATAAGCGCAGGGTGCGTGGTGTATCGAGAAGTTGATGGTCAAATTCAGGTTTTACTGCTCAAGCGCACACCTAACCACTCCTATAACATGACAGATGAAGACACCTACAATTTGCCTAAAGGACACGTAGATCTGACCGAACGAATTGATCAGGCGGCGAAGCGTGAAACAGAGGAAGAGGCGGGTTGTGAGTCAGAAATTACCACCTATCTCGGTGCGCATATTCGCTCCTTTCTGTTACCAAAATATCAAGTGCCTAATCAAAAAACTACACATTATTTTGCTGCACAATGGAAACGCGATCTCGATACCATAGATTCTGAGCATGATGAAAAAGTGTGGGTTTCAGTCGAGAAAGCTAAGGAGTTGCTGGGTTCACCAAACCCGAAGGGTGAAGACGAGTTTATTACACGTCTCGAAAAATTTCTGGAGCTCACTCGTGCCTCCTAAAAAATCGCTGGGTCAACATTGGCTACATGATGAAGCAAGCCTTGAGGCAATGATGTCTGCGGGTGAAGTAAATTCTGAAGATGTAGTGCTTGAAGTGGGTCCTGGGCTTGGAACACTTACGAAGAAACTGTGCGAAAAAGCCCAGAAAGTCGTTGCCGTTGAGCTTGACGATATGCTCGTGTCTGAACTTGCAGGAAGAGTTAGGGCAGATAACCTTGAAGTAGTTCACGAGAGTATTTTAGACTTTGATCTTTCTCGATTGCCAGAAGGCTATAAAGTAATTGCTAATATTCCTTATTACCTTACCTCGAACCTACTGAGAAAATTGCTAGAAAGCTCAAATCGGCCATCAAATATCACCTTGCTTGTTCAAAAAGAGGTAGCTCAGCGGATTGTTGCCGGACCTGGTCAGATGAGCATACTTAGTGTCAGTGTGCAGTACTACGGATCAGCTGAGCTAAAAGAAGAAGTCCCGGCTCGTCTCTTTACTCCGCCACCTAAAGTTGATAGCCAAATTATTCAAATACTTCCATACGCCAAACCATTATTCCCCGATGTTGAAACTGAATTGTTCTTCAGGATTGTCAAAGCTGGCTTTTCAGAAAAAAGAAAGAAGTTGCGCTCAAGTTTGAGCGGTTCGTTACATCTTTCCAAAGAGCAGGTAGATATATGGCTACAAGAAGCCAAAATATCACCCGACGCTCGCGCGCAAGAACTTACGCTTGAAGACTGGCATGAATTATCAACTACGTTTTCGCAGGGTGGTTTTGCGCACCACAACAAGGCTAGTTAGGAATCCTAAAGGAATAACTTCATGCGGATTTCCATGTCTGTTGAATCGAAGTAGTTCACCTTGAATAAAAAGTGCATTTCCAGTTTCTTCATCTATATCCGTCAACATGAGGGGCTCATCACTACACTTAAGTCCGTTAACTTCCCTTACCGTGAACCCTGTGGAAGAAAGCTTGGCGAGTTTGTATGTATGGTCACTCGCACCGTGTTGTACTACGACACTAAATATTGATTTTTCTCCAAGCCGACCAATAACATGCGTATAATCTATTGGTTCTTTGTTCGCGATCTCGTTCATAGGGCATACTATAACAGATGTAATTACTTATAAAAAATGTCTATTTGAAACACTAACCTAAACAAGCTATACTTTAAGTAATCACTTAAGTATTACATAACGAAAAGGACAAAAAAGTGGCAAAGAAAAAGATAAACCTTGAAAGCCGTGCCTTGCCAATTATTTTGTTTACAGTGTTCTTAGACGTTCTGGGTGTGGGTATTCTTATTCCTGTTATCCCCCAGCTGGTGTATACGATATTCCAGCCCGCTGGCTATTCTATGAACACCTCATTAATTCTGCTGGGCTGGCTCACCGCAATCTATCCGCTTATGCAGTTTCTTGCTACGCCAATACTTGGCCAACTTTCTGATCGTTATGGTAGAAGGCCAGTACTCGGCTTTAGCCTCTTTGGAACCGGTGTAGGCTATATATTATTTGCAATTGGCATTATCACTAAAAACATACCGCTTCTTTTTGCAGCACGGGCGCTAGACGGTGTTACTGGTGGAAATATCAGCGTAGCCCGCGCAACAATCGCCGACGTATCGCCACCCGAGCATCGTACAAAAAACTTTGGCCTGATTGGTGCAGCGTTTGGTATCGGCTTTGTCTTTGGCCCGTACATCGGGGCACGCTTAGCTGCTCCAGATACCAGTTTCTTCGGGTTATTTGACACCCCAAGTTGGTTCAGTTCAGCGACACCTTTTTGGTTTACTGCTATATTGAGCTTCATTAATGTTATTTTACTGCTCATCATTTTGCCTGAAACGCACAAACACATTAATAGTAAGCTGAAGGTTGCGTGGAGTAAATCACTCGCAAATATTCAGCATGCCGCAACGTCACCAGCACTTCGCGTTATTTTCACTTCGGAGTTCCTTTTTTGGGGAGGTTTCACCTTTTTTACGACCTTCTTCCAGATTCTCCTGATTCAAAAACTTGGTTTCAAAGTAAATAACGTTGGGGACTTCTTTGCCTATATTGGTATATGGATTGCGTTGACACAAGGGATCCTGACGCCACTACTTGCCAAGCGTTACAAAAATCATCAGATACTTCGTGTAGCTTTTCTTGGTATGTCTATAGCGTTGATGCTGCAACTTATTCCATCCAATACCACACAGTTGTTATTGTTCGCACCACTTATAGCGATATTTAATGGTCTCGTTATGGCCAATGTTTCAGCCCTGGTAAGCCTTACAGCTGGTCCAGAGAATCAAGGAGAAGTACTAGGTATAGAAGCGAGCGTTCAGGCGCTAGCTCAGGCGATACCAGCAATCATTGCCGGCTACGTGGCTACCATGGGAATAAATATGCCAGTTATTGTTGGCTCAGCGCTTATATTTGTCGGCTGGTTGGTATTTGTACTATTCTACAAACCACCACAAAACGTTTTGAAAAAAGAAGAAGCGGCAATCTCAATTCACTAATGTAGAAAATAGTAATAAAATGTGCTATAATATAAATATGGAGTAGTCAAGCTCCACTGTGTTGACGAGGGGATGACATAGCTTTAGACGAAGAGACTTTAACAATCTGCTTGGCGTGTCGAACGTGAACGTAATTCACATTTTAATTGCAAAAACAATTAAACAAGTCGTAGCATCTGTTGCTAACGCTTTCCGCGTTAACACGTTTGCTATGCAAGTTGCCTAATTTAGGTACGCCACCGGTCGCATGATGTCAAATAGTGCGGTTTCCGGTGTCATATTATTTGGCTCGGTTTGTTTCGGTTTATCAGCGAAACATTCGACATTTTACTGATAACAAATCTTCTTTGTTTTTGTTTTTCCTCTATAAGTAAGGTTTGTAAAATTTCAGGATAAACTACGCACGTAGATGAGCAGATGGTTACTTTTCGGACCCGAGGGCAGTACTCGGCATCTCCACCATTCGACAAGCTCATGGTAAACCATTAAGCACTTTGAAGAGTGCTTTTTGTTTTTTAGCGGGATCGCTAATTAATCAGTACTCCTTTATACTATGGTAAATGTCGCTTACGTTACAACAATTAGTAGATAGAACAAAAACATCATTCGAACTGGATCCAGAAAATTTAAGTTGCAGTAATTTACTCAGCCCACTAGTACAAGTGACCGAAAAATCTAGATTAAAACTAGATCCAATTTGGAAAACACAAACAGATATATTAGAGGGTCCACTTTATAGGCAGTATATTAAACAAAACCCAGAGTACAACACAATATATTTACGAGAAGAAGTGGTTAAAAGGTTAAATGAAGCAGTAAGCCATCTTCCCCATCACTTTATTCTAGTGCTGAGAGCAGGTCATCGACCACTGACAGTTCAGCAAGCAGAGTTTCAGCAAATGGTAGATAAGTATGTAAAAGAACACCCTGGTGCACTTTATGAAGAGGCGGTAGGGTTCGCACGAACGTATGTTAGCGATCCAAACGTGACACTACCTCCCCATTGCTGCGGTGCTGCAGTCGATGTAGATATGTTCGATACCGCGCTAAACAAACTTGTTGATTTTGGTTGCCCAGTTAACACCAATACTAATAGTGCAGTCCTACATTCGAACAAGATAACTAACCAGCAATATGCAAGCAGGATGATTTTACTTGAAGCGATGTTGCAGGCTGGTTTTGCACCAGACTACAATGAATGGTGGCATTATAGTTATGGAGATACTGTCTGGGCATACTTCCGTGAGCAACCCAACTCTCTGTACGGCGTAATTGAGCCAGAGCTATAGCAAGTACATCACTCTTAGGGTATAAAGCCTTTCTTGTGACGGTTGTATTCAACATAAAGCAAATCTCTCCGTCTCATCTGTTCTATAAGTATGTGGTGCCACTTTTTTCGCACAAATTCGTCACCCAATCAATTTTTTTGAATGATATACTGAGACTCAGATATGAAAAAATTTGATGTAGTTGTTGTCCTGGGGTTTGACGTGACTGAAGACGGTTTGTTGCCCAATGAAGGCAAGAGTCGTGTGCAGTTGGCGGCGGACACTCTTACTTCTCGGGAGTCTGATGTAGTTATATTTTCAGGAGACGTATCGCACCTACATCACTATAAGCCCCACAAATCAGAGGCTGAGTCGATGAAGGACTACGCTCTAACTATTGGTATTCGTGAAGAAGCAATAATAACTGAATCAAAATCAAAAAATACGTATGAAAATGCTCTATTTTGTAAAGAAATAGTGGATTCTCATAACTGGCATTCGATAATACTTGTTACGAGTAAATTTCACCTTTCAAGAGCGAAGCATCTTTTTGCTAAGGTTTTTTCTAGTGACTACATATTTGACTTCAGAACCTGTGTTAATCGTCTAAACAAGACTGAGATAGATCTTATTGATCAGATGGAAGCGATTAAAGTGCATCAACTCTATAATTTAGAGAATGACATAGTAGACCCGAATGAGACTCAGATGCAGACATTGCTTGCTACATATTTAAAGCAGAGAAGTGCTACATGAAAACTACTCTTCTGGTATGTAGCTAATCCTGTGTCTATTCTACTTAACATACAATTAATCCACCTACTGTTCCCGATATTTTAGTGATGAGGCAGTCATTTTTTTCTCTCTAAATCTACCGAACACGGCAAAGACGGCCCGGTGGGGAGTGTATTTTAGTAGGCAGGCAGACTTCTTTTGCTTTTCGCTAGTCTAGATGATTTACAGGAGACCCTGCAGTATCTTCTGGACGCAGAAAAATTGTCACTTCCACCGGATCACCTTGGCTTGATACTCCCAGGCCTTGAGTTCTTTCAAGAGGAGTTTTTGAATACGGACATGCTAAACAGCCAGCCATCATAGCGACGTTCTTGCGATTCTCGGAATACGACATCCCAGATAGAGATACAGGTGTCTCTAGTCCACTAGGGTAGGCGGCACAGCGCAGAACAAACTTAGTATTATTACTTGTCCCACCATCCGTGGTGCGGTTTGGGCATTGCTCAAAATTTTTACGTGTCTTCCCAGTATTAAACATAAGACTCCAATATCTCCACATTCTATTAATCTTATTTATGATAACACAACAAATATATATTGTCAATAATCTTCACGTTATGGGTCGATTATTTAGTCGAGTACACGTGTGACTGTTCAATATGAGATGTGTCTTCTACTGCCTTTGTTTTATCATGAGAAGGCGCTAATTTTTTCGCACTAGGTCTACTAAACCACTTACGCTTGACTTTTCTCTACAGGGGTGCTAATATTAACGTAATTGTTTAATGGATCCGTAGTTATTTAGATATTACTTTTGGCTCTATGAGACAATCAAGGTCTTTTGAAAAATTCAAAAACGACCAAGTAATAACTAAATAATACAAAGAAGGATTCATTTTTTATGCCCTATTATTCTGGCGCCAAGAAGCGCACGTCTTACGGTGGTGGATACAACAGCCGCCGAACTAACAACTCTAAACCGCGAACTAATCGTGGGAGAGGTCAATATATAGATCCTGCTAAGTTTGTTCAAGCGGCTAAACAGCAAGATGTTGAGCAGTACTCGGCAAAGCATGTCTTTGCAGATTTTGCGATTAACGAACTCATTAAAGACAACCTAAAAGTGAAGGGGTATGTTACGCCTTCACCTATTCAAGATCAAGCCATTCCGGCTATTTTGGAAGGTAAAGATATTATCGGGATTGCCAACACCGGAACAGGTAAAACTGCTGCGTTTGCCGTGCCAATCATTAATGATCTGATGGCAAACAGAAACGATAAAGCACTCATCATCGCCCCAACTCGTGAGCTTGCTCAGCAGATTCAAGTTGAGTTCAACGAAATTGCTAAGGGTGCCAAAATTTACAGCGCACTACTCATTGGTGGCTCAAGCTACGGTTTGCAGTTGCGAGATCTTCGAGGTCGCCCACAGCTCGTTATTGGTACACCTGGTCGTATTAAAGACCATATTGAACGACGCACCTTGCGACTTGATGGTTTCAACAAGATTGTGCTTGACGAAGTAGACAGAATGCTCGACATGGGCTTTGTGAACGATGTGCGCCACATTTTAGGCAGCACTGCACAGACTCGTCAATCACTGTTCTTTTCAGCAACACTTGACGCCAAGGTGAAAGACCTCATTCAGACGTTCTCTCACGAGCCAGTTCATATTTCAGTCAAGACTGGTGCGACAAGCGATAACGTTCATCAAGATGTTATCAAGTACAAGAACCCTGGTGATAAAATTGATCATCTTCATGATGCACTACTCAAAGAAGAAGTGAAAAAAGTTATTGTTTTTGATGAAACTCAGCGTAGCGTTGAAAAACTCTCTCAAGAACTTATCAGTCGCGGATTTGCTACCGATGCGATTCACGGTGGTAAAAACCAAGGCCAACGCCAACGAGCCCTGCGCCGTTTTAAGGACAACGATGTCGATATCTTGGTAGCCACAGATGTTGCTGCGCGCGGTATTGACGTTGCTGATGTCACGCATGTGATTAACTACTCGATTCCACAAACATACGACGACTATACGCACCGTGTTGGTCGTGCTGGACGAGCTGGCAAAACGGGTCACGCACTTACCTTTGTTCAAGAACAACATCGCTATTGACCACACCCCTCAGCTTGATAAGCTAGTAGCTGATGATACGTAAAACAAAGAATTCGTTATTTCGTAGACTGTTCCACAAAGAGATTTCTTTGAGGGTTGATGATGTCAAAGAAGCGCGCCACTACATCGAAACGTTTTGGGCTCACTTGAAGCGCACGAATACCACCAATAAAGACACGCTAATCGGCTTGCCGCATCCGTATCTAGTACCCGCTTACGAACCAGATTCAACCTTCACATTTGATGAAATGTACTACTGGGATAGTTACTTTATGGTTCAAGGGATGCTGAAAGATCCGAGCAAAAGAGATTTTGTGGTGGGCATACTCGACAATCTTTTCTTTCTGATTCAACAGTACGGCATGGTGCCAAATGCCAATAAAACCTATCTGTTAGCGCACTCTCAACCCCCACTACTAACGAGTTTTATCTTCGATGTCTACGAAGCCTACAGCCTTGATAAGCGATGGTTCGAGCAGGCAATAAATCATGCCAAAAAAGAATATAAAAATGTTTGGATGGGTACACAGAAACCACACAATCACATGGTCTATAAGGGTTTGAGTCGCTATTACGACCTAAATCATCTACACGATATGGCGGAGGCAGAGAGCGGTTGGGATATGACCACACGATTCAATCGCAAGTGTATGGATTTTCTGCCAATAGATTTAAATGTGTATTTATACAAATACGAAACAGATTTCGCACGGGCCGCCGCCTTACTCAACAAACCTGCGGAAGAAAAAGAGTGGTTGCATCATGCCGAAAACAGAAAGCGGGCAATCAATAAGTTGATGTGGAGCGAAAGACAGGGTAATTTCTTTGACTATAACTATAAAAAGCAAGGTCGTGGCTCGGTCTCATCACTGGCGGCCTACACTACGATGTGGGCGGGGCTCGCGAGCAAGAAGCAGGCGAGCGAACTTGTTAAAAACCTGAGTCGGTTTGAGTTTAAGGGCGGACTTGCAGCAACTGAAGACCCGGCTTTTAAGGCTGTCTTGCCTCAAAAAACACCTGTACAGTGGGCGAATCCGAATGGCTGGGCGCCCCTTCATTTATTTGTTATTGAAGGGCTGGAAAGATACGGCTATCACGCAGAAGCAAACAGAATTGCACAAAAGTGGCTTAAAACTAATCTTGATTGGTTCAAACTGCACGGGGTATTTTTAGAAAAATATAACGTAGTTGATCCTGAAAAAGAACCTATTGAAGGACTGTACCCTTCTCAGTCTGGGTTTGGCTGGACGAATGCCATTTTTGAGCGTTTATGCCAGGATTATATAGATGAAAAATGATGTTCAATTTGTCAGTTCAGCATTGTTGAATGAAGTAGGCGTAGCACACGGTTGGTTTATGCGCTACGGTGGAGTATCAAAAGTCTTATTTGAATCACTCAATGGCAAGAAGGGGAGTGGCGACTTGGATCACAATGTTGATGAAAATCGCACGCGTGCGCTAAAAGTCTTATTACCAGGTCTAGATTCTGGTAGCAAGCCAAAGCTGGCGCATATCATCCATGAGTTCAAAACCAACATTTTACATGCAACCACCGAGGGCGAGTTCGAAGGTTTCGATGCGGTCCATACTACCAATCAAGATCTGGTACTTTCACAAACAACGGCTGATTGTGCATCCATCATACTGGCAGATAAAAATAGCCGAATTGTTGCTACCATTCACGGAAGTTGGCACACAATAAGCGGGGGCATTATAAAAAAAGTAATAAATGAGGTTGATACAGCATCAGGTGCGAGAGAGCTGATTGCGGGACTTGGTCCGATGATTTGCCGAGACTGCTTTGAGTTTGGGGAAGAGGCAAAAGATATATTCGACTCCAGTTACCTTTCTAAGAAGGGAGATAAATATCTCGTTGATCTAAAACAAATGGTTATCGACCAGCTGAGACAGTCGGGAGTATCCCGTATTGATGATGTGAATATATGCACCAAAGAAGACAGTCGGTTTTTCTCTCATCGCAGAGAAGGTGCACACAGTGGCAGAATGATTACCCTTGCCTCATTAACAGATGTGGTATCATAGAGCCATGATTCAGCAAATAAGAACTATCTCTACTGCCATGATAATGCCCTAGTGGGCTACTATATCTTTTTACCATTTTGCTAACTTTACATAAACGAGAACTACTATGAAAAAAAACTTTTATATCACTACATCTATACCATACGCCAGTGGTGCACCACACATTGGCAACGCATTTGATCCACTCTATGCCGATGCTTTAGCTCGTTATTATAAACAAAAGGGCTTCAACGTCGCATATAGCGCTGGTGCGGATGAGCATGGCACAAAAATAGTTGAAAAGGCAGATGAAGCAAAGTTAAAGCCCGAAGACTTCATCGAAACTATTATTCCAAAAATAAAAGATATGCATACACGTATCGGTTCCGAATTTACGCACTTTGCACGCACAAATTCCAAACAGCATATTAAAGCGTCTCAGTTGCTATGGAAGCAGATGGGCGATGACATCTATAAATCTAAATACAGTGGTTGGTACTGTGTGGGTTGTGAAGAATACAAAACTGAAACAGAGGTCAAAGCTAATAAGGGCGTGTGCCCTGACCATAATCGAAAGTACGAAAAACTTGAGGAAGAAAACTATTTCTTCAAGCTGAGTAGGTATCAAAAACAACTAGAGAAGCTCATAAGCACAGGTGAGTTTAGAGTTATTCCTGAAACGCGTAAGAACGAGATTCTCAACACTATCAAAGGCGGCCTAGATGATATTAGTATCTCTCGACCAAAAAAGACCTTACAGTGGGGCATCCCTGTTCCAGGTGACACAACTCAGGTGATGTATGTATGGTTTGAAGCCTTAATGAACTACATAACCTTACTTGGTTACCCTGATGGTGAGGACTTCAAAGCGTTTTGGCCGACTGATGTACAAATTGTCGGTAAAGATAATCTGCGTTTTCATGCGGCAATCTACCCGGCAATGCTGTTGAGCGCTAAATTACCACTTCTTAAAACATTATTTGTGCATGGTCACGTGACATCAGGTGGTCAAAAAATGAGCAAGACACTTGGTAATGTGGTGACAACCGAGGATATTGTAAAAACCTATGGCGCTGACGCGTTTCGTTATTACTTTCTGCGACATGTGCCAAGTTACGAGGATGGTGATTTCACCTGGGAGCGCTTCGAGGCGGTCTATCACGGAGAATTAGCTAACGAACTTGGTAATGCCGTACAGCGCGTAGCCAGTATGATTAATAGATATCAGCAGGGAGTGGTAGGTGAGTATCCTACGCCCGATCATGATACGGGCCCCTTCCACGAGGCAGTCGAAAACTGTCAGTTTGACAGAGCGCTTGAGTGGGTATGGACACTCATACGGGGACTCAACCAGTTTATTGAGCAAGAAAAACCGTGGCAACTAGCTAAAGAAGAAGATGATGCTCATCTTCGCGAAGTATTAGCGTCGTGCGTTGGTGACATATTACAGATAGCCGAACTACTTGAGCCGTTTCTTCCTACCTCAAGTGCTGTTATCAAAAAGATATTCAAAGAAGGCTACGTCAAAAACTACTCAGGCGTTCTCTTCCCTCGCATTGAAACCAAATAAATCTTACCTACCAGTGGTGGACCAGTGCCAAGGTTCGCCAGGGCGATTAATAAGTTGGTATTTGTAGGCATTTTTTTGTAACCAGCTGTAGCAGGGGGAGTACTCCAAAACGCCGTACCCTTGGCAGGCAAAGTCTACTGCGAGACCGTCATTGTGCAGACTTCGGCCAGCGGGTTCGGTTGGCGGAGAACAGAGGTCTGCTGGCTTAAGGTTTTTGTTGTAGTTATCATTTCCGCCACAAGAAGAGACGCGTAGGCTTGCTTGCAAGGCACAGGTTCGATAGCCCGAGTTAATTAGAAAATTATTACCACTGAGCCGTGCATCAGCTATAAGCTTTTCAATGTACGGTGCAAGTTTTTTGTCTACCTGGGCGCTGGTAACAGTAGTGAGATTTTCTTTTTCCCACGACTGAGTTCTGCATTCAATTTGATCTTGAGTTGGCTTAATTGGCAAGCTTTCAAATTTCGTTGAAGTAGAGGTAGCGTAGGGAATGACCATTGAGGTTACTATCATCATCTGTGAGAGCCAGTTAAACATAGCTTTTATTGTACGCTAAAAACGAGCAGATTTGGTTTGCTGTTTAAGCTCATCTGTAAGAAACTATGAGTATGGAATTTATTGATACCCACTGCCACCTGCATGATCCTGAGTTTTTCAGCGCTAAGCAAGCCTACTCTGTTATTGCTTCGTCTGTACAGTTGGGCGTGACAAAGATGATAGGAATAGGAACGAGTCTTGAGGATAGTAAGCGGGCTACTGTGTGTGCTCACGATAATCCAAAAAACTACTGGGCTAGTGTCGGAATTCACCCCCATGAGGCATCAAAACTTTCTGGTGCCGAGATGGAAGAACACCTTAAAGAGCTCGATCAACTTGCATCAGATACAAAAGTGGTCGCCATAGGCGAGTGTGGCTTCGATTTTTACTATAATGACCGTGGTCGGCTGTTGGAAAAACAAACAAAGCTACTTGAGGGTCAGCTTGAAATTGCTCAAAAACATAATTTACCAGTAAGCTTCCATGTTCGAGAAGCATTTAACGATTTTTGGCCGATTTACGATAAGTATAAGGTGCGAGGAGTGCTACATAGTTTTACCGACAGACCAGAACATTTGGAAAAAGCCCTAGAGAGAGGCTTACTAATCGGTATTAACGGCATCGCTACCTTTACCAGCCACCAGTGGCAGGTAGATTTGTTTAAAGAGATACCGCTTGAAAAAATTGTTGTAGAAACTGACTCACCCTTCTTGACACCAAAGCCCAAGCGTGGTAATATCAACACGCCGGAAAATGTGATATATATCACACAATACCTGGCGGAGTTAAGAGGAGAAGATGTCACAGACACAGCAAGACAGACTACAGCCAATGCCCGAAAACTATTCGGAATATAGTTTTAATCCCGAAGTTACAGTTGAAGGTGTCGTTTCTCCTGAACAGCTTGGCCGGTCAATTGATTTTAAACCCGAATACCTGCGTGGACTTGTACAAGATGCCACTTCAGGTGTTGCGCTTTCAGATCAAAGTCGTGGTGAGCCTCTTGTGGGTATATCACACGAGGGTGAAGTTATTATTACTCCACAATCTGTTGCCGATTTAGCCTCTCAAGTCGCTTCTGAAACGGTACGTCTACGGCACGAAGAGATCAATCATGAAATGCGGAGTCAGAACTAATGCTTCGTAAGTTTTCAGAAGTACTATTTGGCACAAAAGCCACTCGTGCCATGGGGCTCGTCGTACCGGCCCTTAGTTTAGATCAGCTACGAGTTAAAAAAGAGAAAGAATATATTGCCCGCGAAGCGGCGGTGGGATCGCGCATTCTTGGTCCGGTGCCTAGTGGTCACGAGAGAGAATTCTTTTGTTTAGATGAGCATACTTGGATTTGGCACGAACAGTGGCGTGATAAAAAGGGTGTAATGCAACAGTTCATTGTGAACTACGAGGTTGACCCGAGTGGTATCTTGAAGCAAGTAAATGGTGGGCAATACAAACAGCTTACGGGCGAAGAGTTAAGGCGATTTGATGCGGCAGTACGGTTGTATCATAAAGAAGTTGCGCGTCATGTCTATGGCCAGCAGGTTGCCACTGTTTAGTTGCTACAATAGAAGCCATGGACACCCCACTATATCTTGATTATGCGGCTGCAACGCCGATGGCCGATGAGGCTATTGAAGCGATGCAACCTTATTTACAGGATGTATTTTATAATCCTTCCGCCATCTACCAGTCGGCACGTGAAGTGAGAAAAGCGGTCGACCGTGCTCGTTCAAGCGTGGCTCAGATACTAGGTGCAAAAGAGCAAGAGATCATATTTACTGCTGGTGGCACAGAAGCCAATAATCTGGCCATACAAGGAATAATGAGACAACATCCTGACGGTGAAGTGCTCGTTTCAAGCATTGAACATGAATCAGTCCTTGAGCCAGCAAGCGTGTACCGTGTAAAACACATTCCTGTAGATCCAAGCGGTATAGTCGATGTTAGCGCACTGGGTGATCTTATAACAGATAACACGGCTCTGGTGAGTGTCATGTACGCCAACAATGAAATTGGCACCATACAGCCCATCAGACGTATCTCGGCACTTATTGAAACGATACGTGCTGAGCGGGAGAAACAAGGCAATCAGATGCCGATATACTTACATACGGATGCCTGCCAGGCGGCAAATTATCTTGATTTGCACGTTTCACGATCAAAAGTTGATTTGATGACATTAAACGGCGGGAAGATCTATGCTATGAAGCAAAGTGGTTGTGTGTACGTACGTTCAGGCACCGAACTAAGTAGCCTTATAAAAGGTGGCGGTCAGGAAGATGGTTTGAGGAGCGGAACTGAGAATGTAGGGGCGATTCACTCATTTGCGACGATGTTGCAAAAAGTTCAACAAGACCGCAAAGTGGAGTCGGATCGACTCACACTCATGCGGGATGAGTTACTTGCGATGCTTTCGCAAAAACACACAGGAATCACGTTGAACGGTCACCCCACTATGCGTCTGCCCAATAATCTTAATATCGCTATTGCTGGGGTGGACGGTGAACGCTTGGTGATGGAGCTTGATGAGGCTGGTGTGATGGTCGCCACTGGGAGCGCATGTACGGCCAGTAACGATGAGCCGAGCCATGTACTGCGTGCGTGTGGGCTATCTATTAACGAGGCCAATTCGTCACTGCGCGTAACGCTGGGTCGGAACACTACCAAAGCTGAAATTGCGCGCGCCAGCGAAATTTTGTCTCGTATATTAAAGCTACATGCACACTTGGTATAATAGAATGATGGGCAAACTTATTGCAGTTCTTGTATTCATAATCGTCGTTGTAGGTGGCTCTATTTTTGGTGTGACACAATTTCTGCAAGCTAAAGACCCGCTTGAAAAAGCCGATGCTATTGTGGCGGTGAGCGGTGGTGACACAACGGCACGCGCCTTAAAAGCCATTGCACTCTACTCCGAAGGTTACGCGCCATTACTGGTTTTTTCAGGCGCAGCCAAAGATCCAAACAGTCCGAGTAACGCGCTTGTTATGCAGGAACTCGCCATACAAAAAGGTGTGCCCGCTGATGCCATACGGATTGATGAAAATTCGCGTGACACAAAAGAAAACGCCAGTGGTGTAAAGACGTACCTGGCCGATAGTAAGAAGATAATACTTGTAACCAGTGAATATCATCAAAAAAGGGCCAACAAAGAACTTCAAGCTGTTTTACCAAATGTGGTAGTAATCAACGCACCAGCAGATGATAAAAACTGGAATCCGAAAACCTGGTGGCTCACTCCCTATGGCTGGTGGATTACTATAGGTGAAGTAGCCAAGAACATTCTCTGATGGCGCAGCAAAAAGTATATGTCGGGATGAGCGGAGGAGTCGATAGCTCTGTTACGGCTGCCCTGCTGATTGAGCAAGGCTACGATGTTACCGGTGTGTTTATGAAAAACTGGGCTCGTGACCTTCCGGGATTCAAGTGCCCGTGGCGAGAAGATTTAGCGGATGCTAAGCGCGTCGCGGTTCAACTCGGTATTCCATTTAAAATTTATGACTTTCAAAAGGAATATAAGCACAAAGTCGTCGACTATATGATTGAAGAATTTCAAGCCGGTCGCACTCCCAACCCTGACATTATGTGCAATCAAGAAGTGAAGTTTAAGTTGTTTTTACAAACAGCACTCGAAGATGGTGCAGATCTTATTGCCACTGGTCATTATGCAAAAGTACAGGACGGAAAGTTGCTTAAAGCAACTGATGATAACAAAGACCAGACTTATTTTTTGTATCGAGTAACAAAAGCGGCGCTTTCAAGAACGCTCTTCCCGTTGGGAGACATGCTGAAACCTGATGTGCGCAAGAGAGCCAAAGAACTCGGTTTAGTCACCGCCCAAAAGAAGGATTCAGTGGGCATCTGCTTTGTCGGGCAGATTGGGATTAAGGATTTTCTGAAAAACTTCGTACAAACAGAACCAGGTAAAATCATAGAAAAAGAATCGTGCAAGGTTATTGGCCAACATGACGGAGCAATTTTCTATACGATTGGTCAACGACACGGGCTAGATGTGGGTGGTGGCATGCCCTATTACGTTGTTGGTAAAGATATGAAGAAGAACGAGGTGTACGTCACGACCGATTTGAACGACAGTAAGCTCTGGCAAAATGAGTTTGTAGTATCAGATGTACATTGGATTAACTCCAACAACCAACTTCCAGCTACCGATTCTCAACTATACGTTCGCACACGGCACAGAGCTCCATTAACGGCATGTTCTATAGAACCAATAAACGAACAATTAAAAGTATCTTTGAACGATGATATTCGTGCGTTAACCCCAGGTCAATCGGCGGTTTTTTATGAAGGTGAAGTATGTCTGGGTGGGGGAATAATAATATGACAAAGAGAAAAAACAAAGGGCCAAATATATTGCTCGACCTAGATTGTGTTAATGATTGCAACGGCGCGTGCTGCAGAATTGGTACGGGTATATTCATGAACAGGGCCGAAGCAGGTAGTAACCTTTTGAAGATCAGAACAAAAACATTGGTTGAACCTCGCGATGAAGATTCTGAACCAATAAAACTTTCAGAAAAGGATTAGGCATTTCAAATTCCAGCTGGCTATGGGTTCTTCAAACTTGTTGCAGACTGCGGGCATTTAAGTCTTAAAAATACATGTAGTATCTACGATAACCCCTCTCCCATGAGGCCCGATGCTTGCAATGGTCTTGTCGCGGGCACCTTACCCTGCTTAGTGATACGTGCTAGGGCTGGGTTTAATGATGAATTACAGGGCGACACTGCTCGTATTGTTGCTGAAGCCATCGTAGATTAGTCAAGTGACCTATATCTGTTATAATAACTAAAATGAATGCACAAGAAATTAGACGAAAGTATTTAGAATTCTTCAAGAAAAGTGGGCACGAGATGATTCCTCGGGCACTTTTAGTGCCATACAATGACCCCACTACCCTATTTACTGGTTCCGGGATGCAGCCGCTGATACCGTATCTTCTGGGTGAGGAACACCCTCAAGGTAAGCGTCTTGTGAATTCTCAGACATGTCTGCGTTCTATGGATATTGAAGATGTCGGTGATAATCGTCACACTACTTTCTTTGAAATGCTTGGTAACTGGAGTATGGGTGATTATTTTAAAGAAGAGCAGATCAAGTGGTTCTTCACATTTTTGGTTGACGTGGTTGGCCTTGACCCTAAAAAAATATATGTCACGTGTTTTATTGGCGATGAAAAAGCGGGTATACCGCGGGACGACGAAGCTGCTCAAATATGGCAAAATCTGTTTAAAGAAAGAGGAATTGATGCCAAGATTGCTGAAATAGGCTCACAAGAAGACGGTGATAAGCGTGGTATTAACGCAGGTGAGAGAATATTTTTCTATGATGACGGTGAAAACTGGTGGTCTCGCGGAGGTGGACTTGAGAAGACACCAATTGGTGACCCATGTGGTCCTGATAGCGAAGTATTTTACGACTTTGGTAAGCAGAATCATGCCGATGGATACGGTGAGGCGCACCCTGCGAGTGATTCTGGCCGTTTCATTGAAATTGGTAATCAAGTATTTATGCAATACAAACGTACTGAAAAGGGGTTTGAGCCACTGTCTGCACCCAATGTCGACTTCGGCGGAGGTCTGGAGCGAATTGCTGCAGCAGCTATTGATTCACCAGATGTGTTCAAGATATCGCTGATGTGGCCAATCGTTGAAAAGTTAGAACAGATTTCTGGTAAACAATACGCCAATCATACCAACGCTATGCGCGTAATAGCCGACCATCTGCGTGCTGCAACGTTCTTAGCCGTAGATGGTGTCAAACCAAGCAACAAAGAACAGGGTTACGTTATGCGTCGATTGATGCGTCGGGCAATTCGCTTCGCCTTTGAGCTCGGTGTGGAACAAAATTTCTGTGAAGAAATAGTACCCGTTATCACTGGTTTATATGAGCAAGACTATCCTGAAGTTTCCCAGAAGAAGCAAGAAGTGATTGATATTCTGGTGCGAGAAGAAAAAGTTTTCCGACAGACATTACGAAAGGGTATACGTGAGTTTGAAAAACTGACTAAAGACGGACTAACCGGCAAAGAAGTTTTTACGCTCTACGATACGTACGGTTTTCCATTAGAACTTTCGGTTGAAGAAGCATTTAAGCAAGAGGTGAATGTCTCAGAAAACTGGAAAGATGAATTTGATGAGTTAATGAAAGAACAACGCGAGCGATCGCAAACTGCCAGTAAAGGAACGTTTAAGGGCGGACTTGGTGGTCAGCAAATGATTCACAAAAAATATCATACCGCTACACATCTGATGTACCAAGCGCTTCGCGACGTGCTTGGTGATCATGTTGTTCAGCGAGGATCGAACATTACCGAAGAACGACTCAGATTTGATTTTTCTCACCCTGAAAAAGTAACGCGTGAGCAATTGGACGAAGTTGAAAAGATTGTCAACGAACAAATCGCCAAAGACCTTAAAGTAAGTTGGGCTGAATATCCTACCAAAGAGGCTACAGGCCCTCTTGGCGCGCTCGGTCAATTTGGTGATAGATATGGTGAATCTGTAAAAGTATATAAGATGATAGCTGATACTGAGACTAAGCCGTTCAGTTTCGAAATCTGTGGCGGTCCTCATGTCGATCACACTCTTCAACTTTTCGAAGACGGCAAGAAATTCAAGATCATCAAAGAAGAAGCCTCATCTGCTGGCATTCGTCGTATAAAAGCCATCTTGCAATAGTTCACCCCTAGTGTATACTCGTTCACTGCCACCAATAGGTGCATATGACTATGAATACACTAAATACTGAAAAAGATTTTGAAACTGTGCTTGAAGCGAAGTGTCAAGAAGCGGGATTATCTCAGGTTTCTCTACTGGGTAGCTTAGTTATGAAAAAAAATGGCCTTGAAATTACATGGCTTGAAACTAGTCCGGGAAATGTGTCGCACGATGAGTTGGTGCTAAGAAGCTTGGTACCCAAGGCAATAAATGAATATTCTCGAGACAATGATGTCGCTATCTCAGAAAGAGAAGCAGTTATTGGCCACCTTGCCCTTACAAGTCCAACGATTCCGTCAGAAGAAATACAGACTATGTTGGCTGGATCTAGGATTAGTTTTATATTCTGCACGCGCTCACGCGACCAGATATAGATCTACCTCCGATATGGTATAATTAGAGGTAATGCTTAATAAAATTAAACAACTTGCTCATGTCAAAGATAAGTTGCCGAAAAAATCAGCAGATCAACTTATCGTCGGTCTTGATGTGGGGACTGAATTTGTAAAAGCGGTTATTGCAAAAGTAAATGATGATGAACTTGAAGTTGTTGGCGTTGGGCGTGCCCGACAAGCGCTAAGTGATATGCAGTCAGGAGCTGTTTCAGATATAGCAGGGGTGGTAGCAAACTGCGAAAAAGCACTTACAAAAGCCGAAAATATGGCGGGAGCAAGCCCTCGTCAGGCGATCGTAGGAATTGCCGGCGAATTAGTGAAGGGGCTCACAACAACCATTAAATATCGTCGTCCGAACCCTGAAAAGCCTTTAGACGCTACTGAGATTGAACTAATAATCGACAGAGCACAAGATAGAATGCTGGAGCGTGCTCAAAAACAACTTGAACTTGAAACTGGGAAAAAAGATGTTGAAGTCAAACTGGTCAATAGCGCTATCGTTTCCATCCACATTGATACCTACAAAATCAGTAACCCAATTGGTTTTCAGGGCAAAGAAATTATCATGCAACTCTACACCGCATTTGCACCAATGGTTCATATTGGGGCACTTGAGCGTGTAGCAACGCAACTGGATCTCGATTTGATCGCCGTTGCGGCTGAGCCATTCGCAGTTTCACGAAGTTTAATTGGCAATGATGCCTCCAGCACGTTCACTGCAATCTTGATTGATGTTGGTGGTGGTACGACCGATATTGCCGTAGTAGATGATGGTGGTGTGCAAGGTACGCGCATGTTTGGTATTGGCGGGCGAGCCTTTACTAACACTATCAGCAACGAGCTCGATGTTAATTTTGCTCAGGCAGAGAAGATAAAACTTAATTTAGATAGCGACGAACTTAAAAAGAGTCAAAAAGAAGGAGCGCTCAAAGCAATTGAAAAAACTCTTGAGGTCTGGCTTGATGGCGTGGAACTTGCTCTGAGTGAGTTCACCGGCTTAGATCACTTACCAAAACGAATCCTGCTCTGTGGTGGCGGTGCGAGTCTGAAGCCTCTCGTGAGCGCGCTAAAAGAAGATGATTGGTATAAAGAACTGCCATTTACCAAACGACCCAGCATCGAGCTGATTACGCCAGATGAAGTAGCCGATATAACAGATAAGACAGAAAAAGTAACAGATCATACCCTGATTACAGCATTAGGGTTATTACGGGTCGGATATGATACCATATTAGGAAGCGAGGGTCGCACGAATCGCCTTAAAGAAAAGTTTAATAAGATCCTCAGCGTTTAAGGGCACACCACTCAAATGAAAAAAGATGTAATCTACATTGATGTTGAAGATGATATCACTGCAGTCATTGATAAGCTCAAGAATAGTAAAGAAAAAATTATTGCGCTCGTACCACCAAAGGGTAGTACTGTTTTTCAGAGTACGGTGAATCTCAAGTTGCTCAAACGAGCATCTACCTCTGCCAAGAAGCAATCGGTCATTGTCTCGAATAACAATGCACTCCTCGCACTTGCTGGTGGATTGGGTCTCTATGTTGCCAAGAATCTACAGTCTAAGCCCTATATTCCCACGCCAGATGAAGTAACCGAGCCCGAGGATGACTCTGTTGAAGTAACTGATGCGGTTAATGAGCTCGCTGCCCCAGCTGCATTAGGAGCTGCTGCCGCCGCGGCTGCACGCGATGAAGATGAACTTCAGATAAACGGTGAAGATTTAGCCTCAGATTTAGATAACGACGGCGAACTACGAGACGATTCCAACGATTCTAAAGCGAGCAAAGGCAAGAAGAAGAAAGAAAAGAAGGTCCCGAACTTTAATTCCTTCAAAAAGAAGATGCTCATAGTTGCAGGTATAACTGCGTTAGTACTGTTTGCGCTCCTGTTCATTTTTGGTCGCTCAAAAGCAACCATTGTCATTCGTGCTGAAACAACCCCAGTCGAAATTGCCTATGAAGCGAACATTACTGACAGTGGCACATCAGATCCCGCCTCGTATACTTTCCGAGCCGAAGTCCAAGAAGAGAGCAAGACAGTTACTCAAAGCTTTACAGCCACAGGAGAAAAAGACCTTGGTTCAAAAGCATCGGGTAGCATGACTCTGTCTATTGCTTGTTCGGATGTGGGAGACGGACCAACTCAAGTGCCCGCAGGTACGGGCGTAAGTGCGCAGGGGCTTACCTTTATTACACAGCAAACAGTAAGTCTCACAACCCCAAATTTTGATGACGGATGCTCTTTTGTTGGATCGAGTACGGTGAAGGCTCAGAAGAATGGAGATCAGTATAACCTTGGACCAACAACATATACGGTAAATGGCTACGGTGCTGTAACAGGTACTGGTGGACAAATGTCTGGTGGCGTATCTAAGGTGGTGAAAGTAGTTTCTCAAGCTGATGTTGATAAGGCTAAAGCTGAACTTGCAAAGAAGGATAATGCAGATATAAAGACCGAGCTTGAAAAGGGTTTTGGCGAAGGAGTTAAAGTGCTCGGTGATTCATTCACCGCAAGCATTGGGCAGACAACGAGTGAGCCAGCCGTTGGCCAAGAAGCGAACGAGGGCAAGCTTACAGCGCAGGCAACCTATACTATGTTGGGTGTTAAAGAAGCAGATTTAAAAGCTGCCAACGAGGCATTCATTACTACTAAAATGGACAATAAAGATCAGCAACAAGTGTATGATGATGGGGTTAAAGATGCACAGTTTGAAAAAGTTAAAGTAAGCGGTAAGACGGCAGTCTATAAAGTGAGTGCACTCGGTCAGTATGGTCCTAAGTTTGATATCGAACAGCTCAAACAAGAAGTATCAGGCAAGAAGATTGGTGAGATACGATCCTATGTTCAGAGCCTGCCAGGGGTTAAGAGTACTGATATTAACCTCACACCCTTCTGGGCACGCAAAGCACCGGGTGCAAGTAAGATCGAAATAGAATTAAAGGTTGATGAAAACAGTGCAGGGTAATTTGCTTTCACTTGATGTTGGTGAAAAGCGCGTTGGGGTGGCTCTTGCTGAAGTCCCCACTTTTTTTGCACGCCCAGTTACGACACTGCAAAATAACGATCAACTTGCTGAGACAATTACCGACCTAATTAATCAATACCAGATTACAACTATTGTTATCGGATATCCCCGCAATCAATCTGGTGATCCAACTGTGCAAACAAAAGTAGTAGAAGAAACGGTTCACGCACTACATCTTCCCGATACGACCACCCTTGCCTGGCAAGACGAATCGCTCACCTCAGTGAAGGCCGAAGAAGAACTTGAATCTCGTGGTAAAAGCTACGAAAAGGCTGATATTGATTCTTTGGCGGCAACATTCATCTTAGAAGATTATGTGAAGGAGCACGCCTGATGCCTGAAGATCCTTTGCAACAACCAGAACAGCCACCACAGACTCCCGTGTTACCACCACCGCAACCACTCAATTCTGTTGCATCTCCTGCGCAACAGCCTCCACAGCAGGTCACGCCACCACCAACCCCGCCATCATCTCCCGAAATAGCCAGCGTAGATGAGCCCCCAAAACCAAAGAAGAATTACCACATACTCAGGTACGCTATCATTTCTCTTGTTGTTATAGTGTTGGTCACTTTCATTGCACTGTTTAGCTGGTATAAGATGCAACTTTCTCCACGCACAGCTGATGATGTATATCATATTGTGCCAATCGCAAGTGGTGCAAGCACGCAGTTAATAGCTGAGACCCTAGAGGAAAAACAGGTTATTAAAAGTGCCACCGCCTTTTTATGGCACCTGCAGTTCAATGGAATATCAGGTTTGCAAGCGGGCACCTACCGACTTACTAGCAAAAACTCTACACCAGAAATTGCTCAAATATTAAAGGAGGGCAAAGTTTCGAGTACTAACCTGCTTATTGCACCAGGTCTGCGACTGACGGAAATTAAGCAGAAACTTATTGATATCGGCTACACTCAGCCAGAAATTGACAGTGCAATCACCGCAGTACGTAACCATCCATTACTTACAAATGTGCCTTCGAATCAACGTCTCGAGGGGTACTTCTTCCCAGAAACATATAAAGTTGAACCCGGTAACACCGCAGAACAACTGCTGGAACTCATGCTCGATACGTTTGAAGATAGAATTAGCCCCTCCATTAAGGCGGGTCTCAAGAAACAAGGGCTCACTCTCGAACAAGGCATCATTTTAGCCTCAATCGTGCAAAAAGAGGTGTCAGATTATCCTACTCAACAAAAAGTGGCTCAGGTATTCTTAAAACGCTTCAAAGAAGACAAACAGCTTGGATCGGACGTTACCTTTATGTACGCAGCGGCTGAAACTGGCAAGCCAGCTACCCCCGACATCGATTCACTCTACAATACCCGTAAATATACTGGGTTACCGCCATCTGCCATTGCCAACTTTAACCTAACGGCGCTCGAAGCAGTTGCCAATCCGGCACCGGGAACCTACAATTTTTTCGTCGCAGGAGATGACGGGGTAACCTATTTTTCTAACACACTTGAAGAGCACGAGGCACTAACCGCACAACATTGTAAAAAACTGTGTAATCTGTAGTAATAACAGATGTGGAAAGTTTAGCCGATTCTTCCATTGACACCACCTTCCATTGTTGATAAAATTATATACGTCAATCTCAATGTTTCTTTGTCAAGCATTGATGAAGGGTGAGCGGAGCGAGGTTGACCATCAGAAGAATTGTCGTACGAGATACACACCAAAGCGAGATATTATTTAATAATAAGGTCGACGTATCTCTTTCTGCCCCAGGGTAGAGCAAGACATAGTACACTGATGCGAGTCCATCATGGACAAGGAGCTACTATTAGTAACAATCGTGTTACCTCAGTAGTACGCGTCTCATCAGACGCAAGTAAAAAATTAGTTTCTCAAGTCAAGCAATCGACTGAACGGTATCGCTCTCATGCGAGCCGAAATATTAAATTTTCGATTCTTGCAGTGCTACTTATCGGCATAGGTGCCTCACAATTAGTGGGTCGCGTATCTGGAAGTACTCAATATGTGGCACCGCAAGCCCGTTTAGAAAACCCCCTTCAAGCCCCCGAAGCTCAACCTGTTGATGAGGTGGTTGCCGCAGAGGTTGCTGCGAATGCCGCTCAAGAGGCTAATCTGTTAATTACTTCAAATGCAACCAACCGTGCTGATACTCTTGATGCACAGGTTAAGATTGCCGCCAAAACGGAAGAAGCGACTACCGCAGTGGTTGAAAAACCGCAATTAGTGGTGTCGAACGACACATCCATTGCAAGTATTAAGAAAATTACAGTTGAGAAGGGTGACACACTTGCCTCACTTGCCCGGCAATACGGCATTAGTGCAGATACAATTCGTTGGGCAAATAATCTCGCTACCGACGATCTTACTCCTGGAAGCAAGCTCACCATACTACCTGTTTCAGGTGTTCTTTACACAGTGCAATCAGGTGATACGGTCAAAAGTCTTGCAAGCGAATTCAAAACAACTGCCGAACAGATTACTGCCTTTAATGACGTTGAGCTAAAAAGTCTTAAGCCTGGTCGTCAAATAATTATCCCTGGCGGTATTAAGCCAAGTGTTGCTGCACCGTCGAGTTCATCTACGTCCTACACCTCGAGCTCAAGCGCCAGTTCAAGCTTTGCATTCGGCGATGGGGGCGTCCAATTTAGTGGCAATAAATATGCCTACGGTTATTGTACCTACTATGCGTTCAATAAGCGTGCAGCATCTGGCCGTCCTGTTGGTAGTAACTGGGGTAACGCAACTACCTGGGCAGCACTCGCCCGTATTTCAGGATTCGGTGTAGACAACAACCCGCGTGCAGGTGACGTGTTCCAAACAAGTGGTGGTTGGGGTGGTTACGGACACGTAGGCTACGTTGAACGAGTAAACTCAGATGGTAGTGTAGTGGTCAGTGAAATGAACTATGCAGGCTGGAACGTGGTTTCAAGCCGAACTCTTTCGGCAAGCGAAGCTCGATCGTATAACTTCATACACTAAAATAAACCAATTGAGGATGGGCGCATGGGCAAAACCAAAAAGAAATCAAAACAAAAAACAACTCGTAATAGTTTAATTCTGTTTGTAGTTCCAACAATCTTCTATTTTTCAACAACCTTCTTGCTTGTAGTCGGGTTCATTTTGGTGGGTCTTGGTGGAATTCGAACTGATGATATACCGATTCTTATCATACCCTCGCTCATAAGCGCAGTAAGTCTGCTGCTTATAAAATCTACAGGTATTTCAGTAAAGAAGACGTTGATTGCCTGGTTCAACGTCAACTTCCCAGATGTTTTTCCGTAAGTTGTAGTGAGGCTGATGCATAAGATTCAACTCAATCAGGTATAATCTATATCTGATGTTTGTAGATAAAGCGGTTGTAAAAGTTTTTGCGGGAAAGGGCGGCGATGGAGCCGTCAGTTTTCGTCATGAAATTTATGTTGATAAAGGCGGCCCAGATGGTGGTGATGGCGGTAGGGGCGGAGATGTCATATTCAAAGCTGATCGAAACCAAAATACACTTGTAGATTTCCGCTTTACACCAGAGCTAAGAGCTAAGCCAGGCGAAAATGGTGCCAAACGAAGGCGACATGGCAAGAATGGCCAACATCTACATGTATCAATTCCCGTAGGAACGCAGGTGATTAAAAATGGGGAATTACTAGCTGATTTTACTGAAGATGGTCAAGTTATGGTGGTTGCACGAGGTGGCGATGGTGGTTTTGGCAACGCCCACTTCACAAGTTCAATACGTCAAACACCACGAGTAGCTGAAAAGGGTGAGCGAGGTGATGAAGATGAACTTACACTTGAACTAAAGTTGATTGCCGATGTGGGGCTGGTGGGTCTGCCAAATGCGGGGAAATCTACCTTTCTTTCGGTGACGACTAACGCTAAGCCCGAGATCGCCGACTATGCTTTTACAACGCTCACACCCCATCTGGGTGTTGCAGATATCGATAACACGTCACTTCTGATTGCAGATATTCCTGGGCTTATTGAGGGTGCGGCATCTGGCAAAGGTTTGGGCCACGAGTTTTTACGCCACGTTGAGCGCACGGGCGTGCTTCTACATTTGATTGATGCTTATAGTAATGACATACAGAAAGACTACAAAGTCATCAGAAAAGAGCTAAAAGAATACAGTAAAGAATTAGCTGCTCGTCCTGAGGTGGTGGCAATTACGAAAACGGAGGGTTTAGATGACGATATGGTGACCGATTTAATTTCACAACTTCAATCTGTTGCCCCAAAAAAGACCCCCATATTTGCGATTTCTTCGCAGGCACACCTAAACCTACCTGAGTTGCTTCGTAAACTTAGAGCGGTCGTGGACACCAATAAGGCCAAAAAAGCGCTAGAAACGGCTGAAAATGATCAAAAAACACCTACTTTCACGCTAGAAACAGATGAACTTCCATGGAATGTTGAAAAAACGGGGAAAAACAGCCTGAAAGTCACTGGTCGCAAGATTGAAAAATTTGCCCGTCGAACTGATTTTGAAAACTTTCATTCTCGTCAGCGCCTCCGTGACATCATGAAAAAAATGGGCATCATCCACGAACTAAACCGTAAAGGTGCTAAACCAGATACCGAAATAGTCTTCGGGCGAACTGACCAGTCAATCCACCTGATTGAACAAGAGGACGATTAGGGAAGCGCACGAAAAGGAGCAATCGTAGTGGAAAAAGAAATTGAAGCAAAATTCTTGAATGTAGATCACGAGGTAGTTCGCAACAAGCTAAAACAACTTGGAGCAGAGTGTAAGCACAAGAGTATGCTCATACATCGTACAGTCTACGATTTTCCGGATCGTCGCTTGCAAGACCGACGTGCTTGGGTTCGGTTGCGCGAAGAGCTTGATGGCTCAATAGAGCTTATGTTAAAGCAAGTACAAGATGACGTATTGGGTGAAACATACGAACAAGCGGTTAAGGTTGATAATTACGGTTCTGCCAAAAAGTTTTTGGTATCTATCGGGCTAGAAGTTAAAGGTGAACAGGAATCCAAGCGTGAATTATGGGAACTTAATGATGTAGAGATAATGCTTGATGAGTGGCCGTGGGTTCCGCCATTTATTGAAATTGAAGGTAGATCAGAAAGTGAAGTAAAAGAACTTGCCCTACAACTAAATCTCAAATGGGAAGATGCCTGTTTTGGCGGGGTGACGCCGGTGTACGCTGAGCATTATGGAATAGATCCGAGCGCCTTCGAGGCCCTGGAATTATCCATGAAGTTCGATGAGCCCGTGCCAGAGTCTCTCAAAAAAGTTTAAATTACAACAATTTATTGACACCTTAAAATAGCGGAGTACAGTCAAAATATAGGTTCCAATAGTTAAAGAAAGAAAAAAACAGTGGTAACGTCTTTACTTGAAGTGTCACAAGCTGAAAACATTCTCGGAGAAAATTTTCAAGCCGATATTGTAGTCGCGACTGAGACCATCAACCAAGCATTTGAAAACGGCATGGCTCCAGACGTTTTTCGGGCTTTATGTGACACACTTAAAAACATGCACACTGAACTTCGGGTAGGACGAACCGAAACTGAGTCAGTCGAAGATATAACGGAAGCAAGAGTAAGGGACTATCTTCTTGGACTTGAAAGTGAACACGAAGCACATCTAGAGGAGATGTGTGAACAGAATTGGTATAGTGATGATGAAGCTCGAATAATATATTTTGGCCACAGAAGAAATTTGCTAAAAGGCATAGCAGACCAGCTACTGCTGTCTGATGAGTTAGCGCTTTCTGTTGTTGCTTGATACTTCACGCAAGATACTCGATACTGATTAAGTGACTTTTTACTTTTACGATTTAGAAACGTCTGGCATTAATGCACGAGCTCAGCGGATTATGCAGTTCGCTGGGCAACGGACAGATGAAAACTTTAAGCCGATTGGTGAACCTCAAAACTGGCTTGTTAAGCTAACGGACGAGGTCCTGCCTGATCCTGATGCAATCCTTATCACCGGCATCACACCTCAAAAAACACTGGAAGAAGGCTACACTGAGGCTGAGTTTCTCAAGCTTTTTCATGATGACGTGCTACAGCCCGACACTACGATACTTGGATTCAATAGTATTCGGTTCGATGATGAATTCATGCGCATGAGCCTGTGGCGTAATTTTTTCGATCCGTATGAGTGGCAGTGGGCGAACGGGAGATCGCGCTGGGATTTGCTTGATGTGGTGCGTATGATCCGTGCCCTTCGACCAGACGGGATTGAGTGGCCCTTTGATGAAAAAAAACAACCAACCAACAGATTAGAACTACTCACAAAGCTCAATAAGCTTGACCACCACAATGCTCACGACGCCTTGAGTGATGTGTACGCCACTATTGAAGTGGCGAAATTACTTAAAGAAAAGCAACCTAAAATATTCGAGTATCTATTAAGCGTGCGTAGCAAAAAAGCCGTTGCGCACATGGTGCAGTTGGATGATCCAAAGCCTTTGCTGTACACATCGGGTCGGTATTCAAACAACTGGCAAAAGACAACTGCAGTACTGCCTATTGCACCTGGTGCCCATGGTGCAGTGCTCGTATACGATTTGAGAATTGACCCCACCAACCTTGCCTCGCTTCCAGATGAAGAACTGAGCGAAATGTTGTTTACGCGCAATGAAGAAACCGAGCTTTTGCCAATTAAATCACTCAAACCAAATGCCTGCCCCGCTATTGCTCCACTAGGCGTACTCGATGAAGATAGCCAGAAACGTTTACATCTTCAAATGGCGACAATTGAAGCTAATTACAAAAACCTCACCCAACTTAAGGGTTTTGCACAGCGAATACATAGCTTGTTTGAAAAACGCGACAGCGCCAAGCGCGAAGGGTACGAGAGGTATGATGATCCAGACTTCCAACTGTACAATGGCTTCATTGGAGATAAAGATCGTAACGAAATGCGGGTGGTGCGGGCGTTGGAACAAAATCAGCTTGCTGATTACACACCAGAATTTCATGATGAACGATTAGAAAAGCTACTGGTTCGCTACAAAGTTCGTAACTTTCCAAAATCTATAAATTCTGGTGAGCGCGAGCTCTGGGAAAAATATCGCACGCAGAGAATTGTGAACGGCATAAGTGGACAACTGAGTTTACAACAGTTTGCTGAGCGTCTCGGCGAACTTTCAGCATCGAAGCAAGCTGATGACAATGCCCAATTCTTATTGCAAGAGCTTCAGCTCTACGGCGAGAGTATTATGCCAATCGAAGATTAGGGTAGTTACAAATTGTTGGCCCGTTTGAGTGCTCGCGCGGCAATGACTGATTGTCGCCGTTCTTTACTTTCTTTCTGCTGAGCGTTCTGTAGCTCGTTCTTTACTTTTTCAGCATTCATTTCAAGTGCAGTACGGCGCATCATCTGATAGCGAATATCTCGCAGCCACCGTTTCATCAGCCATAGCAGGGCAAGTATGACGCCAATTGAAGGCACGAAACCAAGCGAAATATTGATCCCTGGCACTATGCCAGCAATAACGAAATTGAAAAACATTTGTAGTGGATTTTCGACAACAAGCAGAGTAACGATGATCCCACAAACTACTGCCCAAAATAACATTTTCTTTTTCACGGTCTCGCACTCCACTCATTTGTTAATCTGTCTTTATCATACCGCTATATCAAAAGGCGTGACAATAGCAAATTACACAAATATGTTGTGTTATTTTCGACAATGCAAAAATACTAGGCGATTAGTGTATTGCCAGCGGGGTACGAGCCAAGAATTCGTATGTGTGTAGCATGAGATTCGAGTTCCTCGAGTGCTTTTTGAACATGTGCTTCATTGATGCCGGCAGAAAAATCAACGTAGTACATGTAGCGCCATGCATTACCGATAATCGGACGACTCTCCAGTTTTGTAAGGTTGATTTTTCGCTTTGCAAATACTCCGAGTGCGTCGTAAAGTGATCCAGCCTTGTCTTGTGTGCGAAAGGTAATAGATGTTTTGTTGCCCTGCGCGTCTACGGCATCATTTTTTGAAAGGGCAATAAAGCGTGTGTAATTATGATGGTGTGTTTCGATGTTGCTGGCTAGTAGGTGAAGCGAACTGAGTTCCCCCGCTTCATTACTCGCTACTGCAGCGTTATGTATATTTTTTTCATCTGCCACATACTGGGCGGCAGCGGCAGTATCAAAATATTCATGACGGGTTGCTTGCTTTAAGTGGGTTTCTAGATAGTCTTCTGCTTCGGCAAGGGCAGGGGCTTGTGAGTAGATATCAGTTATGTCTGAAGCTGTCGATCCTTTTAGCCCAAAGAGGTGAAGTCCAATTTGTTCATATACTTCACCGGTGATTGAAAACTGGTGTGCAAGAAGTAGATCGTACACCTCGTTGATTGAGCCATAAAGCGAGTTTTCAATAGCCACAATTGCATGCGTTGCCTTGCCAGCATCAAGTGATGCGAACACAGATTTAAATGTGTCGCAGTATATTAGCTCAACTTCTGTGCCAAAAAGACTTTTTGCCGCAATGGCATGAAATGAGCCCGCTTGACCTTGAATAGCAATTTTCATACCAGATAACTTTACGCTAGTTCTTTCGCTTTGCAAAATACAATTTAAGACGGTCGAGTCGGCTACGGTTGAAAATGAAAAGTAACGTGCCGAGAATTCCACAGTATACAGCAAGAAGCCAGTAGTCATAGTAGCCAAAAATAACAGAGGAAGTGAGTAGACAGCCAGTGGTGATATCAAAAGTATATTCCCAGTTTTGAGTTGGTCTCCATCGTTTTTTTACTTCCGCCGGCACAGTTTTCAAAAAGAACGCTTTGAGCGAAAGTGCCCAGTCAAACTCACTTGCCAACACAGCTATACCGAGCAGAAACACAAGAATCCCACCAGGTCCCGGAATGAACCCGATGAATGGAGCGATAATAATCAGTAAAATACCCACCGCAAAAACCAGTGGCTTGCGCAGGCTCCAAGGTTTATTCTTCCACCACCTATATGCTCTATCCTTCATACAACTTATTATACTAGACAACTCAGCTATTTGTTGTACCATGGGCAGTAAGAGGATTAATACATTATGAGTTCACGCAAAAATAGACAAGGTACGAGGAGACCACAACACAATCGTCTTGCCGCAAATCAAGAGCTCAGAAGGGCAGTTCAAGCAGGTAAGCCGGAGCCGTTTGGCATCAGAAGGTGGGTGAGTTATCAAGATGATATTGGTATACGAGATAGGTTCTATGACTTGCTTATTGACGATGATAATTTAGCAGAACTCGTTCACCCAAGAACAAAGCTACAGCTTACGATCATGAGAAAACGACAACTCGACAGTCAATTGGCGAGAGGATTAATTGTGGGCTACGAATACGGAAAGGCCCAGGCACAAGTAAAGAGTCAGATTCAACAAACACTAGCTGAAGGACTTGAAGTGCAATTTGTTGAACCTAGAGTTATTAAACACGGCAGGGCTTTGGTCATGGCCGTGGACAGTGAGGATTTGAGGCAGGAGGTGAGAAATACTATGAAAGCTATGGCAAGCATTGGCTTGAAGGGTGCCCTGAGAAGTGATGGCTTTAGCCCGCATATAACGCTAGGTGAAAGCGACCACCCAATGACAAGACTTGAAAAAAGCAGAGTGATTGATGCGACTAGTGAGGTGCTCGAAAAGGGCGCCACAATAAGTCTAGGCAGTCTTGATTTTTATCCAAAGACTGCACAAACAGATGTACTTTGAGGTATAATGGTATCTTATGGCTGAGGTTATTTCGGTTCGTGGAGCGCGCGAGCATAATTTAAAAAACATAGATCTCGATATTCCGCGAGGTAAACTAGTGGTAATTACCGGGCTTTCGGGTTCGGGAAAGTCTTCTTTGGCATTTGATACTATTTATGCAGAAGGCCAGCGCCGGTACGTCGAATCACTATCTTCATATGCTCGTCAGTTCCTTGGTCTTATGGAAAAGCCAGATGTTGATCAGATAGACGGGCTTTCACCTGCGATATCAATTGATCAGAAGTCTACCTCAAGAAACCCACGCTCAACTGTTGCAACGGTCACTGAAATATACGACTACCTTCGATTGCTCTATGCCCGTATCGGTGTACCGCATTGCCCGATTGATGGAAACGAAATTAAGCGCTTAACTCCTCAGGCAATTGTTGATGAGGTGCTTTCACTCCCGAAGGGTGCCCGCCTATTAGTACTTGCTCCAATAGTGAACGCTAAAAAAGGGCAGTTTGAACATATTCCAGCCGAGTATCAGCGCAGTGGATTTGCGCGCGCTCGTGTAGATGGTGTTATTTATTCACTTGATGAATGGCCTGAACTAGACAAAAAATATAAGCATACCATTGAAATTGTAGTTGATCGTATTACTAATGATGACGCGCATCAGGGTCGGTTGACTCAATCTATAGAGCAGGCGCTGGAACTCGGCAAAGAATCACTAATTATTCATAACGCCGATACCAATGAAGATAGCTTGCTGTCTCAGCGTTACGCTTGTCCTGATCACCCCGAACTTGCCCTTCCTGAACTTGAGCCACGATTGTTTAGTTTTAACGCCCCTCAAGGTGCCTGCCCAACGTGCACAGGTCTGGGTTCGCGATTAGAGGTGGATCCTGAACTCGTTATACCAAATGGTAATCTTACCATTGCCGAAGGTGCTATTCGACCATTCAACAGAGTAAATGCAGACGCGTGGTATATGAAGAAGATGCAGGCGGTTGCCGAAAAGTATGGCTTCAATTTGCATGTACCAACAGCTGAGTTGAAGGATGTGGATATCGAAAAAGTGCTCTACGGAACAGGTGACCAAAAATATAACGTCACTTTAAGTCAGGGGCGTAGTTTTGAAACCACTTATGAGGGGGTTATTCCAAATCTTGAACGTCGTTGGAAGGAGACTGAAAGTGACTTCATGCGTCGTGACATTGAACGATTTATGCGTGAGCGCCCCTGCCACACCTGCAGTGGGGCTCGGTTAAAGCCAGAAGTGCTTGCAGTAACAGTCCACGGTGCTTCAATTAGAGATATAACTGATTTTTCAGTAGTCAAAGCACTTGAATGGTTTGATAAGATAGCGTTTTCTGAAGCTGAGCTACACATTGTCAGCCAGGTTGCCAAAGAGATTCATTCTCGACTGAAGTTTTTAAATAATGTTGGTCTGAATTATTTAAACCTTAGCCGAAGTGCGGCTACACTATCAGGCGGTGAGGCACAGCGCATTCGCCTGGCGACTCAAATTGGCTCGGGTTTAACAGGGGTGTTATATGTGCTCGATGAACCATCTATCGGGCTTCATCAACGAGACAACGACCGCCTGATTGCAACCCTTAAGCATCTTCGTGACCTCGATAATACTGTTATTGTTGTTGAGCACGACGAAGATACAATCCGTTCAGCAGATTGGTTAATTGATATTGGTCCAGGTGCGGGTGTGCACGGCGGTAAGGTTATTGCCTCGGGCACACCCAGTGCAGTGGCAAAGAATAAAGACAGCATTACGGGCCAGTTTTTGAGTGGTACTCGTGTTATTGCACCCCCAAAGAGCTATCGAAAAGGCAGTGGTAAAAAAATCGTCGTAAAAGGCGCGGCAGAAAATAACTTACAGAATATTGATGTCACTATCCCACTTGGAAAGCTTGTAGTTGTCAGTGGTGTGTCGGGTTCAGGCAAATCATCACTCATAAATGACATTTTGGCAAAAGAGCTTCAAGCCCGCTTACACCGTGCCCACGAAGTTCCAGGCAGGCACGATAGCATCGAAGGTATCGAACATCTTGATAAGGTCATAATTATAGATCAATCACCAATTGGTCGCACTCCACGCTCAAACCCCGCTACCTACACGGGAGTATTCACACCAATTCGTGAATTATTCTCTGGTACACCCGAGGCTAATATTCGCGGTTACAAACCGGGACGGTTTAGTTTTAATGTTAAGGGTGGGCGCTGTGAAAACTGCCAGGGTGATGGCATTATAAAAATTGAAATGCACTTTTTACCCGATGTCTATGTCACCTGCGAAATCTGTAAGGGTAAACGATATAACCGCGAAGCGCTCGAGATAACCTACAAAGGAAAGAATATTTCTGATGTTCTTTCGATGACGATTGATCAAGCAGTAGACTTTTTCGAGAATCAGCCTTCAATTGCACGAAAATTGCAGACATTGCATGACGTAGGATTGGGCTACATCCATCTTGGACAGCCAGCTACGACCCTGTCGGGTGGTGAGGCTCAGCGCATTAAACTTGCCAGCGAACTTTCGCGTCGTCCAACGGGTCGGACCCTCTACATTCTTGATGAGCCGACGACCGGTCTTCATGCTGCTGATGTAGAAAAGCTACTTTCGGTTCTGGCTAAGTTAGTCGATTCAGGCAACTCAATGGTGATCATCGAGCATAATCTTGATGTTATAAAATCTGCCGATCATATTATTGATATGGGTCCGGAAGGTGGTGACGGTGGCGGGCAAATTATTGCTGAAGGTACGCCAAAAGAAGTAGTAAAAGTAAAAGAATCATTTACCGGAAACTATCTAAAAGAAGTGCTCTAGTCTTTTTCAGCTCGTTTAATAATCTGTCGAATTCTTCGGAGAGAAACCTTAGGTAAATCTTTCAGTTTTTGACGATGCTCAGCCTTACTGAGAACATGAACAATACTCGGTACAAGACTCAAGAATATCACCCCAAGTATGACGAGCTCTAGATAGTCCTTCGCCCATGGAACAGAGCGTCCTAAGAAGTAACCTGCATAGGTGAGTCCAAGGGTCCATAGTGCACCACCGATGACATTGTAGGCCAGGAAGGTTCTGTAGTGCATTTTTCCGATGCCGGCCACAATTGGCGCAAATGTCCGAACAATTGGCACAAAGCGAGCAATAATAATAGTCTTTTTACCATGTTTTTCGTAAAAGGCTTCCGCCTCTGCAATATATTGCTTTTTAAATATCTTGCCGTCAGGTTTTTTGAGCAACTTTGGGCCAACGCTGTGACCAAAATGATAGCCCACGCTATCACCCGCGACGGCTGCAATAAAACACACTGCGGCAAGCACATGAACATTTACGATATCTTGACTTGCCAAGAATCCAGCAGTAAACAGGAGGCTATCACCAGGTAGAAAGAAGCCAATTAGTAGCCCGCTTTCTGCAAAAATAATACCAGCAACTAAAAAGATTCCCGCGCGTACAATTTTTTCAGGTGAGAGGCTAATCATCTTCATCTATTGTAGCAAGTTTTCAGTTAAAGCGCATATCTGTTACAATGGAAACTAACGAAAAATAGTTGAGGAGAAATTACAACAGATGAGTCAGGATATACAGTTAGAAGCTGAAAAACGAGAAGCCGTTGGCAAGAATGCCGCTGCAAAAATACGCGAATCAGGTAAAGTGCCTGCAATTGTGCAAGAACATGGCAAAGAATCAATACATATTACTATTGATGGACCTGCTATGCTCAAAGCATATTCGCACGCTGGGAAGAGTCAGCCAATTGATCTTACTGTTGGT
The DNA here is from genome assembly GCA_964541305.1 of uncultured Candidatus Saccharibacteria bacterium. Lineage (GTDB taxonomy): Bacteria > Patescibacteriota > Saccharimonadia > Saccharimonadales > UBA7683 > CAZIPE01. Next base: position 26,694 of record CAZIPE010000002.1, on the reverse strand, counting down.
GGTGCAAAGTCACTTGCCCTCATTAAAGAAATTGAATTTGTACCTCTCAAGCCTTTAGTGCAGCACGTGGTCTTCCAGGCCTTGAACCAAAATGAGGTGGTAGATGCAGAAATTCCAATTCACATTACAGGTGAGATTCCTGCAGAAAACAACCGTCTTGTGCTTCTTCACACGCTTGAATCAGTTGAAGTTCGGGCGTTGCCGCGCAGTCTTCCTGAATCAATCGAAATTTCTGGTGAGAATCTGGTTGAGATTGATGATCGTATTAACATTGGTGATCTTAAGCTTCCTGAAGGTGTTGAACTTGTCGAATTGCTTGCCATTGGTGACGATGAAGAGAAACGCGAAGAATTCCTTTCTCAACCAATTGTCCTGGTTAAAGACCAGACTGTTGAAGAAGAGCCTGAAGAAGAAGCCCCAGCTGAGGGTGCTGAAGGTGAAGTTCCATCTGAACATGGCACCGCTGAAGAGGGCGAAAAATCCGACGAAGAAAAATCAGATAAGTCTGACTAGTCTCTGTAGCCCTCAGCCTGTTTAGTGAACATACTCTCGTATAAGCCTTTTTTCCGAATGAGTTCTTTGTGTGTTCCTTGTTCGATAATGGCGCCTTCATCTAAGACAATGATTCTATCGGCACGTCTTACGGTGCTAAATCTGTGGCTTACAATGAGAGCCGTCTTATTCTTATAATGTTCAAAGATATTGTTAAAAATGGTATATTCTGCTTTCGCATCAATTGCTGAAGTTGGTTCATCAAGTATCAATACATTCGCCTGTCGATAGAATGCACGAGACAGGGCAACTCTTTGCCATTGACCGCCACTTGGTTCAACGCCCTTTTTAAAGCTACTGTCTAACACCGTATCCCATCCATGTGTGTAATTATTAACCATTGTATCTACGCCACCAAACTTCGCAGCTCTTTGAAGTAATGTGGCATCAGGTTTTTTTGTAGATCTTCCAATTTGTATATTTTCTTTAATAGGCAAAGGATACTCATTAAATGTTTGAAAAAGTGTGGCTATTTGCTCATACCAAGATTCAATTTGTAACGATTGCAAATCAATATCATTGATTAATATTCGTCCGCTATCGGGCTTATAGAAGCGTAGTAAGAGCTTAATCAGTGTGCTTTTGCCGGCACCATTCTCGCCAACTAGAGCTACGTGCTCGCCGGAAGATATGGTAAGGTTTAAGTCTTTGAAAATTGGATTAGATTGTTTGGGGTAGGTAAAACTGACATTCTCAAAAACTATGTCGGGAGCTTTACGAGTAGATAGCTGAGTGGCGTTCTTTGCGTCACTGATCTTTGGGCTATCTTCCATAAGACTAAAGTAGCTATCGGCGAATAATAATGATTCCTGCATCTGCGAGAGGGTCCCGAAAATGCTATTAAGAGCGCCGCCTACGCGTATGAGCGCCCCTGAAAGGAAGAAGTACCTTTCCAATGCTATGGTGCCACTTAAAAATTGTCGCAATACAACAACAGCACCAATTGCCGTCCCAATGCTTTCAGATATTTTCGTGGGGATGAGTAACTTGTTAGCATGCTTATATCGCTTTTCTTGCTCGCTATAAAAATCGGTATTCATACGATATATTTTATTGAGAACGTAATTGGTCGCCTGTGAACTACGTAGTTCCATCTGACCTTTGGCGTTTCGGATAATCCAATCAAGCCCCCAGAATATATGCCGTTGATCCCCTTTCTCGTCCCATACGAACCATTGCAATTTTGCCATACGACTCTCGCCCAAAAGGGTTGGTATCAAAAATATACCAATAAGTGGGACTATCCACCACGTAATTTGAGAGACAACGAGTGTAATGGCTATAAATCGCAATATGCCATATATTAGATCTAAGTTTGATCCGTTGAGGTTGGGTAGTTGCCATGTGTATGCGCCAGATACCTTATTGATTTGGTTGCGGATAGAATCATCATAATAGGCAGGTAGGTCTATGGTGCACAGTGCGCGCTGAAATGAAGTCGTAGACCATCGCACAAAGGCAAAGTAAAGCATTCGTTTCGAATAGCTCATTAGCAGGAAACCAAACCCAATAAACATGCCGCTAATTATATCCACCCAGAGCCACTGCCAGATACCCGAGGTGCTACCACCAGTAGCAAAGTTGGCAAGTAATCCACCCAGGCGAGCGGTAGCGTATATTGCTACGATTGAACTTGCAATTTCAAGAAATGCTCCAGCAAAGTAAAGTAGCATGGCGACCGGTCGTAATATCCACGCCTGTTTAAGCATCCGAAAACTTAAACTAAGACGTCTTTTTACAGAAAGCGTTGAATTTTCTGCTATCTCAGTCATCTAGAAATCCTCCAGATTGATGAGCCCATAGTTTCGCGTAGTTTCCATTTAAGCGGATCAACTCTTTGTGGGTACCTTGTTCTACAATTTTACCTTCGTCTAGGACTATAATGCGGTCCATCTTTTGAATGGTGGAAAGGCGGTGAGCAATAACAATTGCGGTGCGGTTTTGCATTAAGCGCCATAACGCTTCTTGTATGAGACTTTCACTCTCAGAATCTAGGGCTGAAGTAGCCTCGTCTAGTATAAGAATCGGAGCGTTCTTAATCATCGCACGGGCAATAGCTACGCGCTGTCTTTGACCGCCTGATAACTTTACGCCCCGTTCGCCCACGAGGGTTTTGTATTTTTGAGGGAGTTTCATGATGAACTCGTGAGCATTTGCTAGCTTGGCCACACCTTCCACTTCTTGTTGGGAAGCTCCTGGATTACCGTAGGAAATATTCTCCTCAAGCGATCGGTGGAAGAGCATAGGCTCTTGAGGCACATATGCGATATGAGATCGAAGGTCATTTTGGGTGATAGTCGTAATATCCTGCCCATCGATAGATATAGTACCCTCTTGAATATCTGAAAAACGCAAAAGGAGCTTTGTCAGACTTGTCTTGCCTGACCCCGAGTGCCCGACGAGACCAATCTTCTCGCCCTGCTTGATACGCACATCAAATCCCTTGAACAACGGGTCATTATTTTCATTATGGGTAAAGGTGACGTTTTTAAACTCAATAGACCCTCGGCTAATGCGAGACTTTTCGGGAGAGGAAGGGTCTTTAATCTCCGGTGAGATACTCAGTATTTCAACCATATCGAAAGCATCGCCCATAACGCGGTTGTAGTTTCGCATAATATTATTCATTTCCCATATTTGCCGAGCAACTGTGAATGAATAGGTAACGCAAAGATAGATGGTAGAAAGCCCGATGAAGCCACTATTTGCCGCCCACAACGCCCCGACAACTGCGGAAATATTAAGTAAGCTTGTAAGTGTCGCATAGACGCTACTTACCTTCAAGAAACCCCACATATTAATAAGTGACTTTTCTCGTACGTTATTCGCCAGCTTGCTGTAATGCTTTAACTCCGCACTTTCGCTACTGTGACTTTTAATGGCCAATATGTTTGTCATTGCATCAGCTAAACTTCCAGTAAGTTTTGTGCCAGCCTGAGCTTCCGCCTTGTTTGAAGCAACTAAATAACGTGAACCAAAGTAGATGGCTATAATCATTACAATCGATAAAATAAATAGAAATAGTGCGTATTGCCAAAATACAAATGAGAGAATGATAGTTGCGGCTAGAATGCTGGTTGCAGCGGGGAGTAGTTGGAAGAAAATAGTATCCCAAAAACGCTCAAATCCACCTATCAGCTTATTTGTTTGAGAAACAAGTGATCCACCAAAACGATTTGCGTGAAAGTTGGTAGATTGGCGAGAAAGGTGACCGAAAACCTTTTGATTAAGGTCGCGCTGAGCCTTTGTTTCAAGATTCCATACGGCGTACAAGTTGAGGCGCCATCCAATGAATTCACCATAGAGTTGAGTTAAGGCAAACCCTACAATAAGCCAGGCGTTGTAATCAAAAGCCACTTTACCAGTTTGGATGTTCCCTAGAATGAGTGAAATGCAGTAGGGTCCGAGGAATGCACCAACGGTTACGGTAATCGGAATATTTATAAGTACAAAAATAAGGTGCCGTGGTGAATGGTACGCTTCGCGCCAGAATAGTTTCATAATATCTTTATTAGTTGTCATAGTAACGGCCTCCTGCCGTTCTTGTTAAAATGTCGTAACTTTTTGTAGGTTTTGTAAGCGGGGCTAGTCAGCCATAAGGGCAGTAGCGTCAGTTGAGTATGTTTGTGTGTAGACCATGTTTTTCCTGCCCTTTCCGTTAGTTTAATATTACTAATGTTACATTGTATCATAACTGTCAATATCTTCCAAAACAGGGGTGTGATACAATATTTCAAGATGAAAAAGATTGATAACCCACAAAATAAGGTAATTCTTTACTACAAATTTGTGCCAGTACATGACCCAGGTATCACTATGCGCTGGCAACGAGAGTTATGTACACGACTTGAACTTAAAGGTCGAATCATTATTTCACCACACGGGATCAATGGAACACTTGGTGGCAAGATTGAAAATCTGCGCGAGTATAAGCGGGAAATGAATCGCTCGATACTATTTAAAAACATTATGTATAAATGGTCAGATGGAGACGGTAGTGAATTTCCAAAGCTGTCTGTGAAAGTACGCGAGGAACTTGTGGCTTTCCACGCCACTGATGAGTTACAGGTTGATGAAAAAGGCGTTGTAGGTGGTGGCGTGCATCTCAAGCCTGAACAACTCCATGCACTAATAGAGGAACGGGGTGATGAGGTCATCTTTTTTGATGGCAGAAATAGCTACGAAGCGCAGGTAGGCAGATTTAAAGATGCTCTGATACCACAAGTTGAAACGACACCTGATTTTCTTAAAGAATTAGAAGATCCTAAATACGATGCCATTAAGAAGCGACCTATTGTGACCTATTGCACGGGTGGTATTCGTTGTGAAATACTCTCTGTTTTAATGAAAAACCGAGGTTTCAAAGAGGTCTACCAGATAGATGGTGGCATAGTGAAATACGGAGAAAAGTATGGCGATAAAGGCCTGTGGGAAGGATCGCTCTATATTTTCGATGGTCGTATGAATCATACATTTTCAACCCAAGCCAAAGATATAGGTAATTGTGTACATTGCAACGCAAAGACGAGTAGATTTATAAACTGTGCCGATGCATCATGTAATAAATTAATTCTTGTCTGTCAGGACTGTACGGTCAAGACTCATTGCGCCCCCCATCAAGCATTACCAGTTTGATGTTATGTTCGAATGCGTGTACACTCTATAGTGCATCAAGTAAAAACATAAATCGCGCAATAAAAACAAAAGGACTGTACATGCACGTACTAAGAGTAAGTGGTTTTAGGCACTTCGGTATTAAAATATTATTCGGCCTGGTCATTGTAACTTCAGTATTCACTATGAGTATTTTGTCGAGGCACAACACTGCCAATGCATCACCGGGTTCTCCTAATGTACCCGAGACACCAACTGTTATTTATGCCGAGAATTTTCAAAATACTTCTGCAACTGGCCCTGTGTTACTGACTAATTATAATGGGCTCGAAAGCATGACGTACACTGCGAATGCGGCATGGTTGACAAACTGTAATGGCGAAGTACTTTCGTTCAACACCCCTGACAATGAGTTTGCGAACAGTAACTGTAGTGTTGGAAATGGCGGCGCCAATAGCGGAACAAATTTAACTGGTGCGTACGATCAGGTAAGACGAATGGCGTATGCAATGGGAGTATTGGACGGCGTAGCTGATCCTGCGACAAACAAAGCACTGACCGCTTACACTGATTATGGCAACCTGTGGGCCGACCCAGGTGCGGATCTGGTGCAATTTGAGACAGAAGGATCTGTTGATCTAGCGGGCGGCATTAGAAGATTTGTAATTTCACAGCTAGATACGGCATCAGTGAACTGTACGTTCGATGGAACCGTCCAGGCCCAACACGTCTTTTACTTACTTGATGGCGGTACGCCACGCCGTATTAATCAAGATCCGATTAACGTGTGCAACCACCCCAATTCTGAAACATTCACACCTCCACCGTTGGGTAGTAATGGTTCTGGCAGTACATCTTCAAATGAAGTGCTTGCCGCACGTATATTTACCGATAGAGCGGTATTAACAAACAATACCTCCGTAGGGCTTAGAATGATAAATGAAGAGGGTGGTGGATACGGCAATGATAACGCGCTCGATAATATTCAGATTGCAGATGCATCACCAAAATTAGATAAGTCATTCTCTCCCGATGTCGTGCCAACGGGCGGTACATCACGAATGATATTTACGGTCACTAATACTAACGACTTGCTGGAAAAAGCTGGTTGGTCGTTCACCGACACCCTCCCAACATCATTAGTTGTAGCTAATGAACCAAATATCGTGACGACGTGTCAAAATGGAGAGATAGTGGTTTCTCAGGATAAAAAACAAGTTAGTTATAGTGGAGATAGTGCAGCAGGTCAAACTTCTTGTACATTAACCGTATCAGTCACTTCAAAGACGGCTAACACCTATGTAAACAAGCCCGCAAACATTTCAGCTATAGTGGGACTGCAATTGCCTGCTGATGCTGAGATCACCTTCACCCCCGGCACGCCTGAAAGCGGTGTTAGTAACAACAATAAAATACTGCCCATAGCTTTTGTGATGGTCTTCGTCACCGCTGCACTAGCCATCATTTGGAGAAGAAAACTACATAAAGCTTGACACGCCTTGTAAGCACAAGTAGAATTGAAAATGAGTAACAGATAAAATCAAAAAACTCATAAAACAATAGATACAACTACGAATCAACACATAATGTGACTCGTTACGGTATCAAAAACAAATACAAAAAAATGGACACCACTTTTACCACCACTCCAGGACGACGTCGCACACCTTCACGCGATCATACTCACGTACGCAAAGTGCATCTAGATACCTACGCACGTAAACGCGCAGGAATTAGTGAAACAGAAGTGGTGCAACAACAGGCTGTGGACCCTACGTCTTCCATCTCATCTATTCCTCAGTCGATTCCACAAACCGTCACACCTATTGAACCAGCGGTACAACAGGTCCAACCAGTTGGCGCCGTAGCTCCTGTTGCCACTCCTGTTCAGCGAGTTGCACCTGTCGCCCCTCAATCAGTTAAGGTTGCACCGGTACAACCAGCTCAACAGCAACCCGTTGCACCTACATCACAACCCGAGGCTTCGTACCTTGATTCAATTACTAAACGTCAGCAAAACTATCATACACCCGTGCAGGTTGCTCAGAAGTCACCAGTTGAATTACCTCAAGCTCAACCTCAGCAACAGCCAACTTCCACACCCCCTCAATCCGAGCACCTAGAAGCAAATCTTAAGGCTCTCTACACTCCAACCCTTACTGAACAGATGACTTCAGCCAATACCTCATCTGCAAGCCATATTCGCACAGTCGTCGCTAGTGCACTCACTTGCGGGGTTCTTGCGATTGCCGTATTTGGTTTTGTGACGCGTCTCGATGCCCAACCAGTTATTGCCCAGCCTATTGGTGCTCCAGTCATTGAAGTTGAGGTGCCAGTTGCCCAGACTGCACCCAAGGGTAAACCGTCATCGAGTGCAAATGACCGTGTGGCGCGCGATCCTTCTCACCCCGTTCGTCTCGTCATCAGTTCTATTGGTGTAAACGCTCAGGTAGATGGACTCGGTACTACCTCGGAAGGTTTAATTGCCGTGCCCCAGGCCTATGGTGTTGTTGGTTGGTATAACAAAGGCGCCATCCCTGGTAAGCCTGGTCCTGCTGTAATGGTCGGTCACTTCACGGGCGGTTACGGCGGAGTCTTCGACAAACTTGGCGATCTTAAAAATGGCGACCTCATCACTACTACAAACGGTAGAGGTGAAAGCGTCACTTATAAAGTGACTCGAAAAAAAGAATACGCTAAAGATAAGGTGCCAATGCAGAAGATTTTTGAAAAAAGTAACGATTCCCGTCTTGAAATTATTACCTGTGCAGGAAAATGGCAATCTGACAGTTACGATAACCGTCTCGTGGTAAGCGCCGAACTTGTTAAGTAATCAATTTTATTTCGGATCTCAAATGCCGTACCAAACCATAAGCACAATGACCTCTCAAAATAGAGGTCTTTTTGTTTGCTTATGCTTGCAATATCATACTGAATCTCTACACTAATCTGTAGCAGATCAAAAGGATTATTATGGCAGATGAAAGATTCCCTGAAATTGTAGAACTACCCAAACAACAGTGGGTTCAGGGTCTGAGTGAGTCCAGTAGGGCTGTGTATGAAGAAACACGTACTAAGGACATAGCTCTAGATGTAGAAAAAATGATTGATTTGATTAGGTCGCTTTCGGACTTCGATGGTGTTTCTGATGAAGCGGTAGGCTGGCTGGTGCTTAGAGTGGCTCCGCGATTACGCGATTGTTACGAAGAAGGTATACAGGTTGGCTCAGATAACGTCATCAGAAGACGCACCGAAGAAGATGAACGAAAGAATTCATTTATCCGCAATCACGTAGGATATTGGGCTAGATAGAACATCTTCAGGTAATTAAATTGTAGTCCTAACCTCACAAATGATGCTGTAACATTACTGTTACACAGGATAAATATTACATGTGTTGAGAACTTCGGTTCTAGCCTCGTAAAACTTGGATACTCAACCTGATTTGAACGACCTACAAGCTATTCTAGGCAGTTTTTTGATCCCAATATTGACGCCATGCAAGCATATCTCTGAATTTAGGTGTGTCTATAGCAGTTGCAATTAACCTTTTAAAATATGGCATGCTATTTCTAATAACTCGGGGCTCAATAGTTAGAAGTTCAGCGCTTTCACTAGTCTGCAGTATCTCCACTAATTTTCGAGTACCTTCTAGATCAGGACTACCGCTTTGAAGAATCTGATTAATAATGCGAAAGTCGGTCAATCGATCAAAGCCATCTTCGGTTATTCCAAGTCCATCTAAACCACCTATCTTAATGCCCATAGCAGCTAAAACTGGAGTCTTCGGCGTATCTTCAATATTCACTTCAAATCCTGTTTTATAGCCAGTAAAATCAAATTCAGCAGGTCTCATAGCTGGCTGCCAGCAATAACTCCAAGCTGAAACATTTGAGTACGTGTGATCAATAAGGGTTATCTTTAAGCCATCTGGCCAGACGAAATCAAGGTCCTCCGCTTCTTGTGGTGTAATATCTGTAGCCCTATCTTTATCAAGTTGATGACCAGATACCTCAATCACTACATTAAATAGAGGTGGTAATACTTCGTTTCCTTCATTCCCATCAGCAAGTTCAGAGCTGAGTCCATCAAGCTTCATAATTACAGCTCGCGACAAGTATTTTGGGCCAGGTAAAGCAAGCCAACCACTTCTATCTGATGTATCTGTAACCTCAAAGGTGTGCGCAAAGTCACTTGTTATAGCTCTTTCTACTCCTTTAAGAAATTCAGTTCTTAACACCTCATTCTCTTGGGTGAGTTGAATGTCTTGTGCTCTCGGGTGTTGCGGTTCATCTTCGTAAAACGACATAATAACATATTATAGCAAAATTGAATAATAATGTCAAGGATTTGTAACTAATGTTCTAACCTCGGAAACAATGTTGTACCAAAGAATGTACATATTTATCTGTATTTTTGACTAAACAATGGTTTTGATACGATTTGAATAATCTAGATTCGAACTGAAATGATGATACTGATATAGTTAGAGACAATCATGACGCTTACACAGATGCAGAAAGTATACATCAGCCACGTACTTACGGGTTTAGTATTCTGGTACGGCATCGAGAAGTTATTTATGCAGAGTATCGGTATCAATGCTTTTGGCATCGGACTCGTAAGCGTGCTAACACTAATTATTACACTTATTTTCGACATTCCCTCAGGAATACTCGCAGATAAATGGAGTCGCAAGGGTACCCTTATTCTTTCGGCAATATCTCTAGCTACTAGTTCATTTATACTGGGAACAAGCAATAACTTATCAATGTATCTATTAGGTGCTGTTTTCTATGGTTTCTACATAGTATGTACCAGCGGCACCTATCAGGCCGTTATTTATGACAGTCTTAAAGAAGAGGGGCGACCTGGAGATTTTAGTAAAGTTTTCGGAAGAGCCCACGCACTGTTCCTCGTATCGGCTGGGGTGGCAAATATCTTTAGTGGTTTTCTAGCCAGCGCACTCGATTTTAGATTTACCTTTTATGTAACAATTGTCTCGTGTTTACTTAATATCATAATATTATTAAGTTTACATGAACCGAAGGTTTACAAACCTGAGAATAAAGAGAGAATTCTTAGAGAGTTACCGCGAGTAGTCAAAGAAATGGTTAAGACCAACGAGATATTAATATTGACTATAATTTTCTCGTCTCTCACGATAGTAGAAATATTTAAACAAGACTTTGGCCAATTATACTTTCTTCGCTACATGTCTTCGCCAGAAGTACTCGGTGTTTTATGGGCGATATATGCGTTCACGTGGGCTATCGGTAGTTTTATTGCACATCGTTTTATTGCGAAACTAGATTTACTGATTGTCTTAACGGTTGCACCGCTTATTGCCATGTCATTGATTGATGATAATAGGTTTAGCATCGGGATTTTTATGGCACAGGCAATAGCCGCAGCTGCGTTAGTTAATCAAATTCAAACACGAATTCAAGATGCAGCTCCCTCCAGCGTTCGCGCATCAATACTATCTACTCTTTCGTTCATCGGTACCTTCATATCCATCCCCGCAAGCCTGGTCATTGGTTGGGTTATCAAGAATAGTAATATTTTTGTTGCACTAAGGGGCATAACCGTAATAGCCGTCATTACTTTGTTATATTGGCTCCTCTCTCACATTCGAAAGCCTCATCTAGAAAAAGCATAGTTCTGCCCTTATAAACAATGCCACACAATTAATTAATGTTTTATCATACTGGTCCGTTAACCTGTATGGACGTTGTTTTATATGAAAACTGAACTGATAAGACGTAAGGGAAACTAGTTTATTCTGTGTTTGTCTATGCCGCTAATTTGCCAAGACCATATCCCGTTGAATAAACTTCTCCGACTAGGTAGGCCACGGATTGGTACGAGCATTCTATTTGTTTCTGGTGCTTCAACACCGTAACAGAACGCCGGCTTGGTGTGAGTAGTGTCTAAAATGACACCAATTTTATAAGCACCTCCACGCCATGAGGCTACCCGTGCTTCGTCGACTCTACCAGGGTGATCATAATCGAAATACATACATTTATCCAACGCCACTCCAGATACTCCAAGAATTATGCCACTCGTATGCATCACCCTCGTGCTTGCGTAATTATTTTCCCAAAGCTCCCAACCAGTCTCACTCATTACCCCAAGCCTATTATGCTTGGCTGCCGCCCATCTACCGATGTGGGGTGCTATAATTTCTTTCAGTTCACGTACTCGATCTTCAACTTTGGCTTCAAATCTTTTTGGATCATGATTCATCTCTGCTTCTAGATAGTTTACTCCGCCATAGTGGATTACTCTCCCAAATACATCGGCATTGTGATAGTCATCTCCCTGGTGCGCTGCTCTCAAATCAACCGTAAGGTTGATCCCTTCATCTCGAGACAATGGATTGATCAGGGGGCCTTCATAGCCAGGCGAAATCATAGTTTTTCTCTAAACACACTAGAATTATATCGTATTAATACTCAGTATTCACATTTTCCAATCATGATTTTGACTCTAACCACACAAACAATGTTCTGCCAGTCAAAGCGCTCCAACAAGATGTAGTTGGTAGATTCTGATAAGATATAGGGGTGAATACTAATCTTGAAAACAAGTTAAAATCGTTGCCAAATGAGGCGGGCGTCTATTTTCATAAATCAAAAAGTGGGGAAGTGATTTATGTGGGGAAGGCGGCGGTGCTTAAAAATAGGGTGCGACAGTATTTTCAAACTTCACGACCGTTTGACCCAAAAACCGAAGCACTTGTGGCTGAAATTGCTGACGTTGATTGGATAACAGTTGAGACTGAGCTTGACGCGCTCTTTTTAGAATCAGAAATGATAAAGCGCTACAAACCCCGGTATAATATTTTACTTCGTGATGACAAAAGCCAGCTGTACATACGAATTCCTATGAAAGAGAAGTATCCCGCGGTAAGTTTCACGCGAGGACCCCTTGATGACGGCGCACAGTATTTCGGCCCCTACTACAATGGGTGGGCAATCAAGAAGGCCATGAAGTATTTGCGAAAAGTATTTCCGTATTCTACCCATACGGTTATGCCAAAACGCGTCTGTTTGCAATATCATATTGGGCTCTGTCCTGGAGTTGAAGAAGAAAAAATACCAGAAAACGAATACAAGGCATCACTCAAGAAACTCATTCTTTATCTGAGAGGAAAGCGACATGAGGTGGTCAAACAAATAGAAAAAGAAATGAAGCAGTTTGCAAAAGCTTCAGAGTTTGAAAAAGCCGGCCAGGCACGGGATCAGCTCTGCAATCTGAAAGAATTACAAAGACAGATTGTGTTTTCGGATAAAGAATTTATGGATATTTCTAAAGACGAAGCGCTAGTAGGTCTGAAGAATTTACTCGGCTTGCCAGCTGTTCCAAAGCGAATTGAAGGCTACGATATCAGTCATATGTCAGGCACGAACAATGTGGCAAGTATGGTTGTTGCAACCAATGGCTTGGCAGATAAAGCGAGTTACCGAAAATTTAAAATGAGGGTCCCGGGGAATAACGACTTTGCTCATATGAACGAGACGATGGCACGTCGATTCTCAGGACGTCACAAAGATTGGCCAACACCAGACCTCATTTTAATTGATGGAGGAAAAGGACAGCTTTCTTCAGCTCTCAGCGCGCTTGAAGAGGTGGGTATTGCCATTCCGACCATTGGACTCGCTAAGCGGGAGGAGGAAATTGTTGTACACAAGTCGAGATCGAATGTAGCCGTTAACGCAGTTTACGCGGGTGCCTGGGTTAAAGATAGCGATGATTTCATAGTTATCAATCTGAAAAATGACGATCATATTACAAAACTATTACAGCGAATTCGAGATGAATCACATCGCTTTGCCGTCAGCTATCACACACACTTAAAACGTACCGGTCAAACAAAAAGCGTTCTTGATGATATTCCAAGTGTTGGGCCGAAAACACGAAAGAAACTGCTTAAGGAATTTGGTTCAGTCTCAGCTATTCAGTCGGCTACAGTTTCCGATATAGCAAACCTCGTGGGAATAATTAAAGCAAAGACCATCAAGGCACATCTTAAGTAAGTTACAATATACGACATGTTCAACCAAGACTTCTTCAATAATAATCGTACGCGACTACAGAAACTGGTAGACGATGGATTGATTGTCGTTACGGCGAATGGATTTATGCAGAGAAGTGGCGATACCGTCTACCCGTTTCGCCAAGATAGTAACTTCTATTATCTCACGGGATTGACTGACCCAGATTTGTTGTTGGTTTTGGACGGTGAAAATAGTGACGAATTTATCATTTTGCCGAAAAAGACTGATGCTGAAGAAGTGTTCGGTGGATCCATAGATACTCGCAGCATTACAGAGGTGTCAGGAGTGCGAAGAGTCATGAATTATCGAGAGGGTTGGGCTCATTTGAAGAACTTGCAAAAGAGTCGCAAAAGAATTCACACCATTTTGTCACCTCCCACCAAAGTAACCCATACTGATAGCTTCTTCACCAATGGGAACCGCCGACGTTTCATTGAAAAACTGAAACGTAATGATAGCAAATCTAGCATTGTAGATATCAGATCAGAACTCACCTCCCTGCGTCAAATTAAACAAGCAGTAGAAATTGAAGCGATTAAACAGGCGATTGATATCACTGCTCTAGGAATTACGAAGGCCCGACAGAAAATTAAAGTGGGTGCAGCGGGCTACGCTCTTAAGGCAGAGCTCGATTACGTGTTTGCAGGTGCTGGTGTAGAGCACGGTTTTGCACCGATAGTAATAAGTGGCGCGGACACCTGTATTCTTCACTCCAGCAACCTCGCTCGGACTATTGGCTCCGGTGAGCCAGTGCTTTTCGATGTTGGTGCAGAACAGAACTTATATAGCGCCGACATCTCGCGCACCTTTTTTAGTTTCACGCCAACAAAACGACAAAAGGAAGTTTATGGGGCCGTAATGAAGGTGCATGCTTTTGCCTTGCAACTCATTAAGCCAGGCCTCTCCCGGCGTGATTATGTTACTCGAGTTGACGAGAAAATGGGTGAAGAGCTCATGAAACTCGGTTTAATCAAAGAAAATATCCGTAAAAACATACGAGCCTATTTTCCACATGCGGTCAGTCACAGCTTAGGGCTTGATGTGCATGATGTATGCGATTACACGACAATCCAAGAAAATATGGTCATTACAGTTGAGCCAGGTATATATATTGCCGAAGAAGCGCTGGGAATTCGTATTGAAGATGATATTCTTGTTACCAAAAATGGTGCCGTCAATCTGAGTGCATTCGTCAGCTACGAATAAGCGTATGCTATAATTGCATAAGATGAAAAAGCAGTTTGCTCAGTTGCTTGTGCGCGTTGGCGCTAATGCCCTAGGTATCTTTATTGCTGCTCAGTTTTTGCCGAAAATATCCTACGAAAGTAGTCTGGTGGTGTTATGTATTGCCGCAACAGTTTTAGCCCTCATCAACGCAGTGGTCAAGCCCATAGTTGTCATTTTTGCCCTGCCGGCTTACCTTATTACGCTCGGACTGTTTTCAATTGTGGTAAATGCGCTGATGATTTATTTGGTCGATATCGTTTACAAACCGTTCGAAATTAAGGGGTTATTCACCGCACTACTTGCCGGGGTGGTCATTGGCTTGATAAACTATATAGTAACGCGAGTATTCGACTTGCGAACGAAAGAGACTACATGAACAACATATTCCAAATTATTACTATTGTGAGCGCGGTACTTATGACACTTCTTATTTTGCTTCAAACGCGGGGCGCAAGCCTGGGTGCGGGTTTTGGCGGAACCGGCGAACTATTTACTGAGCGACGGGGCGTAGACAAATCTATGCACCAGGTGACGATTATATTAGCTGTTGTCTTTATTGTCTCGCTAGTGCTCGGAATTGTTCGCGGATAAATCCTTCTTTACTTTGTATGTTTAGCTCAAAGAAGAAATTGAAGAAAAAGACTGGCGATATCACCAAAAATATTGGCGATAAGGCTATTAATATTCAAGGATCTTGGTCAAAGCATGTG
This sequence comes from uncultured Candidatus Saccharibacteria bacterium, assembly GCA_964541305.1. Lineage (GTDB taxonomy): Bacteria > Patescibacteriota > Saccharimonadia > Saccharimonadales > UBA7683 > CAZIPE01. Next base: position 11,525 of record CAZIPE010000002.1, on the reverse strand, counting down.
AGTCGTTATCTGACTCGCCGATCAGATCGAATTGTTGGTATTCGCCGTTTCACCCTCGGATGGCTAGCGCTTGCCGTTGGGGTGAGTCTGGCGACAAGTGTAGGGGCTTGGGGCTTGTACCGAAAAACCTACACCAAAACAGCAACGGATGGTGGAACATACATCGAAGGGATTAGTGGTGTAATTAACAACTTGAACCCATTATTTGCAAGTGGAAGCGTTGATAGTACCGCAAGCGCCCTGCTTTTTAACGGCCTACTCCGCTACGATACGTCGGGTGAGCTTGAAAACGACCTAGCCAAAGAGTGGGGCGTAAAAAAAGATAATCGCACCTATGATGTGGTGCTCAAGAACGACGTTACGTGGCATGACGGTCAACCTTTTACTGCTCAGGATGTCGTATTTACCATTAAAACTATTCAGAATCCAGATGCTCGCTCGACACTATACACAAATTGGCAGGGTGTAGATGTAAAAGCCATAGATAACCAAACGGTACGATTTGAGCTGGCTGCACCAACCGCACCTTTTCCTCATAGTCTCACTGTGCCAATCTTGCCTCGTCATCTGCTCAAGGATACTCAGGTGGAACTTCTACGCACCTCTGCATTCAATAACGCTCCAGTTGGAACGGGACCATTTGTTATGAAGATGCTTCGGCCCACAAACAATGGGCAAAATCTTGAAATGGTGAGCAATCAACGTTATTTTCGCCCTCAGACTCAAGTTGATAGATTCACGCTCGCAGCATTTACTGAAGAAGAAGAATTAGTAAAAGCCTTAAAGAATCGCGAAATAACAGCTGCCGTCGACCTCGATAATATTGCCGTTGAAGGCCTGAGCGACGATCCTAAAATCCGCACCGAAAATATCCCAACCAGGAGCGGAGTATTTGCATTCATGAAGACGACACAAGCCCCGCTAGATGATGCGGATGTCCGCCGGGCACTTACTTTAGCAATCGATAGAACTGCCGTACTCGATATATTTGGTGCTCGTTATCAGCCATTAAAAACACCGTTACTGCCTGGGCAACTTGGTTTTAATGCAAAATATTCGCAAGCGACTAATAAAAAACAAGCAGGACAGATTCTTGATAAAGCAGGGTGGAAGATAAAAGATGGGGTCCGAAAAAAGGGGAAGCAGACACTTGATCTTGAATTAGTGACAGCTGATAGCAATCAGTATAGTTCCATGGCAAGCGAACTACAAAAACAATTCGAGCCTCTTGGTGTAAAGCTAAATATTCAACTGCTCGGTCAAGAACAGCTTAAGCAGAATGCTCTACTGGCTCATTCGTACGATATATTTCTCTACGGCGTAGATATCGGTGCTGACCCAGATGTGTATGCCTACTGGCATTCATCACAGGCAAAGGCGGGTGGTCTAAACTTTTCAGAATGGAACTCAGCTCGAGCTGATATCAGCCTGGAAGTTGCCCGTACGCGCCTTAACCCGGTTCTTCGAACTGCCCGCTACCAGACATTTTTAGATGAATGGCAAAAGTCAGCACCGGCCATTGCCTTGTATCAACCCCGTATAAACTATTCATACAATCAGAACGCCGATGGCTTTAAGGTCTTCCCAGTAAATAACGTAGCTGAACATTTGACCAATGTTGAAGAATGGACAGTAAATACTCGCCCGGTCCGCATGACCCCGTAATCTTTGATATGTACAAATGGTGCGCGGGAGAGGACTTGAACCTCCACGAGATTGCTCTCACTAGCTCCTGAAGCTAGCGCGTCTACCAATTCCGCCACTCGCGCTTGTAATTAATTGTAGGTAGCCACTAGTTTAATGTCTTTTCGGACAATACATGACGCGGGCGTCTACACTTTTCATCTGGTTGCGTTTCACGCAAGCCCGCCACTTGTGCACCACCACTCGCGCACATCTCGACTATTCTATCATGTACTGCCAGATTGATCACAGGGTGTGGTATCATAGTGCATATGATTACACTATGTGGAGGTAGGAGTGAGTAAAGTAGCATCTTATTTACGGGAACATATTGTGGGAGAGGTTTCATCGGCGGCAAATGTTCGAAACTATTTCAGTACCGATGGAAGTGTTTTTCAGGTACAGCCTCAGCTAGTCATCTATCCACGAACTACGGATGATATCAGAAAAGTAGCCCGATTTTGCTGGCAATTAGCAGAAAAAGGTAAACCAATAAGCATAACAGCTCGCGGTGCCGGCTCAGACCAAGCCGGTGCAGCATTAGGTGATGGGATTATGTTGGTTTTCCCTGCCCATATGAATAAACTACTCGAACTAGACGTAAAGAAGCAGATTGCACGTATTCAGCCGGGCATTAACTATCGAAATTTCCAAGATACTATCAAAACGCACGGACTGTTCTTGCCACCCTATCCAAGCTCGATAGATTATTCAACGGTAGGCGGTGCAATTGCAAACAATGCAGCAGGAGAGCGAACGGTAAAATATGGTGCAACCAAGAATTTTGTGCATTCTCTGAAGGCAGTGTTGGCTAACGGTGAGCTAATTGAAACGGGGAAGCTTTCTAAGCGTGAACTAAACCATAAAAAAGGCCTCTCGACATTTGAGGGCGAAATTTACCGTCATCTTGATGGCTTAATTTCAGATAATTGGGAGCTCATTCAGTCAATTCAAAAAGACGTCAGTAAGAATTCTGCTGGCTACAATTTGATGGAAGTGAAGCAAAAAAATGGTAATTTTGATTTGACGCCACTCCTCGTTGGCTCACAAGGAACATTGGCGGTCATCAGTGAGGCGCACATCAAGCTTTCGCCAAATAATATGAAACGAACTTTAATGGTAGCGGGTTTTGCTACAATTGATCAAGCAAGTTCAGTCATCTCAGATATTATGCGCCTGCAACCGGCAGCGCTTGAGATGGTAGATAAACATCTGCTTGACTTCATCGAAGAACATAGCCCCAATCAGCTGAAGGGCTTGCTTGAGCCGCCATTTCCAGAGATTCTCTTACTTGTTGAATTTGATGATATTGGTCGCGGTATGCAGACTCGAAAGCTAAAAAAGTTGACTAAAATTATGAAAAAAGTCACCACCGATTTTCAGGTCACCACCGACTATGATGAACGCGAGGAGCTGTGGAAAATACGCCACTCAGCGGCAGCTGTTATTGCCCATAGCGAAGGTACTAAAAAAGCCCTACCAATTATTGAAGATGGTGTAGTGCCGCACGAAAAATTCCCCGAATTTATTAAAGGAATTTACGGAATATTTAGTAAATATAATCTGCAAGCTGCAGTATGGGGTCACGCGGGTGATGCGAATCTTCACTTACAACCGTTCCTTGATTTAAGTCAGCTAGGTGATAGACAGAAAGTGTTCAAAATTATGGATGAATACTACGAAATGGTACTTAAATTAGGTGGCTCAACTGCTGGTGAGCACAATGATGGACGCCTGCGCGCACCATACTTGCCTTCAGTCTATGGCCCCGAAGTCTACAAGCTATTTGAAGCAGTTAAAAAGATCTTTGATCCTCATACTATTTTGAATCCAGGCGTAAAAATTGGTGTAGCGAGAGAAAACCAGGTTTCACAGCTTCGTCATAGTTATAATATGGACCATCTCGGCCACCATCTTCCACGCACATAAAAAGATCTCCGAAGAGATCCCGAATGGTTGTATGGGGCGATCGATGGGACTTGAACCCACGGCCCTCGGTACCACAAACCGATGCTCTAACCAACTGAGCTACGATCGCCGTAACTGGTGCGCGAGAGAGGACTTGAACCTCCAAGACCTTAGCGGTCACTAGCCCCTCAAGCTAGCGTGTTTACCAATTTCACCACTCGCGCTAGTTCTGAATTATTGTAGCATTTTCATCTTGAATAATGAAACTCTCAATCTTTTCTCGCTTGCGATGCAAGTAAAGATTATTAGCAGATTTATACATATTCTCGTATATTAACCGACTGTCTTTTTTTGCATACATTAGTATATACGCTGAATTACTTTTGCGGAGGGAGCCTCGAGTAGTTTTGAAGAGCAGCCTGTTTTTCAATTGTAAATATACCAGGAAATCTCTACTGGCGCTACATATTCCGATGTAATACATATAGCTCTTATTCCAACGCTTATCGATATATGCATATGCAGTTCCATCTCCATCAAATACACCACGAAAGAAAGCAGGGTAATATAATGAAGGTATGTTTAACGATTTCAGATCACGGCTTTTAACCGGTGTTAATCCCACTGACAGTAGGAAATCATAGTAGCTTACATCACTGAATTGTACCCTATAACTTTGTTGACCAGTGCTATTTTTTTTCTCTCCAATAGCCAGAGTTCGACCAATCGCTGAACTAAAATTATTCAATTGCTCAACATCATTAGAAGTAAGGTCTATATGGCGACCATCCTTTTGCATGCAGCCATCGCTTGTGATTAGGCCGACCGAATATGCTATTGAATCGGACCATTTATAAGTTCTTTTAGAACTGTATCTCATAGTATATAGTATACCAATGTAGCTTGAAGTGTGTGTAATAATACTGTATATTAAATCCTGTTATATCTATGGGTGATTAGCTCAGTTGGCTAGAGCATCTCGTTTACACCGAGAGGGTCGGGGGTTCGAGTCCCTCATCACCCACCATTTACAATAGTTCTGATGTGGCTCTTTAGCTCAGTTGGTAGAGCAGAGGCTTGAAGAGCCTTGTGTCCCCAGTTCGAGTCTGGGAGGAGCCACCATGAACACTACATTTGTAAAATGTAAGCACCTTGAAGGTGACGACCAGACGAGAACTGGACAGTTGCGTAGCAACCAGTCGGTGAAACGAAGTCACGCGCAGACATGTATGTCAAGCATGATGGGGTGGAAAAGAGGGCGTAGCCCGCTGTCTGGGAGGAGCCACCACGACCATGCGGGTGTAGCTCAGTTGTTTAGAGCGCTTCCTTGCCAAGGAAGAGGTCGAGAGTTAGAGTCTCTTCACCCGCACCATTTGGGATATTTCGGACGCTTCGGCGTCCTTTTTAATTTCCGACCATCTGTAGAATGCGCTTACTTTGGGTGTGTAAACTTTTCCGTCTGGATTTATATAAATTCCGTCTGGAAATAGCATTTGTTTACACAACATCCTGTATTCTTTAGTTATATAAGGCTCAAGAAAGTACTTTCCGGTCTCTTGAATAAAGCTGAAGGCAAACTCCATAAATTCTTGTTTGTTTTCTTCCTCTTCGGAAGTAAGTTTCTTGAATTGTTTTTCTAGATGCAAGAGTTCATCTTTTTTCTTTTCGATTATCTTTAAGATGTCGCTTTTAATGGCGCTATTAGAGTCATCTGTGGCACTTTCCACCTTTTGCTCTATGACTTTCTCTAGATTAGCCATAGTCAATCTAAGTGACCGCTCTTCGTGGACCTTATTCTCACGATCTTTAACCCATACAATTTTCAGGGCGTCTATTATTTTTCTTTGCGTCTCTGGCGACATTTCATACCGCTCAAACAGATTAATCACTTCACTGTCTACATCCTGTTTATGCCAGTATTGGTTACAAGATCGACAACGGTATTTTTGATATACTTTATTGTATTTACCGTTAGAATGGTCATAGCCAACCAACCTTCCCTTGTTCTTTAGCTCAACACAGCTTACATGTTCCATTAAATTATTAAGTGGAAATTTGGGGTTTCCGTTACGCTTTGGACCAACTTGGTATTTCGGCTTATTGTCAAAAATTTCTACAAGTCTATAGTGCTCCTCAAGTGTTATCAGGGGCTCATGTTGACCGTGCGGGTTATTTACTTTAACTTGCTTATCAATAACTACTGCTCCGGCATAATATGGGTCAGTAGCTTTCTCTCTAAATTTGTCCATTTTTATGTGCGATCGTGTTTTAGTATAGGCACTCCTGTTTAGCTCAATCAGCGCATTAGTAGGACTTACTAAGCCAGCAGCGAGGCGTTTAAGTACCATCTGTAGTGCGACACCTCTCTCGGGATGTATAACATGGACTCCGCTCAGAGTGCCCTTCATATAGCCAGACTTGGGATGGTAAGTATACCGTCCTTGTATCCCAGCAGTCGTTTGTCCTGAAACTGATTTTCGTTGTCTTTCTTCATTGCTACCCTCAGCCTTGAATGCCTCAAGCATCAAAAGCAGGGTATCAGCAGCAGTGTCCGTCTTGAGGTCGGGCTGTGATGCAAATACAACCCTCACTCCTAGTTTCTTGAACTCAACAATAAAATGAGCAAGTTCTAACATTGAGCGCATAAATCTATCAAGCTCATCAAAAATTGCATACTTGATCGAAGGGTTGTTTTTGCATAACTGCAGCATTTCAAGTAAATCGTCCCTGCTAATGTTTGTGCCCTTTTTGCTAGAAACGCCACCCGACCAGACTTGAATAAGTTCTGCTCCTAGCTCTTTCGAGGCTCTTTCTACCGACATTCTTTGTCTACTTAGACTACCGTTTTGTACCTGCTCTTCGCTTGAGACGCGGCAGTTTGCTATTGCAAGTATCCTTCCCATTAGTTATCCTCCCGAACAATAGCAGGGGTCTCTGGGAACAATGCCCGCAATTCAGGACCATCAGAGACCCCTGCTGCTATTTGTGATTGAATTAGTTTAATGAATTGCATGGTCTTGTCCTGACCTTCACGCCTACGATCGTTTCTTGTTCTTATAGATATCTAAAATAAGCTGCGCAAAATCCAGCGCTTCCTGCTTACTGAGCGCCACACTATTAGTGCGCTTCTTTACTGCTTTTTGAGATGTCACGGGCATCACGAAAGACTTTCTTGAAGCTATGCTTCAGGTTAGTCCGCGCGTAAGCCCGTTTTATGCCGAGTCGTCCTCGTTAATACTTACAGCTATAATTTGGTGCGCAGCCCCAGGTCTTTTTAGTGGGTCTGTCTCCACGATAGCTGCTACAAGAAATACGGGATTGTTAATGTAGTTCTAATATACCACAGCTTATATGTGCCAGTAATGATTTGGGCTTAGTGAGTAGTACGGAATAGTAAAAAGACCTACAGCTATCAAGCACAGAAACAAATGTAATATGATACTGTGACCCTTTTGCTGTCTTACATAATTTGATTTTGGTGCATCCACTTTGGACCTCCTTTATTTATTACGCAGGTCAATTCCATAAAAAAGGACGACCCGCAGGTCGTCTAAAACCAGTGTTAGCTTGCGCTTTGCACTTTTACGCGAGTCGCCCATTTCTAAGCACAAACACGCAAAAAATGCGATTATTAACACTGGTTTTAGACAGCTCTGATTATATAGTTTCTTATGGTGCAGCGCCAGCTGTTAATTGGTTTAATCAAGCAATAGGTGTGCGTTTTCAGCGCCCCAAAGATACATGTTCAAAGTTACCCCCAAAAATTCGGCATTTATACGGCGGAGTCATACGAACAGAGATGGAAGACGACCACCCCGCCTCATATTCTTCCATATTTGTGGTGCAATATATAAAATCAGTTAAAATAGAGTAAGCTATAGAAGAAGAAAGATGAGGCGAGATGAGCATAACATATCCCAGGGGTTCAGAATGGCGCAAGTGGGATTTGCATGTGCATTTGCCAGGCACCAAGTTATCAGATGGTTATGAACATACAGGCGATGTTCTTGATAAGTTCTGTGAGGACATAGAGAACTCGGATGTAGAGGTAATAGGTATCACAGACTATTTCAGCGTAAATGGTTATTTTAACTTTACGGAGAAGTTCTTTGAGAAATATCCAGACTCGACAAAAGTATTCTTCCCTAACATCGAGCTAAGGTTAAATGAGAGCGTAAACCAAGTCCAGGAAGAAGTTAACTTTCATGTTCTATTTCCTCCAGATATCACACATGCTAAAGCGCAGGAATTCTTAAGTAAACTCAAGACTGAACTAACGGATGGAAACGACCGTCATAAGCCATGCACTGAACTGGCAACAGGTGATTATGAGTCGGCAACCGTAACAAGAAAGAGTGTTGAAGAGGCTGTAGAGCTAACATTTGGCAAGAAAGCAGACCGACAGGATAAGCTACTTATTATCACCGCGGCTAATAACGATGGTGTACGCGCACAGAGAGGCAGAAATCGAAAACTTAACATATCAGACCAAATAGATAAGTTTAGCGATGGGTATTTTGGTGGCTCACAGAATACTGATTTCTTTTTGAACAAAGACAGATTAGAGGATGACGAACAGCAAATACAACAGAAGCCGGTTTATAGTTGTTCAGATGCTCACAACTTCACAGATTTATCGAACTGGCTTGGCAAGAGCATTACTATCGAAGGTGCGCAAAAAGAGATTACATGGATTAAAGCCAATCCTACTTTTGAGGGCTTACAGCAAACACTGATTGAGCCGCTAGAGCGGGTTAAAATACAAGACTTAAAGCCGGATGAGAAAGAACCGTATAAATACATTAAGCGAGTAACATTCAGTGGTACAAATGATTTTCCCGAAGAGATTGTATTGAACAGCAACTTAACTTCCATAATCGGAAGCCGTTCGTCTGGTAAGTCGGCACTTTTGGCGTATATCGCCCACTCGATAAATCCAGAAGACACCATCTTGCGCCAAATGGCTGCTCAGGAAGAAAGAGACCGAAACAAGATTGGTCCGGCTGCCGGTAAGACTTGGCAGGATGTAGGTGGCATAGTATGCAAGGTTGAATGGGGGATCGGGGAGTCTGAAGAAGGACGCATAATTTATATTCCGCAGAACTATCTTTACTCGATCAGTAAGCGACCTGAAGAGATTACTAAAAAAATACAGCCAGTATTATTCGCAAATCATTCTGCGGTAAAGACACAATACGAAAAGACAAACAACGATGTTGCGAGCGCCAACGACATAATTCGCGAAGCAACAAGCCAGTGGTTTGATTACGACCAAGGTATCAAAGATTTACAAGAGGAGATATCTAATCTTGGTGATAAAAAATCTATTGAGGCGGCTAAAAATGCGTATAAAGCGCAGATTGATACATTAAAGAAGAGTCTCTCATTAAGCCAAGCCGATATTGATAGCTATCAGTCTGTGGTTGAGCAAATAACGCAGCGTCAATCCAGACTTACAGACATAGGCTCAGAAAAGAATTCTATCGCACCCTTCTACAATGACTCCTCAACGCCCAGTGTTGGTAACATCCAGCCTACTATAAATTTCCATCCATCACTCCACTCATTACCGATTAAGTTATCTGACCAGATTAATGTTGTTCTGGACTCGGCTAGCGAGAAAATAGCTACTGATGTAAAAGCTAAAATATTAGCTTATCGCCAAAACTTGGCGACAGAAGAACAAAAGCTCAATCAAGAAATCGAAGGCATAAAGACTACTAATAAAGCTCTAATAGAGAAGCAACAAAAGAACATTCAGTTATCCAAGCTAGTCGATAATTTCAATAAACAGTCCGCAGTAATCAGTGAGATCGAGACAAAAGAGAAACTGATTGGCGAATATCAGGATAAGAAAAAAGAGCTTGTGCAAAAGATAAACGGAGCTGTACTGACTAGGTCGCAGACACACTTGAGCCTGAGCCAGGTTTTCTCAGGCATCGACCAAAGCCAAACTGAGATGGACTTTGGTGTAGAGATTGGATTTAACGATGAGACTATAGAAGAGCTTTCTGAGAAATTTAATAGGCGTGATAGCAGTCCGTATTTGGATGATGGGGTAATTGATTTGGCGAAAATACGCTCCGAAGTAGGCAGTTTTTTGGATTACATGAATGCCTCGCAAAAACTAAGGGTTAATCAAAATAAAAAACAAGCGGCTATAGCAGCCCTCTGTACCGCTGAAGAAGTTAGGTTTAATGCCACACTTGAAGGAGACAAGATTGGTGGTTTTAAACTGTCTTCTATGACTCCTGGTAAACAGGCACTATTTGCACTTACTTTGATACTAGATGAGTCTGATGATGCTTGGCCGCTTTTAATCGACCAGCCCGAAGATGACCTCGACAGTAGGTCTATATATGAATATATTGTTCCATACTTAGTACATCGTAAGAAAGAACGCCAGATACTCATGGTCAGTCACAACGCTAACCTAGTGATAGGCGCAGACTCAGAGCAGATTATAGTAGCCAATAGACACGGTGCTGATAGAAAAAACCGAGCCTCCAAGACATTTGACTATTATACGGGAGCTATTGAGGACAGCAGGGACAGGGTGAGTAACCAGTATGTTCTTGAGACATGCGGTATACGCGAACACGCTATTGATATACTCGATGGAGGTAAAGAAGCGTTTGAAAAACGCAAAGACAAATACAAAATATAGCCTAGCGGTTGGGCTATGTAACTCCCGCCACTTACCTACTCATTAAATATTCTTGATAAGGGACAGCCAGAAACAGTCTCCATTTAGTTATCTCGTCTCTGATTTCGTGTAAAAATAACTCAAAGTATTGCACCATATCTGTTAGACCAAACGCGCAGTTTACACTTTTCTGCGCGTTTTTGTTATTATGAGGCTATGAAAAAAATTTTACTTGATGGTGATTTCAACTTTACTGATGAGCAAAAGAGTCGCTTGGAAGCGGTTGGACAGCTAGAAAAAATGGGCGATGTTAAGAACGATGAAGAGTGGCTTGGTAAAGTTAAGGGCTACGATGTTATCTGCACCTGGGGTGACCATGTTCTTTCAAACCTAGAGAAGCTAGAAGATGTATTAGTGACCTACCCGTATACTGAACTCGGTAGTTTTAATTCCGAAGAGCTAGCAAAGAAGAATGTCTATGTAGCTAACGCACAAGGTGGCAATCGTAAGTCCATTGTAGAGTGGACAGTTTTTATGGTTCTTTCTCTTTACCGTAAATTCCCAACATTTCTGCGAACTACAGAGCAACATCCTTTTATTTCTACAGAAAGTGTGGAGGGTAAAAATGTCTTAGTAGTTGGTCATGGCACTATAGGCACAGAGGTAGGCGATAGGCTCGCGGCATTCGGAATGAATATCAGCTACTTCAATCGCGGAGATGACCTTGAGGCTAAAGCCAAAGATGCAGATGTAGTTATCAATGCGCTTAACTGCAATCCTTCTAGTAATAATTTACTTGATGGGGAATTCTTCTCAAATATGAAAAAGGGTGCTTTCTATGTAACATTTGCACGCCCTTATACCTATGACATTGACGGGCTTATAAAAGCAATTGAAGATGGAGTCGTAGGTGGAGCCGCAATTGACTGCGACCCAGAGCCACTCTTTGATATTTCAAACGCATTTTACAAAAAGTGTATGTCTAACGAAAAGATATTGGTAACCCCTCATGTTGCAGGCGTAACAAAACAAGCTGCTGCCAACGGACTTGAGATTTTAGTTCAGAATGTTGAGGCATACTTAAACGGAAAGCCCCAGAACATACTTTCTAAGGCTTAGGTGTAAGTCGCAGCACTCACTTACCCAATATATATTCTTGATATGGTACAGCAAGAAGTACCCTCCATTTAGCTAGCTCGTCTCTAATATCGTGTAAAAATAACTCTAGATATTGCACCAAATGTTTGAATTATGAGCCGAAAGGCTCTTTTTCTTTGTCTCAACGATT
>CAZIPE010000001.1:0-152162 GCA_964541305.1 uncultured Candidatus Saccharibacteria bacterium | reverse complement strand
GACTGGGCGGCTCAAGGTGCGAAATCTGCTGGCGGTATGAGTATTGGTGTGAGCCCGGCCGCAAGCTACAAAGAACATGTCAAAAAATATCGTTTACCAAAAGATGCCTACGACTTCATACTTTACACCGGTCTCCACTACGTTGGTCGTGATGCACTTTTGGTTCAAAGTGCCGATGCGGTATTTAGTATTGGCGGTAGGATGGGTACTGTACACGAGTTTGCAACTGCTATTGAAAGTCATACACCTGTCGGTGTTCTTACTGATGCAGGGGGTGTTGGTGACGAGTTTGAGCATTTAATGAAAGCTGCAGGTTTGTGTCACGATGGTTTGTGTGATGGCAAGCACGACGTCTTCTTCGATTCAAAACCAGATGTGATTGTCGAGAGGATTGTAAAACTACTAACAAAAAGGCATAATGGCGATATAAAAGCATAAGGAGCATGTATGGATCAGCAATCAGTCGGCAGTCAACCAACAAATCAGTATAAAAGCTCAGTAGTACCTCCATCCACTGGTGCTGACTCTAGCTCAAAAAAGAGCATAATGATTGCACTTATTGTAGCCATAGTCTCGCTAGTTATCGGCATCATCGCGCTTGTTGTAGTTTGGCAAAGTCAGGTTGCTGAGTACGAGGCAAAAAGCAAAGAAACCGCTCAGAAAATTACCGAGCTAGAAGCACAGGTGGCGACTCTTGAGAAAGAAGCAAGTGCAACCATTGACAATGATTCAAGTGCCGCCAGTCAATCACTTACCGCAATAAATGCATCAAAACTAGTCACTGAATTTTACAACCAGTATACCGCGCTGTACAAGAAAACAGATAGTAACACTCAAAATGATGCCAAAGCACTCGTTGCCAAGTATGGAACAAAAGATTTTGTCACAGCGTATGCAAAGAAACAATCTTTTGACCCAGTCTTCTGTGCTCAAAATACCCCAGAAAGTTTCACGGTAGTGGGTGGAGAAACAACAAATGAATCGTCAGTTGCTGCCGTTAATGCTGTGTATACAGCCAACGGCAAAAAGGCGATTAATGTTAAAGTTATCAAAGACGGCACCCTACTGAAAATAGACGGTATTACCTGTCCAGTAGCTAGCTAAACAATAAGGAGAACTGATGGAAAATTCAAATCTAAATGAAGCCGCAGGAGAAAAGTCGTCGAAAGAAGAAAAATCAAGTGTTGCTAAGCGCATAGTCGCAGTCTTGTTAGTCGCAGTCCTGTTGATCAGCACGGCTTTTGGAGCATGGTATTACGGTTCAATGCAAGCCGAAAAAGAAGCTGATGCGAAGATTGCAGATCTTCAGAAGAAAATTGAAGAAGTTGAAGCTAAGCAGAAAACTAGTACTGAAGAAACGAAGGATGAGTTAACTGAAGCAGATATAGTTGCAATAGATAATGCACTAACTAAGAAGTGCAACGAAGATGAATCTGGCTACGAATATATCGCCAGTAAAGATGGTAAGAACTACACAAAGGTTACAAGAGCATTCTTCATTGACTCGGCGGACGCCGATACGCCTGTCTATGCTAGAGGTTTTGTTTCAGTAAGTATAGGCTGTAAAAAGACTGGCACCGAGGCTACCGGTGGTGGGTTTGTTAGTATTATGCAACGCCAAAGTGATGGTTCATGGAAGCAAGTTATAGGTACGCAGGGTATACTTGATTGCGAGACTATAAACAAGTATAAAATACCTCAAGAAATTCAAAATAAGTGTTATAACAAGGGTGGTGACCCTGGTGCTACTGAGTCTCTTGTTGAAAATACGAATTAGCGAACAACACCTGCTCTAGCGGTGTTGGCCGTATCTGATAAACTAGATTGGTGGACCAAAAATTTAACTTAGTTACCAAATATAAGCCAACGGGCGATCAGCCTGCGGCTATTGAGGTGCTCACAAATAATCTTCAGTCGGGCAAAAAAGAACAGACACTTCTTGGTGTAACTGGCTCGGGTAAAACCTTTACTATGGCGAACGTTATTCAGAACGTACAAAAACCGACGTTGGTTCTTTCTCACAATAAAACACTTGCTGCCCAGCTATATAGTGAGTTTCGTACCTTCTTTCCAGAAAATGAAGTGCACTACTTCGTTAGTTATTTCGATTACTACCAACCCGAGGCGTATATGCCGTCCAGCGACACATACATAGAAAAAGACTCTAAAATTAATGAGGAAATTGATCGCCTACGTCATGCGGCAACGTCGGCGCTACTGAGTCGAAAAGACTGCATAATTGTCGCCTCAGTAAGTTGTATTTACGGTATTGGTTCACGCGATGACTATGGTGATATGTCAATTACCGTTAATATGGGCGAAAAACGGAAGCAAGACAAGTTCATCCGCCATCTTACCGATATTCAGTATCATCGAAACGATATGGATTTTCACCGATCAACCTTTCGGGTTCGAGGTGATGTAGTTGATGTGTTTCCGGCAGGTGGTGAAACGGCGGTTCGGGTGGAATTCTTTGGCGATCAAGTAGACCGCCTGACTGAAATAAATCCGTTGACAGGTGAAATTATTCATCAACCAGAAACAGTGCGCATATTCCCTGGTTCTCACTATGTCACTCCCAAAGATAAGTTAAAAGTGGCAATTGCTAAAATTCAAAAAGAGTTTGACGAACGAATGACCGAATTTCAGAGCAAAGGAAAACTACTTGAAGCTCAGCGCCTCGCTCAGCGGACGAAGTTTGATTTGGAAATGCTCGAAGAAACAGGCTTTGTCAAAGGCATTGAAAACTACTCACGCTATCTAACGGATCGCGAGCCAGGTGAGCAACCAGCTACTTTGCTTGATTATTTTCCTGATGATTACCTTATGATGATAGACGAAAGTCATATGAGTCTGCCACAAGTAAGAGGTATGTATAACGGTGACCGCGCCCGAAAAGAAGTGCTGGTCGACCATGGCTTTCGCCTTCCGTCTGCATTAGACAATAGACCGCTCACATTTACCGAATTTGAACGACATATCAATCAAGTTATTTATGTCTCGGCCACACCGGCTGATTATGAACTTTCTCGATCTGGCAAGCCGGTTGAGCAAGTCATTCGACCGACTGGCTTGCTTGACCCGCCGATTGAAATACGCCCCACTAAGAATCAGATTGATGATTTGATAAAAGAAATCCGTGACACTACTCTCAAAGGGCAGCGCGTTCTTGTGACGACTCTGACAAAACGTATGGCAGAGGACCTCACCGACTATCTCAAAGAGCTTGATATTAAAACAGCGTATCTACACAGTGAAGTCGATACGCTCGATAGAAGTGATATCCTGCGTGATCTGCGACTCGGTGTATTCGATGTACTTGTAGGTATCAACTTGCTCAGGGAGGGTCTAGATTTGCCCGAGGTAAGTTTGGTAGCGATTATTGATGCCGATAAAGAAGGCTTCCTCAGGAGCGCTCAAGCACTCATACAAACCGTTGGACGTGCTGCACGGCATGAAGAAGGTCGCGTAATTATGTATGGCGACACCATCACCAAATCTATGCAGTTTACACTTGATGAAACAACGCGGCGTCGTAAAATTCAAGAAGCCCACAACAAGAAGCATGGCATCACGCCAATAGGGGTAGATAAGGTTATAGACGAGGGGCTACGTGCCATAATTGGGGCTCCTGAAAAAGAAACAAAGCCTCGCATTAACTTAAAGAAAATACCAAAAGATGAATATAAACATCTTGTTAAGGATCTCAGCGCTCAAATGGACCTCGCCTCCGCCAATTTACGCTTCGAAGAAGCGGCAGAACTCCGTGACCTCATAGCTGAGATTCAATCCAAAATGTAAACGGGCATTGCGGTAGCGTTTTTAGGTGGGTCGGGGTATAATCTAGAACAGATTAAAACAGATTATGAAACATTGCTTTGAATTCTATCTATTAAAAGAAGCAGTTACCAAAGAAGATTGGCAGCGTCTTTACAACATCTTTTCTCAGTACGTGGGAGTTTTGAGTGAATTTCAGATTATCGTCAAAATTGAGGAAAATACTGTTCGCTACTTTATTCTCAGTAAGAAAGATATTGGGGCTCTTTCAAATAACATTGAAGTGGGCGTTTTAAGGCCAATCGAAAAGAGCAAAATCGGATTACCGTCACCGACAGGCATAGCCAAAGAACACTTTGTGATTCTCAGCGGAGGCAACTCACTTCTTGACCTGAAAGAGAAATATAACGTAAAAAAAGCAAAAGACCTTGGTTTCGTTATTTTTAATGTTCGTCGAATTAATGCTGAAAAATCAATAACCAAAGGTAAATTATACTTCAAAGACACGGCTGGTAATTGGAGTGTTAATAATCGAATAATGGGAGCATTTCCATCCGGCTTATTGGCCATAGATTTCTCGACCAACACCCGCTATCTGCGCATGAAAATATCTAAATATCTCGATATTCAGAAATCGCTCCACGTTATGCAGAGTGAGAACCTTGGCGCAGTTTTTGAGGTTGATACATTCCCTTACTTACCAAGAAACTACTTTTTGACACTTCAATCATACGACTTTGATAAGCACTCTTTCATTATCGGAATGAGCGGTAGCGGCAAATCAAAGTTGATTACTCTTATTGTTGATAAGCTAGCTAATTCAGCAGGTCTTAAGCAGAATTACCGAGTGATTGTCATTGATCCACATGCGTCGCTTGAAAAGGACCTCGAAGGCATACAAGACAGTACAGTCATTAATTTCAAAGGCCAGGAGCAAGAAACAGAACTATTTGCAGGAGCTGGAACCGATGTACAGGCCGCAACTGAGCTTACGGGGACCCTCTTTAAATCTTTACTTTCTGATCAACATAACCCCAAGCTTGAACGTGTTCTTCGGTTTTCGTTGTTTGTGCTTATGACCGCACAGGCGATGAGCTTAGATAACTTGAAACGGTTTATCACTGATGTGGAATATAGGAATCAGTTGCTTGCGCATGTTAAAGGCTATGTTCCTGAAAACATAGTGCACTTTTTTGGCACTGATTATAATGAGATTAGAACTAAGTACTATACCGAGGGTATTTCGCCTATCGTTAGCTTAGTAGATGAAATGCAAATGCAACCATCACTCGCTGGGAGCAGTGAAAATGCCGTATCGCTTGGTCAGATTATCAACAATAACTTCCTGACAGTTTTCTCACTTAACAAAGTGAGCATGGGAGAAAAAGTAGTTAAAACTGTGGCCGGGTTGCTCATCCAGCAAATCTTTTTACTTGCGCAAGCTCGAGCATTTAACCAGAAAGTCATTTTAGTTGTAGATGAGGTCTCGGTCGTACAGAACCCTGCTTTAGCATCAATTTTAGCTGAAGCACGTAAATTTAATCTTTCGGTTGTACTTACTCAGCAGTACTTTGGTCAGATTGAAAAAGATCTTCGGGATGCCATATTTACAAACGTCATGAACTACTATGTATTCAAAGTTTCAGAAGAAGATGCGCGAGCCTTGGAAGGAAACTTAACGATTGAACTTCCGAAAGAGATTCTGGAAGCTGAGAAAGCCAAAGGATTGAAACAAAGTGACGTTCGCGTTCAGATGCTCACAAGTCTTCACCCACGTGAGGTATTTCTCCGCTTGAGCTCAGAGGGAAAACTACTACCGTGTGTTAAAGCACGTACACTCGATGTGACTGCCGCACCAAAAGTGAGTCATAACGTTAAGCTTAAAGAATATGATAAGCCCAAAGAAATGCCGTCTAAGTTTGTGGAGCAGGCACAAAAATCAGCGCATCTTCAGTCGCTAGAACAAACTCAGCAAAATTCTGCAATTTCAACATCTCCTCCAAAAACTGGCGGCCGTGAATTCATTAATTTACAAGATATTCTAGCCAGTCATTCATCATCACGTAAAAAACTAAGGAAATAAAGGAACTACATGAACGCAGTCGAAGCCAAAACTATACTGGATAAGATCATAGGGCAAGTATTTGGTTACCAAAACCCACTTAGCCTCGAGCAGTTTATGCAAAAATTTACTTTCGATATTCGTTTACCCCAGCAAGTGTATGACTCAACGGATAACTCCCCAACTTGGGCTTCATCAACGAACCCTACTAGATTTATTAAGATGGATAATGCTCGCAATAACGAGGCCACTGCTACAGAAGGCTTGTATGCAAAGGAGCCCATTAATAATTTACAAGAGTTACTTGAAAAGTGGAACAAAATTAATTTAACTACAACTGAACGTGAAATAGATTCGCTTAACGTTGCTGAGTCAGATAGCATCATAAAATCTGAAAATGTATTTCGTTCTCAAGATATACGACGTTCTAAGAATATTTTATTTTCAGATGGTATAGAAGATTCTGAATTTATTGTCGCGGGACAAAGAAGCGGCGCAAATACCTTTTGTATTCGCATAGAAGACAGCGGAGAATGCACAAATAGTTTCGGCGTTTCGTGGTCATCAAGGATTACAAATTGTTTTTTCATCCATGATGCGGCCGATATGCAAGATAGTATGTTTTGCACGAACATCAAGGGTAAGAGATTCTGCATAGCAAACATGCAGTTCGAGGAGGCTGAATATATGAAGCTCCGTCAAGAAGTTATTCAGTGGATCCTTAGCCCACAAAGTTAAGCGGCTAGTGCCACCTCCTGCATCACAAGAGTAGGGTTTTCTACAAATGAGTGTGCTCGGTCAAAAACATTTGCCTGAGTAGGTGTTGTTTTACTGTCAGTCGCATCTCTAATGCACTCATTTCGCGCCAAAATAAACTGCAACGTCTCAGGATCTGCGAGTGTAAGATGACTACCAAGTAATGGGGTCACCCGTACATTTGGGTGGTTATTAAATATCTGACGCCACTCTGCTTCCATAGAAGCAAAGTCTTTGTTGAACGTAGTTACGTGCATAAGTGATTCCTTCGGAATGTGCCGAGCGAGATCACCTGCTTCACCGCTGAATAACGCAAAGCCGATGGCAAGTTGATGTTTTTGGGCGTTGAGGTTCGGATCAATTGTTGCAGGATAGTGAACTAGGCGCTTAAGTGCGAGACGACCACCAAGTTTGATTATCTCTCCCGGTTCAATTCTTAATTGTCCCGACATTTCCATGAGATCATCCACAGTCATTTTTCGTGGTAAACAGGGTGCGGTAAGGTCTGCTAGAATGATTTCCTGGTCAAATTCCTCTGCGAGTGCAACAATACCCATCCCTACCATAGCTCCGCGAGATTCACCAATGACATTACGACGAACTGAATCCAGAGAGTATTCACCTGTCGCAATACTTGCAAACTGTAGTACTGCACCCGCAGAATCTGCAAGCGTAATCGGTCTCTGAGGATTAGAATCCGTATGCCAACTGCCTTCCGCTCCGACGTACACAACTGGCGTCCCTGCGCGCATGAGATTGCGTATTGTGTGCTCGTTATGACCCCTTAGACTTGTGTGCCATGCACTAGTACCGATGCTGGGAATGGTGGTTAAGGGATTTTCTGGTAATGCGACCACTGCACCGTAGCTGTATCCACTTTTTGTGGTAAAACCATACCTATCAATAGTCCCAACTCCAGGAATGTGTTCGCTATTCTCAATTTGCGTACAATCGACAACGTGCGAATTATCGTAAATTTCGCCTCTATGTTCTTCCGACAAATAGTCTAGTGTTTCAAGTCGGGGATTATTGTACGATTCGATTGCTTCGTATGGGAGAACAGAACGCAGTATTCGGCTAGAAGTCGTTTCGATACACACTTTGGCTTTGTCGACAATAAGCATACTGAGTCTCCGTACCTTTTGTTAATCATAAGCCTAATCTTAATCATTTGCAAACACATTTCATTCAATCTGTTATAATTAAAGTAATGAAGTTATCTAAAGATGATGTTTTAAAACTGGCTCGATTGAGTCGTCTGAAGCTTTCAGATGATGAGATTGTGCAGTTTGAAGGCGAGCTTAGTGCAATTCTCGATTACGTGAATCAGCTCGAATCGGTAGATGTGAGCGGTCTCAAACCAACCTACCAAGTTACTGGCTTACATAATGTTGTACGAAAAGATGAGGTTGGTGAACAGGTTTCAAAAGAGGAGCTGTTAAAAAATGTACCCGATGTTGAAGGCGATCACATTAAGGTGAAGAGGATGGTTGGATAGTATGCAAAAAGCAATGCATGACATGCAAAATGGCTGGGAACCAATATCTGTTTTGGCGAAGAAAGTTCAGGCCAGTGAACTTTCGGCAACAGGCTTAGTAGAAAAAGCGCTACGGCTAATTGAGGAGCACAGCGAATTCCAGGCGATTATTGTAACGCTTGATGAGCGTGCGAAAAAACGAGCAAAAGACATAGATGCAACTATTGCAGACGGAAAAGATGGTGGTCGACTTGTCGGCGTGCCATTTATTGCAAAAGATAACTTCCTCGTTTTTGGTGCCCAGACAACAGCAGCCAGCAATATCCTAAAAGGCTTTGAGGCACCGTATCAGGCGACGGCAATCGAACGACTAGAAGCTGAAGGAGCAATTTGCGTCGCTAAAGCAAACCTTGATGCGTTCGCTCACGGAGCATCAACAGAAAATAGTGATTTTTTCACGACTAAAAACCCCCACGATATCGAGCGAGTAGCAGGCGGATCTTCTGGAGGATCCGCAGCATCCGTCGCACTACGACTGACGCCGTTTGCTCTGGGGACCGATACTGGTGGCTCAATTCGCCAGCCGGCCAGTTTTTGTGGAGTGGTCGGATACAAGCCAACCTATGGACTAGTTTCAAGGAGTGGTGTTGTTGCCATGGCCAGTAGTACTGATGTTGTAGGGCCGATAGCACGTACAGTTGAAGACGTGGCACTGGTGCTGGATGTTATTTCAGGTAAAGACCCTCTAGATAGCACTACAATTGACCGAGGTGAAGCGCATTACACTGAGCTGGTTAGCAATTCACTGAGTGGCAAGAAAATAGGCGTGATTAAAGAGTATTTCCAAGATGGACTTGATGCAGGTGTAAAAGCTGAGGTTGAAAAATCAATAGAAACACTGAAGAACGCTGGGGCTATCATTTCCGAAGTGAGTTTGCCGAGCCTTGCGTATGCACTTGCCGTATACTATATTATTTGCCCAGCAGAAGTGAGTAGCAATCTTGCGCGCTACGACGGTCAGCGTTTTGGTCATCACACCAAAACAGCCAAAAATATTGACGAAAGCTATGAAACTGCACGAGAAGAAGGTTTTGGCGCCGAAGCAAAGCGACGCATTATGATTGGTGCCTACGTACTTTCCTCCGGTTACTACGATGCTTATTATAAAAAAGCCCAAACAGTACGTACTAAGCTAATAAATGAGTTCAACAGTGCGTTCAAAACGGTAGATTATTTACTGGGTCCAACGGTTCCTACTACCGCATTTAGGATTGGTGAAAATACCAGTGACCCACTTAGTATGTATTTAGGAGATATCATGACAGTAGCGGCTAGTCTTGTGGGCATTCCTGCGGTGAGTGTGCCGAGTGGCGAAGTCGATGGCTTGCCGGTCGGTTTACAGCTTATGGCCCCACAACGAAACGACCATGAATTACTGCAAATTGCTCACACATTTCAGGAGCTACAACTATGATTTCTGCCGAGGTAAAAGATAGCTACACTACAACCGTTGGCATTGAGTGTCACGTGCAGCTCAAGACAACAACAAAATTATTCTCGAGTGAGATAAACGATGCTCGGGATGCTCAGCCAAATACCGTAGTAGGTCATGTCAGTTTTGGTATGCCAGGCGCGTTGCCAGTATTAAATGAAAAAGTGATTGACTTGGCGTCCCAGGTTGCTTTTGCGCTGAATACCGAGCCACAAAAATTTAGCAAATTCGATAGAAAGCACTATTTTTATCCCGACCTTCCGAAAGGTTATCAGATTAGTCAGTTCGAAGAACCAATTATACTTGGTGGTTATGTAGATATTTTGGTAAATGGCGAGACAAAGCGAATCGGTATCACTCGAGCTCATCTTGAAGAAGATGCTGGAAAATCCTCACACCCAAGCGGTAAAGACTACAGTCTGGTTGATCTTAATCGTGCCGGAACACCACTTCTCGAGATTGTTTCGGAACCAGATATGCACTCAGCAGTCGAAGCAAGAGCCTATGCGCATGAACTCTACCTACTTATGAAATATGCTGACGTAAGTGACGTAGATTTGTATCACGGAAACATGCGTTTTGATGTAAATGTATCTGTGAGCAAAGATCACGCGAAACTTGGAACTCGCAGTGAAACTAAGAATCTCAATAGTTTCAGGGCTGTTGAAAAAGCAGTAGATTTTGAAGTTAATCGACAAATTGAGCTACTCGAAAGTGGAGGCGAGGTTGTTCAGGAAACAAGAGGCTGGGATGATGCTAAGCAAAAAACTTTTTCTCAGCGCACAAAAGAAGATGCTCACGATTATAGGTACATGCCGGAGCCCGATATTCCACCCATCGTTCTAACGGATGAGTATATCGCTAGAGCTAAAAAATTAGTGCCAGATCTACCACCTCAACTTCGCGCCACTCTATCAACATTACATCTCGAACATTCACAGATTGAAACTATTCTAGAAGAGCCTCAGGTTGCTCGATTTATTGTTTCGCTCGAGCCACGACTCGCTAAGACTGTAGTTAACTGGTTCACGAGCGATGTCCTGCGAGCGGTGAGTGAGGGTGATTTAACGTGGGAGGAAGCTGTTTCACATCCCGATGAAGTACAGAAACTCGCACGTATGTTTGAGGAGAAGCAGCTCAGCTCAACTGCTGCCAAGGAAATTCTTCTAGCAGTGCTGGGCGGAGCCGATCCTCAAACCTTGGCTAAAGAGAAAAATCTTATTCAAGTATCAGATGAGGGAGCTATTGAAGCAATTGTGAGTGAAGTGCTAGTGGAGAACGAGCAAGCTGCACAAGACGTCAAAAACGGTGAAATGAAAGCAATTGGTTTTTTGGTTGGCCAGGTAATGGCAAAATCTAAAGGACAGGCTAACCCCGGCCTGGCTCAGCAGATAATTAAAAAGCAACTAAACGTTAGCTAGATTGAAGCTTTGTACTAAAAATGGTAGAATGTGAACATGGATTCATATGACATACTCGTAATTATTTTATCGGTCTTTCTGGCAATCTTTCTTCTACTAGGAATTATCGTTTTGGTGTACCTTGTAAAGTTCATGAAAAACGTAAAAGAAATTTCTGATAAAGCAAGCCAACTTGTAAAAGATGCTGGTTCAGTAGCAGCAACCATGAAAACAGCCGCAGCACCTGCTGTAGTCGCAAAGTTTGTTGCAGACCAAATTAGCAATGCAGTAAAGAAACACAATAAGGAGGACGAATAATGTCAAAAGGAAGTAAATTCGGAATTGGAGTACTTGTAGGAGCCGTTGCAGGCGTTGTAACTGGCCTGCTGACTGCACCCAAAAGTGGTAAAGAAACTCGTCAAGATATCAAAGAAAAAGCCAAAGAAGTAAAAGGTGCAGCAGAACGCAAGCTAAAAGATGCCCACAAAGAACTTGGGAAGCTTTCCGAGCAAGCGATGAAGAAGGCTAGTGAACTACAAGGTAAAGCGAAAGAAGAACTGAAGGAACTAAGTGTCAAGGCAGAAGAATTAAAGGCGCGCGTAAAGACGGCAATCACCTCAATTAAAAGCGGTGATGATGATAATGACGACGCCACTATTGACCAGCTCATGCAAGATTTTGAGGCACTTCGTAAAAAAATAGTAGCAAAAGTAAAGAGTTTGTAGTCTGAGCATGATCACTGCAGACGCGCAACACGTGCCAGTAGAAGATCATCATAGTTTTTCTGAAAGGCTATTTAGCGTAGCACTGCGAGTTGGAATTGCTGTCGGTGCGCTCACGTTGATAGCTGCGAACTTTTTACCAGACATGCCTGAAATACATGACTTCGACGGTAACGTAAACGATCCATTTTTGAGTGAGGGTGATTTTGAATAAACTATCCAAGCCAATCAACGGAACACCGAATAACCTTGATACAAAGGCGGCAGTTGAAGCATTGGAGTATCTGCTCGCTGCAGGGTATGTGAGCAAAAAACATTTGTACTTTGCTAACTTCATGAGAGGTATATTTTTTAGCATGGGTACGATTGTTGGGATTGCTATAGTCTCAACGATTGTCATAAGTATTCTTGCTCAGTTTGATGAGGTTCCGCTCATTGATAATGCACGGCAGTCTATAGAAAAATCAATCCAAGTCAAATAGCCAAGTTACATCCAGTAGCTACAAAGCGATAGTATACGTTCCTGGAGTAAGGGTGTGGGCATCTGTTGTCGTAATAAAGACTTGGTAGTCTTTGAAGCCAGAGAGTATCTGTGCTTGGTGATGCAAATCGAGCTCACTCAGTACGTCATCAAAAAGCAGAACCGGGCGAACGTTACTCTTAGTATACTTTTTACGGAGTAGCTCGGCTTCTAGTAGTTTTAAGGCTAGAACAATTGTTCTGATTTCACCGCGAGATGCACGCTCTTTAGCAGGTTGGTCTGCGAGTCGAATTTCAATATCGTCCCGATGTGGGCCAAAACTAGTATGGCCAACAATTGCATCGCGCATCAAAGATGTTTCAAAAAATTGAAGAAGGCGATTTGCATACAAGTTAGCTTGGTCTGTTACGCTACTCTGGTAGGTAAGGAGAACGTGATCATCACCACCCAGTATTTTGTACTGCGAGCTGATATCTTTTTGGAGCGCTACTAGCACTTCTTGACGGCCTGTAACTAGCGTTTCACTTAGTGTGGCGAGCTGCATATTCCAGACGAACAACTGATCATTCTGAGTCTTAGTAATGTGATGTGGGTCGAGTGACTTAAGTAACAGGTTGCGCTGCCTAAGAGCACGCTCGAAGCGAAGTTGTGCCTGCGCAACATGTGGATCGAGTTGAGATGCGAGATTGTCTAAATAATGACGTCGGCGCTCTGGAGAACCGGTAATCATTCTGCCTATATCGGGCTCAAAAAGTACCACAGGAAGTTTATCTCGTGGCGCCAGTCGAGCCGACGTATTGTTGTTAACGACCCATTTTTTGATGGGCGTATTATTTTCAGGCAGATTAACATGTAAGCGTCGGATAGTGTTACTATCTTGCGAGTTTGTAACTGTCAATTCGAGTGCCATTGAATGTTCACCCCATCGTATCATTTCAGCTGTAGTGCCACGAAAACTACTGCCACGTAGTAGTACATACATCGCTTCAAGTAGAGTCGTTTTGCCACTGCCATTCAGACCAACAATAGCATTAACATTTTCATCAAAAGTGAAATCGCCATGTACGTGTGAGCGCATATGTACGAGCTTAAGTGAGCTGAGTGAATTACCTACCATATCAGAACTCTAGTATACGCTATACTAGAAGATGATGAGTGCTGATGGAGTAAAAATTAAACCAAGTGAGTATGTTCATTTGCATAATCATACCCACTATAGTCTTCTTGATGGTCTGCAAAAAGTACCACAAATGCTTGATGGCGTGAAGGTAATGGGCATGGAAAGCGTTGCTATTACCGACCACGGTACGCTTTCGGGTGCGATTGAGTTTTACAAGGCAGCAAAAGATCGAGATATGAAGCCAATTATCGGTATGGAAACCTACGTTGCTAACCGAACACATCTCGACAAAGAACCTGGTGTCGATAAGGCGCGATATCACCTTATATTACTAGCCATGAACAATCAGGGGTATCAAAACCTAATGCGACTTTCCACTATTGCTAATCTGGATGGTTTCTATTTTAAACCACGGATTGACCATGATTTACTTGAAAAATATAACGAAGGTCTAATAGTTCTCTCGGGTTGTATAGGTGGTGAAATCGGGGATTATCTACGCAACAATCAAGATGCACAAGCCTATGAGACAGCCACTTGGTACAAGAAGGTGTTTGGAGACCGCTACTACATTGAAGTACAAGACCATGGCCATCCTGATGCACCGAGCCGCTGGGATGAACAGGTGAAAGTTAATAAAAAGCTATTTGAACTTGCCAAAAAGTTAGATATTCCCGTTGTCGTGACGTGTGATGCACATTACTTGCAACATGAAGATCAAGAGGCGCACGAGATCTTGTTGTGTGTTCAAACAGGGGCTTTTTTGTCCGACCAAAATAGGATGAGTCTCAAAGAATTCGAGCTACATGTTACTGATCCTAAAGAAATTATTGCTCGTTGGGCAGATGAACATCCAGACGTTATTACCAACACCAAAGCTATAGCAGACAGATGTAATGTGGAGTTAGATCTGGGAAAGATATTGATTCCAAAGTTTCCCGTACCAAAAGGAGAAGATGAAAAATCATACCTTCACAAACTAGTGTATAGAGGGCTTGCGTGGCGTTACGGAGGTGTTGAAGAAGCGCGCTCGAAACGCATCACCCAAGAAGAAGCGATGCAAACGCTTCCCAAAGATATTCTTGAGCGTGCCACATATGAACTCGAGGTGATAGACAAAATGGGCTTCAACGGGTACTTTTTAATTGTCTCTGATTTTATAAATTGGGGCAAAGATCAGGGAATAGTTTTTGGCCCTGGCCGTGGATCGGCGGCGGGCTCAATCGTGGCTTACTCTACGCGTATCACTGAACTCGACCCGTTGAAGTATGATCTTCTGTTTGAGCGATTTCTCAACCCTGATCGTATCAGCATGCCTGATATTGATATTGATATTCAAGACACACGTCGTAACGAGGTGATAGAATACTGCGCTGAAAAGTACGGTCGTGATAGGGTTGCGAATATTGTGACCTTTGGAACCATGGCAGCCCGAGCGGCAATTCGAGATGTGGCTCGAGTACTACAAGTGCCATACGCTGAAGCAGATAGAATCGCAAAACTAATTCCTCCACCAGTGCAAGGCAGACACATTCCACTAGCGGAAAGCATAAAAAATGATAAAGACCTCAAGGCTGAATACGAGAATAATGCCACGACAAAACAAGTTATTGATCTGGCGGTTCGGCTTGAAGGTACTATTCGCTCACATGGTGTACACGCGGCGGGTGTGGTGATTGCACCAGACGACATCGTTAAGTTTGTGCCACTCGAAATGGCTCAAAAAGGGGTTGTTTCGACGCAATATGCCATGGGGCCAGTAGAAGACCTGGGCCTACTTAAAATGGATTTTTTGGGTCTTTCTAACTTGACCATTCTGCGTAATGCTCTGAGAATCATAAAACGAGTCTATGGTTCGGCAATCGATCTAGATGAAATACCGCTTGATGATGAGAAGGCGTTTGAACTATTTCAGAAGGGCGACACGACGGGCGTCTTCCAGCTTGAGTCAGCTGGCATGAAGCGCTACCTGCGTCAACTCAAACCTACAGTTTTTGAAGATATTGTTGCTATGGTCGCACTCTACCGCCCAGGACCAATGCAGTTTATAGACGAATTTATTTCACGAAAGCACGGCGAAAAGAAGATAACCTACCCGCATGCGAGTATGGAAAACTCCTTAATCAATACCTACGGAATCCTGGTCTATCAAGAGCAGGTTATGCAGATATCTAAAGAAGTCTGCGGATTTACGGGTGGCCAGGCGGATACCCTGCGCAAGGCAATTGGTAAAAAAAATGCTCAGCTAATGGCAAAAATGAAAGACCAAATGATTGAGGGTGGTGAAAAGCACTCAGGTATATCACGAGACCTCATGGAGCGATTCTGGAAGCAGTTAGAAGATTTTGCAGCCTATTGTTTTAATAAGTCTCACGCAGCCTGTTACGGCTTAATTGCCTACTGGACGGCATACTTAAAGGCGCACTATCCTGATGCATTTATGGCGGCTCTTATGACGAGTGATGCTGACGATATCGACCGTCTTAGCATTGAAATTACGGAATGTCAGCACATGGGCCTTGAAGTACTTCAACCCGATGTGAATGAATCGTTCGTCGAATTTGCAGTAGTGCCTGATAAAAAACAGATTCGGTTTGGTATGAGCGCTATTAAAAATGTCGGAACTGGCGCGGTAGAAGAGATTATTGCTACACGTGAAGAGGGTGGCACTTTCAAGGATATCAATGATTTCGTTACACGCGTCGATACTCGAAAAGTGAATCGCAAAGTATGGGAAAGTCTCATAAAATCGGGCGGGTTTGATAGTCTTGGAAAAAGTCGTGGTGATTTACTGTACAACCTCGATGGTATTTTGGCGCTAGGTTCAAAAATTCATAAAGAAAAAGAAACCAATCAGGCTGATATCTTTGGTGGGCTTGACGATGCTGCGCCAAGCGTTGCTCCACAGTTTACGTTTGAAACGGCGCCTGAACAGTCATCGGAAAGGGAAATGCTACTTTGGGAGCGTGAATTGCTTGGGCTGTATCTTTCATCTCATCCACTTGATCCGTACGGAGCCTATTTTGAAGAAAACGCCGTTCCCATTACAAGTTTGACTTCTGCAATGGACAATAAGTCCACTACTATTGGTGGTGTGATAAATTCCGTCCGAAATATTACTACTAAGAACGGTTCTAAAATGGCTTTTGTTAAGCTTGAAGATAAATCTGGTGATATGGAGTTAATTGTCTTTCCTAAATCATATGACGCAGTGCAAGATTCGTTGGTTCAAGATAAGATTGTGGTAGTAAAAGGCAAAATAAACTGCAAGGACCGTGATGGTGGGCTGAGCGATGAAGTGAAATTAATGGTTGATGATCTTAAAGAAATCACCCAGGAAGATGTTGACGCCTATAAACCAACTGGCAAGAAGCCTAAAGCACCGAAACCGAAAAAACCAGAAGAAAAGAAAGAAATGAAACAGCCCGTTCAATCTCCAGTGGTCTCGCCAACACATGCATCACAACCTAAGCTGTATGTCCATCTTAAGGATCCTCAAGATCACGAAAAATTATTATCACTGAAAAAACTGGCCGGTGAACACCCAGGGGATCACGAACTTATTTTGGTTATTGGAGAAGATAGCAAAAAGACAGCACTCAAGATGCCGTTTAGTATCACCACAGATACCGACCTTCAAGATAAGCTTAAAGATGTTTTTCAGCCAGAATGCATAGTTTTCAAGTAGTACGGGTCAGCTCGTACAGAGCAATAGCAGTGGCAACCGAGACATTGAGTGACTCCTTGGTGCCATGCATCGGAATTTCCATAATGTAGTCAACGTCCTTAAGGGTCTCGTTGTCAACACCATGTATCTCGTTGCCTACAATAAGAGCGACTGTTTTGTTTCGATTAGTCTTGATGAGTTTTTGGCGTATTGTTTCAGGACTTAAACTATTTTTTTCTTGTTCTAACGCAACCAGAGTAACACCGGATTCTTTGAGGCTGGCGAGCGCCTCTTCCATCGTTTTGAATACATCAAAGAGTACACTTGATTCAGCTCCTAGAGCGGTTTTGTGAATTTGTCGGGTTATTTTATCGGCGAAATGAGGCAGACGACTATCACCTTCAAACGCAGGGAACGGCGTGTAGCCACTAAAAATAATCTTTGAAATACCAAGCCCGTCACAGGTGCGGAAAAATGCTCCGACATTGTGGGTGCTTCGTATATCATGGGCTACAAGAATAACGTTCATGTGCATCAGTATACGCGACTTTTGTACTTTAGGGATGACGAGATACGCCACAGTACAGTATAATAACGGTTATGGCTTTTAATACTTCAGGCGACCAGGTCAAGTTTCGCGAGACCGATGAGGGTAGCACGAGACAACGTGCGACACTGCTCAAACTTCAGTACGTTGATAGCCGTACGCTTAAAGACACCCCTTTGGTTCGGAATGTGCTAACGATTGAAGAGATGTACGAAAAAAAACTAATCCCACTCTATGACACCGGTACGGGATATACCTTTGCAATAACCATAGACACCCCGCAACAAACGCTCAGAGAGTTACGCGAGAGGTTTATTGACAAGATTATTGAATTTGTCATGATCTCAAAAAGTGGCTACAAAGAATTTATGCTACGTCACGACCCGCCCAAAGAGGTGGTGTACGATGACATCAGTATTAAAACTGAAGGTGCAAGTGAGAACCTCAAAAAAGTATCAGAGACACTCGAAGGTGTTAAATCTGACGACATCTTGGAATACGTCATAAATCAGGCCGATAAGCTGACTGCCTCAGATATTCACTTTGAAACAGCAAAAATGGGAGTACGTTTGCGGCTGCGTATTGATGGGGCCTTGCACCTTATTGCGGTTGTTACCCATATGAAGTATCGCCAAATTCAACAATCGATAGCCGTAAAAGCAAATATATCAACCTCTGCACCTGATGCCCAGACGGGACATTTGAGTCAAGAGATAACGGGTGCTGATGGCACCACAAAAACGCTAAACATGCGTATTGAAACGGTGCCTACGCTGTACGGCCAGGACGCAGTACTACGTTTGTTTAACATGGACACAGAGCTTTTGAATCTCGATAACCTTGGTTTAACTGAACGCGAGCGTGTGCCGATTGATGAAGTGATTTCACATCCTCGAGGCATGGTCTTGATGGTGGGTCCGACTGGTTCGGGTAAAACGACGACATTGTATTCAATTCTTCAACGTTTAAACACCTCAGAAAGAAAGATTCTGACACTTGAGGATCCTGTTGAATATGGGCTGGACGGCATGAGCCAGATTCCGGTTTCCACTCGTGAAGGCGATAGTTTTGCTAACAAGCTTCGAGCGGTTCTACGACTTGACCCCGATGTTGTCATGGTCGGTGAAATTAGAGACGTTGACACGGCTCGTACCGCCCTCCAGGCATCGATTACGGGTCATCTTGTACTTTCCACCTTTCACGCCGGTTCTGCTGCAGAGGCGTTTACGCGCATGATTGATATGATTGGGCAAAACCCGATACTTATATCAGCAATAAAGTTGATTATAAGTCAGCGACTCGTGCGTCGACTTGATGACGCAACAAAAATAGAATATGAGCCTGATGCCGCGCTTAAAAAACATCTTGAAGATTCACTGAAAGATTTGCCGGATTCAGTTGAAAAACCTGATCTTGCTACAGTAAAACTATACAAACCAGGTAAGTCAGAAGAGAACCAATTCGGTTATAGAGGTCGGGTGACCGTTCTAGAAGAGCTGATAATCACGCCCGAAATTCAAGCGCTCTTAAAAGACCCCTACAATATCCCCTCAGCACCGCAAATTGAAGCTCAAGCGCAACAGCAAGGTATGCTCACCATGTACCAAGACGGTATTTTAAAGTGTATCCAGGGTATCACTACTCTCGAAGAAATAAATCGCGTGATATAATTCAAAATATGAGCACTAAAGGTAAAAATACTTCACAGACTGTAAGCGCTATTATTGTTTCTGGAATACTTATAGTTGTCGGATACACATCATATAAACAGGGATACGCAACCGGTAGCGATAAAAGCTGGAGTGCTGGTTACCAAAGCGGAAGAAGTGTGGGTCATGATGAGGCATACAATGAGGCTAGTGCATCAACAGTCTCGAGCGATGAATATAATGATCTCGTTGATGAATACAATGAACTAAGGCAAGCAGCCATTAACTATGTTGGAAATACATATAAACCCAAGCAGTCATTGAACTGTACCTCAAATACTATAGGCTCAACAACGTTTACAAATTGTAACTAATTGATTGTGTCCGCAATCAGTTTCGTAAGACCATCAGCAAATATTGAGGGAATAATTTCACTCGGGGTTGGAGTTTTGACGAGCCCGGCTATTGTCTCTGCGGCTGCGATTTTGTGCTCGTCTGTTATCTTCTCAACTTGGTTATCTAGCGCTCCGCGGAAAATTCCAGGGAAGGCGAGAGCGTTATTTACCTGGTTGGGAAAGTCGCTTCTTCCGGTAGCAACTACTTTTGCGCCAGCACCAAGCGCTTCTTCCGGCATAATTTCAGGCACCGGGTTGGCGAGAGCAAATACAACAGGATCTTTCGCCATTGTTCGAATCATATCAGGTGTCAGTAAGCCTGGTTGTGAGACACCGATAAAGACATCTGCATTTTGCAGGGCATCGGCGAGGGAGCCAGGTTGTGTGTTCTGCGAAAAGCCTGCAAGAAGTTGCTTCTCACTATTTAAGTCAGTTCTTGATGATTCCACGATTCCCTTACTATCCACAGCAATAATAGTCGGCTGTGCGTAGAGCTGAATCAGTTTAGCAACGGCCACTCCGGCTGCGCCTGCACCAACTAAGACAATTTTACAGTCCGAAAGATTCTTGCCAACCACTTTCATAGAATTGATGAGCCCAGCTAACACCACGATGGCGGTGCCGTGTTGATCATCGTGCATGACAGGAATGGACAGCTCTTCTTTCAGTCTTTCTTCAACTTCAAAACAAATTGGTGCTGCAATATCTTCAAGATTAATGGCACCAAAACTTGGCGCAATTGCTTTAACCGCTGAAACGATCTCATCGGCACTGTGCACATCAAGAACTATTGGAACAGCATCAATGCCCGCAAACTGTTTGAAAAGCATGCATTTACCTTCCATAACTGGTAAAGCGCCGAGAGGTCCAATATTGCCGAGTCCCAGTACTGCTGAGCCATCAGACACGACGGCAACTGAGTTATTGAGCCAGGTGTAGTCACGAGCTTCCTCAGGGTGCTGTGCAACGTATGAACTCACTGCGCCAACGCCAGGGGTGTAGTACAGTTTTAATTTCTCGGGTTTGTCGAGTTTATCTTTTAATGTTACCTCGATCTTTCCACGAAGTTTTTTATGTATCTCCAGTGCTTTTTGCGATATTTCGTCCATAAGTACCTAGTATAAGGTTCAATTAAGATATTGCCTACCCGTTGCGTTAAATTAACAGATGTGATAAGATAGTGCTAATTGCAAAAATAGTAAAGATAAGGTAAAGTTGTTTGGTTATGCAATCAGTTATTAAAGAAATTGAATCTTCATTTAAGAAAAAGCAGGTCGTCGACGTGCGTAGCGGTGATACGGTAAAAGTTCACCAAAAAATTAAAGAAGGCAACAAAGAGCGCGTCCAGATTTTTGAAGGACTCGTTATTCGTACTGACCGAAAAGACAGTCTCACCAGTACCATCACCGTACGACGTATTGCAAGTGGCGTTGGAGTCGAAAAAAGCTTTATTCTTCACAGCCCTACTATTACGAAAGTTGAAGTAGTAAAGCGAAGCAAAGTTCGACGCAATTATCTTACCTACATGCGTAGCCGTAGCGGTAAGAGTGCTCGACTTTCAAGTGTTGATTTTGATAAATCTGCAGTGAACGACGTTCATGATGCACAAGCAGAAGCAGAAGAAGAGAAGCTGAAACTTGAAGCTGAAAAGCAACACGAAATTGAAGCAGCTAAAAAAGCTGAAGAAGAAGCCAAGCTTGAAGCAAAAGCAAAGGCAGTAGAAGAAGCTCACAAACAAGCCGAAGCTAAGTAGAGTAGTCTCACTATTGCTATAATCTAACCTATGATTATAGGCATTGATGAAGTGGGGCGAGGTTGTTGGGCGGGGCCTCTAGTGGCCTCGGCAGTACTAATGGATGACGTGACGGCGATTAATGGGTTGAAAGATTCTAAAAAGTTATCTGAACGTAAGCGAAACCTACTCAATGTAGAGATTCAAAAAAATGCCCACGCAATTGGCGTAGGCTGGGTTGATGCAAAAGAGGTTGACGTTCTCGGTCTGACCGAAAGCGTGAGACTGGCCATGCGAAGGGCGCTCGAACAAATTGACTATTATGATATTGAAATAGTAATTGATGGTAACTATAACTTTCTTTCTGACATACCTCGTACTACTGCTTTGATTAAAGCTGATGACACCGTACCTGCTGTGTCTGCCGCTTCAATTGTCGCTAAGGTGGCACGCGACAGTTACATGAAAGAAATTGCCGTAAAATACCCGAACTATTCTTTTGAAAAACATGTTGGCTACGGAACACGATTGCATCGTAGTGCACTGCAGGAGCACGGTGTAACTGAGATTCACAGACAATCATACAAACCAATTAAGGCCTTGTTGTGAGCACCGAGGTTGGTAATCAGGCAGAATCTTCTGCGTGCGACTATTTAATTGAAAATGGGTTTGCAATTATTGAAAGAAATTGGCGCACACGAATGTGTGAGATTGATATCATTGCGAGGAGAGATAATGTAGCCTATTTTGTTGAAGTGAAATATAGAAGTACGGAAAATCAAGGTGGTGGGTTAGAATATATTACACCCAAAAAACTACATCAAATGCAGTTTGCTGCTCAGTGCTGGGTGCAAGAGCATAACTACGAAGGTGATTGGGAGCTTTCAGGAGTAGAGGTAGCTTCAGACTTTGTTGTAGCCCGCTTTGAGCCAAGCTTAACGTAAGAACTTAACGTTTTTCAAACCAAGATACAATTTTCGGCTCATCTCGTTCACGCCACGCAACACGCGCTTCAATCTCTTTAATGCCGATGGCAATGGTTCGCTTTAGCGTAGGATCGGACTGCCTGTCTGAAAAGAACGCGATGTAGCGCTTAAGCCACTCCTCAGTGTTGAATATACTGGCGCTGTAGCGTGCAAAATCATCATAACTTTTACTTCCTCCGAAGGTTTTTTCAATCCAACTCCAATTTTCTTTTAACCAATGCCAGGTTGCATCACGACTATGGCGATTTCTGAGTAAATACACAAACCAGCGTATGGTATCTTGTGTCCGTACGATAGTGGTGTCGGTCATGAGTGAAATGAGGTGAGTGTAGTCTTCTTTTTTGTGTGTTGAAGTAAGGGCTACGCAGATATCACTGCGCAGTTCAGCGCTGTGAGATGCGGTGTATATCTTCAGCAACTCTTGCGCCACATCAGGATCTTTACTGCGTCGTACCGCTACTCCGAGAATGTTTGTTCGTATTTCAGAAGGAAGATTAGCTATATCTGACGTTAGTGCGTAGATCTCAAGGGCTTTTTTTATTGCTTGTTCGTTGCGCGAACCCATCGCTATGCTAAGTACGGTCGTTCTCAGGTGTGTGGTGTTACTGTCTTCTGTTTCACTATAGTCCCAGCCGAGCTTTTCGTAATGATCTTCAACTAAGTTATACATCCAAGTACGTATTTTATAGCGTGTTTCTTTATCGCCCTCGGTTAAGTTTCTGGCATGTCCGATAACCGTCGCAATTTGTGACCATACCGCCGCCCGTTGTTCACCGGAACTGCCCTCAATACCATTCAAAGCTTCGGTCAAATCAGTATCACCGTGGCGAGCTAACATAATTAACTCATTCAAACGCGCAATCTTCCAGGTGCTGGGTTGTTTTGGGTTATGTATCTGCTGAGCAATCCATTTTTTGTGTGCTGGAACGGTGTAGTCGGTGACGAAGTGCCCAATCCCACTATGATTGAGCATGACCCAGTTATCATCTTTCATTTCTACTGATTGAGAGGCTGTCGCCAACATCGTAACTTCTTTCCCGTTTGCGAGAGGGATAATCCAGGTTGAGTCACCATCGCTTCCATCAAGTAGTAGTCGCTTCTGCTCTAGTTCAACCCCGTGGCCGTGCTGGGTAACACTCACCTTTGGTAGCCCGGGCTGTTCAAGCCAGGTATTCATAAGCCCTGCAACATCTGCACCAGATGCTTCGGCAAGTGCCTCCCATAGGTCATCTCCCGTAGTGTTGCTGTAGGCGTGCGTCTTGAAATACTGTTTTAAACCTTTACGCCATGCATCTTCACCAATAAAGTCATGTAAGGCTTTCAATAATTTACCCCCTTTAGCGTAGACAATTGAAGGGTCAAAAATTGTATGAATAACTTCAGGGTCATTTACTTCAACACGAACCGGCTGAACATCTAAGTACACATCACGGTTCGTGGCGTTGATTGCGTCGGCTGAGACGTAATCTTCCCACATATGCCATTCAGGATGTATGCGATCAACAGCAATATATTCAATAATGCTTGCAAAACTCTCGTTGAGCCACAAGTCATCCCACCACTTCATGGTCACCAAGTTCCCAAACCACTGATGGGCGAGCTCGTGAGCAGTCACAATGGCAATGTACTGTCGTGTACTGAGCGAAGGGTTGGTGGGGTTATCAAGCATGACCGATTCGCGGTAGGTAATTAAGCCCCAGTTTTCCATTGCACCGCTCTCAAAATCAGGTAACGCTACCTGATCGCATTTGCTAAGTGGGTATTTTACACCGAAGTATTCCTCATAAAAATCAATATACGCAACTGCTTCTGATACCGAAAAGTTTAGAAAGCTCGGATCTTGCGCTTTTGAGGCCCAACTCTTTACCGTTATGCCACTTTTAGTTTTAGCTTCTACGCTGATCATCTCGCCGGTAACAAACGCAAGAAGATACGGACTCATTTTTGGCGTTGTTTCAAAGCGTGTTATGAGCCGTGTATGTTCGGTACGTTGTTTTTTAACAGGGGTGTTTGCAAGTACGGTCTCGTTCGCATTGGTTGCAAACTCGAGATCAAAAGTTGCTTTACCTGAGGGCTCGTCTACGCAAGGGAATGCTTCGCGTGCATGATGACTTTCAAACTGTGTGGCAATAAGTTTTTTGCGCTTTCCTTCATAGTTAAAATAACAAGGATATATACCATGCATGTGATCGGTGATTGTTCCAGAAAATTCAACCTTGATCTTAATCTGTCCTGCTTTAAGCTCCTTCTCGTTTTGAAGCTTTAGTGTGTCGTGGGCTCCAAAGCTTGCAGAGGCTTTATCACCGTTAATGGTCGCCGAGATTATTTTCAAGTCTTTTGAGTGAAGCTCTACCATGGAACTTTCGTAGGCAAGCTCACCTGAAATTTCAACAATACCAAAAAACTCAGAATCTTTGGTGTTGATGTCGAGGTGCAGGTCATAGTTTTCTGGCTTGAAAAGATCGTGTAGTTTTTTAATCATAGGCACTAGTATAAAGTATTGACATATACGACAAAATGATATACTATATATTCATGAGTGAAAGAGATATGGTGATTGTGAGTCGAAGTGACCCCGAGGGTCTCGTCATGAGTAATTGGGCATCCCCAATACTTTCAGAGGCTCTTTGTGACCTTGCTTCTGTAGTAATGCCTGGTGATCAGGCAAGCACGAAATTTCGTGGTATAGCCATAAGATCCAGAGGAGATGTTGGCGGAGTAGTTCAGATATCAACGGGGTTATTAGTGGAACGCTTTTCTGAAAAAGATACTCCGGATGGTCTGCTCAGGTTATCGGGGAGGGCACTACTGTTATTTACTGCTAGAGAAGGTTTTGGTGTTGCGCTTGCAGAGACGGTCGTTGCTGAGTCTTATGGTGAAATCGCGTCAATGAGAGTTAAGCGTGCGGAAGACCAGATTGCTTTGGGCATGGTCAGTATGTCAGCTTTTTCAGCTAATGAGATGCCATATTTTGCAGAGGGTTAGGTTGACTCATTATTCCCAGGGAGTATAATAGGCAT
Organism: uncultured Candidatus Saccharibacteria bacterium; assembly: GCA_964541305.1. Taxonomy (GTDB): domain Bacteria; phylum Patescibacteriota; class Saccharimonadia; order Saccharimonadales; family UBA7683; genus CAZIPE01. The sequence goes on along the minus strand of CAZIPE010000001.1, from coordinate 126,879 downwards.
GTACAGTCCGGCCAGCAGGTCGGCGTTTTTCATCTTAGAACCACATTCATTTTAAAACGAAAGGAAACATAAAATGGAACTACAAATAAAACAATTAATAACAGCAATTAAACAAATCGCTGAAGAAAAGAATCTTCCTGAAGATATCGTAGCCGAGTCTGTCGAGCAGGCGCTAGCAGCTGCGTACCGCAAAGATTACGGTGAACGAGAGCAGAATGTAAAAGTAATACTAAATCATCACACCGGCGACATGACGGCCGTTACAAGCTACGATGTAGTCGAAGGTGATGCGGTTGAAAACGATGCTCAGCAAATGACAGTTGAGCAGGCAAAAGCACATAAAAAAGATGCGAAAGTCGGTGATGTGATTGAAATTACCGAGCATCCTACTACTTTTGGTCGTGTTGCAGCTCAGACAGCGAAGCAGGTCATCTTACAACGTCTACGTGAAGCAGAACGTGAGATCATCATGAACGAATATGAAGATAAGATCGGTACCGTGCTTGTTGGTACTGTCCAACGTGTTGAGCCTCGCATAGTTCGTATTGATCTTGGTAAAGCAGTGGGGATTCTACCTGCTAGCGAACAGATACCTGGTGAATACTACGGCGTCGGTGCACGTGTAAAAGTATTTCTAAAAGATGTTGAACGCGAATTCAGAGGTCCTCAGCTGGTGCTTTCGCGAGCTAACGATAAGTTCATTGAGTTCCTTTTCCGACAAGAAGTGCCAGAAATGGAAAGTGGTGCTGTTGAAATTAAAGGTATCGCACGTCAAGCAGGTATGCGCACCAAGCTGGCAGTTGCTTCTACCGTTCCGGGTGTTGACCCAGTGGGCACCTTCGTTGGTGGTCACGGTACTCGCGTACAGGCTGTTATGCAGGAGATTGGTGAACAGGAGAAGATTGACATCATCACATTTGCTGAAGACTCTGAAACGTACATTAAAAACGCACTTTCACCAACAGAAGTAACTCGTGTTGAAATTAACGAATCTGGTAAACATGCCCGAGTGCTTGTCCCACAAGATCAGCTTTCAATTGCTATTGGTAAGGGTGGTCAAAACGTACGACTTGCTAGCAAGCTTACAGGCTATGAGCTCGACATTGAATCAGCAACTCCTGCTCCAGCTCCCGTTGTTGAAGTAGTTGAAGAAAAGCCAGCTGAAAAACCTGTTGAAGTTGAAGCTCCTAAGCCTGCTCCAGCGCCTTCAAAACCAGCCGAGAAGAAGTCTACAAAACCAAAGCGACGCGACGACATCGAGGCCGGCTTAATTGACGCCATCGAGTCCCACGAAGAGTAGATAGATATGACGGAATATCCAGTCTCACTTTGGAGAGAGCGAAACTGCAGCCCAGTTGCTTTTGTAAAGTTTGGTGAGTGTAGAGACTTTATGCGCCAAGTTGTGGAAGAAGAGTGGGTGTGGCCGAAACTAAGAGACAACTGGGGCGGACATCTACACCGTGCAATACTCGATATTGCTATGCAAGATAATCCCGACAATGAACTGGTTGATATCGTACCGGTAGTTCTAGAAGTGATGTATTCTGATGAACCTGACAGGCTTGGCCCAGATGCACGTGCTCGATCATTTTTTTATGCACTCGATGAGGTGCGGAACGAAACAGAACGTGACCATAGATCGACGCTTGATCAGATAGAGACAGCTATGAGTTATTTTACACAAGGGGAATTACAGGGTGATATACTCTGCGCATTCGACGGTCTTAAAAGAGACTACTTTCAGGACAAATACTTCCATCCGAGAGATGGGTTTACCGGTCAACGAGTAAATGAACCAAAATTCACTGCGCAACCTGATTTCACAGAGCGATTAGATTAGCAGTCTTGTATCGAGAGTGCTAATTTACTATACTGTAGGAGTGACTATAAATTTATATCGTAAAATTTTCAATACTAACGAAACAATGGGCGATAGGGAGTATAATTAGAACATGCACGCAAGTTCAGACTTTCAGGATTACCTCAAACGACTGACTGAAAATGCTCGGTTGTCTCTTCGAAATGCCGAAGGAATTGCCCGGAGTATGGGTAGCGCCTATGTAGGAACGGAACACATACTTCTTGGAGTGCTCAGCCAAGAAAGTTCTGTCGGAGCGAAGCTACTTGAAACATCTGGTGTGACAATTGATCGTGCTCGCACGGCTTTGAAGTTAACTCCTAAATCTATCGTTATAAGTGTCGGTAGCAAGGGTTTGAGTGAAGCGGCAAAGCTGACGCTTCGTACAAGCTGGGAAATTGCTAAAGAATTTAACCAAGACTTCTGTGGTACCGAGCATATTTTATACGGAATCTTAATTCAAAAGAACGCTCGGGCTAACGTACTGCTCCGCGATATGAGTATTAATGTAGAAGAATTAGTTGTAGATCTCGAACAGTATCTCCAGCAACAACGATATGAGTTTGAAGATCTGCAACCTAATCAACCAGCTAACGCATCAAAGGTGAAACGGAAAAAAGGCAAGAGTGCACTAGAATATTTTGGAACGGATCTGACTGAAGAGGCGCGTGCCAACAAGCTCGATCCTGTTATCGGTCGAGAAGAAGAATTACGTCGTGTTATTACGATATTGAGCCGGCGCACTAAGAATAACCCGGTGCTTATTGGTGAGCCTGGTGTGGGTAAAACGGCTATTGCGGAAGGCCTCGCTCAGCGAATTGCAAAAGAGCAGGTGCCAGAAAAACTGCTCGACAAAAGAGTTATTATGCTCGACCTTGCTGGCTTAATTGCAGGCACAAAGTACCGCGGTGAATTTGAAGAGCGCTTAAAGGCGTTAATGCATGAAATCAGCAATGACCCGACGGTACTGCTGTTTATTGATGAACTACACTTGCTTGTTGGTGCAGGTGCAGCCGAGGGTTCTATGGATGCAGCAAATATGCTTAAACCTGTTTTGGCACGAGGAAGTGTACGAGTTATTGGCGCAACGACCATTGAGGAATATCGTAAGAGTATCGAAAAAGATAGCGCTCTTGAGCGTCGCTTCCAAACTGTTATGGTCCACCCGCCCACACTCAGACAAACCAGCGAGATTCTTAAAGGACTCAAGAAGCACTACGAAGAGCACCATAGTGTGGCAATTACTGATGAGGTAATTGATCAGGCCGTAGAGTTGAGCGATCGGTATTTGAGCGAGCGATTCATGCCCGACAAAGCTCTGGATCTTTTAGACGAATCTGCCGCTCATATTAGAATCTCGCGAGGCAAAACCCCCGAGAGTCAGCGAAAATTACTTAAAGAAATTAAGCTCATACGGCACCGTCTGGCAGAATCGGTTGATCATGAAAACTTTGAGGCGGCAGCACGACATAAAACAAAGCTGGCAGAGCTTGAAAAAACACTTGAAAAACAGCGAGGACGCGGTCGAGCTAAACTTACGCTTTCTGAAGCAGACCTTGCTGAGACGATTGAACTAATGACCGGCATTCCCGCGCACAAAGTGATAAAAAAAGAAGCAAATTACTTACTTAAGCTTGAGAAGAGTCTTTCTCGTTATGTCATCGGTCAAAAAGAAGCAATCACATCAGTTGCTCGTGCCTTAAGGCGCAATCGGCTTGGCATGAGTGATAAAAAACGACCGATTGGTTCTTTTATATTCCTAGGCCCAACAGGGGTCGGCAAGACTGAGCTAGCCCGCGTTTTGGCTCGTGAATTATACGAGCGAAAAGATGCGTTAATTAAAATCGATATGAGTGAATTTAGCGAACGACACACTGCCTCTCGTTTGGTTGGTGCACCGGCCGGTTACGTTGGTTACGAGGACGGCGGACAGCTGACTGATAAAGTGCGACGTAATCCGTATAGCGTTATATTGCTTGATGAAATTGAAAAGGCTCATCCCGATATCTTCAATATGCTCCTTCAGATTCTTGAAGATGGTGTTTTGACCGATGCCAAAGGCCGAAGTGTAGATTTCACTAATACTGTCATAATCATGACAGGCAACGTAGGAGCTGAGAGTTTACAGAAAGAATCTATACTTGGGTTTCGTGCTGAAACCAAAAAAGATCTGGATAATCTCGATGATTTGCATGAAAGCAATAAAGAACGAGTGCTTGATGAGCTGAAGGGCGTAATGCGACCCGAACTAATCAATCGTCTCGATAAAATAGTGGTTTTCAGGGCGCTTACTCAAAAAGAAGCTGGGCAGGTACTTGATCTACAAATAAAAGATCTCAATCAACGCCTGGCCCACACATCAACGCCCCTTCAGTTAGTAGTGCAGCCAAGCGCTAAAAAGTGGCTGCTCAAAAAGGGTTATGATGCCCACAACGGCGTACGATCACTGCGAAGAGTATTGCAAGATGAGGTTGAAGATCAGCTGGCTGAAGGTGTGCTCTCTGGCACCTATAAGACTGAACAGACTATCACCGTACAGGCCTTAAAGAAAAAACTGGTATTTCAGTTGGAGACAGGCGATAAGCCAAAATCATCTTCTAAAAAAACACGCATAAAGGATACTATTTCTAAGTGAATAAGCGTATCTTTTCCTGGGTGGTGATAGTAGTGCTTATTGCTGGTGGCATACTTGCGTACGCTAATCGTCAGCACCTCAAAGATCTCTATATCGTGAACACGACTGATATCTCAAGTCAGTCAGCACAATTAGCCAAACAGTTAGAATTGACTGATGAGGGTGAATTTCTCTATCAAGCAAGTCAGAGTGAAGTTCAGGAAGCTAAGCAGTTCAGGAGTTCGTGTAGTGGGCTCGAGCAGAACAATATCGTACTCGGTTGCTACACTAAACAACGTGTTTATGTGTACGAAGTTGATGACACACAGCTTGATGGCGTACAGCAGGTCACTGCGGCACACGAGGTGCTCCACGCTGCTTATGAACGGCTTTCAAGCGCTGAACGCCGTGAAATAGACGAACTACTGCAAAAGCATGCACAGACGGTTACAGACGCGCGCGTTAAGGAGACGCTTGCCTTGTATAAAAAAGCAGGCACCGAAGACCTGCTTAATGAAATGCACTCAATTTTTGGAACAGAGCTTAAGAAACTTTCACCTCAACTTGAACAACATTACAGCAGGTACTTTAAAGATAGGGCTACTATCGTTGCTTATTCTCAGAAATATCAGAAGAAATTTACGGACCTCGAGCGTAAGCGTGAATCATACGATGCACAGCTCAAAACTCTTAAATCTCAAATTGATTCAGGTAATGCAGAGCTTGAAGCACAAAACGCTCAGATTGAGAGTTTGCAAAAAACCCTTGAATCACTGCGATCGTCCGGTAGCGCTAGTGCATATAACCAGCGCGTCCCCAGCTTTAATCAAGCCGTGCAAGCCTATAACGCTTCCTTGACCGAACTGCGTAGTAAAATTACAGAATATAATTCAATCGTCAAGCTCCGTAACGAATTAGCAGTTTCTGAGAATGATTTAGCTAATCAGCTTGATAGTTCCAAAGCCACACTCCGCTAGATGATATACTGTAGGTCAGATGATGGCGAAAAAAACAGCACAATTTATTTGCCAGGAATGTGGCTACAAACATAGTAAATGGGCGGGAAGATGCTCGAGCTGTGGCGCCTGGAACAGTCTTGTTGAAGAACTTCCACAAAACGTTAATCTGACTTCTGCCCGACTCGGTGGTGCACACTTGAAGGCAACGGCTGCGGGTTCATCAAAAACTACCACCAAGGGGCGTATCTCAAGCTCTATCAGTGATGTGGATAGTGTGCTGGGGGGCGGTTTTGTATGCGGTAGCGTGTCATTGATGGCAGGACAACCAGGAATAGGCAAGAGTACACTCCTTGTGCAAATTGCAGCAAATATCGCACAGAAGCAAAAAGTACTTTACGTCAGCGGAGAAGAATCGCTTGATCAAGTCAGTAACAGAGCTGAGCGTGTGACGAAGAACTATAAAGATGTGTTGCTCGCTAGTTCTAATAGCACTGAAGACATTGCTCAAACAATTTTAAGTGGGGACTATGATCTCATTATTGTTGATTCAATTCAAACTATTACCTCTCAAGCTGTTGCTTCAGCTCCTGGTAGTGTAAGTCAGATTACCAATTCGACCCATATTCTTTCGCAAGTCGCCAAGCAAACAAATACTACCCTTATTCTAGTAGGCCATGTCACAAAAGAAGGCTCTATCGCTGGGCCTAAGCTGATGGAGCACCTCGTTGACGTGGTGCTGAATTTAGAGGGAGACAGATACGGTGGATTCAAAACACTCCGAGCAGTTAAAAATAGATATGGCTCTACCTCAGAGGTGGGGATATTTGAAATGAAAGAAGGTGGATTGCTACCCGTTGAGAATCCCTCTGCCACATTACTTGCTGAGAGGCAAGTGGCAGATGGGTCAATTGTTCTTGCTGCCATGGAAGGAACGCGACCTATTTTGGTTGAAGTTCAAGCGCTAGTGAATAGAACATCGTTTGGCTACCCTAAGCGCGCCGCCTCGGGCTTTGATTTGAACCGCTTGACGCTACTTACTGCGGTATTATCGCGTCGCACCAAACTCGATTTAAGCGAGCAAGACGTGTATATCAACATTGTAGGCGGTATCAAAATAACTGAACCGGCAGCGGATCTTGCAGTATGTATGGCAATTGCATCGGCAGCAAAAGGCTTGAAGCTCAAACAAGATGCAGTAGTATTCGGAGAAGTGGGTCTTTCTGGTGAAGTTCGCCACGTGCCACAGATAGAAAAGCGAGTTAAAGAGGCAAAACAGCTTGGCTTTAAGCTGGCTATTGGGCCAAAATCAGACACCTCGCTCGCAACGTATCAATCAATTTCGAGCTTACGTGAAGCACTCAATACCTATTTAAAATCGTAAAAGGAAACACATGACAGAATTATTGCTACTCATATCATCACTATCACTTATTGTCGGAATCAGCATCTTGTATGTGCTCATACATAAGCGCGCGCCAAAAGCTAACTCCCGAGTTTTACTCGACACAAGCGCACTGATGGATGGGCGAGTACTAGAAGTAGTCCGCTCAGGCTTCGTACCAGGGGAACTGCTGGTACCGCGTTTTGTGATTGCTGAATTACAGCTATTGGCTGACAAGGCGGATCATTTAAAGCGCGAACGAGCCCGTTTTGGGCTTCAAGTAATACAAGAACTTCAAGATAGTCGTCACGCAGAAATCCGAATTATTTCTGATGACGAGCCGAGTGAATCTGGTGTTGACGAGAAGCTAGTCAAAGTAGCAAAAAAGACAGGTTCACTTTTATATACCACCGACTATAATTTACTTAAAGTTGCTGAGATCGAAGGTGTTCGAGTACTTAATATAAATGAACTGGCACAGAATCTTCGTCCTGCACGTTTACCGGGTGAAAAAGCTGAAATTAAGATTGTACAAAAAGGCCAAGAACGCACTCAAGGTGTTGGCTATCTTGATGATGGCACGATGGTAGTGGTTGAGAACGCGGCAAATCAGATGGGGAAGGTGGTGGCAGTCGAGTTTACTCGTAACTTGCAAACTTCAGCTGGGCGGATGATGTTCGCCAAGGCACTACGTGATCCTCGACGTGATACAAAACGGTAGCTATAAAATTCTGATAAGTAACTTACGGTTCAATTTCAGGTACTACAGATGTAATGCTATTCTCGCCTTGATAGTATCCTTCGTCAACCGTCCTGACTCGGATAGTGTAAGTACCATCTTTGGGGAACTTGTAGGTTGTTGAGTAACTTGAACCTTTTGCATTTTGCGAACTGACTACCTGGCCGTTGACAATAAATTCCACTTTATCGAGACTAAATTTGCCTTTGCTGACGCTTGCGGTAATAGTGTAGGTTCTGGAATCAGGATCTATCTCTGTGAGGCCGATAGCACCTACAGACGGCTTTTTATCACCACATTTGTGTACATCATCATTGTTCTTAATATCGTAGCCTGCGGGAGGCGTACCAATAACTTCACTACCAGGTCTATTCGGATCGCTTACTACAGTAACCTCAATAGTCTCCTTGGCATCGGCTGGTGTACAGCTCGTTGCGAGCTTCTTTGAGACTTTATCCATAGTAAATTTCTTTTTACTTTCCTTTGGTTTTCTAAACCAAGATTGGAAGATATCCCACCTTCCCCCCACTCTCATTTTCTGTATACCCTGTGGTTGAGTGAACCATTCATTTGCTTTATATCCGTACTGAGGCTTAGTCATAACTTTATCGTGAGCTTCCTTTACGAACTGACCAAAAATGGGGCCGGTACTTTGATCGGTCGCCGTTCCCATTGGTGTGCCGTCATGATTGCCAGCCCATACACCTACAGCTAATTTAGGAGAGTAGCCCATCATCCAACCATCTTTCGAGTTATCGGTTGTACCAGTTTTTATGGCCATCTTCACGCCAGGTGTATTGAACCAAGGTTGTCCATAGCCAAAGGTTGGAGCTCGCGCGACATCATCAGAAAGTATGCTACTAATAAGGAAACGTAACTGTTCACCTCGGTTGGCGTCGCCGTAGATTTGTGAGCCCTTTGCGTCTTTCCATTCCTGAACAATTTCACCATTAGGCTTTTCAATTTTAAGAATAGAGGTTTGAGGTTTTGCTTCATATCCACGTGCAATAGTGGCGTAGGCGGCCGTGTGTTGGTCGAGATTAACGTCACCTGAGCCGATTGCCAAGAACGGGTTGGTACATTCGCCCTCAACACCACATGTGATATCGGTTTCACCAGCCTTCTTAAGCGATTCAATAACTTTGTCCATACCCACCATTTGTGCAGCTTTCATGGCGGGTAAGTTACGAGATTCAGCGAGAGCACTTCGTATACTAATATTTCCTCTAAAGCCTCGATCGAAGTTATTTGGATAAATGCCGTAAAAGGCCTGTCTGGTGTCCGGTATGACACTGCCGGGTCCGTATGAGCCCTGATCAAATAGCTCGGTATACACAAATGGTTTAAGGCTCGAACCTGGCTGTAATTTGGCTGTTGCTGCGTTTGTTTGGCCGTACCCTTTAAAGGTGTAGTTGCGACTACCAGACATGGCAAGTACTTGATTCGTCTTTACATCAACGGCAACAAGTGCAGCATTATCTCCATTGCGCGCATCAACGTTAGCAATGTTATCTGCAATTGATTTTTCTGCAAGTTGTTGCATGTTCCAATCAAGTGTTGTGGTAATGCGCCAGCCACCTTGTCTTACATTTTCGGCACCATATTGGCCTTCTAAGTCTTTAATAATCTCGTTCACAAAGTGAGGGGCTTTGATGTTCTGTTGATTCTTCAGCGGTTTAATTTTGGCGAGAATCTTAACTTCCTTGGCTTCGGTAGCTTCTTTTTCAGTAATATAGCCCTGGTCACGCATATAATCTATAACCGTTTGTTGCCGTGCGAGTGTGCGTTCGGCATCGAAGTTAGGATTATTTTTGTCATAAAGCGTAGGGTATTGTGGAATGGACGCAATGTAGGCTGCTTCGGCAATGCTCAACTTACTGGCAGGCTTGTTGAAGTAACGTTGAGCAGCAGATTCAACACCAATCGCTGTGCCCCCAAAGCTGACGGAGTTGAGGTAGAAGTTAAGTATCTCATCTTTTGAATACGAACGCTCTAGCTCAATTGAAAGAATGAGTTCTTTAATTTTACGAGTGTATCCCGCCAGCCCGGTACTAGTATTGTCTTCAAGAATAACCACACGCGCCAACTGCTGAGTGATGGTTGAGGCGCCTTGTTTACCACCACCACTTGCGTTGTTTACGACAGAGCGCGCTATACCCTTTACATCAAAACCACCATGTTTATAGAAGTCTTTATCTTCAATAGCCACCATGGCATATTTCATGTTGTTTGAGATCTGATCGGGCTTTACGAAGGTCAGTTGTTGGTCCTTATATAGATCATACAAAAGCACTTGACCTGTTCGGTCGTAAAATTTTGTCGTTCGACTCTGAACGCGCTTGGTGAGTTCATCAGGGCCGAGCGCCAAATCTTTTCTGAAAATTGCGAAAATGGTGAGGATAAGAATAACAAAAGCCGCCAGACCGAGCCCACCAATTTTGAGTGCCATCAAGCCACCCTCTTTAGAGAACCAGTATTTAAAGAAGCGTCGCGGATGCATACGGTAAAAGAAACGCTTTATGCGCGATTTTGGAAGTGTTGCAAGAAATTCTGCTTTTTGTCTGGAGCGTGCATCTACCTTTACCTTGCGCTTAGTTGCAAGATTAGTGTAAACCGAGTGAGAACCCTTACGTTGAGCGGGCTTTCTCACAGAGCCCTTCTTAACAGTTTTTGCCATATCTCTAATTATACCTCATGCTTATGGTATTAATTATAGCATTTTGTACGTGTTTTCGTGCAATGTTATACTAATAAGCAATCTGATAAACAAAGGAACATAATGAAGCTTTCAGAAGAACTTACCTGGCGCGGTTTTGTAAACCAGACGACATTCAAAGATATTACCGAACTAGACAATGAAAAACGTACGTTTTACTTCGGCGTTGACCCTTCAGCTTCGAGCATGACCATAGGTAACCTTGCCTCGGCCATGATGGTGAAAGTGCTAATGAAGCATGGCTACACCCCGATACTTCTTGTAGGTGGTGCCACGGGTCTAATTGGTGATCCAGATGGGAAAAAGCAAGAAAGAGAACTATTAACTATCGAGCAAATTTCTGAGAACAAGCAGTCAATTGCTGAGCAGTACAAAACAGTATTTTCTGGTCAAGAGTTTGAGATAGTAGATAATTACGATTGGTTCAAAGATATTGGCTATCTCGATTTTCTGCGCGATATCGGCAAACATCTTTCAATGACTCAACTTCTCGACCGAGAGTTTGTGAAAAATCGTATCGGCAAAGACGGTGCGGGTATAAGCTATGCCGAATTCAGCTACTCACTCATTCAGGGATATGACTTTCTGCATTTATATCGCAGTAAAAACGTAACACTTCAGGTGTGTGGCGCCGACCAGTGGGGCAATAGCCTTGCTGGCGTGGAAATGATCAGGAAACTAGACGGAAAAGAAGCCCATGTTTACTCGGTACCACTAATTGTAAACAAAACGACTGGTGTCAAATTCGGTAAATCTGAAGATGGCGCTGTATGGTTAGATTCAGAACTAACTAGTGCCTTTAAGTTTTATCAGTTTTGGCTAAACTTAGATGATGAAGGCGTTGGTGACTACATTAAGATATATACCGCAATCCCACCTGAAGAATATGATGAGTTGATGAAGGATTTCGAATCCAACAGAGCATCACGTTCTGCGCAAAAATACCTAGCCTACGAAGTGACTAAGTTGGTTCACGGTGAAAAACGAGCTGAAAGTGTAAAGCGTGTGAGCGAGGTTCTGTTTGGAGCAGGGTTGTTTGCTGAACTTTCAAGCGACGACATTGAGGAGCTCGCGACTGAAATTCCTGTAGTTGAACCTGAAGATGTCATCTCTGCACTTGTAGATTCTAATCTGGCTAAGTCAAATTCAGAGGCAAGAAGATTCATAGAATCTGGAGCAGTCTCAATAAATGGTGAAAAGATAACCGTTCAAGATGACCGTACGCTACATAAGGCGCCTATTGGTTATTTACTACTCAAACGTGGTAAAAACGGTTTTGCTCTCATTAAAAATTAAAGATGCCTAACTGCGTCCGTTCTTCTGAATATCTTCTTTCTTGTCTTGATATTCAAGTAAATCAGTTGTTTTTTGAGCTAGCTCGTAATCTTTTTGAGTAAGACTATTGGTAGAGTGTGTTGTTGTAGCAATTTTAAGTTCGCTGTAATTATGTATGAGCATATCTGGGTGATGATTCAGTTGCTGAGCAATATCTCCGACAGAATTAAGGAGCGCTATGGCCCGCATGAAATCCGGTAACTTCAATGAGAGTATCAGCGTATTGTCTTTTTTGATCCATCCTTTTGGTATGTTTGACATGATACCCTAATAGTATATGAAGTTAAGTGATTCTGTCGAATATATTAAGGGGGTTGGCAAGGAAACAGCCAAGAAACTCGAAAAGCTTGGGGTGAGCTCTATAGAAAATCTGCTGACGTATTGGCCTCGCAGATATGATGATTACAGTGAAGTAATAACTATTTCACAGATAAAGCCCGGTGCGGTGACTATAAAAGCACGAGTAGAATCAGTAAAAACTCGTCGGGTTCGTAGAGGTATGCACATAACCGAAGCTAATCTACGCGATGATACAGGAGCGATTAAGGCAGTGTGGTTTAATCAACCTTACCGTGAAAAGTATTTTAAGCAAGGAGCCGATTATTACTTCTCGGGGTTATATGATTTTAGCTACAATCGCTATACTCTTTTGAATCCTTCGGTGGAGCAGGTAGCAGAATTTACAAAAAATACCGCTCGTATCGTACCTATTTACTCTGAGACCAAGGGCCTGACATCTCGTGAAATTCGTTCGTTCATTCATGAATGTACCGGCCTCTTTGCCGATCTTCAAGATCACTTACCCCAGTCAGTTATAAAAAGTAACAAACTCATGAAGTTTCAGGATGCTGCGCGACAACTTCATTGGCCCGAAGATGGTGATAGGCTCGACATGGCTAGGCACACCATAGGTTTCGAAGAGATCTTTAGTTACGTGCTCGCAGGACAACTTAATAAGCGAGAGGTGGAATCCGAAACGGCGGTGCAAATTAAATTTGATGAAGCTGTTGCCAAAAAATACACCAAGCTTCTCTCGTTTGACCTCACGCCGGCGCAAAAGAAAACGGCCTGGGAAATCTTGCAAGATATTAATAAATCTACGCCTATGAATAGACTTCTGGAGGGTGACGTTGGGGCCGGAAAAACAGTTGTAGCTGCTTTTGGAGCCGTCATGGCGACTCATAACAACGTGCAGTCAGCATTTTTAGCACCAACAGAGTTGCTGGCGCGTCAACATGCCAAAACCCTGGCAGATTTACTTGAACCTGTAGGTATCAAAGTAGCTCTGCTCACTTCAGCTGTCAAAAAAACAAATAAACAATTACTTAAAGATCAGTTAGCACAGGGTCAGGTAGATATTGTGGTCGGTACACATGCCTTACTGCAAGAAGATGTGAGCTTTCACAACCTAGGTTATGTGGTAATCGATGAACAGCATCGCTTCGGTGTCAACCAGCGTCAGAAGCTAGTAGATAAAGGTGTTGTTATTCCTCATATACTGAGCATGACTGCGACGCCAATTCCACGCAGCCTAGCGCTGACCGTGTATGGTGAACTAGACATATCAATTATCAACCAAAAACCAAGTAACAGGCTGCCCATTAAGACTGAGATCTGGTCACCGAATTCCAGAGCTCAGTTGTACGATGAAATTGATCGTGAAATTACGAGCGGGAGGCAGGTCTTTGTAGTGTGCCCACTTATCGACGAGTCAGATACTACAGGAGTAAAAAGCGTCAATGAGGAGTTGAAGTTACTTTCAAAAGGTCCATTTAAACATCGACGAATCGGATTGCTGCATGGCAAGGTTAAAGATGAGGAGAAGTCTGCTGTCATGAACGAATTTCTAAAAGGAAACCTCGATATTCTTGTAAGTACAACAGTGATTGAGGTCGGAATTGATGTGCCAAATGCCAGCGTGATGCTTATTGAGGCAGCTGATCAATTTGGCCTAGCTCAGTTACACCAACTTCGTGGCAGAGTTGGTCGTTCCCATTATCAGGGCTATTGCTACCTTATGCCAACAAGCTCACAGAAGCCATCAAAACGACTTCGAGCTATGGAAACGACTAATGATGGGTTTAAACTTGCAGAACTTGATCTCGAGCTCCGTGGTCCAGGTGCACTGTATGGTTTGCGACAGCACGGAAAATTAGATCTTAAGATTGCGAACATTACTGATACAAAATTAATCGCCACCGCTAAGCAAAGTGCTATAGAATTCCTTAATTCAGATGAGGAACTGACTGACTATTCAAAACTGAATCAAAAGGTTCAGCAAAATCGATCTCTAACCTATCTAAACTGATGACATAGAAGTATTGCTTTATGCTAATTTTAGGTATATCATTACATTTAGTAACCATAAACAGTAAAAGGGTTTATAAAATGAAACATAAAAATATACTGAAAAACATCATTGGGTTGTTTGTGTTCGTCTTTTTGACATTGCTTGCTTCTCAATCAGTTAGTGCAGCAACAATCGACCTAAAAAGCTATTATCCAAATCCTGATCTTATGAACAACTACTACTTAGAAGGGTTCAATAATCGAATTGAAGGCAGCCCGGAGAGAGCGGTGCTTTGGTTCGGTTCAGTTGATGGAGATCCAGACGCCTTTAAACAGTATAACAATGCCCCTGAAGATGCTCAAAAAGACTGTCACTGGGATTTACTCAGCTGGGAGGGTGACGAACTTAATTATAAAGAGACGTATGATGGTTGTGATACAAATGATAAAGACGTCACCTTTAGTACGCCGATACAGCTATTGCCACGGTATTGGAATGATACTGCATCGTGGACTACAAGTGGCAGTACAACTCAGACAACAACTAAACTTGATGGAAGCACTGGATGTACTGGTGTAAATACATGGACTGCCACAATTTTGGGATACGTCACGGTATCACCGGGTGTTCAAGCTATTCATTATCGAACCGAACAAGCTGTTCACTGGGATACGGGCGATGACTTTCCCTACTGTGTGGCCGATAGCGATTTAACGTGGCAAGAAGATTACTATCTTGTTGATAACATTGCAGTAACAGACTATGAGGGTGTTACAAGTGCACCAGGACTATTCAGAACAGTTGGTGGTAATCTCGATAATTTCGCAAACTCAGGCTTATATGACTGGGATATCACAATGACTAACTGGGAGCTCCTTCCGTGGGCTGACCCGCTTGCAGTTGTAGAGGAGGAGGTGCCGGGTGTTCCTGATGCTGGTCAGAAAAAGCCTCTAGATACCCGTTATACATTCATACTGATTGCGACGCTATTATCTTTCGGCACCGCTACGACGCTCATTATCAGAAAATTTCAACGTAAATAACATGTGCGTTCATTTGCGATAGAGAACAGCAAACGGTACACTAAACGCTATGTGGTCAGGCTCATCACTTCATAATAAATCAGGAAATCTTCTCGGCGCTCATCAAAAGTTCGATAGAGTGGCTGCTAAGTTTGTCCACGACTTACATAAAGGGTCTTTCTTTCCTACAGGAAAAGAGATATTACACTTTGAAGGCAAGAACGGTCCGGATGGGATAAAAGTAAAGAGTCCGGGTCGGGATGAGCCGTGGCATTACTGGGACCCAACAAATGAAAATGATACTACACTACTGCGCACTATCAATATGCATTACCAGGAGCTCGTTCATTCTTTACAAGTAAAAGATAAGGTGAGGTCAGCTTTTGAAGCGGCCTGGCTCGCTCACGCTATAGTCGACGGGATGACACCAGCCCATCATTATCCATATGAGAAGAAGCTGATGGAGATTCGTGGTGGCGAAGCAAAAGAAACGCGCGATACAATTCGTAAAAAACTCATCATCAAGGGTGATTCGCATCGACAGACGATATCTAAGAACTGGCAGTTCTGGGGTGCTAAAGGTCTATATGCAAGCCACTTTATGTTTGAGGGTGGTGTTTCAACCATATCTCGTCCGCTCAGTCTTAAGAAAGCAAAACCTACAAAACCAGATATCATTCACGCACGCAATCTGGGTATTGATGGATATCTTAAAGAAGTAACTATGCACATCTATGCCCTTAACATGTATGAGCGATTTCTTAAAAAAGGCTGGACTCCGTCACTCGCCAAAGATGTGCGACTTCATTTGGCGCCAACTATCACTAAAACTATTGCGGTTCTATGGCTGATGGCGGTTGAAGAGTCGGTAGAGTAGGCTGAACCCTCGAAATCGCCTATACTAGAGCAATATGAGAATAATTGCAGGAACTCTCGGTGGCAGAATTATAAAGACCCCACGAGGATTTAAAACTCACCCGATGAGTGAGAGAATTCGACAATCACTATTTAACAGCCTTGGTTCACTCGAAGGCCTGGAGGTGTGGGATGCGTTTGCTGGTAGTGGCTCACTCGCCCTTGAGGCGGTTAGCCGTGGGGCAACTTCTGCGCTGGCAACTGATAAAGACTCTCAAGCCTATGAGGTCATAAAAGCAAATGTTGAAAAACTTAAGGTAACTAAGCTGGTTACAGTAGTACGAGCGAGTGCAAAAGCCTGGAGTAGCACTAATCGTGATGCGCAATTTGATATCATATTTTGCGACCCGCCCTACAACGATTTGCAGTTATCCACAGTTTTCGCACTTTTTAGGCATTTAAAACCGAATGGGCTTATGGTATTATCACAACCAGGTAGAGAGCCAGTGATGACCGCTAATGGAGTTGTTGTGGTGGACAATCGAAATTATGGCGACGCATCACTGATCTCCTACCGTTTAAAGTAGCTGTCGCGTGATGGCTATTTTTTTGATATCATATATGAGGTACGCCGTGGTGGTGGAATTGGTAGACACGCTAGCCTTAGGAGCTAGTGCCGCAAGGCGTGGAGGTTCAAGTCCTCTCCACGGTACCAAAATTAACTTACATAACAAATATAATTAAGATGACGAATAGACATATTTAACAACATATGTCTATTTTTTCTTGCAAAGTGATATAACCGCGGGCTATATTGAATAACATCATTATTAATGTGGTGGGTTGGAGGGTAGAATGTCTGAATTACCGGCAAGAGAGCGTATCATATTAGCAATTGATGCATCTAGAGCAGAAGATGCTGAAAGACTTGCACAAATTGCCGAAGAGGCGGGTGCTCGTTTTGTAAAGTTAGGTTTAGAGCTTCAAACAGCTACCAGCTGGGACTACTGCGCAGACTTAGCGGGACGTCACGGCCTAGACTGGGTAGCCGATGCCAAGTTGGATGACATTCCAACTACTGTGGCAGGTGCAGTTAAGAATATAGCGGCCAAATCTCACGCTCCTTTTGGCATAACCATACACACTAAAGCTGGAATCGATGCGATGCGTGTATCTCAAGAAGAAGCTGGCGATATTCTTATGCTCGGCGTTACAGAGTTGACGTCCATCCCAGCAGAAGAGACTGAGGCGCGCTATGGACTTACGCGCCCCGAGCTAGTGACAAGACTAGCACGTGACGCTGCTGTAGCGGGTTTAAAGGGGGTAGTGGCTTCACCGAAAGAGGTGGGTGGAATTAAGTCGGATGAGGTAACTAGTAATTTATTTGCAATGATACCCGGTACTCGATCAGCGGGGGCGGATAGTCATGATCAATCTAATGTCCGGACACCTACAGCAGCGATTAGAGATGGAGCTGACTTGTTGGTGATCGGGAGGCAAATAGCAAAGGCCGAAGACCCAGCGCAAGCTTATGAAGATTTAGTATCTGAGCTCGAGGCCGCACTCTAATGGGGCGTCACTTGCTCCCAGAGTTGCATCAAGAGAAGCTTGCAATGCACATGTATTCAGAAGGTTTGTTTGGAATAGCCGAAGCACCAGAGGACTATATAACATTAAAAAGTAAACGAGAATCTCCGCATTACTTTGATGTAAGGCCTGGTCTCTCAAACCCCGAAACTCGCGCACTAATCGGAAATTCAATGGCTCGTCTTATGCTCTGGAAAAACGACGTAAACTCCTATGGAGAGCTAGATGAATTTTATGAGCATGTTGTTGGTAGCCCTGAAGCAATGACTTCGTATGCAGAGAGGATTGCAGATGAAGCTAACATGAGTTTATTGTAGCCTCGTGTTAATCTTTCAAAAACCACCGGAAACAAGTCACCAATTTTAGGTAAGCGGCAAGAAGGTGACAGAGTCGCTGCCTTTGACGATGTGATAACAGACGGTGGTACTAAAATTGAGACGATAGCCACCCTAGGGAGAGCCGGCTTAACTGTCGGTGATTATTTTGTAGTGCTAGATAGGGAAGAGGGCGGTTCTAAAGATGTTGCAGACGCAACTGGTATAGAAATTACTCCAGCACTCGGACTCGTTGCTACAGTTAAAAAATTCTTCGAGCAAATAACGCCATAAATCAAACACAGTTTGATAACGTGGCTGATTACATAGGTAGATACGGTGATTATAGCGCAATTGATGAGATATCGGCTTAGCGAACTTTGCTTCGAATATCATTTATGCCGTTTCTAATATCATTGAGACGCCCGTCGAGTGTGCTGACCGTTGACTTGATATTATTAATCTCACCTTTGTTTGATTCAATGAGGTTTCGAACGTTTTCCACCATACGGGTATTATCGTTATCAGTTTGATCGTTTCGTGAGATGTGGCCTCTTAAGTCATCGAAATTGGCTCGTATTTCGCCGCGCGTGTCATTAAGCTGTATTTTTACATCTTGAATCTCTTTCAATACCTGTTGAATCCATGCTTCTAAGTTTTCTAATCTCTCGTCCATATTACTCCTTATGTTGTATATGCATTATAGCAAACGGCATACCCACTATTGACAGAAGCAATACAATGGTGCAATAATAAAATATAGATGTGTAAAGTATATCTAATCATCACGGCTAGCACTAGCCACGCACATATCCAGCCTCGCTTGGTCGGATAGTTTCCTAATTCAATTCATTAGAATTTATAACAAACGCTCCGATCAATCGGGGCGTTTTTAATGTTTGTAGATATTTAATGATTAGGAAAATTATGAAGAATTTAGAAATAATAACTGCAGAAAATGCAGAAAGAATTGAAGAGATAGGGGCAGATCTTGCTGAAAGTTATAAAGTAGCTTTTGCGGGGCCACCCTGGAACGAAGTAAGTAGATGTGTGAGTGATAATTGCATAATTGGTTTAAGCTCACTAGAGGCTGGTTGTGAATGTCCTGAATGCCAAGCAGTATTATCACCAGCTTATGATACAAATGAACTCGTGGAGTCTTGGGTAACGATGGTTAGAGAAGAGGATGCTTTACTCGAAGTTGCCTTTACAGAAGGTTTACCGCAAAGAGCAACGTTGGCTAGGCCAACAAACCCTAGAGAGCTCTACGAAAGAAAGTATAGCGATGTGCCAGAAATGGCATTAGTGATACCCCGACTACTACCAAGCAGTTTTGTTTGGATAGAAGATACATTTGCTAATCGGATTAGGGTACCAAAAGGTAACCTAAGGCAGCGTGGCGAAACAATCGGTCGAATAGCCTCATTTTATGGAGATTCGACGATTGCTACGCGAACTTTAGCCGAGCAAATTGTTGCTGCTACTTTGCGAGACAACTTGGCATCCACAAGCGTCTATATAGGCACAAATGGTGCTGGTCGAGAGGTTATGAACAACGCATTTGATAACCCTGGGTACAAACTGCCTGGCGTACCAGATAGACGAACCTTGCTCGTAATCAAGAATTCAATGAGAAATTAGTTATGAATAAAAGCATACTAATCATTGGAGGGGTTCACGGCAATGAACCCCTCGGTATTAAACTTGTGGAACTACTACTATCAAGGCCTATTGAAGGCGTTGATGCAACTATCGCTAACGAGAATGCAGTAAAGCAAAATAGAAGATTCATTGGCAGAGATCTCAATCGTAGTTTCGGCTCAAGGAAGCCAGCTTCAGCAGAAGAGAAGATTGCGTCAAAGCTTGAGAAGCTTTGTAAGAAATATGATCTTGTTCTGGATTTTCACAATACGCAAACGCCCGAAAACGATTGCAGTTTCGTGGGAATAAACAGCCAAATTGCGCTTCTGAGCGTTTCAAGTATTCTAGGGCTGAATAGCTGCATAAAAGCTACTTACGACTGCATCAATAAGTACTGCCCAAATGTACTTTCTGTTGAGATTAGTTTGAGCAGTAGGCGCAACGACGAAGATTACTGGTATGAAAAAATTGCTGAGTTAATACAAGTAGATTTGAAATTTGTTGAGCCGTTAGCTAGCGTGTATCGCTTTCAACGGCGTGTGACATGGGAAGAGAAAGCTGAACTCGATACAGCAAGCTGGAAGCCATTTGTGCCAATTACAGAAGCGGATAAGCTAATGCTTGGAGTAGATGGTATAATTGCTCCTATATTCATAGGTTCAAAGCTTACAGAGTATTACGCTACACTGGTAAGTAAAGAAAGGGTCTAATGGCTAAATTGAGTACACAAAGTTATAAAGGGGCGAGGGATTTTTATCCTGAAGACAAGCGACTTCAGAATTATATTTTTAGTGTGTGGAAAAAAGTATGTGAACGCTATGGCTACGAGGAGTATACTGCGCCAGTCTTAGAGCCGATTGAGCTGTATACGTCTAAAACGAGCGATGAAATCGTCAACGAACAGACCTATAACTTCACTGACCGTGGAGGACGGAATATTGTGCTTCGCCCTGAAATGACACCGAGTGTCTCACGCATGGTGGCTGCTCGTCGGCAAGAGTTACCGTATCCTTTGCGCTGGTATTCAATACCCGATTGTTGGCGCTATGAACGACCACAGCGCGGTCGCAATAGACAGTTCTGGCAATTGAATGTCGATCTATTTGGCGTTGCTACGGTAGATGCTGACTTAGAGATGATTAGTATGTCCGATGCGCTCATGAAAGAGTTTGGTGCTACTGAGGATATGTTTGCTATTAAGGTCAATAGTCGAAAGTTAATAAATCTCATTATGAGCCAGTATCTTGAACTTGATGCCGGTGAAGCCAAGCAAATGATTCAGCTCTTTGATAAAAAGGACAAAATGCAGCCCGCAGAATTTGTTGAAAAAGCTAAAACTATTTTCAAGCCGGCGCATCAGAAAGTCGGTTTAGAGAAGTTGAAGACACTACTTTTGGCAAAATCACTGGCAGATTTACCGGATGAAATTAAAAGTTCACAGGCCGTGACTGAGATTCAGGTACTCTTCACGCTACTGAGCGAACACCAGATTACGGCAGCTCAGTTCGATATCACGTTAATGCGAGGCTTCGATTACTATACAGATATTGTTTTTGAGGTGTTCGATCTTAATCCGGAAAATAACCGGTCTATGTTTGGTGGGGGCCGCTACGACGGTTTAGTTGCAGCTTTTGGTGTTGAACCAGTTCCAACTGTTGGTTTTGGTATGGGTGATGCACCTATTGAAAACTTTCTTGCCAGCAACAACTTGGAGCCACAACTGACATCTTCAACAGATATTTACCTCGTAGTCATTGGTGATGTACTTAAAGAGGCGCAAATGGTCGCGCATGACCTTCGCAGTAAAGGGGTGAATGTGGCAGTTGACATTACGGGTAGAAAGCCCGAAAAACAGATCAAATCTGCCTTAAAGATGAGTATTGATCATCTCCTGTTTGTTGGTGAAAATGAAGTAGCGAGCAAGAAGTATATTCTGCGAAACGTTGAAACACAAAAAGAAGATGTTTTGAGTACTGCTGAGATAGCGAAAGTTGTTTAAATGCTCAGTAGTGTGCGATAATCGACATCTATGAATGTAAAATGTACCAACACCTCAGAAACCGAAGTGAAGCTTGTTATATCAGTTGGCAGTGCAGAACTCGAGTCTCTCAAAAAATCAACTGTCGCTAAACTTGGTAAGAAGCTCAAAGTAGCCGGCTTTCGACCAGGTAAAGCACCAGCCTCTGTTATTGAAAAGCAAATTGATGATAATCAGCTCCAGGTTGAGGTCTTGCAAGATGCAATTGAGAAGTATTACAAAGAAGCGGCTATTAAAGAGCTGCTCAAGCCCCTTGCTTCCCCGCAAGTAGATGTAAAGAAGTTTGTGCCATTTACTGAACTAGAATTTGAAGCAGCACTTGAAATCATGCCAGATATAAAACTCGGGGATTATACAAAAATTAAGAAAAGCGCGCCAAAAGTCACAGCTACCGACAAAGAGGTAATGGATGTGGTTGATAACCTCCGTACTCGGGTCGCAGAAAAGGTGTCTGTTGATAAAAAAGCTGAAAATGGCGATGAAGTTTGGATCGATTTTGAAGGTGTTGACGCTAAAGGTGTAAAAGTAGCTGGTGCAAGCGGTGATAATTACCCTCTCAATCTGGGAAGTAACACCTTTATACCCGGCTTTGAAGATGGACTTGTTGGTGTCAAAAAAGGTGATAAGAAAGATTTGAAATTAGCGTTTCCAAAAGATTATCATGCAACGAATCTTGCGGGAACTAAAATTACTTTCAAAGTAACCGTTAAGGAAATCAAGCAAGTCGTGCTCCCAAAAGTTGATGATGAACTTGCTGCAAAGCTTGGGCCCTTCAAAACACTTAATGATTTGAAGAAAGACATCAAAACTCAACTCATTGAACAAAAAACGTCTGAAGCAGTCGCTAAAGTAAAAGATGAAATTGTTGAAGAGTTGGTGAAGAAGTCAAAGCTTGCCTTACCTAAGATACTTCTTGATGATCAGATGGCTAGTTTGCAAGATGATATGAAACAGAATCTTACCTACCGCGGAATTACCCTTAAAGACTATATTGCGCAGGAAAAGTTTAAAAACGAAGATGAGTGGAAAGAAAAAGCGCTTAAGCCACAGGCTGAGCGAAGAGTGTCGGTCGGCATGGTGCTCGCTGAAGTTGCTGAAAAAGAAAAGCTGACTGTATCTGAATCTGAGCTCAACGAAAGAGTAAGTCTCTACAAGACGCAGTATCAGCAACAAGCTGGTGATTTTGACACACCTGAAATGCAACGTGAAGTACTTTCCCGCATGCTTACGGAAAAGACAGTCGAGTTTCTTTACCAGCAAGCAACAAAGTAGCTTTCAGTATGCTTCGCGACATGAAAGAAGAGTTTCTGCAGATAGCACACACACCTCGTGAGCGCATTGCAACTGAGGCAATTACAGCGTTTTGCTTGTTAGCCTCATCAGCGGATAAAGTATTTGTAGCTGCGGGAATTAATCAACACCTAGTTGTGACTGGAACTCTTTGTGCGGCCGTAGCGCTCGGTGACGGTCTAAAATTTTTTGACACTAAAGCGGATTAAATTAGCAATCTTGAATGTTGAGTGCTAAATTGCTAGTATAGAATCATGTTAGTACCAACCGTTATTGAACCATCAGGACAGGGCGAGCGCGCTTTCGACATTTACAGTCGACTGCTCAGAGACCGTATCATCTTTCTTCACGATGAAGTAAACGAACACACCGCCGGTTTAATTGTGGCCCAACTTCTGTTTTTACAGAGTGATGATCCTAAAAAAGATATTTACATGTACATAAACAGCCCAGGCGGAAGTGTCTATGATGCCCTCGCCATTTATGACACTATGAGTTATATCAATAACGACATTCAAACATTTGGTATTGGTGTTCAGGCATCAGCTGCTGCTTTCCTGCTCAGTTCAGGCACAAAAGGGAAGCGATTCATCTTACCAAACGCTACGGTCATGATTCACCAACCTTCAAGCGGCACTCGTGGAAAAGTTACCGACCAAGAAATCGACCTCAAGGAGTCAATTCGATTAAAGCATCTACTCGAGCAAATCATGGCTAAAAACACTGGTCAGAAGCTAGAAAAAATTCATAAAGATATGGAACGAGACTTCTGGATGACATCAGACGAATCTCTCAAATACGGGTTAGTCGATAAGATTGTCACTAAACCTGCAAAACAGTAGTGCTTGCAGATTCATGTTACACACTCTAGAATAATGCCTCATGAGTAAAATACAATTTCCACCAGAGCATGGTTATCCCTTGACTCGAATAGATACTGCAATCTCTAGTAACCCAAATACAACCGAGCGACTACAGAATGCACAGGCCCTGTCCGAACTCGTAGGCATGTTTTCAGTAGAAGATTTTATCAATGCAGGCTTGAGTCATCATTTGCCCGAACGTTATAAAAGCGTTCAAAGTGTCAACCAGCGAGCCGAAGCATTTGGCAAAAGCGTGCAATCACGACGCCCTAACGCAGCATACCTCATTAAAGATGTCTTGGAGGGTGCAGTGTGCGAGCCAGAAAATTACACTATTGGCATGCTTTCATTTGGCCAAGATAACACGATGCCAAGATTTAGAGAATCGGGTGAACGCGTGTTGTCTACCTGGTTTCACGGGTCTTTAGCAGTGAAAATAAACCCTGAAAAGGTTGTTAACAGTGGAATTAAAATTGCCAAAGAAGCGGGTCTGTGTGCACTAAAGCTTGTTAGGGTTGCTGAACGACAGGGTAAGAATTGGGACTTAGTTGTGACAGAACACCATATAAAGCCAACTGAGCTAGGCTTCAAACAGATAGATGAAGGTATCACTGTTATTGAGGGTGAGGAATATGAAGGCACTGTCTGGCGCCGTGACCTTTCTTGATTGTGTCTCCACAAGTGTACACCCACAGATGCTATAGTTGGAGAATCTCATAAATATGGCTTAGTCGATAAAGTTATCACTAAACGAGTGAATTAGTGTCAAGGTTATGCTTGCTCCAAAAGCTCTGACGATAGTATGATTGGCTTCATGAGCGAATTCTCACACGTAACTTCTAGGGATTTTCAGTACGAATCCGACCCTTATAGAAGAATGGCAAATATTGCGGATCTGTATTCTGAACCCTGTCTTCTGTTAGCAGAGCATATTGCCAATGAAGCGGCTTCACTGCGAAACAGAGCGAATCTATATCGTATTGCTGACAACACAGCCGTCGGAATCTACAATGAGGAGACTGGATTAACCGAACTACTACCTGTTGGCCACCTACCCTTATCCGATGACGTATACGACCCGGACGCACGAATAACTTCGCTTGAACTAATATGGCACAGAAGACTACATACTAGAACGTGGGGGCTATTCAACAGGCATGCATCTGAATACTGGGAAGATGACACTGAGCGTCCGATGATGATTACAGCGGTGGTGCGAGGGGTGCGTGTACCTATCATGACTATTACTTCCGAGCCTGTCGGTGATTGTAGGTTTGTGAAAATACTGGGTGACGTTGACATCACAAATAATGTTGATGACAACTTTTCAGGTCTTGTAGTAACAGAACGTGACCTGAATGGTGAACGTGAAGAAGTCCTAAAGACTACGTATGCACTACTGCGGGAGGTAGGTCAGACAATAAGTGAGTATCCATCACGAGATTCAAAAGCATTACTACACCTACCTTCGGCTGATATTACAAATATGAATGTGGTTGATCGCGTTAGGGAGGTCTTAGGTACGCCAAACGAAGATATTGAGTACATATTAGAAACGTGTGTAGCGCTAGCGGAGAAGAAGCGAAAGCACCCGTCAAACCCCGGTTTACGTGCCACGACAATCGACTGTAATATACAAGTCAATGGGACTGAATTTCCAGGCCGAATACATGTTGAAGTGTTTGAAGGGGATGAAGGAATGAAATTGTATTCGGTTCAGGAGATACCGGGAGCTAGATCATTTGGTCGGCAGATGTACCTCCCCGTAGCGCACATAAATCCAATGGCAATGGTTCCAATTCAGTTTGAAGGCATAGTGAATGAGGAAGTACACCAACAGTTGTTGATGGAACTTCGAGACCTTATGCTCATGATCCCTGATAAAAAAGATTGACATTTTACGGCACGTGTCTCACAATGGTTCGTAAGAGGTAGTGTAAGTGCAGCTTTGCTATGAATAATAAATTCGTGCACGATAGCAAAGCGAACAAGCTTAGGGAACTTCGGTCAAACAACAATTTAAAGCTTTAAGGAGCATGTCTTTTATGTCCAAGACAGATCTTACTAAGCGCGCAGCCCGCGTCACATTTACCAGTGATGATGACGCACTCGTGCTACCAAACCTAATTGAGCACCAGCTCACGTCATTTAAAAATTTTGCGCAGGAGGGTCTCGGTGAAATCTTTGCTGAAATAAACCCAATTGAGGATTATACTGGTCAGAAACTAGAACTACGGTTCAAAGAGTACCATTTTAATGATCCGAAAATTAGTGAACGAGAAGCGCGTGAAAACAACGTTAGCTTTGATGCGCCTCTCTACGTGACACTTGAACTCACCAATAAGGTAACAGGTGAAGTTAAAGAACAAGAAATTTACCTAGGTGACTATCCGTGGATGACCGAACGCGGAACTTTTGTGATTAACGGCGCCGAACGTGTAGTAGTTAGTCAACTAATACGCTCACCAGGCGTATTTTTTACTGCTGAAAAAAGTGGAGATAAGAACCTGTATGGTGCAAAATTGATCCCAGGACGTGGTGCATGGCTTGAGTTCGAGACAGCTGCCAATGGAGCTATTTACGTGAAGATTGACCGACGACGTAAGATTCCCGTAACAACCCTGCTACGTGCGCTTGGGTACGGCCAAAGTGCGCAAATTCTTGATATCTTCAAAGATGTTGATACTGGTGAAGTTAAGTATATCCAAAATACTATAGATAAAGATCCAAGCAAGGGTACGAATGATGCATTGATTGAAGTGTATCGTCGTATTCGACCGGGTGATCTTGCGACTGTAGATAACGCCCGAAGTCTTATTGAAAACACCTTCTTCAACTACAAGCGATTCGACCTTTCTCGTGTGGGACGTTACAAAATGAACAAGCGACTTGAACTTGATGTTGCAAATACTGCTGAAAACCGCGTTATGCGACTCGATGACCTGGTAGCGATTATCAAAGAACTCATTAGATTCAATAACATTCAGGATGCACCTGATGATATTGATTCACTCGCCAACCGACGTATTAAATTAGTTGGTGAACTCGTTCAACGACAATTCCGAATTGGTTTGCTTCGCATGGAACGAAACGCTAAAGATAGAATGTCGATGTCTGAAATTGAAACAGTCACACCAGCACAACTCATCAATGCGCGCCCAATTGTGGCAGCCGTTCGCGAGTTTTTTGCAAGTTCACAACTTTCTCAGTTTATGGATCAGACAAACCCTCTTTCAGAGCTCGCCCACAAACGTCGCCTGAGTTCTATGGGTCCTGGAGGACTAAGTCGTGAACGTGCTGGCTTTGAAGTACGCGATGCTCATGCAACCCATTATGGTCGTCTCTGTGCAGTAGAAACACCAGAAGGTGCCAACATTGGTTTGGTGCTTAACTTGGGTTCACACGCCCGTGTAAACGATTATGGCTTCTTGGAGACACCATTCCGTGTCATTAAGAACAAAAAGATTACCAAAGAGATTGTGTATCTTGATGCCGATGAGGAAAAGAAAGCAATTATTGCCTCTGCTGGTACTAAAATGAATAAAGATGGTTCATTCGCCGTTGAACGCGTATCTGCCCGTGTAAAGCTTCAGCCAGAAGAAGTTGATGCGGAGTTCATTACTCACATGGATGCAGCTCGAAACCAGATTCTTGGTTCAACTGCCTCGCTTATTCCGTTTGTAGAAAAAGATAACGTAGGTCGTGCTTTGATTGCATCGAACCAACAAAAGCAAGCTGTTCCCCTCATTTCAACCCAGTCTCCAATTGTTGGAACAGGTATGGAAAAAGTTGTTGCTAAAAACAGTGGTCAGGTGATATATGCTGACGGTGCTGGTACAGTTACCAAGGCAGACGCGAGTGAAGTTGTCGTAAAATACGCTAAAGAAACCAAAAAGTACCCGTTGCAACATTTCGTTCGAACGAATGAAAGTTCAAGCATGAACCAAAAAGTAGTTGTCAGCACAGGCGATAGCGTTAAAGCAGGTGACATCCTTATTGAAGGCATGAGTATAGCTAATGGTGAATTAGCCCTCGGTAAAGACCTTCTTGTGGCGTTCATGCCATGGAGTGGCTACAACTTCGAAGACTCAATTGTAATTTCCAGGCGTATTGTCGAAGACGATGAACTCACCAGTATTCACATCAGTGACTATATGGTTGAAGTTCGTGAGACAAAGCTCGGTCCTGAGATTGTGACCCGAGATATTCCAAACGTCAGCGAAGAAACACTTCGTCATCTTGATGAAAACGGTATCGTCACTATCGGTGCTGAGGTTAAGGCCGGTGATATCTTGGTGGGTAAGATTACCCCTAAGGGTGAGCAAGAGCTCTCAAGTGAAGAACGATTGCTACGTGCTATCTTTGGTGAAAAAGCCAAAGATGTTCGTGATACCTCACAGCGTATGAATAATGGTAAGCACGGAAAAGTCGTTGGTGTAAAAGTATTCTCACGAGAAAACGGTCATGACCTTAAGGCTGGCGTGTTAATGCAGATTCAAGTGTTCGTTGCTCAAATGCGAAAAATTGCAGTAGGTGATAAGCTCGCGGGACGACACGGTAACAAGGGTGTTATTGCTCGAATCGTTCCAATGGAAGACATGCCGTTTATGGAAGATGGTACTCCAGTAGATATCATCCTCAACCCACTTGGTGTGCCAAGTCGTATGAACATCGGTCAGCTCTTTGAGACTCACCTTGGTATGGCAGCCGCCACACTCGGCTACAAAGTAACGACTCCACCATTTAATGGTATATCTATTGACGCTATTAAAGCTGAACTTAAAAAGGCTAAATTACCTGAAGATGGTAAACAGGTCCTATTTGATGGTCGCACCGGTGAAACATTTAAAGAACGTGTCACAGTTGGAATGATGCACATTATTAAACTGCACCACATGGTTGCAGATAAGATCCACGCTCGGTCAATTGGGCCATACACTATGGTGACTCAACAACCGCTTGGTGGTAAGGCACAAAATGGTGGTCAGCGCTTTGGAGAGATGGAAGTCTGGGCGCTTGAAGCGTACGGTGCTGCCAATACTCTACAAGAGATGCTTACCCTTAAGTCAGATGATGTGTACGGACGTTCAAAGGCCTACGAAAGCATTATTAAACAAGAACCAATTGTTGGACCGAAGATTCCTGAAAGTTTCAACGTTCTTGTAAAAGAATTACAAGGCCTTGGACTTAAAGTAGATCTACTTAATATTAATGGCGACGAAGCAGAAGCCATTGATGCAGAAGCCGTACTAGAGGCTACTATTGCCGATGAAGCAGCTCATTTGCCTACAGTTACCGCTGAAGAAGCGACACCGATGGATGTCACTGAAGAGATGGTGGCGAGCGAGTTTGAGATGGTAGATGAAAACACTGCCGCAGATTCAGTAGCGGATAATACCGCTGTAAGCGACGATCAAACAGATGATACTCAGGATGATGAGTCTCCAGATGAAGTGCAAGATGAAAAGGAGGTTGCGTAATGAACCATCAAAATACCGGCATCAACATGACCGACTTTGACGCAGTAAAACTTGTAGTGGCCAGCCCAAGTGACATACTTGATTGGAGCTACGGTGAAGTTACGAAGCCCGAGACGATTAATTACCGAACCCAGAAGCCAGAACGCGACGGACTTTTCTGTGAGCGAATTTTCGGACCAGTCAAAGACATCAACCCGCATGATGCGAAGTACAAGGGTGTGAGGTCTCGTGAAGCAGCAGTAGATAAGAAGGGTGAACTTGTTACTCGTTCCATCGTACGACGTGAACGCATGGGACACATTACCCTTGCGTCACCTGTTGCACACATCTGGTTCCTTCGTGGTACCCCAAGTCCAATTGGATTGCTCCTTGGTATTACTGTCAAGAACCTGGAGCGTATTGTTTACTTTGCTTCATACCTAATTATTTCAGTTAATGAAGAGAAGAAGACACAGTTTATTGCTGATGCTGAAGCAGAACTCGAAGCTGCCAAAGTAGCCATCAAGACACGCTTTGAAAAAGAAGCTGAAGCTGAAGGTGCTGAGATCAAAGCATTGGCCGAGGCCCAAAGTAAAGAAATCGATGAAGCAACTGATAATTTCTTGCAAAAGAAACAGCAGCTAGAAAGTTTAGTAAAATGCGGCCTCATTTCAGAAACCGACTACCGCAATCTCCCCGATGACTATGAAGCAATCGTTAAGGTTGGAATGGGCGGCAACGCGCTGAAAGAACTTCTTGACGAAATTGATCTCGAGCAATTAATTGCTGAGCTCTCAAAAGAAGCTGAGAGTGCCAAGGGTCAACGTGCCAAGAAGATCATGAAGCGACTAAAGGTGCTAGAGAGCATGTTGCAAGCTGGTATTGAGCCAGGTAGCATGTGTGTCAGTGTACTTCCGGTTATACCTCCAGACCTACGACCAATGGTTCAGCTAACTGGTGGACGTTTTGCAACTTCAGACATGAACGACCTCTATCGCCGCGTTATTAACCGTAACAATCGATTGAAGAAGCTGATTGACCTTAATGCCCCAGGTGTTATTCGTCGCAACGAGCAACGAATGTTGCAAGAAGCGGTTGATGCTCTTATAGACAACTCAGCGGCACGCTCAGGGCGCGCAGTAAGCGCAACGGGCGGACGACGACGTCTTAAATCTCTGAGCGATATGCTCAAGGGTAAGCACGGACGATTCCGTCAGAACCTCCTTGGTAAGCGCGTAGATTACTCTGGTCGTTCAGTTATCGTATCTGGTCCTGAACTAAAGATTAATCAGTGTGGGTTGCCAAAACTTATGGCACTTGAGTTGTTTAAACCATTTGTTATTGGTTGGCTCATGCAACATGAGTACGCTCACAATATTAAGAACGCAACTCGTTTGATTGAAGCAGGTGAAACAGTTATCTGGGATGCCCTCGACGAAGTGATTAAAGAGAAGTACGTACTACTTAACCGTGCACCAACCCTTCACCGACTTTCAATTTTGGCTTTCCAGCCGAAACTGATTGAAGGTAAAGCTATTCAATTGCACCCTCTCGTATGTAAAGGCTTTAACGCTGACTTCGATGGTGACCAAATGGCGGTGCATCTTCCACTTTCTGACTCTGCTCAGAAAGAAGCGAAGGAACTGATGCAAGCGAGCAAAAACTTGCTTAAGCCTGCTGATGGTGCACCAATTCTACACATTGAACAAGATATTGTCCTTGGTTGTTACTACCTAACCTATGACAAACCTGATGCAATGGTAAAAACACCAGTTCCGGTTAGCTCAATTGACGAAGCACTTATGGCACTTGAAGCTGATAAGATCAAACTTCAAACACCGATCCGTACGACTTTCAGAGGTAACAGTATCCAGACCACCCTCGGTCGATTACTGTTCAACAGTATTCTTCCTGAAGATTTTGCCTACGTAAATGATGTTATGACTAAGAAGAAGTTAGTAGCTGTTATGGGCCGAGTATTTAGAAACTACGGTTCTGAAGTAGCAGCTGAAATTGCCGATAACCTTATGCGACTTGGCTTTAGTTACGCGACATTTGCTGGTATATCAACGGGTATGGACGACTATATCGATCTCCCAGGCCTTGATGCGCTACTTGAAGCGGGTGAAAAGAAAGCTTCAGATGTATCTGACCAGTATGAACAAGGTTTAATCAGCGAAGAAGAACGCTACCGACTCACCGTTGGCGTGTGGCGCGAAGTTGATGAACAAGTCCAGGCCATACTTGTGAGTGCATACGAAGGCGAAGATACCAGTATTGGTATTGCTATGATCTCTGGTGCTCGCGGTAGCACCTCACAGATCAAGCAGGTATCTGGTATGAAGGGTCTTGTGGTGGATGCGCTTGGCCGTGAGGTTGAACTTCCTATTCGAAACAACTATAAGAAGGGTCTTACCCCGATTGAATACTTCGTTGATACACGTGGTTCACGTAAGGGTCTGATTGATACCGCCCTACGTACGGCTGACTCCGGTTACTTAACTCGTCGAATGGTGGATGTTGCTCAAGATATGTTCACTGTAGATGATGATTGTGAAGATCCAGGCTTCAAGGTCTTGCGACCTGAGACCGAAGGTATCGGCATGAACTTTGGTGAGCGTGTCAGTGGACGTTATGCGGCTGAAACTATTAAGGTTGACGGCAAAACGGTTGTTAAATCAGGCGAACTGATTACTGAAGAAGCTGGTGCCCTTATTGACGCCAGTGAGCACGACTCAATCTTGATCCGAAGCGTCTTGAGTGCGGCAAACCTCCGAGGCATTAGCCCGAAGAGTTACGGTCTCGACAAGGCTACTGGCTATATAGTCAAAGCTTATCAGCCGGTTGGTGTTATTGCGGCTCAGTCGATTGGTGAACCAGGAACTCAGCTTACTATGCGTACCAAGCACACCGCTGGTGCCGCAAGCGTAGAAGATGTGACCCAGGGTCTGCCTCGTGTTGAGGAGCTTCTTGAGGCTCGTACGCCTAAGAGTCAGGCTCAAATGTCTGAACTCGATGGTAACGTCAGCATCTGGGAAGAAGGTAATCACTACGTCGTACAAGTTACCCCATCTGAAGCTCGCATTGAGGAGTTCGCTCTTGAAAAACGTAAGCCACAGCTGAAAAATGGTAACGAAGTACTAGCCGGAGACGTCATTGCATCAGATGCTAAGGGTGAACGACCACTTGTCGCAGCATTCTCAGCTACGGTTGAATTCCACGATGGTAAAGCGGTTCTTACGGCCCATCATAGTACTCCAGTTAAATATGAGATTCCGGGCTTCAAGAGCTTAACAGTTGCAGAAGGTGAAAGCGTCAAAGCTGGTGACCGACTAACAACTGGTTCACTCAACTTGCATGATTTGATGCGCCTCAAGGGTATTGAAGAAACGCAGCGCTACATTATTAACGAAATCCAGAGTATGTTTGCGCAGCAGGGTGTAACGCTCGCTGACCAACATCTTGAGATTATCGTGAGACAAATGTTCAGTCGAGTTCAGATTGAAGACAGTGGAGATAGCCTCTTCGTAACCGGTGATATTGTCAGCAAGGCTTCAGTCGTTGAAGGCAACGCTAAGCTTGCTGAGGACAACAAAGCACCTGCTGAATTCACACAGTTGCTACTCGGTATTGCCAAGGTTTCTACTTGGAGCGATAGCTTCCTATCTGCTGCCTCATTCCAAGACACGACTCGCGTACTTATTAATGCCGCAACAAGTGGTAAAGTCGATCACCTTTACGGCCTTAAAGAGAACGTCATCATTGGTCGCAAGATTCCTGTTGGAACCGGTGCGCCCGCTATGAAAGAAGGGTCAGAGGTTGCACTATGAGCTCACATCTGTTAAAATCAGTTCTTATGCAAGATGCAACTGTAAAAATAGTTGGAGGCATTGATGCCAACAATTAATCAATTGGTTCGTAAACCACGAAAGACGACAGCTCGTAAGGTGAAAACTGCGGCTCTTCGTAAGATTACCAATTCTCAAAAGAACACCAGTTACGAAAAACCGGCACCGTTCAAACGAGGCGTCTGTATCAAGGTAACGACTAAAACTCCGCGTAAACCTAACTCTGCCCTTCGTAAGGTTGCCCGTGTGCGACTAACAAACGGTCATGAAGTTTGGGCTTATATCGGTGGAGAAGGGCACAACCTTCAAGAGCACGCAGTAGTGCTTGTTCGTGGCGGTCGTGTTCCCGATCTTCCCGGTGTTCGTTACCATATTGTTCGCGGTAATCTTGACCTTCAAGGTGTTGCTGATAGAAAACAGGGCCGTTCTAAGTACGGAACAAAGAAAGCGAGTAAATAATGCCGAGAAAAAAGACCAAATCGCTCATTCGTCCAGTAGCTCCAGACCGTAAGTATAACTCGGTACTTGTACAGCGCCTGATTAACAAAAGTATGCTCGATGGTAAAAAAGTATCTGCAGAAACTGCCGTATATGAGGCTATGGAACAAGCTGCTAAGAAACTTAAGATTGAAGATCCACTTCAAGCTCTTGAAGAAGCAGTTAACAATATCCTGCCTAACGTTGAAGTAAAAAGCCGACGAGTTGGTGGCGCAAACTACCAGATTCCATTTCCTGTTGAAGGACACCGTAAGGGACACCTTGGTATGATGTGGTTTGTTCAAGCGGCACGCGCTCGAAAAGGCATGCCGTATAACAAGCGACTGGCTGCAGAGATTGTAGATGCTCATAATAATGCTGGCGCAGCTGTGAAGAAAAAAGAAGATACTCATAAAATGGCTGAAGCCAACCGAGCTTTCGCCCACTTCGCGAGATTTTAATATGCCATTACTAGACACAAGATGTCCAGCTAGTGGAGAGGTGTGCGAATCACGAGTATTCCTGAACGAACTAAGTGAGGCTGCCG
Source organism: uncultured Candidatus Saccharibacteria bacterium (assembly GCA_964541305.1). Taxonomy (GTDB): domain Bacteria; phylum Patescibacteriota; class Saccharimonadia; order Saccharimonadales; family UBA7683; genus CAZIPE01. Next base: position 93,046 of record CAZIPE010000001.1, on the reverse strand, counting down.
GTGAAATGAGTGCAACTGTAGATTTGAGTACATTACATGAAAATCGAACTTTGAATGCCATGTTTAGAGTTTTCCTTGCCCCCAAACTCGGCTATATTCAGGATCATCTTGCCAATTTCAGTAATGAGGTGATTGCAGCCAGCGAAGGTCAAGATGACTCAAATTGTGATGGCAGTCTTTGTGGCACTATGGCAAGCTTTATAGTTTCAAGAGTTTCGATAGACACTAACAGTACGCTGCTCGATGCCCATGCATTTTTTGATAGAAAAAAAGGATAAAAAGGATAATATATGGCAACAAAGAAGATAGATTTAGTAAAACTGCGTAACATTGGGATTATTGCCCATATTGATGCGGGTAAGACCACCACAACAGAGGGCGTGCTATACCGTACGGGTATCTCTCACAAGATTGGTGCGGTTCACGAAGGTGAAACCACTACTGACTGGATGGAGCAAGAACGTGAGCGTGGTATTACTATTACCTCTGCTGCTGTTACCTGTTTCTGGAAAGATCACCAGATCAATATTATCGATACACCAGGTCATATTGACTTTACGGCTGAAGTTGAGCGATCACTTCGTGTGCTTGATGGGGCTGTTACGGTCTTTGACGGTAAGATGGGTGTTGAATCACAATCTGAAACTGTATGGCGACAAGCCGATAAGTACGGCGTACCTCGTGTCTGCTTTATTAACAAGATTAACCAAACAGGCGGGGATTTCTACAAATCTCTCGAAACTATTCACCAACGCTTAACAAAGCATGCAGTGCCTGTTCATCTCCCAATTGGTTTTGAGCAGACTATTAATGGCGTCGTTGATCTTATCACTATGAAAGCCTACACCTACAAAGACTTTACCGATAAGGCACTCGTTGAAGGTGAAATTCCTGAAGACATGGTTGAAAAGGCCAAGAATGCTCGCAGCCTACTCGTTGAATCAGCGGTGAGTTACGACGACGAACTCCTTGATAAGTACTTTGAGAGCGGTGAAGAGTCTATTACTGAAGAAGAACTCTGTTCCGCTATTCGAAAAGCGGTATTGACTGGTGAATTCTTCATTGTTACCGGTGGAGATGGCCGTGGGGTTATTGTTGAGAAGGTACTTGACCTTGTTATTCAATTCCTTCCTAGCCCGCTTGACCGTGGATCTGTATGGGGAACACACCCTAAGACGGGTGATGAAATTGAGCGAAAATCAGATAACGCCGAACCATTTTCTGGTCTGGCCTTTAAAATCGCTACCGATCCATTCATGGGCAAACTCTGTTTCTTCCGTGTCTATTCGGGAAAGATTACCGCTGGTAGTTATATTCTAAACAGCTCTACTGGTGAAAAAACCCGTGTTGGCCGTTTGGTCCGTATGCACGCCGATAAGCGAGAAGACGTAGAAGAGGTAGAAGCAGGGGATATTGCAGCCATTGTTGGCATGAAAGCTACGACTACCGGAAACACCCTTTGTGATCCAACTAATCCGATTATTCTTGAGAGCATTACCTTCCCCGATCCTCCGGTTTCAATTGCTATTGAACCTAAGACCAAAGCAGACCAAGAAAAAATGGGTATTGCCCTTCAGCGTCTTGCCGAAGAAGATCCTACCTTCCGCGTTCACACAGACGAGGAAACTGGTCAGACTATTATCTCGGGAATGGGTGAGCTTCACCTCGAGATCCTTGTTGATCGAATGAAGCGAGAATTCAGTGTTGAAGCTAACATTGGACAACCTCAAGTTGCTTATCGTGAAACGATTAAAAAAGAAGTTGAAATTCAGGGTAAGTTTATCCGTCAATCTGGTGGTCGTGGTCAGTACGGTGACGTATGGCTTCGCCTTAAGCCTCAAGAACCAGGTAAGGGCTTCGAGTTCATCAACTCTATTAAGGGTGGTGCTGTTCCAAGTGAATACATCAAACCTGTTCAGCAAGGTGTTGAAGAAGCGATGGGCAACGGTGTTATTGCTGGCTACCCCGTAGTAGACGTTTCAGCTGAGCTTTACGATGGTAGTTATCACGATGTTGACTCATCTGAAATGGCCTTTAAGATTGCCGGAAGCATGGCTCTTCAAGAAGGCGTGAAAAAAGGCGGTGGTGTTCTCCTTGAGCCTGTAATGAAAGTTGAAGTTGTTGTTCCTGAGGAATTCATGGGTGATGTTATTGGAGACCTCAATTCACGACGTGGACGCGTTGAGAGCATGGAGGATCGTTCTAACGCTAAGGTTATTGATGCCTTTGTTCCACTCGCTGAAATGTTTGGTTACACCACTGATATTCGTTCGATGACACAGGGCCGCGCAAGCTCTACGATGGAACTCGCACACTACGCGGAAGTTCCACCAAATGTTGCTGAAGCAGTTATCGCTAATCGCAGTAAATAAGTACTAAATTTGACATTCGTTGCTAACGCAATGAATAATAGTACTGATAACTAAATTGAGCGAGGACCACTTATGGCTGAGATGATACATACAATTCCGAAAATAGAACAATTATCGGCTCCGGATGTATTTCCGACTACCGAAGTACAAGTATTTATTCAACCAAAATGCTACGCAAGTTGCAGACGTGTGAAGCAAGAAATCTATGAGGCGATGGAGCTGAACGATATTTCGAATGCACGCAACCTCACATCAAACCCTTATGTCGAAGCTGTCACATGTGATGGCAGGAGACTGATGTCATGCCGGGCCCGGAGTTTTATACTCGGAAATGTAACTGCTAGTGGTGATATTCGGGAGTCGCCATTCCGCATAGGCGAAGACAGGGCAGATAATTCGCCGTTTGACCATGTGGCGCGCGCTCAAGCAACCGGTGCAGAGCAATTGGGTGCGGTAAAAGCCCTGCATAAGCTCAGATAGAACATATTTGCTGGGAAGAGGTAAACCACAGTGTTTTTAAAAGCAATACTCATCTTTACAATAGCATGGTAATGAATTACAATAATTGAGTATCTCGCGTGAGGGCGTTGTTTGAGTGCTATCTCAAGCAATAAGGACCGCGTGACAAAATTAACGAAAGTAATAACAAGGAGAAATAATGGCAGATTTTGATCGAACAAAACCTCATGTCAATGTTGGTACTATGGGTCACGTTGATCATGGTAAGACAACACTAACAGCGGCTATTACAACCGTATTAGCAAAGAAGCTACCAAGCGACGTTAACAAGAAAGTCGACTACGCACAAATCGATAACGCACCGGAAGAAAAAGCACGTGGTATAACCATTGCTACTTCTCACCAAGAGTATGAAAGCGAAAAGCGTCACTACGCTCACGTTGATATGCCAGGTCACGCCGACTACGTTAAGAACATGATTACTGGTGCCGCACAAATTGATGGTGCTGTTCTTGTAGTATCTGCAGCTGATGGTCCTATGCCACAAACTCGAGAGCACGTTCTTCTTGCTAAGCAAGTGGGCGTACCTAAGATTGTTGTTTTCCTCAACAAGATGGACCTTGCTGATGCTGAACTCGTAGAACTTATTGAAGAAGATGTTCGTGACCTTCTTGCGAAGTACGAATTCGACCGAGATTGTCCTATCATCAAGGGTTCTGCTACTAAGGCCCTTGAAGGATCTGCATCTGACGAAGACGCTGTTATGGAACTCGTTAAGGCTATGGATGATTACATTCCTGAACCAACACGTGATCTTGATAAGTCATTCCTTATGCCTATTGAAGATGTATTTTCAATCAAGGGTCGTGGAACAGTTGCGACCGGACGTGTTGAAACTGGTATCGTAAAAGTAAACGACGAAGTTGAAATCGTTGGTATCCGTGAAACTCGAAAGAGCGTGGTAACAGGTATCGAAGCTTTCAAGAAGTCTCTTGACCAAGGTCAAGCTGGTGATAACGCAGGTATCTTGCTTCGCGGTATTGAACGAGAAGATATTGAACGCGGCCAGGTGCTTGCAAAGCCAGGTACGATTACTCCGCACACAGAATTTGATGCTGAAGTATACATTCTTACCAAAGAAGAAGGTGGACGTCACACTCCATTCTTTAAGGGTTACAAACCACAGTTTTACTTCCGTACTACTGATGTAACTGGTGAAGTTGAACTTCCAGCCGATAAAGAGATGGTTATGCCTGGTGATACTATCACTTTCAAGGTAAAACTGCTCGCTCCAATCGCTATGGATGATGGTCTTCGATTCGCAATCCGCGAAGGTGGCCGAACCGTAGGTGCTGGTGTGGTTACTAAGATCACTAAATAATTTAGTAATCTAGCCAATAAAGAGGTGTTCACAACGAGCACCTCTTTTGAATATTTATGATAAAATATGCTTATGAGCTTGACGCAAAATGATCTTGACCAAATTCGCACGATTGTTATTGAAGGTGTCGAGGCAGTAACTGGACCACAATTTGACGAGTTACGTCACGAAATTGCAGGGATTAAAAAGGACATAGTTAAAATAAGAGCCGATATTTCAACGTTGAAGCATGATGTTTCATATCTTAAGAGTGAAGTTAGACTTCTAAATCAAAAATTCGACTCACTAGATGGACGCGTTGAGGCACTAGAGAACGATATCAAGGAAATTTATGCAATGCTTTCACAGCCTAAGAGTGCAGACAAGGACGAGCAAGAGTTTCATAAACTGAGCCTAGAAAAGAAAATACTTCTTACCTATAAAAATACAATAATCACCGCTAAAGAAGCGGGCGTTAATTTACCTCACTAGACAAAATTCGCTACCTGTTGTACAATTTGATTACATCATTAATCGTAATGACTAAAAGTCACAAGGTGTGTTCTCTATAACCTCCTTGGGATGTTACATTACAACAACGAAAGGACATTCCATGTCAGAAGTAGCACCAAAGCAAAAGATTCGTATTCGTCTTAAAGCATACGATCATAAAATTATCGACCAGTCTGCCAAACAAATTATTGATACGGCTCTTCGAACCGGAGCAACGATCAACGGTCCGATTCCTCTTCCAACCCGAAAGAGTAAGTTCACGGTTATTAAGAGCCCACATGTCTACAAAAAAGGCATGGAACAGTTTGAGATGCGCGTGCACAAGCGCCTTATAGACATTCTTGACCCTACACCAAAAACAGTTGATTCACTCATGAACCTCAGTCTTCCAGCTGGTTGTGATGCTGAAATCAAAATGAACTAGTGCGCTTTGGATCCCTTTGTAGGTACTGCGTGACAGATGACACTAGTTATGCTTAACTATAAGTATAATGGCAAAAAGAAAAAAGAAGTCTTCGAGAGAGAGTGATTCGGCCTACTTTTTAAAACTAGTGCTCTATTTTCTCCTCGGTACGTTTTGGATACGTCTATTAAACGTTTCGTTTGGACCGTTCGAACACCTAAGTATACCGGTGGGTTTAATCCTCGGCTTAATCTTTGCTTCTCATGAACATTTTCAGATAGATCGCAAAATTGAGTATGCAGTACTTCTGGCTGCCACATTCATCAGCTTCTATCTCCCTGTTGGCATTACAATTTAACTGTTGACACCAGTTCAGCTTATCTGATACACTTACTTGGTAACTTTATGCTTCTTTAGCACTTGGCACATCTGAAGGTCTATACAAAAAATATAAGAAACCACAGGTAGCCCAAGATTTTTATATGCTAAAAGGTAAAAACAAGGATTATATGAAGGCACTATTGGGCACAAAATTAGGTATGACACAGATCCTCGCTGAGGATGGAACACTTACGCCCGTAACAATCCTGCAAGCAGGTCCTTGTGTAATAACTCAAATTAAAACAACTGAAACTGATGGTTATGATGCCGTTCAAGTGGCAGTTGGTGGTGGTAAGAATACGAGCAAACCGGTGGCTGGGCACGTTGCAAAAGCAGATAAGGCACTCGCACCACGAATGATTCGCGAATTCCGTAACGTAAAAGTTGAAGATGAGGAGCAAATGAAAGTAGGCTCCTCTTTTTCTGTTTCAGAATTTAGCATTGGAGACATGGTAAAAGTCACTGGCACCAGCAAAGGAAAGGGTTTCGCGGGTACTGTAAAGCGACATAACTTTGCTACCAGTGCGAGTACTCATGGTGGTAATGGAATGGTACGTCGTCCTGGTTCAATCGGTTCGATGTATCCACAGAAAGTCTTCAAAGGTAAGCGTATGGCGGGTCATATGGGTCACGAACGTGTGACAGTATCCGGCCTTCAAGTAGCTTTTATTGATGAAGCAAAGAACCTACTTGGGGTTACCGGTGCAGTACCCGGTCCCAAAAAAGGTAGTGTTGTGGTGGTAGGGGCATAATATGGCAGAAGCAAAAGTAACTACCAAGACTACTCCTAAGGCTAAAGCGTCTTCCACGACAACAGTACTTCCTAAGGATGTATTCTCTGTTGAAGTTAATAACCACGAACTATTACAACGCGCTTACCAGGCCTATCTTGCTAATGGACGCGGTAACCTTGCCGTAACCAAAACACGAGGACTTGTTCGCGGTGGTGGTAAAAAACCATGGCGTCAAAAAGGTACAGGACGGGCCCGATTTGGTTCCAGCAGAAACCCTATCTGGCGCGGTGGTGGTATTGTCTTTGGTCCAACAGGTAATGAAAACTACTCAAAAACTCTTCCGGTTGCTCAAAAGCGCCAAGCGATTCGTCAAGCCCTTAGTATTTCGAATAAAGCCAAGAAAGTTACCGTTATTGATAGCTTTGTATCTAAGGACGGTAAAGTTAAAGTAACGCTTGATCTTATTGCTAAGCATAAACTCGAGAGAAACACTCTCCTGGTTGTTGACCAAAAAGATGCTATGGTTGAACGTTCTACTCGTAACATATCTGATGTCAAAGTAGTTCAAGCTTCATATCTTAATGTGTATGACATTTTAAATGCTGATAACATCCTTATTACAAAAAAGGCTGTCGATATGGTCGCTGAGTGGTTAGGAGAAAAGAAATGATAGATCTTAAGCCACGAATGAGCGAAAAAGCTTACCAGCAAAGTGTCATGAATCAGACATATGTATTTGTGGTACCAACCGCAGCCAACAAGATGCAAGTTAAAGAAGCGGTCCAGGAGCAGTTTAAGGTTACTGTTACTGATGTGAATATCATTGTACAAAATGGTAAAGTTGCCCGCTCAGTCCGACTTGGTAATCGTAAGGCCCGTCCGATTATGGGTAAGCGAAACGATATTAAGAAAGCCTACGTCCGCTTAAAAGATGGTGATAGCATTAAGATTTTTGAAGAAGAAGAAAAAGCTGTCGCTAAAGCCGAAAAAGCTGCAAAGAAGAAGGAGAAGAAGTAATGGCTGTTACCCCTTACAAACCAACTACTCCTGGCCGAAGAGGCATGACAACGCAAGACCTTTCACAGGTTACGACCAAGAAACCTCTCAAGTCACTTATTGTTATTAAACGACGTACCAATGGTCGCAATAATCAGGGTAGAATCACTACTCGACATCGCGGTGGTGGAGCAAAGCGTTTTTACCGAATAATGAACTTTTCTCAGCTCAACATTGAGTCGGCAACAATTGAGGCTATTGAATACGATCCAAACCGATCAGCTCGTATCGCTCGTATTAAAGATCAGAAAAATGTCTATCACTACATTCTTGCTGGTAACGGCATGAAAGTTGGTCAGGTTATCTCAGTTGGTGAAAAATCTGCTATTGAACCGGGTAACAGGCTTCCACTTCGAAGCATTCCTGCCGGTACCTTTGTCCATGGTATTGAACTCCAGCCGGGTCGTGGTGCGCAAATCGTGCGAAGCGCTGGTGTAAAAGCTCAACTTACAGCCAAAGAAGGTGATTTAGCACAGATTAAACTACCAAGCGGTGAAGTACGCACGGTACAGCTTGAATGTATGGCGACTATTGGTGCCGTAGGTAATGAACAACATCAGAACGTTAAGATTGGTTCAGCAGGCCGCAAACGACATCTCGGATTCCGCCCATCCGTTCGTGGTGTAGTTATGAATGCCGTAGATCACCCACATGGTGGTGGTGATGGTGGTGCGCACGGTATTGGTGGACAGCCGAAGACTCCTTGGGGTAAACCAACACTTGGTACTAAGACTCGACGCAATAAGCGAACTAATAAATCTATTATAAGAAGCCGCCACCAGGCTAAGAGGAAGAAATAATGAGTAGATCACTGAAAAAAGGACCATTCGTAGACCCGAAGCTTGCTAAGAAAGTTGCAGCCTTGGGTGCTGATGATAGAACCGTTATTAAGACATGGGCGCGCGCCTGTTCAATTACTCCAGAAATGGTTGGCCGAACAATTGCGGTTCATAATGGTAAGGTTCATGTCCCGGTATTTGTGAGTGAAAACATGGTTGGTCATAAACTTGGTGAGTTTTCTCCTACCCGTAAGTTCCGTAAGCACGGAGGCAAGGCGAAATAATGGCTACTATCTCTATCAAGGCTCAGGCTAAAGGTATTCAGATGACTCCCCGAAAAATTGGTGAGGTTGCTTCACTTGTCCGTGGACGTACTGTTGAAGATGCCTTGGTAATCTTAGAACATACTCCCCGTCGCGCTGCTGGCCCTGTCATTAAAGCTATTAATAGTGCAAAAGCAAATGCGACACACAATCACAATGCTAAGGGAGATGACTTGCTTATTACCGACCTTCACGTCAGTCCTGGCCCACGAATGAAGCGGTTCCGCCCCGTGGCTCGTGGCTCTGCGCATCCGTATCAGAAACGTACTACTCATGTAACCGTTATTGTATCTGGTGAAGAAAAACCTCGACCAAAAGCTAAGGTTACGACCAAGAAGGAGACCAAATAATGGGTCAAAAAGTAAATCCAATTAGCATGCGACTTCAGGTCAATAAGCAATGGCGAAGCAAGTGGTTTGCTGGCAAAAAAGACTACGCGACATTCCTTAACCAAGATCTTAAGCTCCGTAAAGAAATTGAAGCTAAGTTCGAAACTCGTGCTGTCATTGATCGCATCGATATTGAACGCTCACCAAACCTTGTAACTATTACTATTCATACATCAAAAGCTGGTGTAGTCATTGGCAGAGGTGGCTCAGGGGCTGGTGAAATCAGGGTACTTGCTGAGAATATCTTTATGACTCAGGTTCGTGTGAACATTGAAGAAGTTAAGCGACCAGAGTTGTCAGCCAAGATTGTGGCTGAGAACATTGCCCGTCAGCTCGAACGACGCATTGCATTTAGACGAGCGGTTAAGATGACTGCTGCTGCAACCATGCGTGCTGGTGCTAAAGGTATTAGAATCGAAGTTGCGGGACGTTTAATGGGCGCTGAAATGTCACGTCGAGAAAAGCATATTGAAGGCAGTGTACCACTCCACACTCTGCGAGCAGATATTGATTACCACGGCGCAAAGGCTAAATACCCAAGTAGCGGTATTATCGGTGTTAAAGTATGGATTTATAAGGGCGAGGCATAAACTATGTTACTTCCAAAAAAAACTAAGTTCCGAAAGGTACGCAAGGGCAAAAACCGTGGTATAGCTACCAGTGGTAACTACATTGCCTTTGGTGACTATGGTTTGGTCAGCATGGACGCCGAGCGCATTACCTCACGTCAGATTGAATCTGCACGTCAGGCGATGACTCGTTACGTCAAACGTGGTGGTAAAGTATGGATTCGTATTTTCCCTCACACTCCCGTAACACGAAAACCACAGGATGTGAAAATGGGTAGCGGTAAAGGTAACCCTGAGTTCTTCGTTGCAAAAGTTAAACCTGGCACTGTTTTATTCGAAATGGGTCGTGGCGTAGATGAGGCACAAGCTCGCGAGGCTATGCGACTTGCTGCACACAAGCTACCTGTTAAAACTAAGTTTGTCATAAGGGAGCAGTCATAATGAAAATCAAGACCCTTACAGGTAAAGAGATGCGTACCAAGAAACCAGCTGAACTGACTGCCTATATTGAATCCCTCAAGAAAGATCGTACTTCATTGCTACTTGAGCTTCAGTCAGGTAAATCTAAGCAAACGCATCAGTTGGGTGAACTACGCCGTTCAATTGCGCAGGCACATACCCTAGTTACTCAAATGACGACAGAAGCTCAATCTACGAGCACAAAGGAGAACAAGTAATGGCACGACGTATGACTGGAACAGTAGTTTCTGATATTCAAAACAAGACAATTGTTATTAAGACCGAGGTGCGAAAAACACACCCTATTTATCGTAAACAATATAGTGTCAGCAAAAAGTATCAGGTTCACGACGAAAAGAATGAAGCGCAAGTTGGCGATGTAGTTGCAGTTGTTGAAACCCGACCTATCAGCCGTCACAAAACATTTAAGCTCGATTCTATTGTTGAGCGTAAAGAAGGCGCTGCAGAAGAGGTGGTCGCATGATCCAACAAGAAACTCGATTAAAAGTAACCGATAATAGCGGCGCGAAAGAACTGCTTTGTATTCGTGTACTCGGTGGCTCACGTAAACGCTATGCAGGTATAGGTGACGAGATAGTTGCAACAGTAAAACAAGCTAATCCGACTGGAACTGTTAAGAAGAAGAGCGTAGTCCATGCTGTGGTGGTCCGTACCAAGAACACGATTCGTCGTAAAGATGGTTCTACTATCAGTTTTGATGACAATGCTGCGGTGATTATTGGTGACGACAAACTACCTAAAGGTACACGTATCTTCGGGCCCGTGCCTCGTGAACTACGCGATCGTGGCTTCAGTAAAATCATAAGCTTAGCTCCGGAGGTACTCTAATGAGTATGCGAATTAAGCGAGGTGATAGCGTAAAGATTATTTCAGGCAGCCATAAAGGCGAAACAGCAAAGGTTGTTGCGACGTATCCTAAGAAGAATATGGTTAAAGTAGAAGGCATTAACATTGTTAAGCGACATAACAAGCCAAGCATGACGAGCCCTCAAGGCGGAATCATCGAAGTGCATAAGCCTATTGACGCAAGCAAGGTGGCTTTAGTACATCCGACAAAAAAGAATACAGTTTCTAAAGTTGGCTATGAATTTAAAAAGGATGGCAGCAAGATTCGTGTGTATAAACAAGCAAATAACAAGGAGATAGACTCATGAGTAAAGATACGAGCGCCGTTATGACGCCACGTCTAAAGACTCAGTACAACTCTCAGTTGCGAGCAGATCTTAAAAAGACTCTTTCGCTGAAGAATGTACATGAAGTACCGCGCCTCGAGAAAATTACAATCAATGTTGGTATGGGGCGAGCAAAAGACGATAAAAAGATGTTCGAAACTGTTCGAACCACCCTACGAAAAATCACTGGTCAACAGCCAGTTGATATTATGGCTAAGAAATCAATTGCCAGTTTTAAGATTCGAAAAGGAATGAATACTATCGGCATGAAAGTAACACTCCGTGACGAGAGAATGTATGAATTCCTTGATCGTCTTACTAATATCGTCCTTCCTCGTGTGCGTGACTTTCACGGTGTCAGCAAGAAGGCTTTTGATAAAGCAGGTAATTACAGCCTCGGTATCACTGAACAATCAGTATTTCCTGAACTGAGCTTCGAAGATGTTGCCCAGACTCACGGTATGCAGATTAATTTTGTAATAGAAAATGGCTCACCAGAACGTTCACGCGCCCTGCTTGAGAGTTTCGGTATTCCATTTGAAAAGGAGCTGAAGTAATGGCAAAGAAATCTAGCATTGCACGAGATCTCAAGCGAGAGAAAATGATTGAAAAGTATGCTGCAAAGCGAGCTGAACTGAAGAAAATTGGTGATCTTGATGGTCTAGCCAAATTGCCTCGTAATTCAAGTCCTACCCGTCGAAAAAATCGCTGCTCTGAAACTGGTCGACCACGCGGATACATGCGTACCTTCGGTCTAAGCCGGATTGCCTTTAGAAAACATGCAAGTCAAGGTGAAATACCTGGCGTAACGAAGTCGAGCTGGTAGAAAGGAATACTATGGAATCAACAGACCCAATTGCAGATATGCTCACTCGAATCAGAAACGCCATAAGCGTTGGTAAACACGAAGTACGTGTTCCTCATTCAAATATGAAAGAAACCGTTGCTCGTCAACTTATGAAAAATGGTTATTTGGATAAGGTTGTCATTGAAAAAGGCAGTCCTCGCAATCAGATTATCATCAGTATTAATAAGCCAGGAACGAACGCTCCTATAACTGAAATTTCACGCATGAGTAAGCCTGGCCGTCGTTACTATGTAGGCGCTCGAGAGATCCCGCGCGTTAAAAATGGACGAGGTATTGTGCTTATTTCAACCAGTAAGGGTGTTATGAGCGGATTCGAAGCAATCAAGCACAAACTTGGCGGTGAACTTATCTGTAAGGTGTATTAGTAATGAATAGGAAAGAGAAATAATATGAGTCGAATCGGAAAACAGCCAGTGGAGATACCTGCTGGTGTGACAATCACGGTCGAAGGAAACGTTGTGAAAGTGACTGGTCCTAAGGGAGCTTTGCAAGAGACGATACTTCCAGAAGTTACCGTCAGCGTTGAAGAACAACAGGTACTTGTTGTTCGAAAAAGCGACGAAAAACTATCTCGGTCACAGCATGGTCTTATGCGATCACTTATCCAGAATATGGTTACCGGCGTTACAACTGGCTTCGAAAAGAAGTTAGAAGTAAACGGTGTCGGCTTCAAGGTTAACTTACAAGGCCAGAAGTTAATTATGAACCTTGGATTTTCGCACGAGGTACCATTTGAAGCACCTGAAGGTATTACGCTGTCAGTTGATAAGAATGTTATTTCAGTTTCCGGTATTAGCAAACAGCAAGTTGGCCAAGTGGCTGCTGATATACGAGAATTTAAGAAACCAGAGCCTTATAAGGGCAAGGGTATTAAATATAGCGACGAACACGTGCTTCGCAAGGCTGGAAAGACGGGAGCAAAATAATGAATAGATTAGAACACGCACAAAAGAATCGCACGCTACGCAAAAACCGCGTGCGCAGTAAAGTCAGCGGCACTCCTGAACGCCCACGTATGAGCGTAACGTTCAGTAATAGGTATGTCACTGTACAAATTATTGATGATACAAAAGGCATTACCCTCGTCTCAGCTTCAAGTGCAAACATGAAGGACACTGGCTCACTCAGCGAGCAGGCAGCTATTATTGGTAAAGAGATTGCCCAAAAAGCAAAGAAGGCGAAAATTAATCATGTGGTATTTGACCGAAATGGACGAGCATACCAAAAAAGACTTGCATCAATTGCAGATGCAGCCCGTGAGAATGGATTGGAGTTCTAGATGGATAATAAACGAATGAATGAACAAGATAGTGGGTTTGAAGAAGCCGTAATCTCAATTGACCGTGTCTCACGTGTGGTAAAGGGTGGACGACGCTTCAGATTTAAGGCGCTTGTGGTCGTTGGCGATAAGAAGAATCAAGTAGGCGTCGGTGTTTCCAAGGGCGCTGATGTTCAAGCTGCTATTGCTAAGGCCTCAGCTGTAGCTAAAAAGCAACTTCATGAGATTCCTCTTGTTAAGGCAACTATTCCACACGAAACCACCGCTAAGGTTGGCGGTGCCAAAGTTCTCCTTATGCCTGCATCTGAAGGTACGGGTATTATTGCCGGCGGAACCGTCCGAGCCATCGTTAATGTAACGGGAATCCACAACATCCTTTCAAAGTCGCTCGGTAGTACCAACAAAGTAAATATTGCCTACGCTACTATTGAAGCATTGACTCAGCTAAAACCTCGCGATGAATGGACAACAACGAAGCTAGTAGCTAAGAACAAGAAACCTGCTAAAGCGGAGACAAAGTAATGAAATTTAACGAACTCACACTCACTAAGAAGTCAGACAAAGTCCGCGCTGGTCGTGGAATTAGCGCAGGCAGAGGTAAAACTGCTGGTCGTGGCACCAAGGGTCAGAAATCTCGAACTGGTAAAAAAATACGAGCCGGTTTTGAAGGTGGTCAAAATCCACTAATGATGCGTACACCTAAACTTAAAGGCTTTAAAAGCAAGCGAACAAAGGCACAAGTAGTCTATACTGCCAACCTCTCGTTGATTGACGGTAAAGTTGCCGATAACTTCACTATGTACGAGGCAGGCCTGATCGGATCACCGTACCAGGCAGTTAAGATTATCACAAATAGTGAATTGAAGAAGCCCTATACGGTATCCGTACAAGGCGTCAGCGCATCTGCCGTAATTGCCATCGAAAAAGCTGGTGGTAGCGTAAAAATTAGCTCAACTCCACAGCGTGAAGCTAACGTAGTTGAGGAAACAAAGTAAGTCATCTCGTATTGTGGTGACGATACTTTGGTATACTAGTAACCAACCGTTCAGAAAATAGTAAAAGAGGGTACAACGTGAGCTGGAAGACAATTCGTAAGTCACTCAAAAGTAAAGACATGCAGAAACGACTGTTCATTGTCGTTGCTTTAATTGTGGTATACCGTCTTCTTTCGCACATCCCGATTCCAATTGCGGAACCAGGTCAGCTAAAACAACTTATTAATACTGCCTTTAGCTCGCAACAACTACTTGGCTTTTTCGATCTACTCTCGGGTGGTGCACTTTCAAGCCTTTCTATTATGTTAATGGGTCTTGGGCCCTACATTAACGCCTCAATTATCATGCAGTTACTGACCAAGGCTATTCCAAAACTTGAGGAACTCCAGCAAGACGGTGAAGTAGGGCGACGTAAAATCACTCAGTGGACGCGTATTATCGCCTTGCCACTCGCTATCATGCAATCTGTTGGTATTCTGCTACTGATTAGACAGACGACAGTGAGCCAGGGTCTAGGGATTGATATTACCGCTAATACAAGCCCCTTCCAGTGGGTACTTATGGTAACCGCTCTTACTGGTGGTTCAATGCTTCTTATGTGGATTGGTGAACTTATGACCGAACAGGGAATAGGTAATGGTATTAGTTTGCTTATATTCGCAGGAATTGTTTCAGGTCTTCCTAAGACAGCACAAACGCTTGTCGGTACTATTGCAGGTTCAAACGAAAAACTAGAAGTATTTGGTTGGTTTACTTTGCCCATTAGCGGTAGAGGACTAATGATTTCAGGAGCTATTGCCCTTGCTACACTTATTGTCACCTTCTTAATTGTAAAACTTAATGAAGCGCAACGTATTATTAATGTGAGCTATGCTAAGCGCGTGCAAGGCAACCGCGCCTACGGAGGCGTCTCAACTATCCTGCCTATTAAACTCATCACTGCTGGCGTTATCCCGATCATCTTTGCGGTAGCCTTCTTAAGTGTTCCACAATTCGTCGGACAGCTGATTCAAAATAATCCAACACCCTGGGTTGCTGAACTCGGAAAAAACTTAACCGTCTGGTTTGCCCAACCCGGATCTCAACAAATCAATACGGGTAATCCGGTAAACACTTACATCTATCCAGCAGTATATTTTGCGCTCGTAGTTATCTTTACCTATTTCTATACCAGCGTTGTGTTTAATGCTAAAGAAATAGCTGAGAATTTACAGAAACAAGGTGGTTTTATTGAAAAAGTACGTCCAGGCGTTCAAACCGAAACGTATCTTAAAAAGATTGTCAGTCGGCTAAACCTATTTGGAGCCACCAGTCTTGGCTTGCTTGCTCTACTGCCCTTGTTTGTAGAACGTATCCTAGGAACCTCACAGCTGACCATAGGAGGTACAGGACTGCTTATTGTGGTCTCAGTAGCCCTAGAGACCTTACGACAGCTTGAATCGCGCGCATTGATGGTCACATACGACCAAGATTATTAACCCGAGACTGCATTGAAAAGAATATTTACAAAAAGTCTTTACATATCTGGATCACATCTGTATAATGGTTTTTTGTAGCTTATGGCCGTAAACAAGGAAGTAATCGAACTTACTGGTACAGTAATAGAAGCACTTCCAAGTGCTCAGTTTCGAGTTGAACTTGAGAACGGTCATCAGATCATTGCCCACGTAGCAGGACGTATGCGCAAGCACTACATCAAGCTCGTTGCGGGCGATAGCGTGACGGTTGAGTTAACCCCCTACGATCTTACAAAGGGCAGAATCACCTACCGCAAGTCATAACTAATTATTATTCTCTAAAGCCAGGAGACCGCGTGAAAGTACGTGCCAGTGTAAAGAAAATTAGCCCCGACGATCAACTTGTACGACGCAAGGGACGACTTTACGTCATCAACAAACGAAAACCAAAGCATAAACAGAGGCAAGGTTAATAATGGCTCGTATTTCAGGTGTTACTATCCCTACCGAAAAACAAGTTCAAATTAGCTTGACCTATGTCTATGGTATTGGCCCAACTCAAGCTAAGAACATCCTTAGCTCTACCAAAATTGACCCTACAATTCGCGTAAAAGATCTTACTGAAGCTGAACTTGATGCGATCCGCTCAGAAATTGACAAGAAATATTCAGTCGAAGGCGATTTACAGCGCGTAGTGACTGGTAACATCAAACGCTTAAAAGATATCGGTAGTTACCGCGGTATTCGTCACAAACTAGGCTTGCCAGCTCGTGGCCAGCGAACACGCACTAATGGTCGCACTAAACGTGGTAAGCGCGTTGCAGTTGGTGGTAGTCAACCTAAATCAGCATCAAAGACTTAAAGGAACGTATGGAAGATACAATTACCACTACACCAGCACCAACAGAAACCGAAACTACAACCGCACCTGCGCCTACAGTTAAGCGCAAGAAATCTAAGCGAACGGTTTCAGCCGGTCAACTCCACATTAAGGCTACTTTCAACAACACTATCGTTACTGTAACGGATAAATCAGGCGCTGTCGTTGCTACTTGTAGCTCGGGCGCATGTGGCTTCAGGGGTAGCAAAAAAGGTACTGCCTACGCAGCTCAAATAGCCAGCGAAAAAGCACTTACCACCGCAAAGAACAATCACGGACTACGTTCAGTCGATGTTTTTGTTAAGGGAATTGGCCAAGGCCGAGATATGGCAATTAGAGCAGCTGCAGGTGCGGGTGTTGATGTAGAGAGCATCACCGATGTAACTGGTATTCCTCACGGTGGCGTACGACCTAAGAAAGTGAGACACACGTAAGATGGCACGAGATACTTCACCAATTGTTAAACAAAGTCGAAGAGAAGGCTATGCGCTTCATCCTAAAGCTCATAAGATTATGGCCAAACGGAGCACCATACCGGGCGAACACGGTCACGGGCGTCAGCGAAAACTGACTGGTTATGCATTGCAGCTCCGTGAAAAACAGAAGGTTCGTCGTCTGTATGGTCTTATGGAAAAGCAGTTTAGCAATCTCATGAAGGAAGCCAACCGTTCCAAGGGTCAGTCTGGTCAAATTCTACTTCGTCTACTTGAACAGCGTCTCGACAATGCAGTATACCGTGCAGGATTCGCGACTTCACGCCGCGCCTCTCGTCAACTTGTTGGCCACGGCCACTTTATGCTCAACGGACGACGCGTTGATATACCATCAATTCGGGTTAGTGAAGGTGACGTCATTACTGTTCGCGAAAAGAGCGCAAAAAACGAATACTTCAAGGAAATTGCTGACATTCACGCAACCGCTAGCCAGCCGCAACTAAGCTGGCTCACCAGCGACGTGAAGAAACTGAAAATTACTATTACCGGCCTTCCACAGAGAGAAGAATCTGAACCAGATATTAACGAACAATTAATTGTAGAGTACTACTCACGCTAACAAAGGAGCACACAATGTCAAAAATGATCCATAACCCAACCCTCGCATCAGTCGACGACCACAGCGCACACAGCGCTACTATGGTTATAGAACCGCTTCATACTGGCTACGGTATGACTCTTGGTAATAGCTTACGACGAGTTCTTCTTTCATCTATCTCAGGTGCGAGCGTCGTAGCATTTAAAATTGAAGGTATTACTCACGAATTCACTACTGTTGACGGTGTCAAAGAAGATGTCGTAGACATTATGCTCAACCTTAAACAAGCTCGCTTCAAGGTATTTAGCGATGAACCGCAGATTGTACGTTTAGAGAAGAATAAAAAAGGTGCAATCACGGTTGGCGATATCAAAACAACTGATCAGGTTGAAGTAGTTAACCCTGAGCACGTTATTGCTACACTCGATAGCAACAAGCCTTTTGTTATGGATATCTTGGTAGAAACTGGTCGCGGGTACCGCACTATTGAAGCAGCGCCAGCTGCGAGCCGCCCGAGCGACATGATTGCAGTTGATGCACTATTCACCCCTGTTACTCGCGTGCGCTACAAAGTTGAAAGTACACGTGTCGGCCAGATGACTGACCTCGATAAGCTACTACTGACAATTGACACTGACGGCTCCATTTCACCACGCGAAGCATTTGAACAGGCTTCTGCCATTTTGGTAAACCAGTACACAGCGCTTGCCGGTAGCACTACTGTTGCTGCGGCTCAGCCCCTTTCGCAAACTGCCCATACTGAAGAAACAGCTGCGTTAATGACCTCAATTGAGGATCTTAACCTTACCGCTCGCACTGCTAATGCACTTGTGAATAACGGAATTAAAACAGTTGGCGATCTCGTCACACTTGGTGAAGTTGACCTCCGAGACCTAAAAGGTTTTGGATCTAAGGCCCTTGATGAAGTTAAGGATAAACTGGCTGAATTGGAGTTCTAATGCATCGTCACTCATACAAAGGTCGTAAATTTGGAAGAGAGCGTGATCAGCGCACTGCTTTAATGCGTGGCCTTGCTATTGCTCTTATTGAACACGGTAGCATCGAGACAACACTGCCTAAAGCGAAAGATCTTCGTCCTTATGTTGAAAAGCTCGTGAGCAAGGCACGTAAAAATGACCTACACAACAGACGTCAGATTATTGATAAGCTTTCTAACAAAGATGCCGCTCACAAACTCGTCGAACAGATTGCACCTGTCATGAAGCGAACAAGTGGCTACCTGCGCATTGAGCGAACAGAACTTCGTCGCGGAGATAACACTCAGATGGCCCGCATATCTTTTGTTGATGAAATTAAAGACACTGCTACTACCGGCAAATCAGCACCGACTGCTAAAAAAGTATCGACCGAACATGATGCAAAGGTTACCAAGGTTGTTAAAGATAAACTGGCTACTACGAAATCCGCACTTAAAGCTACGTCTACGACCGCTACAAAGAAGCGAACTGGCGTAAGAGGTAATAGATAATGAAAAATGTTAAAACATATAGCGCGAAACCATCCGAAGTTACTCGAAACTGGTATGTCATTGATGCATCAGATGCACCCCTCGGCCGTCTCTCTACTGTAATAGCTACGAAACTTATGGGCAAAGATAAGCCTATGTATACCCCGCATATTGATTGTGGTGACCACATTGTTGTTATTAACACCGATAAGTTAGTGGTGACAGGTAATAAGCTACTTGGTAAGAAATATTACCGTCACACTGGTTTTCCTGGCGGAATTAAAGAAGTTACTCTCGGTGATAAAATTGCTAAAGATTCTGGAAGTGTTATTGTAGCTTCGGTACGTGGAATGATTCCCCGCAACAAGCTCCAGCCTGAACGTTTGAAGCGACTTCATGTCTTCGCTGGAGAAGAACACGAGCACAACGCTCAGCAACCAACTAAAATTAGCTTTAGCGCACCTAAGGAGTCGAAATAATGAAAAAAGAAACCTATTTTTACGGACTAGGACGACGCAAGAGTTCTACTGCACGAGCACGACTACTCGGCGGTAAAGGCGTTATTACGCTTAACGAAACACCTGCAGCTGACTATTTTTCCAACAACGAAGCACTCCTTTACGAATTAACTGAGCCACTGCGTCTCCTTCAGAAGACAGATAGCTTTGATATTACCCTAAAGGTAGATGGTGGCGGACACCACTCACAAATTGGTGCCTGTAAGCTTGCGATTGCTAAAGCACTCAGTGCTATGAATGATGATTATCGGTCTACACTCAAGAAGAATGGCCTACTCAAGCGTGATCCACGCGAAAAAGAACGAATGAAGCCAGGTCTCAAAGGTGCCAGACGCACCGAGCAATTCTCAAAGCGTTAACAATTATCACACCCCGAAAGGGGTGTTTTTATTTCATATGTATCTACGAGATAAAGTATAATAGTCTCATTATGAGTAAACCAGTCATTCTAACGGGACTTCGAGCCAATAACGATCTGCATATCGGAAATTATTTCGGTGCATTGCTACCGCTTATTGATATGGCAAAAAACAAGGCAAACGAATATCAAATTAATTTGTTTGTGCCAGATTTGCATAGTTTTACAACACCTATAGACCACAGCTTGTTGAAAGAGCAGATTATGGACAATCTACGACTGTTTGTAGCTGCAGGATTGCCGTTAGATGTCCCAGATATCCATATCTACCGCCAAAGCCGTATATCGGCTCACAGCGAGCTCACAGTAATACTTAATTGCTTCACCGGTATGGGTGAAATGTCACGAATGACGCAGTTCAAGGACAAATCTGCGAAGTTAGACAGCGACAGAATTAGTGTTGGCCTTTTTGACTACCCCGTACTCATGGCTGCAGATATACTACTCTACGGAGCCGAATATGTACCCGTGGGTGATGATCAGAGCCAACATCTTGAATTTACGCGCGATATTGCCCAGCGAATGAACGCTAAATTCGGTGAATTATTTACCGTACCACACGAAGTGAAGAAACAACACGAATTTTTTGGTAAAGATCAGGGACTTAGAATTAAAGACTTAGTCGACCCAACCAAGAAGATGAGCAAGTCGGATGAATGGGGTAGAGGTATTATTTTCCTCAGCGACGCTCCCGAGGAGGCAGTCAAGAAAATCATGAGTGCTAACACCGATAGTGTCGGGAGTATTAATCTTGATTATGTAAATCAGCCAGGTATAAGTAATCTTCTGCAAATCCTGGCTTTATTTAGCGGTCGCAGACTTGAAGAGGTAGCTTCAGAATACACAGGACAAACAAGTTACGGCAATTTAAAAAAGGCAGTCGCAGACGCCACTGAAAGCTTTTTGAACAATTTCCAGTCAGCATATGGTCAAGTCGACATGCAGGCAGTTGAGGAAAAACTTAATTCTTCAGAAGCTATGATGAACGAAGTTGCCAGCGCAACGCTGTTAAAAGCGCAAGAAGCCGTAGGGCTACGCTAAAACGCTTAACGTTGACGTCAAAAACAGATGTGCTAACGTAGTTCTATAATGTTTCAAAACGGAGAACTAGACGGTACACAAGCACAGCTACCCGAAAGGCTTGAAAGACCAACAATCAAGGACGCAGTACCCGGCAGTGCCTGGATTATCGATGCCGATGCATTATGGGTTGATGAAGACTATAAAGTCTGGGTGAATCAAAATTGCCCATTAGAAATAGATTCAGACGATTGCTATGTAAGTTCCTACGCCCACCTGATAGTTTTCGACCAAGGCCTAGTTATAGATTTGACGGTGCAAGGAGAAGATATAAAGGGATTTTCAAGAGTATCTTTTGCAGAGCATATTGATAATGAGGATTTTGATGCAGGAGATTTTTTGCCAGTAATTGCAGTAATCACAAGCACAGATGAAATAGCCACAATTAAGAAGTTGTTTGAAAAAACATACGGAATCAAACTAAGCGGAAAAAGTATTGTTCATAAACAGAACAAAGACAAAGCTAAAAATCGCAAGCAAAAGATTAAAAATCAAGACTAATTTAACTGATTAGAGTTACAATAGGGCAGTGAATAGTCAGAAGGTAGAGGATTTTAATGTCGGTGAGCGCCTAGATAAGGTGCTTTCTTCTGCATTTCCGCAGTATTCGAGGTCTCTACTTGAAAAACTTATTGATGATGGCTCTGTTCAGGTCAATGGCATGTCTGTAAAAACTAAGTACAAGACAAAGTCTGATGATGTTATCACAATCGACCTGAGCGTCGTGAATCAGGCTCCCCCTGATATTTCGCTTCCGATAGTGTACGAAGATGAAAATATAGTAGTAGTAGATAAGCCAGCTGGTGTCCTTACGCATGCGAAAGGTACGCTACATAATGAAGCTACAGTTGCTACGTGGCTAAAACGACACGTGACTTCTGCCACATCGAAGATAACTACTGATGATGTGTTTTGGGAATCCAACCGTGCGGGTATCGTGCATCGACTAGACAGAGGAACAAGTGGGGTTATCATTTGCGCAAAAAATGAGATGGCTCAAACCTATATTCAGAAACAGTTTGCTGGTCGAAGCGTCAAAAAAACATATCTTGCAGTAATTGAAGGTGAGCTCTCTGAAACTGAAGGCCTGATAGACATACCCATCGGACGCAACCCCAAGAAACCGGCAACATTTAGAGCAGGTATTAACGGCAAATCAGCCCAGACCGCATTTAGGCTTTTAAAAACAAACAGCACGCGTTCACTTCTTGAATTACGACCAGTTACGGGCCGCACTCATCAACTGCGCGTTCACCTCGCATACCTCAAACACCCTATTGTGGGTGATGCACTCTACGAAGGATCTGACAATGAACGGATGTTACTGCACGCACGTCAGCTTGAAATAACACTACCTGACGGTGAACGACGTGTTTTTGAGACGGAAACACCCGCAGAATTTTCTCTATGATTATGAAAGAACCTCTGTTGCATCACCGGACTCGTATACAACTAGATCTTTATCTTGCGCATCCTCCGCACGCCGTTTTACTACATGGCGAGGACGGCATTGGAAAGTTTTATCTAGCATGTTGGCTTAGCTATAAAATGGGTGCACAGTATAGTGTCGTAGAGGTCTTAGAAAAGAAATCTACAATTTCAATAGACCAAATACGAGAACTTTATGAAAAGACAAAAACAGGCAGAAAACAGGCAATAGTTGTCAGAGATGCCGATAATCTTGGCTCTGAGGCTCAGAACGCATTCTTAAAACTTCTCGAGGAACCACCAGAGAACGTTCTGTTCATCCTCACAGCTCCGAGCGTACAAAGCCTGCTTTCAACCATTCAGTCGCGTTGCACAACCATTCAAGTTGTAGCTCCAACCAAAGAGGATACCGTAACCTACTTTAAGCCTGAGTTTGCTGGCGATACAGATGAGTTTAGCAAAATAGCCAGTATCACCCGTGGCTTACCAGGTGCACTCTCTCAAGCTATGACCGACAATGAAACTTTGGAAGCTGCTCAAACCGAGATGAACACAGCAAAACTTTTTTATGGTGCACCGAAATATGAACGACACAAAATCCTGACTGCACATAGTTACGAGAGAGACTGGGCATTACTTTTTTTGCAAAACATCACCACAATTTTACAGGCCTTGATACGTGGAAATACGAGTAATAAGCAGGTGCTCACAAAACTTAAAGATCAGGCACAGCTCGTTGAACTTACCACCCACAATTTGAAGAGTATATCAGGCAACCCCAAGATTCATCTCACTAAATTCGCAGAACAATTGTAGTATCATAACCACTGTACTTTGGGGAGTGTTCTCATAATGCTATAATTTATATCAATGATACTCTCATTATTTATAATTATTGGTCTTGGTGGCTGGACGGTCTATGCCATGAATCAGGCCGAGGAACAAGCCGACGAGCTGGTAAGTAATCGCGTAGGGGATAGACTTCAGAAACTATGGGATGATGCATTCAAATCTCTGAAAGAAAACAAGTTCCTTCGTGCTGAACGAGCCTTGCTTACCATTTTGAAGTTTGACGAACGTAACGCTGGAGCCTACAACCGCCTCGGTATTTTATATGCAAAACAACGCTCATTTGATCACGCGGTGGAGTGTTTTGAAATTGCTCAAAGCCTAGAGCCTAATGCATCGACACTGCATAACCTTGGTTTGGTGTATTTAGAGACTGCAGAATACAATAAAGCTGCCCACGTACTCGAAACAGCGCTAGACGAAGAAGATGACGTACCAACTCGTTATATTGCCTATGCCAAAGTGCAAGACAAGCTAGGAAACGAAAAGAAGATGGTGGAATCGCTCGAAACAGCTGCGCGCCTTCAGCCTAACCGCCAAACCTATATGCTGGTTATGGATGCATACAAAAAAGTAGGGCGCGACGAAGATGCTAAAAAGATTGAAACAGCTATGAAGAAGGCGAATGTGAAGATCAAAAAAGCGGCTCGAATCAAACAACCTCGCAAAGTTGTGATGTAATGAGTGTCATTTGCAGTTTAGAGTAAAATTTCGTATAGTGTTACAGTTAAGTAACAGATGTGCCGCCTTAGCTCAGTTGGTTAGAGCGACTGTTTTGTAAACAGTAGGTCGTCGGTTCGAATCCGACAGGCGGCTCCATAGTATTCTTTACAAATTGAAAAACAAAGCGCTTGCGACTTTTTCAATTTGAGAGGAGACGTAACGAAAAGTGAAGGATTTTAATTTGTACAATTAAAACCGTAACTTGTAGTAAACGTCGACGAGCTGGGATAGTGAAGCGGTCAAACACGGCAGACTGTAAATCTGCTGGCTTATGCCTTCGTAGGTTCGAATCCTACTCCCAGCACCATTTAAACTATGTCTGAAAGAATTGAATTATCACAAGTTAAATTTCCACAAATATATGCTGTGGAAATTGGACACTTAACAATTAATGCAGTCGCAACTACACCAGAATTGGCGGTGACAAATTCGCTGTATTGGCTCGATGAAAATGCAAAAAGTTATGATCTTGATTCAGCTCAACATATCATGCCGGAAATTCTTAATGTAGATTTAACGTATGATACTGAATTAACTGCAAGAATAATTAGCAGTTTTGGAGGGAATATCCCGTACCTAAAGGGCATCCGTACCATTCCCTCAAAAAAAGCCCAAGTGAAACAACGTTATTCTAAAAATTTTGAGCAGCTACAATTGTTCTAAAGTACATATTGTAAGTAATTTGTGTCGACCACGAACATCTGCTACTCTGTTATGGTATTTTGCCGTCGTAGCTCAGTGGTAGAGCACTTCCATGGTAAGGAAGGGGTCTCGAGTTCAAATCTCGACGACGGCTCCAAACAAAAGATTACCCAACATTTCAGATGCGACCGTGTGACTCAGATAGAAAATTCTTATAGCGATTTGTACCATATTAGACTGACGGAAACACCACTAAAAAGAATTACTTCTTCTTAGTCCTCCGAGCCTTGTCGGTTTCACGAACAGTGGTGTGAGGATGCTTTACAGCATATCTCTCTGTTGTGTACCGACCATTATCGGCCCTTCGGTAGCGTATGTTTTTAGCTTTCGCCATCACATAAGTCCTCCGTTTACGTTACAGGGAGCTCGACCTTTTCAAAACCTCTCCCCCCATAATTCACCACAATGAACTATGGAGGAGGAGGTAAGGTAGCGAGCCCCGAGTAAACAATGAGAGAGAAGGGTAGTATTCCGTCAGCCTAGTAAGGTACAAATCTACTTCGAATTATATATCTGCAAAACGTAGTAGACAACGACTTAAAGCGAGTCTACAACGAGCATCACACAATCTAGTCTAACAATACAGCTTGTGCGACATAGATCACCCCATATGGACCGTGGTCTTTTTTTATTGCTTCGGTGGGCTATCTATATGTTAAAATATCTACGGGAAGTCGAAAGACGATACCGTACCCCTAGATTCTGAGTAGGTAACCGCAATGCGGAAACCCTATGCTAGGGAAATCTCAAAGCAAATCACCTGGCATAAAGGGGTACGCTGATTTATCAGTTAAGCCTTTCGCAGGTGATTTTGAATTTATAAATGTTTTTTTGTTTCTTGCCTATTCATCCGTCTGAGAAAGAGATCAAAGAGAGTCGCAGTTCTAAATAATGGCTGTGCAAGCTTAGGGTTTTATTGCTTCGGTGGGCTATCTACTATCTCGTAATCTTTTCTTTGAAAAAGGTGTATAAATCCTGCTGTACCGCCCAAGATAGCAGCACTGCCAGTATCAAACGGTGAGTCAAGTATAAAGTCTAAGGCCACAGCACCTACCAATCCCAGTAGCGGGGGTGTTATAGAGTCGAGTACACGCTCCAATATTGTATCTGGTCGAACTCTGTACTCTCGTAAGTGCTCCGCTTCCTCAGGGTTAATCATAGCGATAGTATACAACATTGTTTTACGACATATATTTCTGCAAGTTAGAACTTGAGCCTTACAATACATAGTTCGTAGTAACATATATGGAAACATCGGTCTGATGTATTGATATATAGCTTGAGTACTGCCATTGTCAGGAAGGGGTTCGAGTTCAAATCTCGACGACGAATCCATAACTATTGACACTATTAGTGTAAGTGTGTTATAGTGTGTTCATGATTAAATCACTTAGTAGATATGTCAACAGATATGAAAAGGTACTACCTCTAAAAGTTTTAGCTGATACAACTACCGCGTTGGGAGTAACAGCTATAGGCGCTGAATTAATGACTAACGGTTCTCAAGCAGAAGGGCTCAAGGGATTTGCAGTCGTTGCTGTTGGATGTATTGGAAATATTGTTTTAAAGAACCAATGTGCTGAAGAGCTTCCTGTTGAAGTGTTGCGAGATAGCGCTTCATCTGATAACATATAGTAATGGCAAAGAACACTAAACGAGTAATTGTTGGTATGGTTGGTGAAGAAAGTGGTGATCGCTTGTATTATACGCGAAAGAACACCATGAATACTCCTGATAAATTAAGTCTTAAGAAATACAATCCTCGACTAAAGCGCACTGAAGTTTTTACTGAAACAAAGAAGAATCTTGGACGTAACGAAGTTAAACCTAAGAAACACTAGTAAATTTTAGCATCCTTTTTTTGTTATAAATAATACTACAAATATTTGTTGACGTTGCTTTTTACCTTTGATATATTATTACACGGAAGACCAAGTGATACAGCACTTTGTTCTCAGTATATGTGATCATTCGAGTTAGTAAGTTACGGTAGATAGTTTGTTAGTTAGTAGATCACATCTGTGGGTGCAAGCCTTCCCTAGTTAGAAGGGACGCGTAATGCGTCTCTTCTTTTAATAATCGATCAAGCTATTCTTTAGTTTGGCAGGGAATAATTGGTCAGGTTAGAACTTTAATAATAGCTACTGCTGGTCGTAGTTTACATCTATAAAGTCGTCAGTAGCTTTATTGATTGGTGTGCAGAACATACCTATTCCTTGTCCAGTAGCGACTTCTGCTGGACCTTGACACCCATCTATACTCGTTTCGAAGATACTTGTGAGCACCTCAGCATCTTGCTCAGCAGACGCCATATCGATATTGGCTATCTGTACATTAGCAATAAGAAAATCTCTAACGGCAATAATGCAATTATCAATTGTAAACTCTTCGCCGTCTCTGATTAGTCTCCCACGAAAAGAAGAGCCACGAAGTTTTGCAGTAAACACCTCTCCGTGTCTAGCTGGACACTTTTCGCACAAATCTGCATTCATAATCTTTTCACGATATTCACTACCCATACGTATCAATCTGACAAAATCACACATAAAATTCAAGCAACAATTATAAAAAAGAAACTGTGAAGCTTCTTTCTGTTTATAGTGCTTATGCTTGGCAGGGGCACGTGGAATCGAACCACGATCTAGGGTTTTGGAGACCCTTATACTAACCGTTGTACTATGCCCCTATAATGTAGTTAATGTACCGCAGAAATTGTAGCAGTTAGTAGGTTGAAATTCTACCCTTGCAATCTGAGAGGACGTCGCAGGCTTTGGTGAAACGTGCTATAGTATTGTTTACAGAACTTATGAAGCAGTTACAGCTGACACCACCGCTTTTAATCATCACTATGGGGTATCCGGGAGCAGGGAAGACCTTCTTCGCGCGTCAGTTTGCAGATTTGTACAGTTTGCCATGTATCAGCGAAGATAGATTTCGCTATGAACTCTTTGAAAAGCCGTTATTCAATACGGACGAGCAAGAAATTATAGGTAGCGTACTGCGTTACAGTCTTGAGCAGGCCATGAAGACGAAGTCACCAATTGTATGCGACGGTAGCTATTCAACACTGGCGCACCGCACAGCGCTGTATACTCTGGCTAGGAATAATGGGTATCGCACGCTCACGGTATGGGTTCAAACAGATGCCAGAACGGCTGCGCATCGAGCGAGTCAACGTGATAGAAGGAACCTTGATAGCAAGTATTCTTTCAATATTGATAGTAAAACTATGCAACGTTTGCAAGCTTCACTTCAACGCCCTTCCGAAAAAGAAGTATCGATTGTTATAAGCGGAAAAAACGCCTTCAAGGGTCAGAACCTGACCGTACTTCGAAAAATTGCCGACATGTATACCGCGGCACTTTCTCTTGAGACCCCTCCTGCCAGCGCCACCCAGAGACCGCTTTCGAGCAAACGAGTCATTCAGTAACATGCACAGCTTCACACTCGAAGGAGTGGGTGAGATTGAAATTAAAAAATCTGCACGTGCGAAACGCGTAATACTTTCAATTCGTCATGATGGCACCCCACGCATCACCATCCCACGCCACGTACCTTATGGTTACGGTAGACTATACGCCACAAAAAACAAGCAGTGGCTGATGGATCACATCAAGCGCTCGCCTGAAACGATTATTAAAGCCGGTGCGCGTATTGGACAAAATCATACCGTAGAGTTCAAGCGTGGTAAAAAACTGTCCAGCAGAGTAGGGAAATATTCGATAGTGGTTACTGTACCCGCACCTCTTGCTGTTGAGTCCACCGAAGTTCAAGCCGAAGCACTAAAAGCTTGTACACGGGCGATGCGACGACAGGCAGAAGCATATTTGCCAAGTCGAATGTATGAAATTGCACAGGAACGTGGCTACACGTACAGGGATGTTCGTTGCAAAGCACTCAAAACAAGATGGGGAAGTTGCTCATCAAACGGAATAATTAATCTGAATATTTGGCTTATGCAACTTTCTGATGAACTAATAGATTATGTTATTTCTCACGAACTGACACACCTGCACCACCAACACCACCAACCAGACTTCTGGCTCGAACTAGAAACAATGATTCCAAACTACAAACAACTCAGAAAAGAACTCAAAACCCACCGCCCCTACCTGAACCTTGAAGCATAAGCTTTACCTTACCGCCACCAATAGGGCATAATTAAGTGAATGGGTAATGCAATCTCTAAATTTGAGCAGCGAATTCAGAATATAAATGTGCTACACGGACTTTTCATTCCCGTGGCGCTGAGTACACTGCTGGCATCAATTTTGTGGTTCGCAGATCCTACCTTCTTTCAATCTGGTACGTTCGCACGAAACGCCTATACTGGCGTAGTTACTATCGTGCTCATCTCAGCAATTCTACAGTTACTACTGCGGAAAAAGCCATCAAAAACCAGGCTTGCGATAATGTACGTAGGCTATCACATTGGACTTACGCTCCTTGCCGTCTTCGTAGTACCGTACCCATCACCATTCGCATTTCTGTGGATAGTTCTGCTAGTAGCTGTCGACGTATTATTTGGGGCACGGTGGCAGAAAATTAGCATGGCATATTACGGTGTCGTGTACACCGCGATATTTATACAATCGGGTGTTGAGGTTAGCACTTCAAACATTGTTATTGCTCTGACGTATGTAGCGGGCACCCTGCTGGTTGCACTACAAGTATCAAAATATCGACAAGTGTCAGATAGCGAGCGTCAACTTCTCGATTCGACATCCCGGCAAACATCGTTCGAACGACACCGTTTGCTTTCGCTAATTAATAACATGGGTGATGGCGTGATTGCCACCGATGAAAAAGGCAAAGTACTTCTTTATAACGGTGCAACACTCGAGCTGCTGGACACTAACGAGACGTTGGAGGGTAAATCAATCACCAAAATTCTCAATCTGTACGATCAAAAACATAAGCATGCTGATGTACTGAAAATACTAAAGAAATCACCCAATGGTATGAGTTCTACCTCCTACAAACACCATTTCAATGCGAAAGATGCTATTTCGCTATACTTAAATATCACACCTATTCGACTTGGTTTTAAAGAAAAAACACAAAGTGGCTACATTCTCATCATGAGAGACATTACGCGTGAAAAATCGCTCGAAGAAGAGCGTGATGAATTTATTAGTGTAGTAAGTCATGAACTCCGTACGCCTGTTGCCATAGCTGAAGGTAATATTAGTAATGCTATCTTCATGAACACTAAAGAACACGCCCCAAAAAGCTCAATGGAATCACTCAATCAGGCACACGATAAAATTCTCTTTCTTGCGAGCATGATAAATGACCTTGCCACCCTCTCGCGTGCTGAGCGAACTGATAAGCCCATTGAATTTGGCGATGTTGATCCGCAAAAAGTACTTGATGCTATTGCTCGAGATTACGCTCCGCAAGCACAAGTTAAAAAGTTGAAGTTTATCGTTCACGCAGCGCCACACCTGAAAAAGATATACACATCTGAGCTATATCTTGGTGAAATTTTACAAAACTTTGTGACTAATTCTATTAAATACACCAAACAAGGCTCAATCATGGTGCATGTTCGTAGTGATCCTCAGGGTAATGCCGTCTTTTCAGTAGCTGATACTGGTATTGGACTTTCAACATCAGATCAGAAAAAGATATTCGAAAAGTTCTTCCGTAGCGAAGACTACCGCACGAGAGAATCAAGCGGTACAGGACTCGGATTATACGTCACTTCTAAGCTCGCGCATCGACTGAAAGCGGTCATAACAGTAGAAAGCCAGCTTAACAAGGGTTCAACCTTCACTATTACGGTGCCTTCGCTCAAGAAGGAAAAGAAGTGATACTCATATTGAATTCATTACTGCGATGTGGTAGTATTGACTTGACGAGCTGATAAAGCTCTTTTTAATTTGAGAGAATTTTATAATAAGAACTGCAAGATAGAGGAATAATGAAGAAACGAATCAAATTAGCCTTCCAGAACATTTTTGCAAAGATTAAGACTTTTTTTGCAAAAGTTACTGCACCAATTCGCAGAACCAAAATATGGAAGTTTCTGCGTAAGTATATTCTACGGTCTCCGTTTCGAGGATACTTTATCAATTCATGGCGTGAAGTGCGGAAAGTACAGTGGCCGAGTCGTAAAACCGCCTGGAAACTTACGTTTATTGTTGTTGCTTTCTCTCTCGTATTTGCCTTGTTCACTGCCGCAATCGACATTGGTTTTGAAAAGTTAGCTAAACAGATATTTCTAAAGTAAACGGAGTTATAAGAAGATGAGCAAACGATACGATTCAAGTAAACAGTGGTACGCAATTCATACCTACTCAGGTTATGAGGAGAAAGTAGCGGAAAGCATTAAACAGCGTGCTGACAGTCTTGATATGGCCGATAAAATCTACGATGTAGTTGTGCCGAAAGAAAAGCAGATTGAAATTAAAAATGGTAAGCGAAAAGTAGTAGAGAAGAAGATTTTTCAAGGTTACGTACTCGTACAAATGAAAATGAGCGAAGATGCCTGGTATATTGTTCGAAACACACCGAATGTGACCGGTTTCGTTGGCTCAGGAACTGATCCTAGCCCGGTTGAAGATGATGAGATGAGCAAAATTATGAAGCGGATGGGTGCTGAAGACCCTAAGCATAAAATTGACTTCCGTGTTGGTGAGGTCGTAAATATCATAGATGGCCCATTCAAAGGCTTCGACGGTGCTATCAACGAAATTGACGCCGCTAAAGGCAAGCTTAAAGTACTCGTAAGCATGTTCGGTCGTGAAACCCCCGTTGAACTCGATGCCCTGCAAGTTAAGAAGGTGTAGCAACATCAGATGGATGGTGAGCGAATACTCCGTACAGATGCCGACGAAATTGTCGGCGTAACCCTTATGCCAGAAGGGACGGAATTTACGTCTGAGGTACGCACAGCAATTAAACGTGCTCTTGTAGCGAGAATAGTAGCGGATCGATTAGCTGACGAAGCTGATAGGATACAGGGTGAGTTCTTCACATTGCTAAGAGAAGCTGTAGATGTCGCAGCGGTAGTATCCTGGGATGATCGGTCGACCATATTCCCGTTGTGGGAGGATGAGCCAGACGATCTACTTGAGGAAGTAATGTCAGCAAGAGCTGCTGATGATTTTGGAGTCCTGGTACAGCTCATTGCCTCCGATTTAGATGGTGAAGCAATTGCCTGGGCGTCAACCCTAGCGCCCGAAGAGAGTGAAGTAGCAATAGCACAATCTGCCCTGGTTAGCACCGTTAGAAAACCTATTGTTTAATAGCTATGATTTTGCTATAATCTATCTGTTACGCACTTACATTTCTTGTTTCGAAATTGTGAACTTCGAAAATTGAAATCTATTTGTTTTGTTATAAATTGGAAAAACGTATTTCTTGAAAGGTTTTTATGGCTAAGAAAATTACTGCGAATTTAAAACTTCGTATTCCTGCTGGCAAAGCAAGTGCTGGACCTCCCGTAGGTTCGACGCTTGGTCAGTACGGTCTTAATATGATGGATTTTATTAATCCGTTTAACGAACAAACGAAAGATATGATGGGAAGTGATGTTATTGTACATCTTCGTATTTTTGATGATCGTACCTTCGAATTTGATGTTATTGGCGAACCTGCTGACGACTTAATACGAAAAGCTGCCGGGATTAAAAAAGGCTCGGGTGTGCCTCACAAAGAAAAAGTGGGTAAGCTCACCGATGCTCAGCTGACAGAAATTGCCGAGAAAAAGATGAGTTACCTCAACGCAAACGATATTGAAGCAGCTAAAAAAGTAATCGCAGGCACCGCTCGTTCAATGGGTGTGGAGATTGAGAGCTAATCATGTCTGAAACATCACGTGACTTGTTTGTTCCTGAAGGATACTTCAACAACCCGAATGTACGCTTTAAGTACGGAGCAGTTGTTCTGGCAAACGAGCTTGCTCTTGAGCACCCTCACGGACCTCGCGTAGAGAGTCTTCGTAGATTTGTCGACAAGGCAGAAGTCGAAGTTCAAACGCTTGAAGTAAGACACCGAGAAGCTGTTGTAGACAACAAGTACCCAGAAGTTGAAAGTTAACAAATAATCTACGTGGGAGGCCGAAAGCCGTTTGAACCACGACCTTCCTGCGCATAAAGCTAAGGAGGGAGAAAAGGAGCCACCATGGCAAAGAAGTTAGAACTATTAGAACAAGCAAAGAAACTAAAGTTAGACGTATCTAATCAAAATACCATTGCTGAAATTGAAGCAGCACTCGCAACTGTAGCGTCTGTAGAAGAAAAAACAGAATCAGTAGATGCGACAAAGGTAGCTAAAGCTGGGAAAAGGAGCGCCAAAGCACTACACGAAGCAGAAGAGTTAGCTGAAAAAGAAGAACGAAAGGAGCAAGTAGCTAAGGGCGAGATAGACCTATCTGCTGAAGTTCAACGTGGTCCTGCACCAAAAACTCGCTTGAAGAGTGAACGACGCTCTAAAGGTTACCGTAAAGCTGCCGAACTTCTTGATAATTCAAAAGAATACAGTATCAAGGAGGCATCAGAAGTACTTCCCAAGACGAGCACCGTTAAATTCGACGCCAGTATTGAAGTCCATGTCAACCTTAATGTTGACCCACGACAGGCCGACCAGAACATCCGAGCAACCGTTGTACTGCCTCACGGAACAGGTAAAACACTTCGGGTGGCGGTATTCGCACCAGCAGATCAACACGAAGCTGCTAAAAAAGCTGGAGCAGATATTGTTGGAGAGGAAGAGTTCTTGCAACAGCTTGATAAAGAACTCATCGACTTTGATGTACTTATCGCAACACCTCAATTAATGGCAAAATTAGGTAGATACGCTCGAATACTCGGGCCAAAAGGCTTAATGCCCAACCCTAAGAGCGGTACTGTTACTACTAAGGTGGCAGATGCAGTAAAGCAAGCTAAAGCCGGTAAAGTAGAGTTCCGTGTTGATAAACAAGGAATCATTCACCAAGCTGTCGGGAAAGTAAGCTTTACACCCGTTCAGATAGCAGAAAACACACAAGCAGTACTCAAGGGTATCAAAGATGCTCGTCCAACGAGTATCAAGGGTGGATACATTACGGGTGTTTCCATGACAACCACTATGGGACCAAGCGTTAAAATCGTTTCTAGCGAAGTTTAGATGACAACAGATTCTATCTTTCCACTTGCGTCCACGTAGTGGTAGTGTGATACTATACTATTCATGAGTGAAGAAAGAGTGAGAGAGGGCAGGGTATATAATCAAACCACATCAGTACCTCAAATACAGGAACTAATTGGAAATCCTTGGGACGATCGACTGTTTAACCCTCTGTCAACAGAAGGTTCTTCAGAGCTACTAGTCGAGCAAGTCAGTAAGTGGAAGTCTGATGATAAAACAGTTGTTTTCACTAGTGGTTGCTATGATCTAATGCACCTTACGCACGTGGGTTATCTTGCGGACACTAAGCTACAGGGAGTCCCGTTTCATGTAACGAAAGAGTTCGGACCAACGGCGTGGGATACAATGTGCGAAGAAGAGAAAATTGAAACCGCACAACGTGTACTCGGTAGTGGCACACTAAAGCTAGTAGTTAGTGTTGATGGGGATGATTGGGTAATGAAACGCAAGGGCTTCCAACCTGAAAAAGGGAATAGCACCCGACCTATATATTCGTGGTTAACACGAGCACGAAGCGTAGCAACCGCCATGCATCAAACACCGAACCAATCTACATTTATGCCAATCGCAGACGCAGTCACTATCCATGATCCTGTTTCACTAAAGGGCACCAACCACGAAGATACGATACCCCTTGCTAGACACCTGAAACCAGATGTATGGTCAGTTTTTCATGAGTCTGATGACATATTATCTCTGGCACCAGAAGAACAAGGACTTGAAGAAACAAGGATAGTTAGAATCGATAACGACAGCTATTTTCACGATAAGCTTGTGGGCACCTTTTCAACGACAGCAATCGTAAAACGCATAACTGGCAACGTATAAATAAACTTATGGCAACAAGAAACAGAACCGAGGAAAAGAAATACAAAGCATACCTAAAAACGCTACCACCAAATATATGTGTGTTTTGTGATATTAAAAACAGTGATAAGTCACATATTCAATCAACAAAATACTGTCGTGTAATTGAAAATATTTTCCCTTATTCCCTCTGGGAATATGTGAAGGTTAGCGAACACCTAATGATCACCCCGCTACGACACGTCAGTAGCCTTGGAGATTTGAATGACAAAGAGTTGCTTGACTACATGAAATTGCTTGGTGCATATGAAAAGCGCGGCTATAACCTTTATGCGCGAGCCCCGTCATCACCAACAAAATCGATACCACATCAACATTTCCATTTGATTAAGACTACAGGCAAGCAACGAAGAATTACATTGCACTCAAAAAAACCCGCATACCGCCTGAGCTTCTAACTGTCATTTCTACTACCTTTGATACACTAGGAAGATGATCTTAATCGGTATCACTGGAGCTATCGGACACGGCAAAACAAGTTTAGCCGAAGCTTTTTTGGCGCACGAGCCAACTGGAATTCATGATGAATCATCACGATTGATTAGTGAATTTGCAAATGATGCCAAGATTGACCTACCGACGTCTACTGACATACCCGAAATTAACAAGTGGCTCGATTCACTCCAAGAACGTATACATAAACATCTGCATACGAAAGTACGCACCTCAGACCTATACATCACAGATGATACAGACTTAAGTTCGAGCGAATATGTAAAATTGCATAATTACATACTACAAACGCAGAAGAATCCAAAACTAGTCACTGAACAGATTACAACTGCCAACAAAGCAAATCATCGGTCTATTTTACAGTGGTTTGGTGGATATTTTGTTAAAAGATTATTCCCAACTATATGGTACGACGAACTGATTCGTCGAGCTAAAACGGCTGAACAAAATGGGTGCAAATTATACATTATTGGCGGATTACGTTTTCCCGGTGACGCGGACACAACAAGCAACGCTGGTGGCTTTGTTGTTGAAATAGTCCGACCCGACAAACAAACTTCGGATACCGATGATCCAACCGAACGAGAGCGATCTAAAATACACTACGACTCACGTATTATCAATAGCGGCTCCCTGAGTCAGTTGAGCGCAACGGCGTCGGTCATACTCAGTGACATAGCCAGTAACCAGTTAAAGTCAGTCTACTTTATAACCGCCTTAAGACCGTAAGCTGCGAGCAGAATCTCGTCAACAAGCGGTGGTATATCATGCTCAAGATTATCATATGATGCGAATTGAACATTAGGTAACACTTCTGCTGCACCGTGAATTAGTCGGGTAACTTTGGAGTCAGTATGAGCGGTGGCCAAAACAGGAATTTCAAGTTTTTCTGCAGCAACAGCCAGCTCCCAGCCAAGCCCTATGCTTGGCTCATCACAGACACCAATTAGCAGGTCAGCCCGGGCTACACAGTGTCCAATATCCCAGTTATATACATCAGCCTCAGTTCCAGCGACTAATCCGACAAAATCAAAAACTTCGTGCCCATTACTTCGTAAAACCTTTTTGAAGCCATCCACTGAGTTTCTGAATGTTTCAGGAGCATGAGTGAGACCACAACCTACATATAATTTACGTGCTTCAGCTGACATAAGCTAACTCCTTTTACATTGATTTCAATCGTACCACAGGGATTAGTGATTTGTCAGTTTTTTGATATAATATAGTTCAAAGCGAAGGTGGGCTCGCGTACAAGTAATGGAGGGTATACGTGGGAGTCTACAGTAACACACAAATTCGACAAGCATTAAAAGAGGGTCATATAGTATGTGAACCGTTTAATGATGCTCATATTTCTCATGCAAGTTTGGATGTAACACTAGGATATTACTACTACCGCACAGGTCAGGCTAAGAAAGGATTTGTCTACAATCCATTCGATGAAGCAGATGTGAAGCGGTACTTTGGCGACGTGCAGCAAGCAATTTCACATCAAGACTGGTGTGCCAGCAACGGGACAAAGTTATTAGAGGGCATCCCGCCAGAACATCCAGTCATTCCGCTGCGTCCAGGTGAAAGAATATTGGCGCACACTCATGAATTCTTTGGTATTAAACCACCAGGCGCATATGAAGTGAAATCACGCTCCAGCTGGGGACGAAATGGTGTAGCGGTGTGCTTTGATGCTGGCTGGGTAGATCCTGGCTATATCAACCGTCTGACGCTTGAGATATATAACCTAAATGAGCATGAGACAGTGCTTCTACCTGTTGGGGAGCGGATTGCACAAGCTATATTTCTAGAAACTGGCGAGGTTGAGGGAAATTATGGTGAAGGCAGAAACGACGGATTTAGTGGTAAATACCAAACAGGGACCAATTTGGATGAACTTATCTCCAACTGGACACCTGCCCAGATGCTACCCCGCGCCTACAAAGACAAGCGCACCATGCCGGAGGCAATCAAAGGTTTAAAAGCACGATGAACAATTCGGAAGCGTCCGACACCAACAGCGGATTGTTCATTGTCATAGAAGGTTCAGACGGGTCTGGCAAAGGTACTCAGTTTAAACTTCTGATTGAACGACTAAAATCAGAGGGCTATGATGTGGCAACTTACGATTTCCCGCAATATGAGAAAGACTCGTCGTACTTTGTGCGCAAGTATCTTAATGGTGACTATGGTTCTGGTGATGACCTCGGCCCCTACATACCATCAGTTTTTTACGCTCTGGACAGATTTGATGCCTCAGCAGACATGAAACGTGACCTGGCTGCTGGTAAGATAGTTCTCTGCAACCGATTTGCTGGTTCAAGCATGGCGCATCAAGGGGGCAAATTTAAAACACTAGCTGAACGCCGTGAACTATTTAAGTGGCTCGACAATTTAGAGTTCGGGATGCTTGAAATCCCTCGTCCCGACCTAAGTATTATACTGCTAGTAGAAGCAGGTGTAGCTCAGAAGTTGGTTGATAAAAAAGAGAAACGCAGCTATACAGACAAGAAACGAGACATTCACGAGGCAGATATACATCATCTCGAAAATGCAGTGGAAACCTACAAACAACTACGCGAAGCCTTCCCAGATACCTTCCAGTCTATTGACTGTGTGAAAGATGGTGAACTTCAAAGTATTCCAACAATCAATAACCTCATCTGGGAAAGGATCCAGCCTATGCTCGGTAAATTACGCAAAAAGAAACCGGAAGATACGTCGGGACAGTCTGCTCAAACAGTGTTTGCTCCTAAAAAAACTAAAGAACTAAACCCCTACGTCACAAAGAACCAGAACGGTAGTTATTCAATTACGAAAGAAGGTACCGAGTACCTTTCAGAAGCAGTCACCAACACAAAAGACAATGTCTACGTTTTTACCGATAAAATATCCAACCAAACAATTGCAGCGGCTATGGCTCGGCTTTCGCGTCGAGGTGATGATATGCGAATCACAATCTTGGATGAATTTGCAGGAAAAGAAGGAAAAGACCAAAATCTACTCAAACGTGTCATTACTGCCTACGGCGACGATAGCGTTCAACAGCTTACCGGAATTCACTTTGTCGTTGAAGGTGCGAGCAATCTGCTCACCAAAAAGCTTGAATGGGGCAGACTAGCCGCCTATTTAGAGCAATCAACACGCTACATCTATTTCGATCAAAAAGATGAATTTGGAGCATTTAAATACTACACGCCTACAAACTTAGACGAAAAGACTACTCAGTCGTATGACAACACAATGGATGAACTGTTTGAAACGTACTCGCAACTAGTTCATAAACTTACTCAGCATGTTGAAGCATCGTCTGATGAACCTGAAGATACGCGTGACGGGGCATGGAAATCGGCGATACGTGCTCAGGCGTGTGATGCGGCACGACCAGTACTACCTGTAGCCACCAAATCAACTGTTGGCATTTTCGCTAGTGGCCAGGCACTTGAAAGCCTGATAATGCACCTAATGAGCGAGGAATTGGTTGAATCGACGGATACCGGTCAAGCAATTTTAGATGAAGCACGTAAAGTAGTGCCGACTTTCTTGGAGCGTGCTGATAAGCCAGATCGCGGTGGTGCATGGATGGCATACCGCGCCAATACACGAAAAGCATTGCAAAAATTCACCGCAGAACACAGCCTACAACCCATGAAAGGTGCGGATGGAGAAGCGGTAGAGCTGGTAGATTTCTGGCCAAAAAATGAGCTGGATCTGCTACCTCATATGCTGTACGAAAGCAGTAGCATGGGTCTTAGTGAGCTTGAACGAGCAGTTGATAAGCTGAGCTACCAAGAAAAAGAAGAAGCTTTTAAGGCGTACATTGGCGAACGCCTTAATCGGCGACACAAGCCTGGTCGCGCACTTGAAGTAGCACACTACAGTTTCGACCTACTTTGCGACTACGGAATTTTTCGAGACTTACAGCGACATCGCATGGTAGATAGTATGGAATGGCAATTACTGAGTCCTCATTATGGTTACGAGGTACCAAAACTTGTCAGCGAAGCAGGATGCGAAGATTTATTTGAAACTTGTTTTGAACTGAGCCGGAAGTTGTATCAAATTCTGTGGGATGGAGGCTATCACAACGAAGCGCAGTATGCCACACTGCTTGGTCACAAAATGCGCTGGAAGGTAGTTATGAATGCACGAGAGGCTTTTCACTTTATGGAGCTCCGTACAAGCCCTCAAGGTCATCCAGGCTACCGCAAGCTTGCCAAACAAATGCACGACGCTATCGAGAGTGTGCACCCAATTCTTGCGGAAAACATGATCTTTGTGAACCAAGGTGAAGACCCAGAACTCACGCGTCTCGCTGCAGAGCGCGCCACTCAGTTTAAATTAGAACAACTGAAATAATAACGAAAGACTCCACGTTACTCCGGAGAAGGCATAATGTAATACCAATATCCGAATACAGCATCATCACTATCAGTGTGTACCTCTTCAATAAGCAAATTTCCGCTTTTTTTCGATTCAACTATAGCGGTGGCCACATCAGATATTTTTAACTGTGATTGCACACAGTTACTATCTATGTGATCGCACAGCTCCATAACACCAGCCATGAGCTGTTCTCGAACATCTTCGTGTACTGCAATACCTGAAGCAAAATATGCTACGTGTATCTTTGCATCTTTTCTATCTAGTACTTTGTCAATCGATCCAAAGAAGTTGCTGGCCACTGCTTGCACTTGTTCATCAATCTCACATACTGTTAGTGAGTCACTGACACTTTCGCCGTTTTG
The DNA here is from genome assembly GCA_964541305.1 of uncultured Candidatus Saccharibacteria bacterium. Taxonomy (GTDB): domain Bacteria; phylum Patescibacteriota; class Saccharimonadia; order Saccharimonadales; family UBA7683; genus CAZIPE01. Next base: position 53,165 of record CAZIPE010000001.1, on the reverse strand, counting down.
TAGAGTTGTATGTTCAATAGTAGTCATGATAATTTTTCGTTAAAAAAGAGCTCCCTTCCGTGATTGAGCTCGTTACATCCTGTTAGTTGTCTGGCTCAATCTACAATTTAGCGCACAATACTAAAACATGCGCGGTGCACATACTTTGAAATCATGTTGTTTGTAGATTGAATTGACATTCCAAAAATTAATTTTACTCTTAAAGTACTATTTGTCAACTATTTATTGACAAATGTTTTTCCCAAGAGTACCATCAGACGTGATGATAAAATTCAATGCACAGCAACTACTCATTCTACTCAGCCTAAAAGGGCTGTGCTTTAACGAAGTTGAAGCTCGGAGCGCATAGCGCCACGCACAGCCTAGAAGAATACCGAGTTTCAACACTCGGTTTTTAATAAATTCAATTTGCAAGGATAATCAATGACAGAAGCACATGTAGATATAACTATATTCGACACAACTTTACGCGATGGTGCTCAGGCACTACCTAAAGAAAATCAGTTTCCCGAGGGATCAAAGCCAGAAATAGCTGACAAACTGGCTTCTCTTGGAATTGGAGTAATAGAGGCGGGGTTTCCAGCAACACCTGGTGACAGCGAAGAAGTGAGTTCAGTATCCAAGCAAGTGGGCAATGAGATATATTCCACACACCTCTGGACACCCGATGGTCACCAAGATACCGCATGGGACTCACCAATAATTGCGGGTTTATCACGCACAACACCTGCCGACATTGAGGCAACCTGGGATGCTGTGCAATATGCTTCGCGACCACGCATCCACACCTTTGTGTCAACCGATAACGAACATATGGCTGAAAAATTTCCAGATATGAGCCCCGATGAAGTGCTTCGTATGGGGAGGGCTGCAGTAAAGCAGGCACGTGAATTAGTAGATCAGTCGTCAGATGGCACTGTCGAGTTTTCTGCAGAAGCTGCAAGTACAACCGATCCAGTGTATTTAGAACGCGTTATAAAAGCTGCAGTAGATGAAGGTGCTGATGTCATCAATCTCCCTGATACAGTCGGCCAGCGCGATCCTTCGTGGATGGAAGACTTTTACTACAAAGCGATAGCATGGATACAGCCACTAAATCCCGACGTGACGATATCTGCACATTGCCACAACGACCTTGGCATGGCAGTGGCCAACAGCTATAGCCTTGTAAAGGCTGCGGCAAAATATTCCAAGCAATATGAAAGAATAATTAAGGTGCAGGCAGAAACAACAATTTGTGGACTTGGTGAGAGGGCAGGTAATGCAGATGTCTTTCCGTTTATAGGAGGAGTCTTTAAGTTTACTGGTGATTTAGGTGTTCCTGTCGGATGGCGTTTTAATCCAGAATATTCAGTATTAACAGCAGAAGCTGTGATGAAATACGCAGGTCAAGAGGTGTCTAGGCAAAGTCCAGTTGTAGGCCGCGACACGAACGTTCATCGATCTGGCATACATAGTGCTGGTATTATTGCGGGGGGAGAAAATGGTCACCGCCTATACACACCTTATGATCCAACTTTTTGGGGACATGCACAAAACGCAATCCACGAGGAAGGAAAATATCAAGGGCGGAAAGGCACGCACGCCGCAAAAACAAATTCCAATGCAATAACCAATTGATATATGTATATGAAAACCGAGACATATGGACCATATTCAATAATACGCAAAGCTGGTGGACTATACTTTGTTGCAGGTCAAGTCGGTGTCGACCCAGTTAGCAAAACAGCCTCTCACGATTTTAGCGACCAAATGACTCAAGCACTGAAAAATATTGATACAATACTTAAGCAAAACAAACTATCGAGACATTCGGTTGTAAATTCACGGGTATATCTCACGCACATGTCAGACTTTGAAAAAATGAACGAGTTATACGGTGACTTCTTTGGCGAATATCCACCGACTCGAGAATGTGTTGGCGTACGAGAACTACCACCAGTAGCCGGTGAAGTTCCGTTACTAGTTGAAATATCAGTAATTGTACAAGGTAGTGATGACAAATAACATACCAGGCATCTCCGATACATCAAACATATATAATGTTGTTGTTCGTACGCCACTTGAGAAGGCGCCCAAATTGAGTACAGCACTATCTACCAATGTATATTTTAAACGGGAAGACATGCAACCAGTTTTTTCATTTAAAATCAGGGGTGCTTACAATAAGATGCTGTCGCTCACACCAGTAGAGAAGAAGTCGGGCGTAATTGCAGCAAGTGCCGGAAATCACGCACAGGGTGTCGCGTTAAGTGCGCAGAAATTAGGTATTTCGGCATTAATTGTTATGCCAAAGACTACACCACGCATAAAAATTGATGCAGTAGCGGGCTATGGAGCCGAGATTATTCTCAGCGGTGACAATTACTCCGAGGCAGCTGAACACTGCGAGAAACTACGAAAAAAGACCGGTCGTATATTCATACATCCGTTTGACGACCCACTTGTCATTGAGGGCCAGGGAACAATTGGTGGCGAAATACTCCAACAGTTGCCGTCGGTTACACATGTGTTTGTTCCTGTTGGTGGCGGGGGATTAATTGCAGGAGTTGCTCGTGCGATCAAATCTACTCATCCCGATGTCAAAATCATTGGAGTTGAGCCGGAAGATGCCGCAACGCTTCATGAAGCACTCAGGCATAATAAACGAGTAAGCTTGCCTCATGTGGGTATATTCGCTGACGGGGTAGCTGTTAAGCAAATCGGTAAGAACACTTTTGATATCGCGAAAAAATACGTAGATGAGGTTGTTTTAGTAACAAACGATCAATTATGTGCTGCCATTAAACGGATCTATGAAGAAACACGCTCAATTGTTGAGCCAGCTGGCGCCCTTGGTGTTGCGGGCATAGAAAAATACACCCAAACACACACACTGACAGAAACCGACCATGTTGTAGCTATAAATAGTGGCGCAAACATGAGTTTTGAGCGACTGCAGTTTATTACAGAGCGAACACTCATTGGTAGTGGTCACGAAGCACTTTTTTCAGTTGAATTACCTGAAAAACAAGGCGCACTCGAACATTTTTGTAAAGATCTTGGAAAACACAATATCAGTGAGTTTAATTATCGGCAGAATAATTTGTCACGAGCTCACATACTCGTAGGCATTACAACACATGACGTCAATGATGCTCGCATGATATCTACGAGACTAACCAAAAAAGGATACAACATAATAGACCTGACTGATAACGAACTTGCAAAAGAACATATTCGCCACATGGTCGGAGGAGCTGAAGGGCCAAAAAATGAAATCCTCGTGCATTTTGACTTTCCTGAAAGACCGGGCGCACTTGGTGACTTCTTAAAAGCACTCGGTCGACGCTGGAATATTAGCCTATTTCACTACAGAGGAATGGGCGCAGATAGCGGGAGAGTCTTGATTGGATTCGATGTCATAGCACCAGACGCGAAAGACTTTACATTGTTTTTAAACACAACAGGGTTCGAATACAAGATTGAATCAAACAATTTAGCATACTTACTATTTTTGAAATAGTCACACCGTTAGGCGGTGTCGAATCTTTCATAAACACGGATATCATTACGGCCATTAAGCTTGACATCGCTCAGAGCTGCATCCGCTAACTTGTGCACTAAGCTAAAATCGTCTCCACGCCTCACCTCAACCATGCCCATACTTACACTTGTGAGCTGTTGGTAATCTGCATATATCTGTTCGTTCAAGTGTCGGAGATTCTGAACAATTGGATCGAGTGCAAGTGCATCATGAAAAAGTACCATAAATTCGTCGCCCCCACGTCTGCATGCAAGGTCTTCAATTCTTTTGAATACTTTAATACGACTACCAATATCTGCTATTACTGAGTCGCCATAAAGATGACCTCTTGTTTTATTGAACTGTCCGAAGTTATCGAGATCTGCTAGCAATAAATAATCTTTGGCACCCTCAAGACGAGCTCGGCGATTATTATTAACATTTGCCTCGTAATAACATTTAAAAGCATCGAACGTCAATAAACCTGATAGCGCATCTGTTTCGTTTTCGAATTTTATGGCAGGATCAACTATTTCAGCAAATTTGAGCGCAGAATGACCAATAGTCTTACGCGCAAATCGTAATGCATCACCACCGCGTGCAAGTGTTTTTTCCATGACAGTTCTCATTAATTATATTATAGCACGTTTTATCTATTAATGTCAATGTATTGACCAATCTGTTCAACTACTGTAAGATATTACAGATCATTACCAAAGACAGTAAGCAGATTGTACACAATCAATAAGACTTACCGAGGCGTGAAACAAACACTTTGTTTTTGTCCCTAAGTCTTTGGCAATGCGATAACCAAAGACTTTTTTAGTCTGTTCATTAACATAACTGGTCGAAATAAACGTAATAAGAGAGGAAGTTTATGGCACTAAGTCGTGAACAAAAAGAATCTGTTGTTGCGGAAGTAGTGGAGCTACTTTCAACCTCAAAATTCACTCTACTCGCACAGTACAAGGGTTTGAGTGTGAAAGATATGCAAACACTTCGTCGCCTGGCACGAGAAAACGGCACAGAGATAAAGGTAGTAAAAAACCGTCTATTTCGTCTTGCAGTTTCTCGTATTGAGAGCCTTAAAGATGCTGATTTATCTCAGTATGCTGAGCAGCTCCTGTATGCTTTCAATCCAGAAGATGAAGTGGCGCCAGCACAAGTACTAGCAAAGTTTGCCAAAACAAACCCAGATATACATTTGGTAGCAGGTTTGCAAGCAGATGGAGTAGTTCTTGGTAGCGAAGATGTAAATGCATTTGCGATACTTCCGAGCAAGAACGAGCTTATCGCTCAAGTAATGGCAACGCTCTCATCACCACTAAACGATGTGGTAAGTGGCCTTTCTGGCAACCTACACGCACTCCTCGATGGTGTTGAGGCTAAAGCTACAAGTTAGATAACGTAATAAACCGAAAGGAAATCACATGGCTGATTTAAAGAAGATTGCAGAACAGCTTACAGGCTTGACTGTATTAGAAGTAAACGAACTGAAAACAATTCTAAAAGATGAATATGGCATTGAGCCTGCAGCAGCAGTTGCAGCAGTTGCCGCACCAGCAGGTGACGGTGGCGGTGCAGCAGCAGACGAGAAGAGCGAATTTGACGTAATTCTTAAGGATGCTGGTGCTCAAAAAGTAGCCGTGATCAAAGCAGTAAAAGAAATCACTGGTCTTGGTCTTGGTGAAGCAAAAGCTATTGTTGATGGTGCTCCAAAAGCAGTAAAAGAAAAGGCTAACAAAGAAGAAGCCGAAGCTGCAAAGAAGTCACTTGAAGAAGCTGGCGCAACCGTTGAACTAGCCTAGTCTCGTTTAGTTCTTACAACTAAAAAAGACTGCTCATTAGGGCAGTCTTTTTTATGTTTCATCTAGACTAGGACGGATTTAACTGTTGCTGTCTGACAAAGGTATCATTGTCTCCAGTAGGGATCATAACCGCAACCTGACCTGGCTCCATTGAGCACTCTACAGCGAGCACCCCACCTCCTATATCTGTATACGAACACCTACTATGGCAACTTAACTCATTCCGATTAACGGGCACTCCAAACTCTGAACACATATATATCCTTTCGTTTAGTATTGATACTGTTATAGTCCTGGAAATTGCTTATGTCAATGACTTTTTGGTGGTAATTCGGTAAAATAAGCATATGAGCAAAAAACAGTCTATTATTGACCGCTGCTATAAAGATAAAAATGATAAAGTCATCTGGTGGCAATTTCCAAATACACCTTTAATAACAGGTGTGGTGTGCCTTCTTGCTCAACGCGTGATACCAGAAAGCAGCCTTCAGCTACAGCTACTCTTGCAACTTGTTGGTTTCGGAGCTTTTTTTACCTGGGCTTGGCTTGAGATATTTTCTGGCATTACGTACGCACGACGAACAGTTGGGCTCATTGTTATGATATTCTTGCTTTCAAGCCGTGTCTAACATATTTATTAACCCATCAATTGGATCGATTGTTTTTTCCCTGGCCTCAAGCGCCCTAAGTGTCCGTTTATAAAGATTCAGTCTGTCCTGCAGTTCACTATTCGTCATTCTTTGCGTTACATTTGTATTTTCACTAACTAATGTTTGGTAATGTGCAGTTAATTGTGGCAGTAGCGTCGCCATAAGGACTGCTGGTTGTTCGAGAATCGAAGTATCAATTTTATTGACATAAAGGTACGGTCGAAGAGCATCTCCTTTGTTCGAATCTTTGTGATTATCAATCCTTAATCTTAGCGTTAACGCTTGTGGTCGAATTTCTGGCGAGATGCCTTTGAATATACCGTCTCCTATATACACTGCCAATTCATCAATCTGCAGACTATCTGCTATGTACAAGACTCCTAGGCCACGGCTTTCAACTTCGCCCAGTGGCAGATATGCACTAAAGTCACTTCTGTCAACCAGTTCGTGTACGTCCGTCATATTACTAAGATACTCTCTCAAATCGGCAAATTAAAGAGGGAGACACTACTTGATACTGGCGTACTTAGCTTTAACCTGTTGCTTGTTGATGCCGTTTACAATATTTGTAAATCCCTGGGATCTTAAAATGTTAGCTGAGACATTCGAACGACTACCTGAAACACAATATAAAATGAGCTCCGTATCCTTGGGTAGACCATCCAACTTACGTGAACCAGCCATAATTTCGCTAGGAGGGATGTTTATTGCGCCCTCAACATGATCAACGGAGTACTCCTCAGGCTCCCTAACATCAATTATTACTCTATCCATACCTACATTATACCATTTAGTGCAATACGACGGATTTTACGTTGAATACTATTTCCTAAGTATTTTAGATTTTTTAACAAGTTTCGCTACCCGTGTATTGCGTCCAGACTCCTCCTCAAACGCAGTGAGTGCCTTCCCCATACTTGGATAATGCGGGACAGACTTAAAGGCATTTGAAAGACGATTTGTTTTGTTAATTGTCGAGCGAATCGGACCTTTCATGCGGGCAATACAAAATGTAATTTTTCGTGCCTTAAGTTCTTGCATAAGTCCAAGAAGCATTTGGGCGCCAGTTGAGTCAAGTGACGTAATGGTTTCTGCGTCCCACAGAAACCAGCGAGCTGCAGGATTTTCATCAAGTAACTCGATTACCCGTTGTCGAAAGAAGTTAGCATTGCCAAAATATAGTGGTGCGTCAAAACGATACATAATTATACCGGGGACAGGCTCTGTCTTTGGTGGACGTTTTTTATCTCTAATTGACCCATCTTCCGCGACCCCAAGTACTGCATCAGTAGGAAAAGCGCTAGTGCGTATGAGATTCACAATAGCCAGAAGTATTGCTACCAGTAAACCCTGGAATATACCGAGGAACGTTACACCAAGCACGGTAATAATTGCCAGTACTGCCTCAGGTTGCCAGGCGTGCCATATTGAACGAAGTTCTGTGATGTTAAATAACGTCAGTACTGCCATTATTATAATAACTGCGAGCGCAGGCTGAGGAAGGTACTTGAGCACAGGCGTAAAAAACAACAGCGCTAGTGCAATAAACAGTGCTGCAATAAGCTGAGAAACCTGACTGACAGCTTTATTCTGCTCGTTAAGCGCGGTGCGAGCGCCACTGGCGGCAACTGGAATTCCACCACTCAATCCTGAGCCTATACTAGCGATGCCTAGTGCGGTAAGCTCTTGAGAGGAATCAATCTGATCGTTCTTCTTAGCGGCAAACGAACGTGCCGTAGTAATTGTGTTCGCGTAACTGACCATCATAATAGCAAACGCCGGCACAAATAAGTTTTGGACATCGAACCAACTCACCTGAGGAATACTTGGGATGGGTAAGCCAGACGGAATAGCGCCCACAATGGCAATACCGTTACTTTGAAAATCAAATAGATACGAGAGAACAATACTAGTTATTAAAATTAGTATGCTAGCTGGTAATTTGGGAAAGTAACGAAATAACAGATATGCTGATACACCCAATGCAATACTAAACAGTACTGTCTGAACATGAGCGCCACCAAGGCTAGTAATAATATGAAGTATGCTACTAAAGAAGTTACTCTTAGGTAGCACCGGAATACCGAACAATTTTGGTGCCTGCGAAGCAATCACCGCCAAAGCCAAGCCAGCCATATAGCCGAGTAGTATGGGGCGGGATATAAATTCACTTAAAAAATTTAGCTTTGCGGCAACCGCGATAAGGCTTGCGATACCGACTAAAATACTCATCAACGCTACAAGCGCAAGGTATTGCCCCGATCCTCCACTTGCGAGAGGTATCAACGTAGCTCCTGTAAGAGCCGCCATGGCAGCATCAGGCCCAACTATGACGTGTTTGGTGGTGGAGAAAAGTGCATACAAAATCATTGCGGCAAACGCGGCATATAATCCCATAGCAATCGGTGCCCCTGCAAGTTGTGCGTATGCCATAGACTGCGGAATAGCAACCGCCGCAACCGTTACACCAGCGAGTAAATCGAACCTGAGCCATGAGCGCTGATAACTCTTTAACGTTTCAACAATAGGTATAGTAAATGATAGTTTTTTTAACATGAAGTATTTGTATAATTATACATTGTAATGCCTGAAATTTGTTGTCCCTCGTACGACTATTTACAACTCTGGAATATATAACTGTGGAAAAGTCTGTACATAATTATTGACACGTATACGCTTACATGCTAATGTGAGCAAGATACTTGCGAGTTAAATAAAAAGTAAGGGTTTATCAAATGTCAGAACTACCGGAGAAACAAGTAAAACGCCTGAAGGCGTTGTTAACTGAGGCTGAAACAAGTCTTGCCGCCGCTAAAGAGCTATTAACTAGCCTTGTAGGCGAGGATACTAGTGTTTCTACAGCGCAACGAGAAGAAGTAGCAGGAAAGGTTATAGAAGGTGTCTTTGATGGTCAAAATATGCTTGGTCCAGATGGTAAAACATATCCTGTGCCAGCAAATTACGCCAGCAAATCGAAGCTTATTCAGGGCGATATCTTAAAATTAAGCATAGCTGATGACGGTTCATTCATTTACAAACAAATAGGACCTGTACCGCGAAAACAAGTCATCGGCACGCTCATTCAACGCGAAGGCGGATACTTTGTTGATGTAGCCGGAAAAGAGTACCGCGTACTTCTTGCTAGCGTCACGTACTTTAAGGGTCACGTTGGCGACCAGGTAAGCGTTGTCATTCCTGAAGACGATGAAGACGTCGAGTGGGCCGCCCTCGAAGCAGCACTGTAGTAGAGCCGGTGGTTCTGATATCGCATATGTGTGGTTTTTACAGCAAGCTAGTCGATCAACGCTTTAAAATATGCCCTTGCTGATATACTAGTAGTACTATGGGAGAAAAGAAAAAAGAGGCGCATCGTGCGTTGTATCGTAAGTACCGCTCAAAATCTCTTGATGAGATTATCGGGCAGGAACACATCACAACAAGTCTTAAGAATGCTATAAAGAATAACACGCTCAGCCACGCCTATTTATTCACGGGGCCTCGAGGGGTGGGCAAGACGTCTATTGCGCGAATACTGGCTCATGAAATAAACAATATTGCTTACACCGACGATTCAGCCCATCTCGATATTATAGAAATAGATGCTGCGAGCAATAGACGGATTGATGACATCCGAGATTTGCGTGAAAAAGTTAATCTCGCTCCTGTGAATGCTACGTACAAAGTTTACATAATCGATGAGGTACACATGTTAACTTCAGAGAGCTTCAATGCACTACTTAAGACACTCGAAGAGCCGCCTGCGCATGTGATATTTATACTTGCGACCACTGAAGTACACAAATTACCTGCTACTATCGTCAGTCGTACGCAACGTCACACCTTCCGTGCCGTTCCCACACCTCAAGTAACTGCACATTTAAAAGCAATTGCCAAAAGCGAGGGCATAAAAGTTGATGACGATGCGCTTACTCTGCTCGCTGAGCACGGTGAAGGAAGTTTTAGGGATAGCATTAGTTTACTTGACCAAATCAGTCATCTACCCCAACCTGTTTCTAAGGCGGTAATTGAAGATTTGCTTGGCTTGGCACCTCGAGATGAACTTGCTGAAATGCTCAGCAGTGCCCGTGAAGGTAATACAAGCCAGAGTCTCCAGAAAGCCCACACCTTACAGGAAAACGGAGTATCGCCGGCACGTATTGCTGATCAACTTATTGCGCTCCTGAGAAGTGAGGTGAACGATGACTCTACGCTTAGTCTAATGCGCAGCTTGCTTTCTGTAAACGCAAGTCCTCAGCCAGGATTAAGCCTTGACATCGCAGTTATAGATTATTGTCTGGCCCATAAACCTGAGACAGGTGGGCTTGTCGAGTCTTCAGTGCCCGTGAGGGAGGGGCTAGCTGCTCCAACCCCAAAGCCACCAGTCAAAACAGTTGAGCCATCCAAAGAAGTGATCGAGTCTAAGTCACCAGAATTAAATGATGATGAAGCTCGTGAAAAAACAGAGATGGTTCAAGCACCAAAAAAAGTGAGCGATCCGGTAGGCTCAATTGAAGATGATTGGCGCGATATACTTAGCGAAGTAAAGGAACGTAATAGCTCTCTGTACACCGTTATGCGACTCGCACACCCACATATTGAGGGTGACACCTGCATTCTTTCATTCCAGTTTCCTTTTCACCAGAAGCGAGCTGATGAAGCCAAGAATAAACAGCTTATTTCAGAAATCATTTCAAACCAAATTGGTTCGCAACCGAATATTGTCACTCGAGTAGACTCAACTTTAAAACGAAAAGATGATACTCTGGCCGCACACACACCAGAACCCGATAGTGCTCATGCTTCACTTATTACCAATATTCAAGATATGATGGGCGGAGGAGAAATTGTAGATGCCCGAAACACCTGATATCGCTGGAGGAAAGGTCCCACCGCAAAACGTTGAAGCGGAAGTAAGCTTGCTCGGCTCAATTTTGTTGGATGGTGATGTTATTACCACTATTGCCGATAAAATAAGTAATGAAGATTTTTACGATAGGCGGCACGGGATCATCTATGACGCTATTTTACGGCTCTATGAACAAAATAAGCCAGTTGATTTACTGACTCTTTCTAGCACCCTGAACGATAGAGGTGATCTTGAACAAGTTGGCGGAGCGAGCTACCTGACTGAACTTACCAATGCCGTTCCCACCGCAGCACATGGCGAGCATTATGCAGACATAGTTGCAGAAAAAGCGTTACGTCGAAAACTTATCAAGGCTTCTGAGGATATAACTAGCATGAGTTTTTCAGATAACACGACGAGTGTCCAAGAAATCCTAGAACAAGCTGAAGCCCGACTGTTTAGCGTTTCACAGCGAACTCTCAAGCAAGACTTAGTCTCAATTGAACAGATTTTAGCTGAAGGCTTTGATAGATTAGACGAACTTCACAAAAACAAAGGCGCACTCCGCGGCATTAGAACCGGCTGGAAAGATCTCGATAAAAAGACCTCCGGCCTTCAACGCTCAGATCTTATTGTACTTGCCGCTCGACCTGCCATGGGTAAGACAACACTAGTAGGTAACCTCGTTCAGAACGTTGCTGGTCTAGAGAAACAAGCAGTACTATTTTTTAGTCTCGAGATGAGCAAAGATCAATTAGTCGACAGGATGTTGGCAGCAGAATCGGGTGTCGATGCCTGGAAGATACGCACCGGCGATCTTAATGATGATGACTTTGAAAAACTTGGTCACGCCATGGGTAGCCTGAGTGAATCACCAATATTTATCGATGACACCCCGGGGATTAGCATTATGGAGATGCGCACCAAGGCCCGCCGAGAGGCCAACAAACACCCTCTTGGCTTAATCGTGGTAGATTACCTGCAGTTGATGAGTGGAACAGGCAAAGCAAATGACTTTAACCGCGTACAAGAGATTTCTGAAATAAGTCGTGGGCTCAAATTGATTGCCCGCGAAATGAACGTTCCGGTTGTGGCATTGTCTCAGCTTTCACGAAGTGTTGAACAGCGCCCTGATAAAATACCTCAGCTTTCTGATCTTCGTGAATCAGGATCTATTGAGCAAGATGCAGATATCGTCATGTTTATTTACCGCGAAGATTACTACAACCCTGAAACTGACCGACAACACATTACCGACCTTATTATTGCCAAACATCGAAATGGCCCCACTGGTAAGATCGAGCTCTACTTCCACCCTGAGCAGCTCAAGTTTCTCTCGCTTGATTCCTCACATTAACAGTCTCAGGTGCTATACTGGATACCATAATGAAGGTGAAAGAGCGCACGCTTAAATCTCTAGTTTTATATAACTATCGCTACGTTTTTGCCTACCTTCTTATATTTGTGTTCGCATTCTATTTTTTGTGTTGGCGGCTTGGTTCAATTATTCCCGGTCTCAGCCACCCAGAACTGATAGCGGCTGCCAAAAATAGTTCCCTTGAATCACTTATTCAGCTTCCGCTGTATCCTCTCCATTCATTACTTCAGTGGATAAGTCTGCATGTTCTGGGCGTCACCTCAATCAGCATTCGCTTGCCAAGTATTATTCTCGCAGCAACAACTGCGCTACTACTCTACAATCTTCTAAAAAAGTGGTTCGGGAAAGTAACCGTACTACTCTCTATTACATTACTACTGTGTGCAGATTGGTTTTTATATATAGCGAGACTCGGCACAGGAGGTATTGAATTTAGCTTCTGGTTTGTACTGTTACTTTTTTCTCTCATGAAGTTAATTGAAAAAAAGACTAACTGGCTCCTGATGTATGCAGTAGGTGCAACCATGTTGCTATTCGTGCCGTATGGAGTATACGCTGTTATCACTACTTCTATTTGTATGTGTGCATGTGCGATGTTCCGAAAAAGAGTTACTGAATCTGGAACTTATATTAAAGTACTCTCTATTTTTAGCATTCTAATGGGTCTGGTACTTGTCATTTTACTCTCAATTAGGGATATCACTTTTTTACAGTCTATTCTTGGCATCACAGACATACCTTCAGTCGGAGAGTATGTAAAAAACTTTGTTATAAATTCAAGTGGCGTCGCGATACTCTGGCCAGATAATAACCCTCTACTTGGACCGAGTGGGGTATTTTTGGTTCGCTATTTTGAATTTATATTCATGTTGTTCGGTCTAGTTATGCTGTGGATGACTCGGGTAAACAGACTGAACCTCGTGATATTAACAAACGCCCTGGTGCTAGCCGTTGTTAGTGGGCTAAACTCTGGTTCTCGAGGCGGAAGCCTGCTTATCGTACCCGCTGCTGTGTGCATGACTGCAGGTATTCGTCATTTCATTCACAGATGGCAACGGACATTTCCAAAGAATCCATACGCTAAAGTCGCACTTCTAGTTCCACTTGTGTTACTTGTGCTCACAACGACGCTTTTGCACTATCAGTCGTATTTTATACTGTGGCCGCGCCAGACAGCAACTCACCAGGTATTCAACACTGATTTTAAGCTTGTGAAAAACGAGCTTGCGCAGCCCGGAGTATGTGCGGTGTCTGGAGCAACTAAACAAATTGAAATACTCCTGACCGTTAAGAAGCCGGTTTGTGAAACAACCTTTTATTCCTCAAAAGACATCATTCAGATTCAACCTGGGCTAAAGATTATTGCAAAACCACACAAGAATAACTTATATGGGTATGGCGAAAATACACGCTCACTCAGTAATGGCGACTTACAACAAAATGTTCGTTGGATTGTAAGTGTTAACTGAAATCACACCCCTCACATAACGAGCTCATGACGTACATGCATCTTTAGGCTATAATACAAATACTATAAAGAGAGGAAATATATGTTAGATCAAGCTAAAATGCTCATGCAGGTAAAAAAGCTCCAGAAAGAACTTTCTAAAACGATAGTGGAAGTCGAGGCCGGCGATGGTGCGGTTACCGTTCAGATCAACGGTGAACAAAAACTAAAGAAGATTAGTATTGATCCGGACCAGGTTGATCTTAATGATATCCGCGAGCTAGAAACGTGGCTAGAGGAAGCTATTAAACAGGCTATTACTGAATCTCAACAGCTTGCAGCTGAGAAGATGAAGCCGATGATGGGCCAACTCGGCAACCTCGGGTTATAAGTATCATTTAACATGTTTCACGTAGCAAAGATGTAACAAGTAACAGGTATCAAGTGAAAACAAAGCAAAGCGAAGAGCTGGAACAACGATTTTTAAATTTTGGTGTAAATGTAATTAAACTGACTCAGCAATATAGAGAAGCTCTTCCATTTTCTGTAATTGATCAGGTCATACGATCTTCAACAAGTGTAGGTGCCAATTATTCAGAAGCTCAGAACGCAAGTTCTCGCGCTGATTTCAGAAATAAAATATTCATAGCAAAAAAAGAGGCGAGTGAAAGTCGTTATTGGCTTAGAATAATCACAGAACTGACAGATGAATTAGCGACTGATAAATACTTGAAAGAGACACAAGAAATATTACTAATTTTACAAAAAATAGTTAACACGCTCCGCGAGAAACCTGCAACATGATACGTGCTACTTCTTTGTTATATGACACATGCTACTTGAAACACAGAGGCACTCTATGAGTGTCCTGCCACGCGCCCTAGAAGATCTTATTGAAAACCTCGGAAAACTCCCTGGAGTTGGCCCTCGAACGGCTGAACGCTATGCTCTCGGGGTGCTCAAGGGCTCTAATAAGGACGCACTTCAATTGGCATCAAGCTTGGAGAATCTACATAGTTCACTCAAAACCTGTCCAAAAACATTTGCATTGATTGATACGAACGAGGACGTATCTTCACTTTATTCCGATCCTGCGCGCGATAAGAAATTAATTGCAGTAGTAGAAGACCCAATAGATATTGTAAGCCTGGAAAAAACAGCTCAATTTAAGGGCACCTACCATGTACTTGGTGGTGTCATTAGTCCGATTGACGGCATTGGCCCTGAACAGTTACATATTCAGGAGCTCGTTAAACGCATAGCCGAGGATGAGGTGCAAGAGATAATCTTAGCAACCAACGCTTCTGTTGAAGGTGAGAGCACAGCATTATTTATTCAAAAGATGATTGAAGAAGCAGGTTTAACAGTAAAAATGAGTCGTTTAGCCCGTGGCCTTCCGGTTGGAATCGATCTAGAATACGCCGATCAGATAACCTTAAAACATGCCCTCCAGGGTCGCACGCAACTCTAGGTTCTACATGATACAATTAAACAGATGATAAACTGGTCTGAAATTAAAAAAGTGGTTGTGTTGCAGCCGGAAAATCCGGATGGCGATAGCGTTGCCTCAGCCCTAGCGCTGGAAGAAATTCTTGGTGATTTTGGCAAGGAAGTAGCAATCTACAGTTATGTGAATATTCCGAGCTATCTTGGGTATATAGAGGGTCATGATCGAATTACCGATGAATTTCCTAATGAATTTGATCTGAGCGTTATTGTTGACACCGTTTCAGGAAACTTACTAGAAAACACTCTTAGTGGTATTCGGCTGAGCGCAATCAATAATAAACCCGTGCTCGTCTTGGACTGTCACCCAGTAGAAAATGACCTACCGCTTGAGCATGCGGAGTTTTTTAAGGGCGAGGGGAGTGTCATTGCAACAGGAGAGCTCGTATATCAGCTTGCTCAACAAGAGGGCTGGGAGATTAACTCAATGGCTGCCACCCACATAATTGAGGCTACACTCGCCGACACACTTGGGATGACTACTGAAGCAGTAACCAGTCAAACACTTCGTGTAGTGGCTGATATGCTCGATAAAGGGGCTAAAATGAGCGACGTCGATACTCGGCGACGCAAAATGATGCAAAAGTCTAAAGAAATAGTCACCTACAAAGGAATCTTACTCCAACGCATTGAATATCTGCTTGATGGTGCGCTTGCCCTTATTACTATTCCATGGGAAGAAATTGAAAAATATAGTCCACTCTACAATCCGAGCATGCTCGCACTTGAGGAACTGCGAAATACTGAAGGGGTAAAACTTTCTGTTGCCCTCAAGACGTATCCTGATGGAAAAATTACAGGAAAATTGCGAGGCAACGAACCAATAGCTGGCAAACTAGCCGGACATTTCGGCGGCGGTGGCCATGATTATGCAGCTGGGTTTAAAACAACCGATTGGCAACTAGACGAACTAAAAACTGAAATCACTAAAAAAGCCCAGGAACTAATACATGACTAAACGCCCTCTCCCCGACATAATAAAGGAGGTTGGTTTTGATTTTAGTTGGGATGAACGAAAAGTCTGGGGTTTAAATGTGCCGATTGAAGAAATATCAATTGAAAGTTTAATTTGGCATTTTGATATACCATTCTACTGGTCTAAACCTGATGGTTATTATGACGTAACACCTAGGGAAGTTATTAATCATCCAGAAAAACATTCCGGAGAATATACGCGAACAATGCAGGCAGATACACGATATCCAATTGACATAATACACTGGAAAGAACGCTGGCTCATTCTTGACGGATTACACCGGCTGATGAAGCAATCGATTGAAGGAATGGAGCAAGTTAACGTTAGAAAAATTCCGGTGTCGGCAATACCATTGATAATTAAAGATGGAGAAAAGCATGAAGCTGTATAATACGCTCACCAGAAAAAAAGAAGAATTCAAACCACTTGATGACAAAAAGGTGAAAATGTATACCTGTGGTCTGACGGTGTACTCACAACCCCATATTGGTAACTGGGTGGGGTATATTTACTGGGATATCCTTGTGCGCACGCTAAAAGCTGATGGCTACGACGTCACACGTGTACAAAATATTACTGACGTCGGGCATCTTACGTCCGACGAGGATAGCGGTGAAGATAAGCTTGAAAAAGGTGCAAAACGCGAAGGTATTAGCGCTTGGGAGGTTGCTGAGAAATACATTGAAATAGCAGAAAAGGAATCTGCTGAGCTAGGGCTCATCACCCCAGATGAACTGCCGCGAGCTACTGATTATATTGAGAAGCAAATTGAATTTGTCAAAGAACTTGAGGAAAAAGGTTTTACCTACGTGATCCCCGATGACGGAGTATACTTTGATACCAGCAAGTTATCGGATTATGGCAAATTGGCAATGCTCGATATTGAAGGCTTAAAACCTGGCGCTCGTGTGCCAGTTGAAGGGAAGAAGAACCCAACTGATTTTGCACTATGGAAGTTTTCTCATGCGGGCGAGAAGCGAGACATGGAATGGGAAAGTCCTTGGGTAATTGGCTTTCCTGGTTGGCATCTCGAATGTTCAGTACTAGCCAGAGAGTTTCTGGGCGATCAGATTGATATTCATACCGGTGGCATAGATCACATCCCCGTGCATCACACCAATGAGATTGCCCAAACTGAGAGTGTAACAGGAAAACCATTTTCACAGATATGGCTACATAATAATCACATCAAAGTTGACGGAACAAAGATGAGTAAAAGTCTTGGCAATATATACACCCTGGCAGATATTAAAGCCAAAAACTTTTCGACAGAAGCATTTAAACTACTCATCCTAAGCAAGCACTACCGCACGGAAGGTAATTTTACTTGGGATATTTTAGAGGCAAGTCAGAACCGTTTGAATAGGTGGCGCGCTATGTTCAATCGTCGCTGGCAGATTGAAACTTTAAAAAATGATCAACCTGATATATCCCAGGAAATTATGGATGCCCTCTCAGACGATTTGAACAGTCCGATAGCTCTGGCTAAAATTGATGCCTATTTTGACAACGTTGAAGAAGCCCAGGCAATGCCATCTCGAGACACCCTGCTCACCATTCGTGACGTACTAGGTTTAGATTTATTGGATGATGATATTACCGATGGAGAAAAACAGCTCATAGCACAGCGCGAACAGGCACGACAGGCAAAAGACTGGGTAAAAGCAGATGAACTACGTGATACGCTAAAAAAACGCGGTATTGAAGTAAAAGATACTGCCGACAAAACTATCTGGAGTAGAGTCTAGCTAACGGCTTTTTTGATGTGATGCTTTAACGAGGCAGATAGGTTTTTGGCACCGCTATTCTTTGGAGCAGGACGATGTTCAAGATAATCTGCGAGCAGAACCTTAGCGCAACCAGCAGCAGGGATAGCGAATAAACCACCGATTGGGCCCATAAGCGCCACGCCTAAGATGACTGACACAAAGATGACAAGCGTAGGAAGTTGTGTAGCTCTGCCTTGCACAAGGGGTTGCAGGGTGGCATTTTCAATCTGCTGATAGAGCACGAAGAAAGCGATAAGAATGAGAGCTGAAGTAAGATCTTTAAGTATCAGCGTAAACAAAACTACTAGTATTGCGGCAATTGTATTGCCGATGAGCGGGATTAAACCGAATACAAATACGATTGCAGCAAGAGGGAGTGGATAAGGTACGCCTAGCAGAAAAAGCACCCCAAGCGCCACAAGCGATGCGACAACAGCAACAAGTAACTGCCCATTCACATACCCAGTGACAACATCGTACATTTTATTCAAAAGATTTTCGTGTCGAGCACGTAACTTCTGGTCACGGTACACGTTGCGTTCAACTCGCTTAAAGAGCGCTGGGCCGTTAGTAAGCATTAGTACCGTTATAACCATTCCAGCGATTGACATGATCACACTATTGCCAAACTGACCAACCTTGCTCACTGCATTGCTCGATAAGCTGACTAGTCGACTTTGGGCAGAGTTAATCACTTCTGTAATATCATCCTGAAGATCGTATTTGTAGACAAATCTTCCAAATGGCGAGTCCTGACTATTAAGCTCATCGATTCTTTGTGGTATTGTCTCCGAAAAAGCAGACGCTTCACGCGAAACTGGCGTAAGAATAGAGAAGATTAACACGCTCAGCAAGAAGAATGCACTAAGCATAACAATAAATACCGCAGGACCACGCTTTTTTTTCGGCATGTATTTACTCAAAAAACTCACCGCAGGATTCAGTGCAAGAGCAAAAAAGAATGCCGTAGCAACCAACACAAGCGCGTCATACATACGAATGAGGGCAAAAACACCAACAATGAAGAGTACTGCAAGCGTGAATACTTTTATAACATTTTTCGTATCAATATTTACATTTAAAGTCATGGGTTAATCCTTCTTATGCTCATCAGTATAGCACTTACGACTTGAGAGCTTCAATTGGGTTAATATTTGCGGCTCGCTTGGCGGGGAAATAGACCACAAGTAAACCAAGGAGGGCCGAGAAAACAAAGACAGCCAAAATCAGCACGGGCTTGAACGCGAAAATAGTGAATGTGTCGGTGACACCTCTTGAACGGGCGAACCCATTGAGCACCACATCAGCAATTCGACTTATCCCATACGCTACTACCACTCCGAGAGCACCACCAATCATTGAAAGACCGACGGCTTCTACTACAAACAAGCGTAGAATATCTTTTTTGCGTGCTCCAAGTGTAATCATCAAACCAATTTCTTTGGTGCGCTCGAGTAGCGAGATAGTGAGTGTGTTAAACATACCTAAAACAGCAATAATGAGACCAATGCCACCAAAGCCCAGAAATAGTAGGTTAAGAAAACCGAATACCTGGTTAATTTGTTCGAGCGTGCTAAGTGGTGAAACCGTAATAAGTCCCAGAGCTTCAATCTTCTTCTGCGCCTCAACAACTTGTTCTTTTCGATCAACCAGTACCTTCAACTGACTTGCATCTTCAAAGCCAAAATCATCAAATATGTTACTCGAAACGTACAGTTCAGAACCGCTGCCTGTTTCAAATACGCTTGCCACCTTGCCCTTAATCACCACTTCTTTCGTAGCGACAGCGGACTCCGGACCAGTATCGTTATTTTCAGCTTCTTCAGCAAGCTGCGGCACCGGAGCCTCTAATGACACCTCGAGCTCCTTGCCTATAAGGTCTTTGCTGTCTGAAATTCCGATTGCTTTGGCATAAGAAGTATTGACGAAAATATCGTCAGCATTTTTAAACTGGGGTGGCTGCCCAGCTGAGAGTTTTACATTAGCCAGATCGAGATACTCTTGATCAACCCCGTATAGCACTGATTCAATTTGAGAATTTCCATAGGTTGTATTACCAGCGACACTATATACCCGTGAGACATCGGTAACATCTTCAATTTGCGTAATTTTGCCGATAGTCTCCTGGTTAAGTGTCACCAGCTGAGATTTCGCACTCTCAACATCAATGGTACGAATAGAATTTGAATCCACAACCTGCCGAGTTACTACATCACGTAGGCCAAAACCAAAAGCAAGTAGGAATACCACCGCACCTACACCGATGACAACACCAATAATAGTCAGTGAGGTCCGGAGCTTCTTGTAAAATAGATTTTTGAATGCAATATCTATCAGTAAGCTCCAGCGAATAGTGCCTTTCGCTTCATTTACATTTTTTTTGAGATTTGTTTTAGGAATTTTCATTTTGGTTTCTTCCCTGCAATTGAAGCTGTCATGAACTTGACGGTAGGATCGGGGGTGCTTGATTCAACAATCTGACCATCCTTGACGCTAATAAGATTATTACTGAGAGCAAGTAATTCAAGATTATGAGTAACGAGCACTACGGTTGCATTGTAGCGACTGTTGAAATCCTGTAGAAGGCTAATAATAAGCTCGCCATTTTTGCTATCAAGATTGCCTGTCGGTTCATCAGCTACTAGCAGTTTTGGCCGTATGACGGTAGCTCGAGCAAAAGAAACGCGTTGCTGCTGCCCCCCGGAGAGTACTGTGGGGTTATAGTTACCATAACTCTCCAGCCCCACTCGAACCAAGCTTTGTTGTGCTACCATCAAGGCCTTTTTATGGTCCCAGCCAGCCAGCAGGAGTGGTAAGGCGATATTTTCAAGAACGGTAAGACTGTTTACCCAATAGTTATCTTGGTGCACCATACCAAGCGTAGAAGCACGAAAGTGAGCCCGTTTATCGCTATCGAGACTGTATAGATCAGTGCCGTTCACACAGACCTTCCCGCTTGTGGCAGGTTGAAGACCAATCATAGTATTCAAGATGGTCGTTTTGCCACTTCCAGATGGGCCATAGAGTATTGTAAAACTGCCTTCAGGGATAGTGAAGTTTATATTTTTGAGAACTGAGATAGTCAGGTCTTTGGATGTGAACGATTTAGACACATTCTTAAACTCACACATGTTTCTGCCAGAATGTGATGTCTTTACAGCTGGTTCCATTAGTTTATTCCGAACATCTTTTGCAGCGCGTTGAATATGATGCTGAGCACATTTTCACTGGCTCGACCGATGATGGCAACTTGTTGATCACCCTTGGCCTCATTCCGAGCCCGGTCAAATGATCGTGCTTCGAAATGGTAGACACGTGAGGTTGAAAGATCTGATACCACTACAACATGGTCGGTAGTTAACTTGGCATCCTCGCTGCTGACACTCGAGAGAAAACCGGATGATCCTTCACCGTAAGCAACCTGACTGGTGGCTGGTTCATCTGTCTTCCAGCTAATAACCACCTGACCGCGCGCTTCAGCCCCGGTACCGCGTATTGAGGTATCGACCGTAATATCGGCAATTTTCGGCGGGCGGGTATCGAGAGCGGTTTTAAAGCTTTGCTGATCGGAGGTGGCAACATTACCGCTGGCATCACGCGACCGGGCTATTAAAACGTAGTCACTGTCATCAGATAGACCCTTAATTGTTATCTCATGCTCAGTGGTGAGCTTAGATTGCGAGAGCGACTGCGTAGGTCGACGAACGCCGTAGGTAATTTCACTACTCGAAGGAACGTTGGTATTCCAGGTTACTCTCTGGGTGCTACTGGGCTGGTCTTTTACAGGTTGGAATCGTAAATTCGTAATGCGAGGACGTGGGGGAGTGGTAAAAGAATAGACATTTCCTTCGTATTCATTACCATCGCTGTCGAGAGTATTGAGTTTAAAGAAATACTTACTTCCGTCGTCCAAGCCCGTAAGCGTGGTGCCGTATTTCGATTCAGCCAACGACGTGTTTAGGGTGGTGAGGCCTCCAAAGCTTTCTGACTTACCAAAGTATATCTTCACTTTTGCGGCATCTTTGGAGGTGAAGTTAATATCTGCATCTGACAAGGATGGTTCTGAAGTGACCTCTTTTACGACTGGGGCTGGTGCTGTTTTAAAGCTAAGCTCTGCCGATTGTCCCGTATTTCCATCTTCATCTGTCCATTTAGCTTTGTAATAATAGGTGGTGCCAGCGCTCAGATTATTAAGGAGTACTTCATGGTCGGTGACTTGATCAGATATGGCAGCTTCGGTAGCGAAATACTGACCACTCTTTATGCCATATTGAATGCGGCTATCACTTTGACGATCCGTAGACCAACTAATGGTTGCTTTACGCGTACTGACACTTGATACTTCCGGCGCACTGGTACTATTTGCAGCAGTCGTGTACTTTCCGGTTGGTGTTTCGTCTACGGCACTCGTATAAGCACCGCAATTATTCGCAGAATCGCAGGCTCGAACCTTGTAGTAATACGGTTGCTGAGAGAGTCCGCCGTCAACATAGCTGGTTCCAGCGGTCGAGGCAACGTTGGTAAACGTTATATTATCAGCAGAACGATATACCTTATAGCTTGCTATTCCAGCTCCCGCATCGGTCGGCTCGTCCCATGATAGTGCTAAACGCCAATTATTAGTCGATTTCACACTTATATCGACGATATCCAGATTAAGAGCAATACCAGGAGCAGAGGTGTTGGCAGTAAATATAGCACTGCTGGTGGTAGCGTAATTAATATTTCCAGCTTCATCTTTAGCCACAACATAAAAAGTGTTTTCGCCAGGCTGAGTTGCATACGCTCCGGAAACAAGACTTGTCACGCCGGGGTCGGTATACGTACAAGTATTAACAGAGGGAAGAGTATTGATCGAGTAGCAGTACTCCAAGTTGCTTGCTGAACCTCCAAATGTAGCTGGCGGACTCCAGCTGAAAGCAAAGGCATTTGTGGTATTGGTAGCTGGTGTGGCAGTCACATTTTGTGGTCCAGTAGGTGAGGTGGTATTAATTTTAATCACTCCTGTCACTGTCGAAGCAGAAAAGTTACCGGCATTGTCATAAGTTCTAAAGTAGATGGTGTTATTTCCATCACTCAATGCATTAAAGTCGATTGGATCGATTGTCTGGTAACTCCCGTCGTCTGCCAGAAGGTCGGTAACATCTTGAGCACCTGTATGCCCATCGCCATACCAGGTTCCACCAGCGCCAATTTTGTATTGCAGACCTGCAACACCAGAATGATTATCGTCTGCAGCGGTGGCATTAGAAGTTGGCCAGGTAATTGTAACCTGCTTGTTAGACACAAATTGTGAGGGCGCAGACACAAAGAGAGGATTGGTCGGATTGGTATTGTCGAATTTAAACGCAAAACTCTCACTGGCACCAGTGAATACATTACCGGCATTATCTATGGCTTTAACATTAAGATAGTAAGTTGAATTTGAACTGACGAGAGGGCTTCCGAGATAACCTGATGTGGAAAGATCTACCGAGTCTCCGGCAACAGCGAATTGACATTCACCGTCGGTATCGAGAGGACTTGTGCCAAGCAGACCCTTGGAAGTTACCGGGTCATCACTTTGAGATGTACCTAGATAGAGACAGTAACCCTTAATGGTAGATTGGGCATCGTTCCCAGGTGTCCACGAAAAGTACGGCTCCTGGGCATTTGTCCATTGTCCGGAATTGATCGTAGGGCCGGAAGGACTCGTTTTCATTACAATGCTCGATGCATTTGCTGCAGGTGCGGTGTTATCTGCAGTGGCTGCAAGCGAAACCGAATTAAGCTGTACGCGCTGATTGCCATCACCATCAAACACCGCTTGCCAGGTTATGCCGCCAGTAGAGACTGGGAAAGTGGCGATATGATCGCCAATGTCAGTCGCACCATTGGCCTGGCTCAGATCAGCAGAGACAGCCCAAGCAGAACCATTCCAGAATTTCCAGGTGGTGCCGTCATCATCTGAGAGACGATAGGTGAGGGTGCCGCCATTTGTTGTTTCGGAAGAAATATAATCATCCCACGAGGCAATCCCGGAGGTGTAATCTGCCGTAGCAAGCCGAGCAGACACTCTTTCGCTGGTATAAGGTGTCGTTGTGAAGTTGGTCCGCGCAGAATTACTAATGCGAACTTCATCGAGCATACCCTTAAATTTACCAGTACCCTTACTGGCGGTCACCGGCCCTTGTGCCGAACCTATAAGCAGCGGTGAGGAAGTGTCAGACATAGAAAGCGAAACGGCCGTACTAGCATCAAGCTGCCCATTAATGTAAAGCTTCATAGTTGTACCATCATAGGTGGCAGCAATATGTCGCCAATCGGTATTGTAGGAACTATTTGTTGACTCCAAATAGCCGTTATTACCAAGTGAATACACTAATGGATGTAACGATATATTGTCTCCTAAGCCAGTGTATAATTTCCCTTTATATACCACCATTGATCGCACAGAAATAATTGCATTCGTCCAACTGCTACTTATACTGTCACCACCAGCCTGGGACCACGTAGAGCCGTTATATCTCCAGGCCTCACCATCGCCTGCTGAACCGCTCGTTCCCGCGTAAAGATCGCCGTTGTAGACAGTTAATGTGGCCACCCGACGGTGAGTAGTAGTGCCATCCCAACTACTGTCGACGCTATCGCCACCAATCAATGTCCAGGTCGTGCCATCATATCGCCATACCTCACCATCGCCCGCTGATCCACCAATCCCGGCAATCAGCTTACCCTGATAGGTTGCCAGTGCATTAACCTCCAAGTAGTTAGCGGCATTCCAGCTACTGCCCACACCATCGCCGCCAATTTTTGTCCACGAAGATCCATTCCACTTCCAAACTTCAGCAGAGGATGTAGTACTACCTGTACCGCCAGCCACCAACTCACCGTTATAGAAGTTCATCGAAGTCACATAGCGAAATACGTTGTTCCAGCTTCCATTGGTACCGTCGCCGCCAATCTTAACCCAGGTGCCGCTTTCGTACTTCCAGATGCCACCATTATTGCCGGTGGAACCCACACCGGCGTAGAGTATACCCGCATTTACCGCTAGGCTCTTCGTTGCACTATAGCTGACGTTCCAGCTTGAACTTAAGCCGTCACCACCAAGTTTAGTCCAGGTACTGCCGTCCCACGACCACACTTCGGCGTCTCCATTAACAGTACCAGTCGTACCGACAACGAGATTACCGTTGTATGAAGTCATGCTCTCGATCGCATTAAAAGTGCCGAGATCCCAACTTCCATTTGTTAGGTTGCCACCGATCTGTTGCCACACACCTCCATTAAACTCAAATACAATCGCTCCACCATAGGTCGAGGTCAGGCCAGCATACAGCTTACCACTGCTTGTGGTCATAGATTGTACGGCGTTAAAAGCGGTGTAACCCCAACTGCCATCAAAATACTGCCCTCCTTCGCGTTGCCAGACTGAACCGTTATATGAATAGAGCGGTATGGTCGCGACCGCACTAAATGTGTTGTGAGCAAATAATTTAGAGTTGACATACGCCATGGTGGAGACTAATCTGCCTCCTGTCCAACTTGAATTGAGGCCATCATTACCAACTTGAGTCCAGGTGCTACCGTTATATTTCCAGACGTCGCCGAGATTTACTCCGGAGCCGACCCCAGCATAGAGATTGGTGCCATCACCACTTAGGCTATACACGCCGGTGTAGGTCGCAGCAGGGAAGCCGACACCACTGCTGGCAAGTTTTGTCCAGGCACCTCCACTCCAGCGCCACACCTCGGCGTCACCGGCTGTGGTGCCAAGCCCAATGTACAGGTTGGAGCCCATATAGAATGAACTAAGCACTTCCTCGTAGGTACTGGCCGCCCAGCTACTATTGATTCCGTCACCACCGATTTGGGCCCAAATGGTACCATTCCAGCGCCATACGTCCGCCATGCCGGCAGTGTTCCCGGTACCGGCGTACAGGTTGGTGCCATCATTTTCTAATCGCTTGACGGTAAAGGCAGCCGCCCAGCTACTGCTGAGTCCATCGCCACCAATCTTGGTCCAGCTGCTTCCGTTATATCGCCAAACCTCACCTCCGCCCGTACCGCTACCGAGACCCGCGTAAAGATTGCCGCCAAAGTAATCCATACTTAGAACCGAGTTATAGGTGTTAACTGCCCAGCTTGAGTTAATAGCATCACCGCCTATGCGTGACCAAGTGGTACCGTTCCACATCCAGACCTCACCATCTCCACTCGATAGACCGGTACCGGCATACAGGTTGGTGCCATCAGTTTCCAAAGAGGCAATAGTCTCGAAGGTGTTGGCGGCCCAACTATTATTGAGCCCTGCTCCGCCAATTTGTGTCCACACACCAGCGGCTGAAAGTTTCCACACTTCAGCGTCACCAGCCGTAGAGCTACCTGTCCCTATGTAGAGATCATTCCCGATTCCAACTGAGGAATCGGCGGAGTTTTTGCCATCAAGGTCCCAGCTACGGTTTACGCCGCCGCCGGCTTGCTGTTGCCAGTTAGTTGCCGAGCTGTTTTGCAACTCGTAGACAGCCTTGCCCGTTTCGTCATCATAATACAGCTGATAGGGGCCTTTATCTATGACCGACTGTCTGCCCGCAGTACTGCCTGCGGTAAATGAGTCATTGAATTTGGTCCAGGCCTCCAGCGTATTTGATTGAGTAAGCGAAAGAGAGGTTGAATCATCCGCACTAAGCTGACTTGTGGTGCCGTTTAGTTGGAGGGCATTATTGAGGTTTCCCGTTCCCCAAGTTGGATTCGTAGCGGTTGCGGTATTGGAGTTGCTTGAACTATCCGCGACCGTCGTTCCTGAGGCTTCATCAAGATGATACAGAGCTTTTGTATTTGAATCAGTGGCGTAATTTTGCGCCTTTAGGCGAACAGAGCTACCCTCATATTCGAGTTTGTCGCTGTCCTCAAGAGAATAATCGGTGGGATTCGAAAAGTCCCAGACCTTGTTAACGTCTGAAGCATATGCCCCAAAACGAAGGAGGAGAGAGCCAGCAAAAAGTACGGTAAGAAACGAGGCTAGTATCCGCTGGCGGGGATGATGAGAGCCATAGCGACTCACCGCCCGATATACTCGGCTATGCCGTAGCAACCAACCGTGCACAGTCAATAAGGTTCCAGCGATAGCTTTAGCGGGTAACCGAAGCCACCGTTTTATGGCTTTACTAACAGATGAATAGCCCAAACGGACGTACACGTCTTGTATACGTTTAAAAAATACCAGCTTCCTGTCTTTTTTTACCCTCATAACTTAAGCTCTATTGTAGCACGAAATATCAGATGATGCTTATGCAAATGACTGGTAATTCTATGTTATATTTTTCGGCCACAACATAGTAAGCGTCGTACCTTTGGACGCGTCTGAAGCCACACTTATGCCACCTCCCAGGTGCTGCATAATCAGTCTGTCTATGTAGAGGTTGACCCCCAGGCCGCCGTGGTCAAGTTGAAGGGCGTCGTAGCCATCAGCTTTGGTAAGAGGACTAAAGACATGAGACAGCTGGTCTTCATCAATGGTCTCTCCTTGGTTGGTCACACTAAGACGGGTACCGTCTTTGTGTTGTTTGAGATCAAGTTGTATGGTACTTCCAGAAGGGCTAAAGGCGACAGCGTTAGAGACCACACTACCAATGACCTGGTTAAGTAACAGTGCGTTACCGGGGAGGGTGACGTTGTTGAGGTTGGGAGTGACAACCTTGAGTTGTTTCTGGGAAATAATGGGCTGCAGGGAGGCAAGGACACCGTCGAAGATGGTGTTGAGCTGGGTGTGAGCCGTGGCAGGAGACAGGTTGTCTAGTTTGTTGTTTTGGGCAGCGACCAGTAGCTCGAAGCTATCTATGAGGGTTCTAAGACGGTGGGCGCCTTCATGGATAATACCGACCGAGGCAGCTTTCTTGGGTATGCTGTCGAGTTGAGCTTCAAAGTCAGATAGGTCTTTGTCGAGGGTAGCAGCAGATTGCTCAATGAAGTAGGTACGGGCATCATCGAGAGTAGCTGACTGCTGCTCCAGCAGTGCCTGAGCTTGTTTGCGTTTTCGGTTCACGAGACCCAGGGCACTGAGTACCCAGTAGAACAAGACTGAGACTAGGATGAAGATAAGGAGCTGAATAGCCAGGTTCGTAGTGCTCACACTGAGGTTACGGTAGTTCTTAGCGACCAGGTTCATGGAAACGGCAAAGAAAGCAACCAGGCCTACCGGGAGCCAGAACTTAAGTTGTGTGAGGACTCTGCCACCGCTCTCCAGCTCAGGCCAATGGATATCCTGCAGCGTGCGGCTTTGTTCTATGTGGGACATAATGGCAAATACTTTCTTTTGTAAGTTCTTAGCAAAGACTTCCAGCTGAGCCACAGCCGGCAAGCGAATATCTTTGTCGGTGCTCAGGAGCTCGACGCCACCGATCATGAGAGTAATGGGAGCCCTGAGGTAATTGGCAGCCAGGTGCCAGAAGGTGTCTCGTTCTTCGGCTACGGCTTTTTGTTTGGCAATGAGGAGTTTAGTCTCTTTAAGTCTACGGGAGCCAATGAGGAATTGAACGAGCATAGCTCCAGCAGCCAGAAGAAGCAGAGCAAACAGAATGTAGGGGAAGCTGACTAAGACAGACCCCGGTATGTTCTTGAAGAAACGTTTTATTGCACCAAGGATGCCGGTATCTTCTTTGGGAGCTGAGGTGGTCTCCTGAGCTGCCAGTTGCGTAAGGACTGTGGGGGCCTTTAGTTTCTTAGTCAGTTCAGCGATGGCGGGGACACCGCCGGCTGGTGGGGTTACTGGATCAGGGTTGAGGCGCGATTCAGGGATGGCGGTAATACTAGTCAGAACTTTTTCTCCGAAAACGGGGAGAGTACTGGTAGTCTTCCAGATGTTGTCGAAGTCCCAAGTGTTGAGGGGGGCGTTGGTGGTGTTGTTGTAGAAGTAGTTGGGTTGGCCTTGAATGGGGGTGCAACCGGAGATCGAGCCGAAGACTGGATCGATGCAGTCGGTGGTGCCGGCTTGGTCGGCGTCGAAGTAGTTGTTGGTAAAGGATCGATCCCCAGAACCATAGAAGCCTGCGACAACACCGCCAACAAACTCCGTAGCATCAGATTGCGTGTTTGTAAGGGTGTTACGAGCAAAGGTGTTGCTTATAGAGCCATCCCTGGTTACTAATCCAGTTGTTCCCCCGAGCGCGATCCCGCCGTTTGGATCAACACCATTGTGAGAGATACTGCCAGCAGCATAGCTGTGATTAAATATTGATTGCGTGGGTTCCCTTTGAATTAATCCATTCCCACCGAGAAGTCCCCCTGCTATACTATATGAATCACCTGAACCTGAAAATGTATTCTCGATAGTAATATCAGCAACTGCATAACTATTATTAACAGACCGAATGCCGCCGTCCATTTGACCGTACAGGCCTCCAGCTACCACCAGTTGGCCCATTGATCCATGAAGTTCTATTGTCCCCTGAAACTCATTTAGGTTATCTGCTGCCGTTCCTGAATTTTGAGTAAGCCCCACCATTCCACCCGCTACCGTAATCAGCTCACCTCCGCCCTCCAGGTGTGCATCAACAATATGCACATTGTTAAAAGTAGTTGTTTTGGAAGATGTACTGGCATCATATGCAGTCAAAGTCGCAGGAATACTAAAAGATGAGTTCAATGCAGAAATCACAGGACGGACGACACGCAAGTCTTGAATCAAAGCACCATCAGTACCGCCAAAAAGTGCTGCAAAAGCATACTCCTCTCCATCTTGATTAATATATAGATCTTCAATAGTATAGTTATTTCCTGCGATTATCCCGGAAAACGGGGAGGCCGTTAGCGGCGATCCTATTGGTATAAACCCTTTTCCACCATTCCAATTGATGCTGTCGGAACAATCAATATCTCTCGCAAGTTCATAGTTTCCAACAAGATCGTTTTGAATATCCTGCAACTGCTGACAATCAGTGATGAGATAAAAATCCGGAGTAGCTGTGGTCGCGGTAATAATTTCGGAGTCGATACTATCGTTATTGTTGCTATTTCTGGCAATCACCTTAATGTTGTATTGTGTACTCGGTTGTAAACCCGATATGGTTGCAGATGTGTTGTCATTATCTGGATCAAGGCTGCCCCAAGAACCGTCACCCACTTTTTGATAATAAATATAGTATTTTGAAATCGGTGAATCACCAGTGTTTACCGGCGCATTCCACGTCACATTGATAGTGCTTGAAGAGCCGATGGTAGCCTGGAGGTTAGTTGGTGGATCAGGTGTAGGATTTACGTAGATATCGGTAGTCGCGGTAACTATATTTGAATATATACTTATATAATCGTTGGTATTTCGAGTCTTGACTTTAATTTCGTACTGGGTATCCGGCTCCAAACCAATCCAAGTAAAGGTAGTATTGTTATCCGGCGTCAGCGCAGATACCCAGTCAATATCTCCGTCTTTCCTGAGGGAGACTATATAGTAGGAAATAGCAGAATCCCCTGCCTCCTGGGGCTCGTCCCAAGTTATGTTAATGGACGAGGGTGAGCTGGCAGTAGCGGAAAGATTAGTTGGGGGACCTGGTTCACATGCTTCAGTGGAAAAGGTAGCATCAATAGCTTGGGTAGATCCATGGCTATTGTTAGCATAGGCTTGATAATGGTAGGTTGTTCCACAGGTCAGATTTGTTAGGTTAGTGCTAAAAGCTCCCTCGTTCATGCCTTGAGTGAATGTTTGGACGCGCTCATTAAGAGTATCTCCTATGTATATGGTGTCATTCGAATCGATAGCTATAGCTCGGGGCAGACTAAACTCGCCATTGCCAGAGCCGACACTACCGAATTGTAATAGATAGACACCACTGCTGTTGAATTTTTGGACTCGGTTGTTATATGTATCGAGGACAAAGATGTTCCCGAGAGAGTCAAATGTGAGATCATTCGGACCGGCAAACTGGCCGTTACTAGAGCCGTAACTTCCGAATTTCGACTGGTAGACACCGCTGCTGTTGAATTTTTGGATGCGGTGATTATTTGTATCTGCAACATAGATATTATCGAACGAATCTACAGCGATAGCGACTGGCCCATTAAACTGGCCATCGCCAGAACCTAGGCTGCCAAACTGGGATTGGTAGACACCGCTGCTATTGAATTTTTGAATACGGTGGTTGCTACTGTCCACAACATAGATGTTGCCAAAAGAGTCAAACGCGAGGTCGCGGGGATTAGTAAACTGGCCATTACCTGCGCCCCCACCGCCAAATTGGGATTGGTAGACACCGCTGCTATTGAATTTCTGGACCCGACTATTTACCGTATCAGCAACAAAAATGTTGCCACTGGGGTCTATATTAATTTTTCCAGGAAAGTTAAGTTGACCATTTTGGGTACCAAAAGAGCCAAACTGGGACTGGTAGAAGCCAGTGCTGTTGAATTTCTGGACACATTTGTCGTCGGCATCGGAGACGTATACGTCACCGACGGGGTCGATTGCGACGCCTTGAATGAAGTTGAACTGGCTATTACCCGAGCAGTTCATTCCGAATTTCGACTGATAGACGGCACTGCTATTGAATTTCTGAATGCGGTTGTTTCCAGTGTCTGCAATCATAAAGCTACCGTCAGTATCGAGCGTAATGCCCGAAGGTTGAAATAGCTGGCCATCACCTGAGCCAATAGAGCCAAACTGAGACTGATAGACACCGCTACTGTTGAATTTTTGGATGCGGTGATTATTTGTATCTGCAACGTAAAGATTGTTACTGGCATCTATAGTTATGCCATAGGGAGTGTTAAACTGGCCATCACCCGAACCAATGCCTCCAAACTGGGATAGGTAAACGCCGCTACTGTTGAATTTTTGGACGCGAGAGTTGTTTGAATCGACGATATATATATTATTGCTAGAATCAAAAGAGATACCTCGTGGAGCATAAAACTGGCCGTCGCCAAAGCCGTAAGAGCCAAACTGAGACTGATAGACACCGCTGCTGTTGAATTTTTGGATGCGGTGATTATTAGTATCTGCAACGTAAATGTTGCCAGTCGAATCAATTACGACAGAGTCGGGTCTATTGAGCTGGCCATCGCCAGTACCACTGCCCCCGAACTGTGACTGATAGACACCGCTGCTGTTGAATTTTTGGATGCGGTGGTTACCCGAATCTGCGACATACAGATTGCCACCCGAATCGATAGCCATACCTTTTGGAGAAATAAATTCACCATCGCCAGATCCGAATGTGGGGCCCCCGAACTGTGACTGATAGACACCGCTGCTGTTGAATTTTTGGATGCGGTGGTTATCGGTATCCGATACATACCGGTTACCGGCAGAATCAATAACGACAGAATCAGGAGCGCTTAGCTTGCCATCATTTGTCGCTGCTGAGCCCCACTGCGAGACGTATTCATAACTCTCAGGAATCACCTCATTTGCGATACTTCCGTAACTATCTGTTGTTCCATAGTTGAAGCCACGTGAAGTAACTGGGCTATCACCGGCATCGGAGACGGTACCGTTTAGAGTAGCAGTTGTTGTGGTGATGTTCGTTGCGGGGTCAGTAGATACGGTGGGTTCTGGTAGGGCAAAGACCGGTTGAACAATAGGAAGAATACTTACTATAGCAATTACAGCAAGTAGAGACTTAGTTAGTTTTAGTCTAAGTTGTTTTTTCAAACCCTTATTCCCCTTGTATTATCTCCTCGTAACTGTAGTCTATTGTAGCAAAGAAAGGATAAGGAGTATAGACCTAGGCGTCCTGCCGTATTATTCGTTATTTTGTTTCGTCAGCAGTTTGTCCGACAATACTATAGATTCTCTCAACAATGGCGCCCGGAGAGTGTTCAGCTTTAACGAGATAATCGCTGACATGCAATAGTTTAATTTTGTTGACTGTATCATTATCTTTCATATTGGTCAATGCGATGACCTTATAGTCTTCTCCGTGGGGCAGTTTTCGAAGACGGGTGAGTGTTTCTATGCCCGACATACGTGGCATCATCATGTCCAGGAGAATGATGTCGGGTTGAAAAGTGTGAATAAGCTCTAAGCCACGGGCTCCATCATTAGCAACTTTTACTTCAAAACCACCGGTAATTCGAAAACGAGTCACATACATATCTACTATGTCCTTATCGTCTTCAATCAGCGCTATTTTTATATTGCTCATGACTAATACATACTTTATCACATGAGCTTTAGACGAAAATACTTAGCAGTTACTCAAATTACTCTGAGATATAAACCGCAACAGAATGTTGTTTTTTTGAGTATTGTGTTGTATAATTAGAAGATTATGAGTACCCCAAAAGAACTCTCCAGTATTGAATTGATGAGAGAAATTAATCATCGTGTGCCAGAAGTAGAGGTGCGTGACTATCAAATTGAAGCCCTTGATGCGATTGCCGAAAATGAAAAACAAGGTAATACCTCCTCGCTTATCGTTATGGCGCCAGGACTAGGCAAGACAACCGTGATGGCCGCTGATGCCCGCCGTAGACTCCTAAGAGACCCGTCTGCTCGTGGTTTATTTCTGAATGATAACAATGACATCCTTAATCAAGCCCACGAACGATTTGAATCCATAGTTGGAGAAGAGTTTGAATACGGACTATTTAGCGGCGATGGCCGAAACTATGATGAAGTATCTGTTTTATTCGGATCATTTCAAGTGATGCGCGAATGGCATCCTGCTTTTTTGAAAGATGAGTTTACATTTGGCACAGTTGATGAAGGACATCACGCGAAAGCCGACACTTACGAGCCCACTCTAAGATACTTTGATTTTGAACACTTGCTCGGCGTAACTGCGACTCCTGATCGAATGGATGTTAAAGATATTCGAGATATTTTTGGCCAAGAAGTGTACAGCATGACACTTGAGGAGGCAATACGTAATAGACTCCTTGCAAGCGTGGACTATCACATTATCACTGACGAAGTTATTGAAGAGCGCAGACTTATCGATGATTACGGCGAGGAATATCCTTTTGAGCAATTAGACCGCAAAGTATTTGTACCAAAACGCGACGATGAAATAGCCAAAATAATACATGAGAAGTCTGAGAATCTTAAAGAAGTGAAGCGAATAATTTTCTGTAGTTCAATTGAAGACGCTGAAAATTTTTCGGGCTACTTCCAAAATTCTGCCGCCTACCACTCTGAACTCACAAGAACTGAGCGTAAACGTCTACTCAACTCGTTTAAGACCGGCAGTGGCATTAGTACAATTTGTGCAGTTGACGCCTTTAACGAAGGTATAGACGTGCCAGAGGCAACACAGATTGTATTTAAACGCCAAACAGGATCAAAACGAATATACCTTCAGCAACTAGGCCGTGGTCTACGTAAGACTGGTGCAAAATCGCGCGTTCAGGTACTTGACTTTGTCGGTAACGCCGAACGTCTACTTATGGTTGATAGAATATGGCGAGACTCAGGCGCTAAGGTCGACCCAGAAGAAGAGTTGCTCCAAACTATTGAAATAGACATGAGTTACGTTCACTTTTCCGAGCAAGCAAAGCGGATACTGCCTCTCCTTAAAAAAATTGCGAGTGGAGTCTATCTTGAAGGGCAGACGGTACCTTTAGGTGCAACGAGACTCAGTAGGCTGGCGGGTGAACTAGATATGACTCCTGCAGCGCTCAAATCAGTGGCAATTTATTTAAAAATTGAACCGGAACAGTTTCCAACCAAAAAAGGAAGTCATATTCCGTACTTTACACACGAAGATGCCGAAAGAATTCGACGAGCAAGTGGCACCATTTTTCAAAAACGTAAAAAATAAGTAAAAAGGATATATAGATAATACTATTGCTATTTATGGTATTTATTGGTATAATACAATTTATATGGAATATAGTGAACAAATAAGCCAGCTATTTGCAGGCCTAGAAGACGGGTCTGCTACCCTTGTGGACGCTGATGGACTTGCACTGCAAATAGCAGATCAAAATGCTCGATATCACGAAGCTAATACTCTGCTCGTAGATGAGCCTGAAATTCTTGATATTGTGCACTTTGGTATAGCCGAAGAGCAAGAAGAGAGTTTTGCCAATATTTTGGCTATAGCACCTGAATCGAGTCTTTTGTATAAAAGCCTGGGTAAAGCGAGCCTCGCTATCGATAAGGGTCTGGAAATAACAGATGCTCGAGTCAATGAACTGGCGCCTACTGTAAAAGAGCAAGAAGCAGCTCTTGAGGAACTACTAATCCAGCAAAAACATCGACAGAAAACAGAAGAACTTTTAGCAACCGTGAAACGGCTTGCTCCTAGATCGGTTGAAGCGGTAGTCGAGTTATTGGATTCCCGCGGCATTAAGCTGGTAAGTAATCAAGAAATTAATGACCTAGAAGATGCTGTTATAGATTTAATGGATCAAGAGGATCAAGCCAGTCAAGAACTTGAAAAACTTAAGGTATATTCTGTTTCTCTAGACGAAAAAGTTGGTCAACTAGCGGTTAGCTGGGAATTACCACTAGCTTTAATGGACCAGAATCGTTCTATCTTTGCAGTACTGGACGAACTTCCAGTTGAGCCCGTACCTATAGATTGTCCGGATGGGGAAGTTAAAAAATTTACTGAAAGACACATAGACCAACCTAAAGCTGCACTCTATGCGGCACTTTGTTTGACAGAGCATTCTGGACAAACGGTTACTGTAGACCAAATTGCACGCGCCTTGTATTCGAAAGAGGTTATTGCTGATTTGTCTGAACATCACTTACGTAGCCGAGTAACGAGTACATTAGGGCCCAAGGTTCGCGGTGAAGCGCTCTCTGAAATCCTTGATCAGGAAGGGCATATACTACAATACGGTTGGCGCAGAATCCTAGAGCAAAAGACTAATGGTCACACTGCTATTGTTCGACGACATCGTATATATAGAGCAATCAGGAAAGATCAAGTTGGTGATTATTCAGATCAAAACACTTTCGAAACAGATGATTATGTAGATAATTTCGAACCAATGCGTATATATAACGATTCTGAGGACTCATTACCAGAACCGTCAGTAATAACAGGTACGACTACCCCAGCCGCCGCCTCTTCCGATGTACCGCACCGATACGATGACACTGTTCCTATTATTGATACAGTTCGTGATAATACTTCAGCACGCGATGACCGAAATGAAACAAACGCTCAACGCAAAGAACGACTTAAACATGAGTTGTTAAGCTCTATTTCTGGATGCACTCGATCCATTATCAAAACCATAGCACATCATGGGGCTTTGGAGAGAGGTGGTATTACGGTTGGTCATTTAAAAAATGTCTTCATTACTGATATTTCCGATGAGGCTATGAGTCACATTGTAAGTAGCAGAGTTACACCTAATGACAATTTTTGGCTCAAAAATGTCGATGCAGTAAGATTAATGCTGTCAATTACTCATGAAGACGAATCTACACGTGCAAACGTGAGAAGCAGACAATGGGGAACAGTAATTAATGATTTAATTAAAGAATTAATTCAGCGTGAACTCCGTGGCATAGAACGCCGAGAAAGTCTAAAAGCACGGTAGTACCATCGACTACTTAGAATCAATCGTCGGCAATTCAGATCATTGTGTATTAGGTATTTAGTACGCTTTTTTCGCGCCGTCTTCTAGTGCTTTGTCGGCAGTATCTTTAGACATCATTGCACATACGGTTGTTCCACATTTCTCGTGCTTGCCTTTAGCCATAAAGCCACCTTTTGCTGTTTGGTGAATCTCTGGTGCTGATAGTTCAACGCCTTTTTCTTTGCATTTAACGCAGTATCCTGTAGCCATATCTGTCTTACCTCTCTATTAGTTATTGTATCAACGTGTAGTATACCGCTTTTTTCGAATATTCTCTACCGTAACCCGATAATTAAACTTCTTAGAGCAAAAAATAGACTAGTAGAGTCTCGATTCATTGACTCGGCCGAGCGTCACGATCTGAAATTTTAAGTAAATCGATATGCGTCAGGAACATCGTGTAATCTATAAAATAAATCTGTTAATAGATTAGACTGCACCAATAAAGCCAAGCCCCTTGGTCCAAATTTTTTGTGTAATAATACTGTTTAAACTATATAAACTACTGCGGTCTATTTTTATAAGCTGCTTTCAGAATAGCGACATCTCGCCGTGTGATGAACTTGCCCTCGTAGTTATCCGGATTGTCTTTTTTCATCAGAGCAATCGCGTCTTTAAGGTTTTTTGCTTTAGTCTCTACGAATCCCTGTGCTTTCTCATCGGGTTCAAGCATAGGAGTCTGTTGTTCTCCAATTTTTGAGACCAAGAAACAGTACGATATTTGATGCAATTTAAATTGATCCCGATACTCCGTAACCTGACCAAGTTCAGCAATAATCTTACCGGTACAGCCTATTTCCTCGAGTAGTTCGCGTTGTAAGGCATCCCGCGCATCTTCATCTGCCTCTATGCCACCACCAGGTAGTTTATGGTAGTTGTGAAGGGATACGTGAAGGAGTAATACTTCACCCTCATCGTTGAGAACCACAGCTCGAGCCGCAAAACGATCTCTATACGTAATGTTGGACTGTGGAGTTGAGCCAGGTATTACGTCTGAATCGCGAATTACAAGTGAAAGACTCATTATATAGATATTCTAGCATTAGTCTGATCTAACTTACAAAAAATATAATAGACTTTATGGGTGTCTTGGATGAGCTGGCCCCATAAAGAAGCGAACGAAATTCCGCCACGTATTATGTGGTATTTCTGGTCCCTCATGCAGTGATGTCCTACTGTCGCCGTAATGTATCTTGAGAGGAGTTGCATCCATTTTTTCTAATCCATTACCGGCACTATTCAGCTCCTCTTTGCTACTCGTCGGGTCAACAAAAGAAAACTCTCCTTGGCACAGTATAGTGCCGACACTGCCAGCCGAGACAGCAAAGCCAATAATGCTCGGGCTGGAATGAGTAAAGTCAATGTGTGGTCCAAATTTACTTGGGACAATGTTCGAACTCAAATCATTTGTACCGGCGAAAAGGGGTAGGTAATCATCTTCGAATGGTTGGTCGGTTAATGGTGCGTAACGACGCGTGTGCTCAACTAATATGCTGAGCGCTGATGTAAAACCTGGATCATGATATGCATCGTCGGTAAGGGAGTCTTGTAGCTGATCACATAGAAATTTTCCGTATTTCAAAAGCAATTCTCCATATTCAAATCCCTGTCTATCTGCGCGAGTCCAACCGGTAAACTCTTTATAACGCATCACGTCATCATCAATAGTGAGACGACGAGGATCAAATTGACCCGTCTCATCTTTTTGTGCAACGAGCGCTATGGCTCTTGAGAATTGAACCGGCGGACTGAACGCGAGGATGTCCTCTAGGGCAGGGCAGTCTGCCTCAACTGTATGAAAAGTGGAATGAACTAGCTCACCAACGTGTGGGCGTTGTTCGGAGATAAATAAGTTTCTGGTGGCGTTCATTTTTCGACTCATTCCTCGCGGTTGTATGATAAATATCTAACAAAGTAGTAATCCTTGTTGCTAGTAAGTATATTATACATTATAATAGCCGTAATGTCACAATATAGTTCTACCATGTTAATTGGCTGTGGTCGCCATGCGGTTAGAAATTTGCTGCCATTTTTAGTCGAAAATTCCAAGGACCCTATTGTTCTCGTCGATCTCGAACCTCGAAT
This sequence comes from uncultured Candidatus Saccharibacteria bacterium, assembly GCA_964541305.1. GTDB lineage: Bacteria > Patescibacteriota > Saccharimonadia > Saccharimonadales > UBA7683 > CAZIPE01. Next base: position 14,679 of record CAZIPE010000001.1, on the reverse strand, counting down.
AGTCAGATTGAAGAAATTGGTCGAAGAGCTGTATCCACTGGAGTTCGAGCGATTCGATTTATATAGCGTAAAGGATGGCACCGGTAATACACTGGACTCGAAAACCTCCCAGTACTTACGAGAAATTGCAGATCTATGTAAGACCGACAAAATTATCGTGAGTACAAACCCCGAGACACATGTTATGTATGCTCGATGGGCTCTCGCCAACCAGTTTAACCTGTTGATAGACAAGCCCTTATCCGCGCCTACCAAACTCAAGAATAGTCTCGAGGCGATAGAGTCAATTAGAGGAGATTATGATCTAGTGTTCGAGTCACTCGCGAATGCTAGAAAAATAAACCCTCATCTTGTTTGTAACGTGCTTGCCCAGAGACGCTATCACTACGGCTTCGATTTAGTTAGGCAGCTTGTAGACGAGATTGTAGACATATCCGGCGTAGGTATAACTGCATTCGAAGCCTCACACAGCGATGGGCAGTGGCGCCTACCAAAAGAAATTATCTATCAAGATTATCATCCATATAATAGCGGCTATGGTAAGTGCCTCCATTCCGGATACCATACTATCGACACCGCCCAAGAGATGCTAGAACGTAGCTGGGGCAAAAAGATTACTAGCACTGATCTAGTGTCCAACTTTGTTTACCCCGAGGACTATCTAGAAGCATTTCCCTCACATAGTCAGTACGAAATCTTGGGAGAGCAACTCTCAGAGCAAGATCGGAAACACTTAGACGAGCACTTTAAAGACAAATCCGCTGATAAATTCGGAGAAATATCAGCTCAGCTATCGATTAGCTACATGAATCATAACAATAAAAAGATAGCTATAGGAAATATCGGCATGTATCATGACGGAGTTTCTCAAAGGAGTTGGCCATCAGCAGAGGGCCGGGATCTTTATAAGGGCAACGGTCGATTGCGACATGAATCACTAAATTTTATATCTGGTCCTCTCCAAACTGTTAAAGTTATTTCTCTCGAGTCATCCGCCGACGAACAATTAGAGGGGACAGGTATAGGGGAGTCCGGTAATTTCGATCTCCACGTGTTTAGGAACAGCGCACTATTCCCAGCTTTCAAGCAGTACGAACATATTAGCTCTAACCAAATATTCAATAAACTTGGTAAGGCACCCGAAGACATGATGCGGTCGGCGAGGAATAATGGTCTTCAAGACTTCTTTTCATGCGTAAGCAATGAGAAAATAAGTGCAAGATCTGATTATAATTCTCATAGAAATACCACCAACCTGTTATACGCTTCGTACTTGTCGGCATTTTTGAGAAGAAATGGTGAAAACTTTTTAGTACGAAATGAGGTTAGTTATGACTAAGTTAGCGCCAATGATATCCATAGATGGCATAAATAACGCTGGGAAAACCACTGCTATCTATGAATTAGGTTCTCTATTGTCCCAAGAAGGCAGAAATGTTTCGTATTGCCGTGGCGATGGAGTCAGGTCGGGCCTCGGGGCAACCGCACTGGACCCACCCAGTGATTGGTGGCAAAAAAACTCAGCACTACTTCGCGGTAAACATGTGGGCGATAGACCACCGGATATTGAGAGACGCGTTGCTGCCATAGCAAGTCTTCGCCTTGCCCACGAAGCGGCAAATTTGAGAACCGCAATATCTTCAGATCCAGATGCTATATTGCTTCAGGATCGTGGGGTTATCTCTCGTTTATTCGTAGCCGATAGATACGAACCCGGGACCACACTCTCAGACATCATGCCGGGTTCAATGAGATACGATAGGTCTAAAGTCATCCCAGACTTAGTATTCATATTGCACTGCTCAGTAGAACAGCTATTCATACGCAATGAAACACGTGATTCGCCCGATTCGAAGAAAGCGTTTAATAAAGATATAATCCTGAAGTACTACGACGATTTCTACAAAGTCGCCTTACAGCCCCCACCAGAATTAAAAGATAGGGTTTTAGTCATAAACGCCAATTCAAGTGCCGAAGATGTAGTCGGGAACTTATACGACGGAATGCGGAGTAGGGGCTTGTTATGAGCGCACAAGTGTACTTTATGAGACACGGCGAAAGTGAGTCAAATCGTCGCAATGTTTTTGCTGGCCGACACGTAAACACACAACTTACCCCTAGTGGGATTTCGTACGCACACGAAATATCTCGAGACTTAAAAGAGAAAGGATTGGAATTTGGTAGGATTTACGCCTCATCCCTGGATCGCTCCATAGACACCGCCGAGATAATAAACACCCGATTAATTGCCAAACCCAGTGAGGTTATCTCTATTCCAGAATTTGATGAATTTGATTTTGGTGAATTTACCAACCAGGACAGGAATGTGCCACACGACGTTTTTATAAACTCAGATATTGAAGATTTTAGCGATTTCAAGAAGCGTGTAACAGGGGGTCTACATAAGCTCACTATACAAAATACACAGGCAATCCTCGTCACTCACGCCATGGTGCTTTCTATGATTCAGTACATTCTAGATGAAGAGAAAAACAGAACGATTCCGCTAGAAAAGTTTTATCTCATTAACCCATTTGATCATCGACCAGACTTGTTCTCTTATAATATCTCTTCCATCCGTCAAAGTCTTGGTATAACGTGTTCTACGAAGTAAAAGATTAGTCCGTATATAATCAAAAACCAGCGAGATAATGGCTATTTTCTTATTGTAACCACCTGGGTCACTTTGGTGGAACACTTGGCTGGGGCGCAGGTTCCTTAAGATAACTTTTTCTCAGCAAGAAGATGACCCGATTGTCGATGTCGATGAGATCCGAGAACTGCTTGATGAGGACACCAAGGGGGATGGCAATGAATAACTCAGCTCTCTTTGATAACAATACGTTCTATAAAGCATTTGAACGTGATTTAAGGCGTGCTAGGCAATCAGTGATCATAGAAAGCCCCTTCATAACCAAAAGAAGGATGGAACACTTGTTGCCACTACTTACAAAGTTGCGCCACAAAGGTGCAAGAATAGTAGTGAACACCAGAAACCCAGAGGAGCATAACGAAGAATATGCTATTCAAGCGGAGGACGCAGTAGCGATAATGCAGAGTATCGGAGTAAAAGTACTCTATACCGTCAAACATCACCGCAAACTTGCCATAATTGACGAGGAAATACTCTGGGAAGGTAGCTTAAACATTCTATCGCAAGGCGATAGTTGTGAGATCATGCGACGAACTATGTCTGACAGCCTTGCTTGGCAGATGATACGCTTTACTAAACTTGAGGTAGTTATTCAGGGAAGTCGTTGATATTGATATCAAGAACTTTGGATAGCTTCTTGATAGTCGGATAGGAAGGCTGCTGAATGCCCTGTTCAATCTTTGCAATGGTATTCGAGTGAACACCAGTTTTCTTGGCAAGCTCAGCTTGAGTCAGCCCTTTGGCGACTCGAGCGTCTTTTACTAGTTTAGCTGCAGATTTATTACTCATAGTTTTCTTATGCTCATTATAACATTTCGGGCTTAGGGGTGGCGTATAAAAATAGCTCGTACCCTCTCGCAAGACGTACAAGCTATTTCAAGTTCAATAGTAGCATATTTACCCAGGCAGCTCTTCGACTGTTGGAGGAGGCATCACAAACGGATCACCATGATATTCAACTCCTTCAATATCAGGAGTGTCTCCAAGTACAATACAGACAACCTTATGGAAACCTAGCTCGTTGTACATGGTGTAGGCATTATAATCATCACTCATAACGAGCTTGCCGTCTTCAGCGTACACATGCATGGCGGGTGGCACATCATCTCTAGCTTTGCTCTCGAAGTATGCGCGATATTGGTCACTTACTGTTGGCTTGAAGTCAGAAAAGAGTTTGATAGCATTCATTTCAGCCATAGCCATCGTACAAAGAATATCGCCTTTGTAGGCCTTGCCTAGAAGTTCAATAAGATGATCGTCCCGAGGTTCGGTGTCTTCAGTGAAATCTGCATTTGATATATCAGATAGTTTCATGAATCAATCTTATCACTTTATCTCTGTTTCGTTGAGTCATCGAAGGGACTTGGAACGACTAGCTTGTGCGAGCCAAAGTTTGCTTTTTTGTCCCCGCAAACTTCGCCAAACAATTAAACAATTCATGATAACTATATAGAGTGGGTAGACACGAGTAATTCTCTGTGCCAATGTATCAGTTTGCCGCTATAATAGATATATGACTGAACAAGAAAAACAATTAGCCCAAGAAGCTGTTCGCTGGATCCGTCGCTCTGCCAACAAGAAAACGGTTATTACTCGCTTTGCTTCATTAGAAAATTACCCATCTTCTGAACATCCACTGGTGTTTTTTACTGCCGGTTCGCCTGGGGCCGGTAAAACAGAGTTTATTAGAGGCTTTTGTGCGTCAATTGAGCGTTCATTGAAAATCAAACCAGTCGTGATTGATCCAGATAAAATCCGGGAACTGCTACCTGGTTATACTGGCTCCAATTCATATGTCTTTCAACGGGCAATCTCAATTGCCGTCGATGACTTATTCCGTCATGTGCTGAAACATAAGCAAAGCGCATTTATTGATGGCACGCTTGCAGATTATGACCGTGCCAAAAGCAACCTCGAGAAGGCTATCGACCACTACAGACAAGCAACCATCTTTTATGTCTTTCAGCACCCAGTTATCGCCTGGCACTTTACGCAGCTTCGCGAAGTGATTGAAGGCAGGAATATCAGAAAAAAAGACTTTATTGAAAAGTTCCTCGGTGCAAAAGAAGTTGTAAATAAGCTAAAGACCGAGTTTGGCGATAAGTTGATATTAAATATAATCCTTAAAGACTATAAGGACACCAAAGAAAACAAGGCCGTTACCGAGGTTATTGAAGACGTCGTACGTATTGAAGATCATCTTGATTTCCGTTATACTAAAACCAATCTCGAAAGGATCCTGCGCTAATGGCACTACTAAGAAAGAAGCAACCAACAAACTTTTATGACCTCCCTGAGAAGAAGCGCAAGGAGCTCATGTTAAAGGCTGCCAAATCTGCCAACAAACAACAGCAAGCCCTCGAAACTCGCTATCTCAAACTTCAAACCCAAAAGTAGCTCCTTCACTCTTAGGGTTGGCAAAATAGAGCCAAGTTATGACACATTTTTCTCCTGTCATAGTGCTTATGTTATAAAATAACTATTGCTTTTTTGCAAATGTTTGATCTATGATGAAATTACAAATTATCAACGGAGGGTCATATGGCTAGAAGTTCCACGGATATCAAAATAACTGTGCTTGTAGTAGCACTGGGGTTGCCTCTTGTGCTCGCACAACCAGCGTTTGCAGCTACCGCGGGGGTAAGCAACGTCGAAAACTTTATAAGATCCATTATCACGGTCTTTGCAGGACTAGCCGGTCTCGTAGCGACCGGTTTTTTAGTTGCTGGAGGTTTTACCTACATTACCAGCTCTGGCAACCCAGAACATCTGGACCGAGCTAAGCGCACAATTACTTATGCGCTAATTGGTCTGGCTATCACAATAGGGGCGTTTGTGATTAGCAACATTGTGACCACACTCGCAAGCAGCGCCTTCGGAGGGTAGTTATCATGGCCAATGTGACACTTAGCGGTCTGTCGCTCCTGGCAGATACATCTGGTGCTATTTCGGTAATGCGCGATTACATAGCTCCAACAGTACAAATACTCGTCGGGATAGCTTCGATTGCCTGCGTCTTCTTTCTGGTTCATGGCGGATATCTGTATATTACAAGTCGTGGCAATCCTGAGGCGCTGGAAAGTGCCAAGCGAATCCTTCGCAATGCACTAGTCGGACTTGTACTTGTTATCGGCGCGGCAACTCTTACGACAATTCTATCGAGCGCCTATGGTAACCCATCCAATACAGCAGGTGCATCACTACCGAACTTACAGGCCATTCAGCCAGAAGATGTGGGTAACGGGTTAGTTGAGGTACTCATTAGAGCAGTAACCGGTTTCTTAAATAACATCATTCAAACCGTAGCAACTCCTTTTCTCGCTGCCCTTGATTATTTCACCAAAGAAACGCCCCTGATGGCTAGTAACTCTGGTGTCTTTAACCTGTGGCTTGCTATGGTTGCTATTACCGATATTCTGTTCATTCTCATCGTGGCCTTACTTGGCTTCCATGTCATGAGCGCCGCCAGCTTCGGCTTTGATGAAATTGAGTTCAAGCATCTGCTACCTAGAATTGGCCTGGCGTTTCTACTGATTAACACTTCGATCTTCTTTATTGATGCGATTATTCAACTTTCCAACGTACTAATAACTGCCGTCGGCAAAGTTACAGGCGCAACTTCTGTATGGGTAACCCTTACTGGCGTTGTCAAAGAGAGTGGCGGCCAAGGAGCAGCAGCGCTTCTAGTAATGCTCGCATTTCTTATCTTTGCGGTTATTCTACTGGTCTACTATGTCAGTCGTCTTGTCGTACTGTTTCTTGGAGCAGTCTTATCTCCGCTGGTTATTGCTATGTGGTTACTACCAAGCTTCCGTGACTTCTCGGTGTCGGCTATTAAAACTTACATTATGACCATCTTTGTACTGTTCGTTCATGTCGTGACGTTGATGCTTGCAGCCACATTATTCGTTGGCATGTCAGCAACGGATGGAAATAACCAGGTACCTAATGTATTGATGTCTATGGTGGTAGGTCTCGCAACCGTACTTACACTACTCAAAACTCAGGGTGTCATGATGCAGTTTAGTTACGTCGGCATGGGAGCAAGAAACGCCCGTAAACTCGGGAGCCAGTTCATGAACGGCGTGAGCTACCTCACTGGCAAACGACGCGCAGCCGTGGCGAGTGCAAGTGGCGCAGCTACTGGACGCAGTTCCATGCAACTTGCCACCGCAAATGCCTCAAGCAGGGGTGCAGGAGGGACAACTACCGTGTATAAATCTCCAGGCATTAGTTCTAAGCGAGCCTCAGGGGGCTCTAATAAGGCAAAACGGGCACCGACAGGAACTACCATTGAAGCACCGAAAGCGACTCCCCGCAGTGAAGCACTTAAACAGTCCGCAAAGAAGAATAATAAGGAGACCAAATCATGAGAAGTACCGTCGTACCCGCACAGGTTACTACCGTCGAAGACCGTATTATGGGAAGTCTTGGATTCTCGCAGCTAGCCCTGCTTGTGATCCCGGTATTCATTGCAGCGGCACTGTTCGTCATTCTCCCGCCAGTCATGCATAGTAGCGCCTACAAATACACCATTATGGTTGTTATAGCGGTGCTTATGGGGATATTAGCTATTCGCATCAAAGGCAAGATTATCTTGCTCTGGCTGATCACCATACTGCGCTATAACTTACGACCAAAATACTATCTGTTCAATAAAAATACTGCCGTATTTCGGGATAACATGCCATCTCGCATGCAGACAGAGGAAGATAAAACGAAGTCAGCTACAAAACGAGATACTGCGAAATTACCAAAGTTAGCGCTTACCGATGCTACCAGAGTGCTAGAAACCATACAGAGGCAAAACAGTAACCTGAGATTTGAAATGACCAAGAAAGGAGGCCTTCGTGTTCGCTTTACAGAAGTCGACAAGTAAAACCACCAGTCGCCGTCAGATTGCCATTAAGGGCGTGAGGGACAATATACTAATGCTTCCGAATGATCAATATCGGGCGATATTACATGTTTCTTCACTGAACTTTGAACTCAAGAGCGAAGAAGAGCAAGATGCTATTATCGACACTTATGAGAGCTTCTTAAACTCAGTTGGCTCGAACTTGCAGATCTTGATTCGTACCCGTGAGATCGACATGGATAAATATTTGGAGGATCTAACCGAACGATTAGATGGTGAAGCGGAGCCAGTTTACCGTAAACAACTTAAAAACTACGATGAGTTTATTCGCTCACTCATCACGACCAATAAAATACTGACCCGTCACTTCTATTTAGTAATACCATACGGAGCGAGTAAAAAAGCAGATTTTGAACTCATTAAAGAACAGCTTAACCTAAAAGTGGATATTGTCTCAAAGGGCATGACAAGACTCGGTATGCACACAAAACAGCTCAGTAGCCTTGAGGTACTGGATCTCTTCTACAGTTTCTACAATCCGAGCCAAGCTAAGATCCAACCTCTCACCGAACAAGCCTTGCAACTGATCCACACTGCCCTTATTGAGAAAGGAGATGAGTCATGAACGCAGTACTAGAAAAAATACAGCAACGAAATAAACTCCGAGAGGAAAAACAAAAAGAACTCAGCCTTACATTTGGCGAACAGGACGCCGTTGATGTACTAAGCTATGCCGGACTTGAAGAGGGTGCAGACCATCTGCTTATTGATGGCGTATACATTCGCACACTCTATATATCTGGCTATCCATTTGTAGCCAGTTCTGGCTGGCTAGATAGCTTAATCAATTTCAATCACGATACCGACATCAGCTACCACTTGCATGAAGTAAATGCATTGCACGCGCTACCAAAGTTGCATCGAAAAATTACCGAGCTAGAGTCTACTCGCCGTGCCATGATGAAAGCTGGCAAAATCGTGGGCTCAGAAGTCACCGATCCACTAGAATCAGCCATTGAACTGAGAGACAAAATTCAACGTGGCCAGGAAAAACTGTTTCAGATGTCAATCTATATCGCTATTCGAGCAGATAGCTTAGAGGGGCTTAACAAAACTACCAAGCTACTCGAAGCTACCATGTCGGCCAGGTTATTTTACTCCAAAGTCGCTCGCTACCAACAGCTCGAAGCGTTGCAATCAATTTTGCCTCGTGGCGAGGATCAGCTAGCTCAGAAGCGCAACTTAGATAGTAGTTCAGCCGCCCTTACGTTTCCATTCATGAGTTCTGAGTTAGTGCAAGAATCTGGTATTCTCTACGGCGTTAATAAGTCCAACAACTCACTCGTTATTTTAGATAGGTTCAGTTTGCATAATGCCAACTCGATAGTCTTTGCTCAATCAGGCTCAGGCAAAAGCTACACAACCAAGGTTGAGATATTACGCCAACTCATGCAAGGCACAAAAGTCCTGGTGATTGATCCAGAGCGGGAATACAAACGACTCAGTGAAACTGTCGGTGGTACGTATATTAAGCTATCCGCTAAAAGTAAAGAGAAAATCAATCCATTTGATCTTGCTACAACATTTCATAGCAAGGGGGATCTCGCCGAACACGTCCAAGACTTAACCGCTGTGATTGATCTCATGGCTGAAGGGTTGGATAAGCGCGAGAAAGCAGCAGTCGATAAGGCAATATTAAAAGTCTACAAAAAGGCAAAAGAAGAACAGCCACTGCTCGAAGATCTTTACGCCGAATTACATAGCCTCGGACAATTACAACTCTGCGAACGACTAGAAAAATACATTACTGGTTCAAGCTCTGAAATTTTCAACTCTCACACAAACATAGAACTCGACAACCGTTTAGTGATTTTTGATATTAAAGATATGACTGCGAACTTACGGCCAATCATGATGCTGATCATTTCTAACTTCATTCAAAACCAAGTTAAAGCCAAGCCAGAAAAACGGATGCTCGTCATTGATGAGGGTTGGTTACTGCTCCAGCATGAGCAAAGTGCCCGCTTCATTGCCGGACTCGTGCGCAGGGCTCGAAAGTATTACCTCGGTGTTTCATTCATCTCCCAGCAAGCCGACGACTTCCTAAAGAGTGACTATGGCCGCGCCATTGCCTCACAATCTGCGCTGCGTATCCTGATGCGCCAAGATACTACTACGATTAAAACCGTCGTGTCGGAATTTAATCTATCTGAGTATGAACAGCAGTTTTTACTTACTTGTGAGCGTGGTGACGCGCTGATTATTGCTGACCAAAACCATGTAGCGGTCAAAGTAGTGGCATCGGATAAAGAACATCCTCTCATTACTACCGACCCGACGGAGCTCTACGCATGAACGCTGGCCTGCTCGCACTAAATGTAGTGTCGGGCGGGAATCTTAAGAAACAAGCAGCGCTAGTACTTGCTACTATGGCCATAATTGTCGCTCTGCCGTTTGCGGCAGTGTTTGCCATGGGTGAAAGTGTTGTTACGTTTTTATCGGGCGTACCAAGCCTTAAGGCTGCTGAATCACAAGGGTTCTATACCGGTGGGCCAGTTGAGGGTGATACATACGCTTGGGGCAACTGTACCTACTGGTCGTTTGCCATGAGACTTTGGGCGGGCTATCCAATACCGACTAGCTGGGGAAACGCTAATACGTGGGATGATCGAGCCATTCGTGATGGATATGAAGTAAATCATACACCCGCGCTTGGTGCAGTATTCCAAACTGATAATGGTGAATGGGGGCATGTGGCCTACGTTGCAAACGTCAATAATCAGTCTGGTCAGTGGACAATCTCAGAGATGAACTTTATCGGGCTGAACATTATAAGCAAGCGAACATTTACCAGAGAAGCGGCTGCCTCATACACATTCATCCACGGCAAGAAAGGAGCGCCACAGTGGAATCCAGTACCTATCTCACTTTAGTAGCGCAATATGCCTTAAAGGCAATCGCTTTGACCACGATCCTGCTGTTACTGTATTACCTAATTAGATTTATTAGCCTGATAGTAAACCGTATTTATCTACATAGTCGCAGCATGGTTTGGCTCGAACTGACACCACCGGCCTCGATCTCAAAAACACCCGAATCGACCACGCAATTATTCTCGGTAGTTCATGGATTTCGAACTGCCCGTACGTTAAAAGAGAGATTGCTTCGTAGAACACCTGCGCTGTCTTTCGAGATCGTTTCAACTAAAAAGCAGGGTATTCGTTTCCTTGTACAAGTTGAGGCGCGCAGCGCGAACTCGATACAAAAAGTAATCGCTGCTTACATTCCAGAAGCAAAGATAAAGATAGTAGACAATCCTGCTGGCAAGCCAGATCTTATTAAGGAGTTTACCCAGAAACATCACTTCGTATTACCGCTTGCACCGAGTGAAGCATTTGAGCAGCACGACCCTTTGTCATACATTACAGCTGCCATGACTAAACTTGATGATAATGAGAGCCTTACCATGCAACTTGTTATCCAGCCGATAAAACTCACCGAAGCAAGTAGGCTATCTCGTAGAATTCTAAGCAATGAAGACATACTAAAACGTGTGTCTCGTGGCAAATTATCTCCACTGAGCAAAGTGGGCGAATTGTTTTCAGGAGCAGCGCTAGGTGTAACCGACACAATAGGCGAAGTCTATAATGGTTCAACTTCTAGCTACTATCAGAATAAGTCTTCGAAAGATGCCGCACTCCAAGCTCAAGTTCAGAAGCGCCAGCGCCCAGCCAGAACGCTTAGTGCCTTTGAGCTTGAGCTCATGGAATCCATGCACCAGAAAGTCTCTCAGCCACTATTTCAAGTTGATCTGCGACTACTTGTTAATAGCCCTGATGCCAAAGAGCAGTTAGCAACCCTTAGGTCTGCGCTTGATGGATATTCAGTACCACAGTATCAATCCTTACGTGCTAAAGCTCGATTACCACTGGTTCAAACATATCGCATAAGGCTTGCTGCTTTGCGATTACCAAACCTAAGCAGGAGGCAGTCGTTAGTTCTTTCTGCTAGTGAAGTGTCGAGTTTGTTTCACTTTCCAGCGAGCCATATCAGTAAAACTGACAACCTCATAACTTCCCTGAGCCGTACTCTGCCAGCCCCAGTATCCCTCAAGTCTGGCAAAGAACTATCCATACTTATAGGCGAAAACACTCACCACGAAGTCACAACCCCTATTGGACTGATAGAGGCAGAGAGACAGCGCCATATGTACATTATTGGTGGTACTGGCAACGGTAAAACCACTATGCTGCTTTACGCCATCATTCAAGATATTAAGAGCGGTAACGGCCTTGCCGTAATTGATCCCCACGGAGACCTAGCTGAAACTATCTTGCACCACATTCCTAAAGACCGCATCAAGGACGTTATTTACATGAATCCTGATGATCTCACGTATCCGATCGGCGTAAACTTGCTTGAGCTAACACCAGGACTTGAGGGTGACGATCTACTACGAGAGAAAGACCTTATTACTGAATCAACGATCTCAGTGCTGCGTAAGATATTCTCGGAAGATGATTCAGGTGGTCACCGTATTGAATACGTGCTGCGTAATACCATCCAGACTGCGCTAACGATGGAAAATCCTAATTTGTTCACAATCTTCCGACTTCTCAACGATAACAAGTATCGTCGAGAGATAGTAAAAACACTTGATGACGAGGACTTACGAAACTTTTGGAAAAATGAACTTGGTAAAGCTGGTGAGTTTCAAAAGGTTAAGATGGTTGCTGGTATTACTGCTAAGATTGGCCGTTTCCTGTTCTCGGCTTCTGCCAAGCGGATACTTGAGCAAGATAAGTCTACGATCGATTTCAATGACATTCTCGACTCAGGTAAGATTTTGATTTGTAACTTTTCAAAGGGTGCGCTGGGTGAAGATACATCATCATTATTCGGAACCACTATACTTGCAAAGCTACAGGTAGCTTCATTAAGACGCGCGCGACTTAAACAGACTGATCGTCGACCATTCTATCTCTATGTAGATGAGTTTCAGAACTTCGCCACTATGAGCTTTGTGCAGATGCTGAGCGAAGCTCGAAAGTATAAGTTGTTCCTCATCATGGCGGAGCAATCTACTAGTCAACAAGACCAGCAACGACTTGTAGATATTATTCTGGCTAACGTTGGTACGGTTATTTGTTTCCGTTCCGGTAGTCCAGCCGACGAGCGTTACGTGCTGCCGTTATTCTATCCGTACATTGAACAGGGTGAGATAGCCAACTTGCCAGCCTACAACTTCTACATGCGTATAGCAGGCGTCACTGCCCAAGAACCGTTGTCTGGTCAGACGCTACTACTTGATGAGGCAGACAATGAAGCAGTATTTAAAGAAGTAGTTCACTCATCACGGGAGAAGTATGCCAGGAAAGTTATTACTAAAGAACAAGCTCACAACAATAAAGTTTTCTTCACAAAAAATACTTCACAGAATATTAAGTCACGTCAGAGAGATAACAAACCAAGTGCTTAATAGGGAAATTATATTTAATGCCTAGACTTCCTCTGTATTTATTTCGCCAAGAGTTGGATAGGTAGACCACGAAGCAACGTTAAGTTGATGAACGATATCTATTAGTTCTACCAAATTCGGAGGACGCATAGATTCAGAGTTTCCACCCTCATCGGGTACGCGCACCCCATCTATCAAACGACCTACTTGAGTGTCTCTTAACACTGAATTATCCAGATTAACTGTGAATTGCTCTAGTTCATAGTATTCATCTTGCTCATTCGCTCGAACTAAGATTGCACGACATAGATAAGGTGGCTCAGCTTCTGGATCTTTACTTTCAAGTTCTAATATGGTTGCCTCATCAATAGTTAATGTGCCGACGTGGTCACCTTTAACACCCCATTTGTTAGTTAAGGACTTGGTTAGATTCATTATTTCCTCGCCCTTAACTTTTTTAAGGACTTCGGTAAAAGTAGATGGTGGTGTCATGCCTTCGGGCCACTCGTCACCTGGCAGAGCGCACGCTTGGGTTAAAGATTGCGCCCAATGGCCCGCAACATAGCTAGCTTGCTTTGTTAAGTCAAACACTGTGTCGTATCCACTAAAATATACTGGGGCTCCCTCGGCATCTACGATGCCAGCTGGAATCGCGTTACTAGCTTTAAAGAAACGATCACTTGTATCGGTAGTGACAAGCATATCAAGTACAATTCGAGCACAGACTTCTGGGACGGCATTATCTATGCCAAATCTATTCAATTCAGCCTTCATCGCTATCACCTCATCAGGTGTAGGTTGCTTATCAAGCTCATAGATTCCAGGGGCACCTAGATCTTCCTCTATCGTCCAGGTAGCACCATCTTCGCTAACATCACCCTGCACTCCTCTTCCTGGTTTAAGCTCACCAGTCATATCGATATCTCCTTACTTATATGTAATTATCCTAAATATAAGGAGACTTAGCAAATCTATCATCGAATCCGCATCACTTAAGTCGTGAGGTGCTATAATTTTATCAAAGGATTGACTATGGATAGACGAAAATCTTCAGGGATAGAAAATGGAATACCAGGATTATCTCAGGAAAATGACAACGGCTTGGTATTAATAATTCCTTCGCTTCCGGATCCACCAGCTTCAGAGCGACATTCGGACATACCTCCCAGGCTCGGTACGCTACGACAGATAGTCAGAGACCCTGAGTTAGCTGAAAAAATAATTGCCGAAAACTCAGTCACTGCACGAAACAGGGAACGAGCAATGCGAAGACTAAGTCGGCACGCTATGTTTTATTCTTAATTACTCTTCACGGGGGAATATATAGTCAAAGCGCTCTAAGCCTGGTAGTAAAAGATGTGCTAGTTTGGGTGGTACAAATTGACCCTCTTGACGCCTGAAGAGCAGAGTAGCGTCTAATATGGGGAGACCTTTATTTTCATAGTACTCCACCCACCAATTTGCTGCATCTTCTCTCTCAAAGAGACGCAAGGCTTTTACACAGTCGTAAGACTCAACCTCAACAGCATCAGGTATAACGCTTAGTGGAAGCGGTTGGAGTAGGCCACCCGCTTCTCTGGGGGTAGGAGACTCAAAAGGTCTATCGTATCTTAAGGGTAAAGGGATCCCTAACCATTGCTGACGTACCAAAAGCGGTGCCTGACCTTCTGGCAGAGATTGGATAAAGAACCAGAGCTTGATTTCTGGTCT